>CADAZU010000015.1 GCA_902792535.1 uncultured Bacteroidales bacterium
GCACTCGCCAAACCGGGCAAGAACGGTCAACACTCTTGCGCAAAAATGCTGTTGGGAACGCACCGTATAGCCCCCACAGAGAGTCCGGATTGCAACCGTCTGTACCTGCGTTCGAAGACGATACGTTCCACCCAGCCCTCCACCAAGGAGTTGAAGATCCGCGAGCGTTTCACCGCTGTAGCAGCGATGGTGCGGGCGCGCAAGATCGACCTGAGCAAGATCGTTACCGACCAGGAAGCCTTCCTCGCGCAGAAAGACTCCGCTACCGGTGCCAAGACCATGAAGGCGTACCTCTGGCGCGTCTGCGGGCAGGAGTACGACGCGGAGCACAACGGCTAAAAGCAGGGGGTTGCCCGCGACAAAAAGCGTCCGTATGGGCGCTTTTTTTTTGCTTATGTACGATAAATCTCCGATTTTTCGTTTTTTATTTGCGTATATGCAAAAAAAACATTACCTTTGCAGGCTGAAATGTGTATGTGCGTATGCATATACAAAAAACTATAAAGAGTGGCAGTAACGACAGGGACATATAGAGCAATGCCTCCACGTATAGCAGGAGGGACACTGCAGAGGGTGGGAGCCGCGAGAGGGCAGGGCGGATTTCCGAAATGGTTCTCGCGATATGCAATAGGGGGGTACCTATTGGCTTTGGCTGTGGTGACGATGATGTATGCTTCTCATAGCCTTCCGTGGTATTATATGCTATCGGGGATAGTGAGTGTGCTTGCGCTTTTTCTATATGGTAGCAAAGTTGTAAAAGATACGGCAATAGATCGTATACGCAAGACCATAAACTATGAAAAACGTATCTTCTTAATTGCCATTGTACCGCGAGTCATATGGGTACTACTTATCTATACCATCTTCATGAAATATTATGGAAATGCCTTTGGATTTGAAAATGGTGACGCTCCTTACTATAATGATCTGGGAGCATATGTTTCCGGTCTTATATCAGAAGGTGATTTCCATTTTTATGATCGGATTGCCAAATTTTCAGGTAATGATGATATATCCGACATGGGATACGGAATCTATGTGGGATTTGTATATTGGCTGACGGATAATAGCATTATTGCAGTACGATTGCTAAAATGCGTATGGTCATCTGTTACTGTGGTGCTGCTATATCGTCTGACAAAACGAAACTTTGGCGAACAGACGGCGCGTGTTGCCGCTATGTTCTGTGCTCTATGGCCGAATTTTTGGTATTATTGCGGAACACATTTGAAAGAAACGGAAATGGTGTTCCTTGCTGTCCTGTTCATAGAGCAAGCAGATCAAATGCTTCGTTCGCAACAGTTTACGGCATGGAAAGTGGTCCCCATATTGCTTATAGGAGGTGCTATTTTTACATTTCGAACTCCTCTGGGATTGGTAGCTCTTCTCTCGCTTGTTTTTTCCGCCACAATGTCATCGAATAAAGTAGTGTCCTGGAGTAAGCGAATTGTAGTAGGATTCGTTGCCGTGGCGCTCATCGGGATTGTTGCCGGAAATAGAATAGAAGAAAAATCTCGCGAATTGCTAAATACTGTAGAGTCGCATGAGCAAGAAGGAAATATGGAATGGAGATCAAGGCGGGAAAACGGAAATGCGTTTGCGAAATATGCAGGTTCTACTGTATTTGCTCCTATGATTTTGACCATTCCATTTCCTACGATGGTTCGCCCATTCGAGGGGCAAGATGTACAACAATTATTAAATGGAGGAAACTTTATTAAGAATATTTTATCCGGTTTCACGTTATTGGCAATTATCATGTTATTATTGTCGGGCAGATGGAGGGAACATTTGTTACCCTTATCATTTATAGCGGGGTATTTGATTGTATTAGTATTCTCGTCTTTTGCTCAATCAGAACGGTTCCATCAGCCAGCAATGCCATTTGAATTCATGTTTGCGGCATACGGATTGAGTATCGCATTGTCCCGCAAAAGATACAAGCGATGGTATATGTATTGGTGTGCGCTGATGTTTGTAGCAGCGGTGGCATGGAACTGGTTTAAATTGGCAGGGCGAGGATTAGCATAATAGAGAATGAGAAAATGAGAGTATTAATAGTAGCTTCATATAATAAGAATCGTTTCGCGCCGTTTATAGTGGAGCAGGCAGAGAGTGTGCGGCAAGCCGGATGTACGTTAGAGTGGTTCGGCGTGAGAGGAAAGGGAATAACCGGATACATAAAGGAAATCCCTCGACTGCGAAGAACGATTCAAAAATTTCATCCTGATGTTATTCATGCGCATTATGGGCTGAGTTGTTTGCTCGCAAATCTGACTACGAGACGAGTGCCGATTGTAAGCACGTATCATGGGAGTGATATTAATTTATCACGAGTACGCCCATTTTCAAAGATCGCAATGTGGTTGAGTGCCTGGAATATATTCGTGAGCAAACGGAATATGGAGTTAGCCGGAGTAAGAGAAGGGGGAAAGTATTCACTAATTCCTTGTGGAGTAGAACTGAGCGATGACCAGTTACAAACGAAAGAAGAGGCAAGAAATGAATTAGGTTGGGGAAAAGATGAGAAGAAAGTGCTGTTTGCCGGGGCGTTTGATAATGCGGTGAAAGATCCAGAGCTTGCAAAGCAGGCGATAAGAGAATTGAGAAATGAAGGTGTGGTAGCGGAATTAGTGGAGCTTAAAGGCTACTCGCGCAGTGAGGTAAATAGACTAATGTGTGCAGCCGATTGTTTGTTAATGACGAGTAAAACAGAAGGTTCGCCACAGGTAATCAAGGAAGCAATGGCATGCGGTTGCCCTATTGTTAGCGTAGATGTTGGAGACGTGGCTAAACGGATCGAAGGTGTATGGAGTTGTTATGTGGTTAAGGAAAAAAAGCCGCGTGAGTTAGCTAAGAAAATTGCGCTAACAATATCTTTTGTAGGTAAAACCAATGGGCGTGAGAAAATTATTGAATATGGTTTGACGAATGAACAGGTGGCGAAAAAGATAACCAAGATTTATGAGGGTGTTATTGGGTAAAGATATTAATAGAAAAGAATGGAGTAGGTTGGTACAATCTTCTTCAACAGGAACATGGTTTCAGACGCCGGAGGCGTATGAGTTTTTTGCGTCGATGCCGGAACTGTTTAGACCATTTGTGTTTGCTATTATAAGCAAACCGGAATCAGATTCCGGATCAAAGAACAAAGAAACATTGCGAGGAGTCTGTGTGGGATATGTGACGAAAGAGAAGAATCCGATTAAACAGTTCTTTACGCGGAGAGCTATTATCATTGGCGGACCGGCGTTGGCGGATGATTGTACTGACGAGGAAGTTATTGCATTGATGAAGGCTGTGAGAGAAATGTTGCAGTCGCAAGCAATATATGTAGAAACTCGCAATTTTAATGACTATAGCCGATGGAAAGGGGCTTTTGAGGCTGCGGGGTTTGAATATCAGAAACATTTGAATTTTCATGTAGATACCTCGTCTGTAGAGGTAGTAGAGAAAAATATCCACAAGAGTCGAAAGCGTGATATCAAAACTTCATTACGTGATGGCGCCGTTATTATAGAGAAGCCATCATTAGTACAAGTGCGAGAATTCTATCAAATTTTATCACAACTATATAAAACTCGTGTTAAAACGCCATTATTTCCATTTCCTTTTTTTGAAAAACTATGGAATCAACCCTACGCTCATTTTCTATTAGTGGGAAAGAAAAATGAGCAAGATAAAATGTGTATCATAGGAGGTACAATAAATGTAGGAATGGATATAAAGTGCCTATACGAATGGTTTGCATGTGGAAGAGATGGAGAATGGAGAACAATATTTCCTTCTTCTGTGGCGACCTATGCAGGGATTCGCTATGCTGCAGAACACGATATGCCACGGTTCGATATGATGGGAGCCGGAAAACCGGATGAGGCATATGGTGTTCGGGATTTCAAAGCTCGTTTCGGCGGCAAAGAGGTTGAGTATGGGCGATTCCTATGCATCGCCAAGCCATTTCTATACAGAATAGGAGTATTAGGAGTAAAATTATTAAAAGCAATAAAATGAGAATTTTAATAGATATTAACCATCCTGCCCATGTGCATTTATTAAGAAATGCATATCATGTATTGAAGGCTAAAGGGCATGAGATAATTGTGACGGTGAAAGATATCCCGTCTGCACACGCATTGATGGATAGCGAAAGGATACCTTACATCAATATTGGGAGCAAGGATGATTCGTTGGCCAAGAAAGGTTTTGACCAACTGATGTACGATTGGCGAATATGGAAACTCGTGCGAAAACATAAGATTGAGTTGGGAATCGGGTCTTCAATTAACATCGCGCATGTTAGCAGGTTGAGTAAGATGAAGAGTATCATTTTGGATGATGATGATGATAATGCAGAGCCATTATTTGTAAAATTTGCTCATCCGTTTGCAGATATGATACTAACACCGGATAGTATTAAACGTAAGGCCAAGCAGACAATCAACTATCCCGGAACGCATGAGTTGGCATACTTGCATCCGAAACGTTTTACTCCGGATGCGTCTATCCTAAAAGAGATCGGAGTAAAAAATGGAGAGAAGTTTTTCATCGTGCGGTTTAATGCGTTTAAGGCACATCATGATGTTGGAGTAAAAGGTCTGTCAATTGAAGGGAAACGTAGGCTGATAAAGACGCTTTCGCAGTATGGGAAGGTGTTTATCACCACCGAACGGAATATAGATGACGAATTTCTACCATACCAACTGAAAGTATCACAAGAGAAAGTACATAGCCTGATGTACTATGCGACGATGTTCATTGGTGATAGTCAGACGATGACATCGGAAGCTGCGATATTGGGTACACCTGCAGTGAAGTGTAATAGTTTTGCTGGACGGCTAGCTGTACCAAATGAGTTGGAGGAACGATATGGTTTGTGCTATGCGTTCCTGCCGGAGGATGAGGAGAAGTTCCATGAAAAAATAGAGGAGTTGCTTACGATGCCGGATCTAAAGATAGAATGGGCGAAACGGAGAGAACAGTTCTTGGCAGATAAAATCGACGTTACTGCTTTTTTGACGTGGTTCATAGAGAACTATCCGGAATCGGCGTCCGCTACCCGCTATGCCGATGCAGAGTTTTGGAAACGGTTTAAGTAATATTTTGGTAATCAAAAAGGCGGAATCTGTGTTGCTATCGAAAAAGTAGACACTTGAGGTGGGAAAAATATCCAAAAATTGCTAAAAACGCAGAAATTATGGAAAAGTGTAAAAAATATTTGCATAATTCGATGGAAAAGTGTATCTTTGCAGCGTGAAAAATGATGGAAAAGTGTAAAGACTATGTTGTATCGTAAAATTTCGAGTTATATCGAGGAGTATCTTAAGTCCGAGAATGACAAGATATTGCTGATAGAAGGAGCTAGGCAGATTGGTAAGTCCTTTATCATCCGCGAGGTGGGGAAGCGGATCTATCCTAACTTCATCGAACTGAATTTCGTAGAAGATGATGAAGGACCACAACTGTTAAAAAACATCCATAGTACAGAAGAATTCTACCTCCGCCTGAGTGCCATAGCCGGAATACAGTTAGGTAGCTATGCAGATACGTTGATTTTTTTAGATGAGATACAGCATTACCCGCAATATTTGACGCTACTGAAGTTCTTCCGTGAGGAGCATAAGTTCCGCTTTATTGCCAGTGGTAGTTTGTTAGGAATAGCACTTAAGAAGACAACATCCATACCGGTAGGAAGTCTGATCCGTAAGAGGATGTATCAGTTGGACTTTGAGGAATGGCTGATAGCTAATGGGTTCGGGGAAGACGCGTTGAAATATCTAAAAGAATGTTATGACAAACGTGCGAGTTTGTCAGAGGATATGCATCAATACATACTCTCATTGTTTCAACGCTATCTGTTGGTAGGTGGTTTGCCGGATGTGGTGAACGAATATCTTAGTTCGCATAATATTGCGAAAGTGCGAGAGGTGCAAGAGGCTATTATGGAATTATACAAGGAAGATGCTGCAAAATACGAACAAGAAGCGGAACGTAAGTTACATATACGACGCATATACGACATGATTTCATCTCAGATGGAGAATAAGAAAAAGCGTGTAGTGGCTAAGAACATCCAAGATAAAAAAGGTGATCGGTTTGAGAATTATACGGAAGAGTTTGAGTACCTCGTTTCTTCCGGCATAGCATTGGCTGTGAATGCAATATCGAATCCTCATTATCCATTATTGGAATCTGTTCATAAGAATTTGCTTAAGTTATATCACAACGATGTGGGCTTACTAACTGCTAAATTGTTTAAGTATTCAATTAAAGCTATTCTGGAAACAGAAAAGAGTGTAAACTTAGGTTCTGTTTATGAGTCGGTAGTGGCACAAGAGTTAGCAGCACATGGACATCCGCTATTCTACTATGATAACAAGGCTAAAGGCGAAGTGGATTATATCATAGATGATTCGGACAAATGTCGAGTGCTGCCTGTGGAGGTTAAGTCGGGTAAGGATTATCGGGTACATAGTGCGCTGAACACGATGGTGTCTGATCCGGAATACCGAATAGATGAGGCTGTGGTGTTATCGAATGAACGCGAAGTAATGCTGAAGAAGAAAGTGCTATATATGCCGGTGTATTTCGTGATGTTCATGAAAGCCATTGATGTGACAGAAATGGATGAGAAAGATTTGATTTTTTGAAACAGGAATCATGATTCATGTAGATAATTGCCGAACGATTAAGGCTGAGTTATGATATAGTCAAACGTGATATGGCGGCTATGAATGGCGTGGTAAAATATGTAGGGGCTTCTAAAAAAGGGGAATGGGTAATCATAAAATGAAGCTGAAACCAATATCCCTACGGTTGTAGCCAACTGCATGATTGGTCTTAGATTTTAGATTTTTTATTTTATTGAATTATATATGAGTAAATTGAATTTTGCATTAATCGGCGCGGCAGGATATATAGCGCCGCGACACATTAAAGCGATTGCAGACACAGGCAACAACCTGTTGGTGGCGTATGACAAGTTTGATTCGGTGGGTCGCCTGGACAGCTCCTTCCCGGATTGTTCGTTCTTTACCGAGAATGAACAGTTCGACCGTTTCTGCTCCAAACAGATGCGGACGGAGAACCCCTTGAACTGGATCTCTATTTGCACGCCGAACTACACCCACGATGCTTTCATCCGCTACGGACTGCGACTGGGTTGCGACGTGATCTGCGAGAAACCGCTGGTCCTGAATCCGTATAACATTGACAACTTGGTTCAGCTGGAGTCCGAGACGGGACATAAGGCCTATACGATCCTGCAGCTGCGCTTGCACGACAAGATCCGTGCGTTGAAAGAGAAAGTGGAGCAGGGACCGAAAGACAAGATCTACGACGTGGATCTGACTTATATCACCTCCCGCGGCAAATGGTATTACTCTTCGTGGAAAGGCGATGTACACAAGAGCGGCGGTATTGCTACCAACATCGGCGTGCATTTCTACGACATGCTGCAATGGGTGTTCGGTCCGGTGAAGAAGAATATTGTGCATGTGATGAGTTTCGACCGCGTGGCAGGATACCTGGAGCTGGAGAAAGCGCGCGTGCGTTATTTCCTCAGCATCAATGCCGAGTGCTTGCCGGCTAACGCTGTACAAGGTGAGAAACGGACATATCGTACCTTGAGCATCGACGGAGAAGAGTTTGAGTTCAGCGCAGGGTTTACAGAGTTGCACACGGAGAGTTACAAGCAGATTCTGGCAGGAAACGGTTTCCGTATCAGCGAAGCGAGACCGTGTATCGAGACCGTAGCGGAAATCCGTCATTCCGAACCGATCGGCTTGGTAGGCGACTACCATCCTTTAGCCAAACTGCCGCTGGCTAAACACCCGTTCGGATGGGACGAGAAGAGATAATATGATACGATTACTGACAATAATAGGTGCAAGGCCGCAGATTATCAAAGCTGCAGCCATCTCCCGCGCGATACGAAATCAGTTCGCTGGTCAGGTTGAGGAGCATATTTTGCATACCGGGCAACATTACGACGATAACATGTCGGAAGTGTTTTTCCGTGAATTAGGTATCCCTGAACCTAATTTTAATCTGCATGTCGGGAGCGGAACGCATGGAACGCAAACAGCTCGTATCATAGAAGGAATAGAAAAGGTATTGACAGAAGATGCGAAATATGATGGTGTAATCGTATATGGTGATACGAATAGCACCTTAGCGGCGGCAGTAGCAGCCAGCAAGATTCATGTACCAGTATTTCATGTAGAAGCCGGGTTGAGGTCCTTTAATATGTCCATGCCGGAGGAGATAAATCGGATCGTATGTGATCAATTGTCAAACATATTATTTACCCCTACAGAGACTGGGTTAATGAATCTCAAAGGAGAAGGGTTTGAGGATATTAAGACCAAGGTTCATTTCGCAGACGGCAGAGGGCAAAAAATCGTGCTATCCGGCGATGTGATGTATGATAACTCCATGTATTTCAGCGCAATGGCGGATGTGAAAAGCGATATAATCGAGCGAATGGGGTTGCGTTATCGGGAATTTATATTGGCGACCATCCATCGCCCTGCGAATACAGATAATGCCGCTAATCTGCAATCGATATTCACTGCTTTGCTTGATATTGCCGACCGTGAACAAATAGATGTAGTATTGCCATTACATCCTCGCACGCGTAAGATGCTTCCAATTCAGTTAACAAAAGAGATATTAGACCGTATAGAGGAAAATAAACAATTGCGGATTATAGAACCTGCGTCGTTCTTCGAAATCATCCGATTGGAGAAGAATGCCCGTGTAGTGATGACCGATAGCGGTGGAGTGCAGAAAGAAGCATTTTTCTATGGTACGCCTTGCGTTATACTGCGACCGGAAACAGAATGGGTAGAGATCGTAGAAGCCGGAGCAGGTATCATAGCTGATGCCGATCATGAAAGGATCATAAAAGCTTATGATACACTAGCAAACAAATCAGTACAGTTCCCGCTGCTCTTTGGGGATGGACACGCAAGCGAAAAGATTATACAAGAAATCATTCATTATCTGCAATAGTGGCATTGCGCGTATTGACATATGGCGAGATAAACAGAGAGGAATGGGAGACTCTGATTAAGGAGAGCAAGACCGGGACCTGGTTTCAGACGCCAGAAGCGTACGATTTCTTTGCGTCACAGAGGGAGATAATGAGACCTTTCGTCTTGGCAGTCCGCTGGCATCAACCAGACGGCAGCAAACAGTCGTCAGATGGCAGCAGCCAGCAGACATTACGAGGGGTTTGCTGCGGTTATGTGACGATAGAGAAGAATCCGCTGAAGCAGTACTTTACGAGAAGAGCGATTATCATAGGCGGACCTGTGCTTGCCGATGATTGCAGCACGGAAGAGGCGTACGTCTTAATGCAAGCAGTTCGCCGGCATTTGATGACGGACACGTCGAGTGCCCAGTCTCCAATCTATATAGAGACGCGGAATTTCAATGACTATACGAAATGGAGCGCAGTGTTCGGGCAAGCGGGGTTTATATATCAGCCGCATTTGAATTTTCATTTCGATTGCCGTGACAAAGACCTCATGTGGGCCGTACTAAGTGAGACCCGGCGGAGGCAGATACGAAAAACGCTTAAGAATGGCGCTGCAATAGAAGAAGCGCAGACAGAGCAAGAGCTAACAGACTGGTATCGGATTCTGGCGGATTTGTATCACAGGAAAGTAAAGACACCGCTCTTCCCGCTGTCGTTTTTTTTAGCGTTCTATCGCCAGAGACGTGGCGTCTATCTTCTGGTCAAGTATGCCGGCAAGGTGATAGGCGGAATCATGTGCCCGGTTTGGGAAGGAAGATGTATCTATGAGTGGTTTATATGCGGACTGGACGGGGAATACCATGACCTGTATCCTTCTGTGCTCGCCACTTGGGCGGCAATGGAGTATGCTCATACACACGGTATTCCGAAATATGATATGATGGGCGCCGGTGTGCCCGGCGTGCCGTACGGCGTTCGGAATTTTAAGGCTGAGTTCGGCGGAGAGTTGGTTGAACACGGGCGATTTCTGTATATCGCCAAACCGATATTGTACAGGATAGGAGTATTGGGAGTAAGAATGATGAAAAATCAATAATCAATAATCAATAATATAGATAGAGTATGGATAAGAAATTTGTAGTTACTATCGGGCGGGAATTCGGGACCGGAGGACGGAAAATAGCCGTAGAGTTAGCCCAAATACTGGGCGTAGAACTATATGACAAAGGTTTGCTGCGTCAGTTGGAAGATCGATATAACCTCACGCAAGAGGAGATAGACAAGATCAAGGCGACCAAGAAGAGTTGGTGGTTCGAGCCGATCTCGCAGGATTTATACAACGATGAGGAGTTTATCGTTCGGTCGCTGGCTGAGAAAGAGTCGTGCGTCATACTTGGGCGTACGGGTTTCCATATCTTCCGGGATAATCCCTATGCCTTCAAAGTGTTTCTGATAGCAGACAAAGCATTTCGTCGTGATAAAGTAGCACGGCGGCTGAATATCAACGAAGGTAGTGCGGATCTGCTGATCAACAAAGTAGATGATGCGCGGGAGACATTCACGCATACTTTCAGCGGCAAGAGCCGTTATGATGCGCGGAACTATGATCTGGTGCTGAATGTAGCCGGATTAGAGCCGAAACAGATTGCGGAGTTTATCGCCGAGTGCGTGAAGGAGAGAATGAGTAATCATTAATCAATAAAACATGATACGCGAAGGTTGGAGAACGAGGGTTGCGGCAGACCTGCTGGTGTGGGTTATGGCGGCGGCGCTATGTATGCTATGGCGATGGGTAGCCAATAAGAGCGAGATCGCGCATTATTGGGCACTATTCGGTGTCTTGGCGGCGCTATGGATCATCGTGGGATTTGCCGTGCAACTGTACCGCTCGTACAAAGAGGCATGGTTCTGGCAGGCGATGCTGTCGCTGGTTGCTGATGCAGGGATATTGATCGGTCTATGCTGGTGGATATTGCCGCAGATGCCTTATAACTTGTCACCGAAGGTAGCGATGTGGACAATCATGCTGGTCGGAGCGCTGGAGACGGTTGTGGTGCTGATGGAGCATTACTGGAAATACGCGACCAACATGACTGTGCCGGCGATGCAGATCGAGCAGCGCGAGAATGCCCATGTGGGGCGGACGGACGAGAAACGCGGTGCGCAATCGATGGAGTCGGTTCACCAGTCGGTGCTCTCCGTTACGACCGAAGAGGATTACCAGATGTTGCTGGAGAAAGCCAAATTAGACAGCCGTCAGACCAAAGCAGTGTGTGACCGCAACCGGTTTGCTTTCCTGCAGATACCGGATTACCAATACCGTACGATCGTCGATCTGACGCTGCTGAATGACGCCAAAGGTATCAACCGGCGGTTCTGTATCGTGAACCAGAAACTGCCGGACGAAGGGCGATATGTATGTTGCTATCGTCCGCAGGAGTATATCAAAGGAAAGATCTTAGCCAAGTATCCGGCGGGTATCAATTGGATCGTATATAGTTTCTATTTCTTCCGAAAGAGGGTGCTGCCGCGGCTGATGCTGACAAGCCGGCTGTATTACGACGTGACGAAAGGCCGCAAACGGATGCTGAGTAAGACGGAGGTATTGGGGCGGCTGTATTATTGCGGATTCGAGGTCGATGAGATCGTACCGATGGGACATATCGAGTATGTGTTTGCGCACCGTAAGTCCCAGCCGTATCCGCAGGAGCAATTCAAGGTCTATGGCCCGCTGATCAAATTGGCGCGCGTATGCAAGAACAAGGAGATCCGTTATTTCTACAAGATGCGCACGATGCACCCTTACGCCGAGTATATCCAGAAATATGTCTTTGACGCCCGCGGAGGCATGGATATAGCCGACAAGAGCAATGACGACTGGCGGATCACCACTTGGGGCAAATTCATGCGGAAGTACTGGTTGGACGAGCTACCGATGCTGCTCAATTGGTTTAAAGGCGATGTGAAGTTAGTGGGTGTTCGCCCGCTGAGTCGGACGATGTTTGATAATTATCCGGAGTGGCTGCAGAACAAACGCACGAAATGCAAGCCGGGGTTGATACCGCCTTTCTATATCGATCACCCGGATACATTCGAGGAGTTATTTGCGAGCGAGGACAAGTATCTGACGGAATATCTGGAGCACCCCGTGCGGACCGATATCAAGTATTTTTTCCTGACGATGCGGTCGATCGTAACGCGAAAGACACATAGTGCGTGATGGAAGGACGAAGGATGAAGGAGTATTTAGGGAAATTATCGAGTGAGGAGCGGTGGAATACTATCACTCATCTGGTGCCGCTGATGGCGACGGTAGGAATAGCTGTGCCGATGATGAGGCTGGCGATACGGAGTCAGCAAGCTGCGCCGGCGTATCAGGTATTAGGAACCGCTCTGTTTCTGGTCGGTATGCTGGTGATGTTCGGTTCGTCCACGGCGTATCATGCAGTAGTAGAGCCGGCAACGAAAGCCCGGCTGCGGATATTCGACCATATTGCTATCTATGCGATGATAGCCGGTTCGTACTCGTTGATCTGTCTTTCCGTCGTAGGCGGTTGGATGGGGTGGACGCTGTTTATCTTCCTATGGTCATGCGTGATCGCCGGCACAATCGGTAAGATCATTGCGCTCGGCAAATATCCCAAGCTGTCTCTGGCGCTCTATCTGAGCATGGGGTGGGTGGCGCTGCTGATTCTGGTGCCGATGTGGAAAGGCATGCCGCACAGCGCGTTCTGGTGGATCATAGGCGAAGGAGTATTCTATACAATCGGTTCGTATTTCTTCAATAAAGACGAAGAACACGACTACTATCATGCAATATGGCATGTGTTCATCGTGCTCGGTGCTGCTTCTCATACAATCGCTACTTGGATTGTATTAAGCGTAGGAATGTAAGCCTCCCAACAGACGGTTCACTCCGAAATAGGTGAAAAGGACAAAGAGGAAGGCTACAATACTGAAAATATGGTAAGCGATCTCAGATTGCCGTCTGCTCATAGCGGACGGCTTTTTTATCAAGGGCCAATGCAGCAGGCAGGCATAGATGATCATCGTGATCAGTGCCCAGGTCTCTTTCGGATCCCAGCCCCAGTACCGTCCCCAAGAGAGGTTCGCCCACACGGCGCCGATGAAGATTCCGGCGGTGAGGCAGAAGATAGCAGGGTAGAGGAGGACTTGAGAGAGCGTCATGAGCATCTCGCGTTTCTGCGCCATGCACAGCCCTAATATGCCGTTTATCATTATGATGGCGAAAAGGGTGTACGCCAGCATGATCACCGACACATGGATTCCCAAGAGCGGCGTTTGGAGCACCGGCTGCAAGGGCGGTTTGGGTGTCACGACCTTGGTCATCACCAGCGCCAGAATAGCGATGAGGGCGATGAAGGCAGCCGAGTAGATACCGCTTCGCTGACCAAAGACCGACTGCTTCAGTTTCGCGCGGAAGATCGTGTTCCGCTGGAAGAAGAACGCAATCATGGAGATCAGCAGGAGGGCATAGCCGGTATAGGTGATTCCAATGCCCCACGGGTCGTAGTTATAGGTAAGCACCACACCCATCAGGTCGCTGTCGTAATCGGACTGGCAGAAGCGGAAGCCGTTGTATTTGAGCGGTTTATTCATCCGGATCGTTCCTTCGTCCACAGAAGAGAGTGAAACCCCACCCGACCTCCCCTCAGGGGAGGAGGAACGATCAAGCAGGCGCAGTTCGGTGATGTAATCCACCGGCGTCTCGCCATCCTCGGCATAGACGACCTGAAAATCCCAAAGGAAGAGGGATACTGAATGCGTGTTAACAGTGAGCGTTTCGGCTTTGTCGGCGCGAATATGGATCTCGCCCTGCACGCCGAAGAAATGCGTCACACAAGCCCCCGCGATAATAATCGCGAGGGCGAGGTGCAACAGCATAGTAACGGGTTTAGATCGCATTGATGAAAGCAACGATTGCATCGCGGTCAGATTTTTCGAGTTTATAGAACTCCTGGGTAGGATAGTACGCATCGGATTCGGTGCTATAACCATGCCACATGATCGCTTCGATCACGTTGCGCGCACGGGTGTCGTGCATACGTGCGTCGTAGGCATCACCGGTCGCTTTGCGGTGGAGTCCGCGTCCCCAGAGCGGGGTGGTGCGGCACCAGCCGGTACGGATGTCATTCTCCATGTGCAGTTTATGCTGTACCATATCGGTGTACGGCCATATCTTCTGGTTCGGGTAGTGCGGCATTTTCGCCGTAACGGGGAAGTTGTTCGGGTCACGCACCTCGTCCGAGCCGGTGGTCCAAGTAGGACGGTGGCAGTAATCGCAACCGATCTGGGTGAAGAGCTCTTTACCGCGGAGGACCTGTTTGTCGGTCACGTTACGAGCAGCAGGAACCGCCAGACCGCGATGCCAAACCATGACTTGGGTGAACTCATCATCGCTCATCTCTGCCGGCAGGGTCTTGCTGGTCAGGAACTCTTTGATGTTCGCTTCCATATCGTCCGTGCGCCACTCCGGGTGCTCGTTATTCGGGTCAATCTCAGCGATGTACTCTGCAAAACCCTCCTGCACCTCTTTGTCTTTGGCGGCATACTCCGCATAGATCGTACCGTTGAGGTCGAGGTAGTGGTACTTGCGGTCGGAACGGGTCACGTTGGTGATATTCCAGATGGCGTTCGCACCGGCAGCGTCCATGATCGGTCCGCGGGTGAGGGCGTATGTGAAACGCTTCGGTCCCCATTGCGGGTCGTTCTTGTAATAACCGGTGGTCTGGAAACTACCGTCCCAGAAAGCAGGGTTGAGACCGTTCTTGAGCTTTCCGTCAGCCGCCTCTTTGGCGTACTGGTCAATGATGTCCTGGTCGGGAATAGCGTCCAGCAGACCGGTTCCATAGACACCGATGGTGTTCTCCAGCAGCACTTGGTAACCTTGGCTCTCCAGCAGCCCGTCCGGGTCGCGGTAACCTTGGTTATAGACATAGACCGCGGTGTTCGGCATCGTTACCTCCGGGTAGCGCAGTTCGTATGTCTCGCCATCCGCAAACTTGTTGCCGTGCTCGTCCGTTGCAGTCTTCCACGTAACGGTGATCTGGTCCGGGTCGAGCGGAGCTTTAAACGGTTTGGCACCAAAGAGTTGCGGCATACCGGCTAACCAAGGCACGTATGCCTGGGTAGCAGGATTGATAACCACGAGCAGGGTTCCGTTTCCTTGGTTCGCAGCATCATACGTGCCGGCAGGAACGGATGTACCGTGCGAATAATTGGGGTGGCAATGCTGGCAGGACGCACGCACATAGACCGGTCCCAGACCATGCTGGCGACCGCTGGCGTTGGTCACGAAATCTTTCTCCGCGATATTATCGCCTTGCGCAAACATTGTTCCCAGTCCGGCTTCGTCGGTAGCCGGTGTTGACTGGCGGAACGCCATGGACGAGGTGTTGGTTGTGGTTCCCTGTTTACCGCCGGTGTAGTACCACTCCGGCATATCGGTCTCGGGCGTGTTGCTGCCTCCGCCCGGGTTACAACCCACCAGCGCGACAGCTGCCAGAGCCATGATTAGAAATTCTTTTCGCATATCAGTTAATTTACAATTTAACAATTTACAATATACAATTTGCAAAGCGTCTGTGCGGCTTTTATTTTGCCAAGAGGGCGAGTACTTCGTTTTTCAGCACTTCTTCTATCGCTTTCACTTTCTCGATTGCTGCGCCCACTTTAGCGTCAGTCGGGTTATGCTCGAAATCTTCGATTGCCTCGATGGCTGTGATTGCCTCCTCAATGGCTTTGCGCACTTTGGCGTCGAGTTCTGCATCCTCGCGATAGACATAATTGGAGATCGCGTAGTCACCAGCCTGCGCGCCGCAGTAAGCGTGCTGGATGGAACGGATGTTGTCTGCAAAGTCGATGGTCGAGGTGCAGCTGTACGGGCTCTCCAAGTAGTCCGGATCCACAGCGGTGTAAGGGTTACCCATCTTCAGGTCCGCTACTTCGCTGGCGATGTCTGCAGCACCGGCAATAATCTCTTCTGCTGCGTCCTGGAAGCTGACATAGATCGAACCGGCTTTGCCCGCATTGATCATCTGTTTGCCGTAGTTATCCTCGAAGACATCTACTCCGCCTTCCTCCAAAATAGCCATTTTCGTCTCGCTGACCGAACCCGCCCAGCAGTATTCGAGCAGAATAGCCTGTTGGAGCAAGTCCTCTACGATACCATGCAGATAGACCGCTTCCGCGTGCGTGAGGTTGGTAGCATGGGGCTTGCCGGTACCGATAGCACGACCGCCTTGCTCAACCGACTCAAAGAGCAGGAACTCAGCCGCGTGGAAGCCCTTGAGGGCATAACCGAGCTTATCGCCGACGTATGTACCTCCCTCTTCTTCGATAGCTGCCATACGTGCGGGGTCGTTCAGCAGGGCGTTCATGGCGTTGAAATCGAGCGGCCATGAGTCGATATGCGGATCGATGTTGTGCGCAGCAGCGGGTCCGTAGAGGAACGCCTCTGATTGCTCCCAGTATTTACGCATAGCGCGCCAAGCTTCTCCGGCTTTCTGCATAGCCTCGGTGTAGTCTTGCTCCCCCTCAACACTAGTCAGGATGTCGTCGCAATGCTTCCGCAGGTTAATACCTTCGTCCGCCATGTGGCTGTAAGTCGCAATGACGGTGTTGTTCACATACGGCGCCATCGCACGCTCAAGCGCCTCCTCTTTGTCCGATTTAACCTCGGTCTTCTGGTTGTTGCATGCCACCATTCCCATGACGCATGCGGCACATAGTGCCCATTTGAAAATCTTTTTCATAATACGTTAATTTGTTGTTAATATGTTTGTATTTTTGTTTTCCAGTCCTATTGATGTTCCGGCGATGTCATACTAACTGACACGTAAAAGGAGTTATTTGTCCCCGGTTTGATAGAAGCCGGCATAGACGATGCCGACAGCTATCTGGGGTTCGTCGTTGTATAGTTTCCCGCGCGTGCCGTCTGCGCGTATTCCTTGTTTCAGAATGCCGTACGAGAACTCCGCTTTCACGCCGATTTGCTTGATGGGGAAATAGTTGATTCCGACCGCCGCGCGATGGCGTCCGCACCAAGGGTACATATCTGTCGGTTGCCCGTCGTAGCGGAACATAGAATCGTAGTAATCGTAGCGCGCAAAGAGGTAGAATTTCTGGTTTTTCTCTTGCAATTTGCGGTTTAGCGAGAAGAAGTCATATCCGGCTTCAATACCTGCTGCGAGCGCATCGGAAGCCACCCATTGTTTGGAGGAAACCGAACCTTTGCGCATGGCGATATTGTATTGGGTGATAGCCGCTGCGTCGGAGAGATGTCCGTAGGTGAAACTGCCGCGGACGATCACGCCGAAGTCATTGTAGGCGAAATCGAATGCGCCGATGGAGACTGTTCCTTTCACGTCCTTGTAGGCACTCGCGTCCAACTCCACATTGGATTTGGAGAGCGTGTTGCGAAACGAGTTGCCGCAGTAGCCGCTTAAACTCAACCTTAACCCCTTAACACCGGTATAATCCACGCGCGCCGCTCCGGCAAACACGTTCGCTAATTTGAATTCATAGGGACTTCCGGCACCGGGTTTGATCCAGTTCTTGCGGTTGAAGCGGTCGCTGTCCAGACCCGGGAGGAACATCGCCTGATAGTGCCATCCGTTGGCTGTTGAGCCCATGAAGGTGAGCGCCACCTCATGCCAAGTGGAAGGAATGATGGTGAAATCGCCTTCGTTACGATAAACGCCGAAATACTCTGTCGATTCATGGTGTGCGTTCAGTCCTCCAACGGGAATGACCTGCATACCTGCGCGGATGATGGCATAGCGGTTGAAGGCTTTCTGGAGCCAGAACTGCTCGAGTGCCACTTCTCCTCCGCGCTCGATCTCGCTTTCGTACTCGCCGCCTTCCTCTTCCTCAATCTCGATGGCGCTCTCTGTTCCGCCATGCTCAAACTCGATCTCCGTGCCGACGGACCAGCCTTTGCCGAAATCATACCCCATATAAATGACCACGTGCGGGAGATCGAACTCGCCGTAGTGGTCGCCGGCAAAACGCTGCGGGTTCTGGCCGTAACGGAGGTAGTTGTTGGAGAAGAAACAATGTTTGGCGGTCACTTCACCATAGCCGCCGATGACAAACCGCCCGCGTGTGCGTTCTTTTTGAGGCTTTGCCTCATCCCTCACTATTTGTTGGGATTCGGCGGAATCGGAGTTTTGAACGGCAGTTTGCTGTTCGAGGCGCTCCACTCGCTGAATCAGGGACTGCAGCTCGGCCGCGCTGACCTTGATACTATCCTCTGCTTGTGCTCCTAATACGCACAAAATGAACGAGATAAATAGAATTGCTTGCTTTTTCATACACTTAATTCAAAACTCAAAACATGAAACTTTTTTCGCAATACAAAGGTACTCTTTTTTTGGCATTTACCAAATCCCAATTTGTGGGGATTTTGAAACATTTGCTTGTGCAAATGAGAAAAAAAGAGTAATTTTGCACTCGATTTCGGAGAAGAAAATGTATAAAGCGAGTGATAAAATATGCGACTTAATGGCGCGTGAAGAAGACGCGATCCAGATCATCAGTCGTTTCGGATTGGAGATGGGAGTAGGGGAGCAGACGATCGATGAAGCCTGCATGGCACACGGGGTGCACACTCCTACATTTTTGGCGGTAGTTAATTATAAGGTGTTCCAGCAACGCGCAGTACCGGCTGACATTGATCTGCAGACTCTCCAATGCTATCTGCATAACGCACATACTTATTTCCTCGATTTCCGGCTGCCGCGACTGCGCAGAACGCTGATAGAAGCGATTATTCCGGTCGATCCGAGCACCAAGATACCGATGCTGATACTCCGTTGCTACGACGAGTTTGTGGAGGAGATCCGCACGCATATCGAGCACGAGAACGAAGGTCTGTACGACGAGCACGAGCACGACGACCAGCGGATAACCGACAAACTGACCGAGATCAAGAATCTGATCATCAAATATTATCCCGGCGGTTCGGCTCAGTACGAACTCATTTCTGTCATGTCCGATCTATGGCATACGGAGCAGGATTTTGCAGACCATTGCGCGATAGAGGATGATATTCTCGCCCGGCGCTGAAGTTGCATAAGACGACCTCCAACAAGCTCCGGCAACTGGCGTCCAATGCCACCGGAGAAGCACTCTCAGACCGCGAAAGGGATGTGCTGATACAAGTGGTTAAGGGACTGAGTAACAAAGAGATAGCCGATGTGCTATGTATCTCCATGCACACGGTTGTGTCCCACCGCAAGCATATCACCCGCAAGCTGAATATCCATTCTACCGCAGGTCTGACGATCTACGCTATCGTCAACAAGTTGATCGATCTCGATTCCCTGGAATAATAATAAAATCGGACATTTTATTTGTATATGTGCGAAAAAAGCAGTATCTTTGCGGCTGAAAAGAAGAAAACAACACTTATACAAATCCAATATGCGAAAAAAAATCACATTATTTGCGGCGATTTTTATAGCCTCAATCTGTCTGGCACAGAGTTCCGGATTTCAGAAACTGGATGAATGGACCAAGGTCTGGCAGGAAGGCCAGAAGACCTATATCGGCTATCCCGGTAACCAGAAATCAGAACTGCATGATTTCTATGTGTGGTATCTCTCAACCGGTATGGATGTGATCAATCTGAATAACGCCGGTGACCCCATGACCGATGATCCCTGGCGGATGTCTTCCCATGCATTCGAGCGCGAGGTCATAGAGTTCTTTGCGCCCCTGTACGGATTCTCCAGGGACAGCGTATGGGGGATTGTAACCCATAGCGGCACGGATGGCAACAACCATGGTATCTATTTTGGCGCCAATTACCTATTCAACAAGACAGGAAAGAAGCCTGTAGTGTATGTGTCCGATGAGGCGCACTACTCCAACATGCGTCTATGCGATCTGCAAAACCTCGATGTGAAACTCGTCAAAAGCGATGCCATGGGACGTATGATCCCCGAAGAATTAGAGAAAGCGCTGGATACATCCCGTCCGGCACTCATGATATTTGCCATGGGCTCCACTTTTAAAGGGGCGATAGATGACCAGGAAGCGCTGAATGCTGTGCTGGACAAACATCCGGAGATGCCTGTGTTCCGGCATGTGGACGCTGCCCTTTTCGGCGGGTATCTGCCATTTACGAAATACAAAGAGATGGTCAGCCACCAGAAGATGCGTTTTGACGCAATCGCCATCAGCGGACATAAGTTCTTCGGCATCGATTCGCCTTCAGGGCTTTTCTTCTGTACCCGTGAGGTGTATGACCATCAGCAGAATTTCAATGTGACTTATCTGAACAGCAACATGAAAATGATCAACTGCTCGCGCGACGCCTTACAACCGCTTAAGTTCTGGTGGCTGATACAGAAAGTGGGGTATGACCGGTGGTCGGAACAGGCGAACCGGATGATGGAATGCACGGCGTATCTTAAGCAGCAGCTGGAGAAAATCGGCTGGCCGTGCTGGTGCAACGAATACAGCAACACCGTCTTTTTCAAACGTCCCTCGCCGGAGATTTGCGATGAGTACATGCTGGCATTGGGCTACGATGATCGTTTCGGAGGCGAGCTGGCGCACGTGGTGGTCATGCAGCATGTGACCAAGGAGATGATTGACCAGCTCATCCAAGCCCTGGTCAATCAATCCCTCAAAGCCGAATAGAATAACCAATGAAAGGTTTATGAGTGCTTATGATTTATTAGATAGCACTGTTGGTTCCGCTATATTGTGGGGATTCCGCTTCTACTGGATTCCAACAATAATATATTTAATATTTCATCTAGCGACATTCTGAAATTTACGTTATTTTAATAATTATGAACCAATACGAGAGAACGCGCGTACACATGTACACGCGTTCTTTTTGTAATTATCAGATAAAAGATTATCCTCCGAAGTTATCGAAGCGGATGTCTGCGTCATCGACGCCCAATGAGTGGAGTAGGTCAAGGACGGTATTGGATCTCCTGCACTCCCTCGGAGTGGACGATGCCGATATTCGTTTTATAATTTTGATAAAAAACGTGAGGTTTACCGAACTCCTTATTTAAGGCGGTTAACCGCCAAAGTTTCGGGCCAAATAAAAAAAGCCGTGAACGAAGTGCAATAATCGTTCGTACGGAGTAAGATAAGAACACCTAATTGAAAGAAAGAATCGAAAAGAAAAATTTGTCTCTCAACTTTAGGCAACTCGCATGTGTGCGCACAATAAAAATTAAGGTGTCGAAGTATGAAAATTAGCAGAAAAAGAGGGAAAATGTAATAATCGTTCGCCAGATAAGAAGAAAAATGTATTTTTTTGATATTTTTCTTCGCTCACTCCCATGTTTTGGGAGTTTGATGTAGTAATTTTGCAGCGAATTTGAAAAACAAGGTTATTTAATGTCAAAAATTAGTACGATTATGGAAAAGAGTGTAAAGAGTTTGGTAATGGATACAATCGGCATTATAGGAATGTTTTTAGTGGCGGCAGTGCTATTATGTGTTTAATTTTAATATAGATGGATATGAAATCTGTTGGGGTTTGACGAGGATGTGGATGATGTGCATGATATGGAAATTTATATGGAAGATTATTAAATAAATATACTTGTGTTTCTGCTTTTGCAAGTGTTTTTGGAATGAAAATATATAGCACCCGTCGGCTCGTGAGAGTCGGCGGTGCACAAAACCCATTAAATGGAAGTGATTATGGAAGAACTAATTGGAATATTGGTTGGTTTGCTGGAGGCAGGTTTAGCGTTGTGGTTCTTAATAGACCTAATATCAAACACTTGTTTTTAGCCAGATTTTCCGACAATATGCAATTAAATTTGCATATGTCAGAAAAAAGTTGTAACTTTGCACCTGAAATTGGTATATTATGCTTCAAGCCATATTACAACATACAAAAGATTTTATTTATTTTATTATTTAGGATATGTATGTAGACTACATCAACAGTAATCTCAAACCTAACATCACAGAAGCTGCCGTAGTCCTTGATTTATTTGCAGGTTGCGGGGGATTGTCTTTAGGTTTCGAAGCTGCAGGATTCAAAACTATCGGTTATGAGATGGTAGAATCAGCTGTGGAAACATATAATAAGAATCTGAAAGGGCATTGTGAACAAACAATGCTTTCAGTCGGTTATGATTACCCACATGCCGACATTGTTATTGGCGGTCCTCCCTGCCAACCTTTCAGCGTCCGTGGGAAGCAAATGGGAATGAAAGATGCACGAGACGGTTTTCCGATTTTCATAGATGCCATCGCTCGCTTACAACCCAAAGTATTTTTGTGTGAAAATGTGCGCAATTTAATGTACTCTCACAAATGGTATCTGGATCTCATTGTGGACGAGCTACGTAAATTAGGCTATATAGTGGAATTTAAATGTGTAAATGCCGTCAACTATGGGGTGCCACAAAACAGAGAGCGCATCATCATAGTAGGGCATCGTTCAAAATTTACTTTCCCAAAAATGTCACAAAAAAAGGTAACTGTTGGTGATGCCATCGGCGACACAATGAACCAAGTGATAGAAGGCTGTCATTTCCTTACACCGCAACAAGATGCATACATTGCTGAATATGAGCGCAAGTCTGATTGTATCAATCCTCGTGACTTGTATGCAGACCGTCCGGCGCGTACAATAACATGTCGTAACCTTGCCGGGGCAACAAGCGACATGCAACGTGTTAAACTTCCAGATGGCAGGCGCCGCCGAATCGTCCAACGAGAAGCGGCACGGCTGCAAAGTTTTCCTGACTGGTTCGAGTTTTGCGGAAACGAAACTCAACAATTTACTCAAATTGGCAATGCCGTACCACCATTGTTAGCTTATCAATTGGCATTGGCTGTAAAAGAGACTTTCCACAAAGAGGAACGAAGTCTGGACGAGTTGCACCAAATCAACCAAATATTTCAACCTTTATTTGCTGAATTCGCATAAAAGAAATATCTATGAATAAACCAAAGCGTATAGCAACACTTATCAACAATATGTTGAAGGTCTTGGATGTTATCGGGATTCCAATGGATACAATCGGTGAGCGCACAAAAATCCGTATAGCCGAAGCGGTATTGGCGGTAGCGGACATCAAGAAAGCATTTTCCGAAGCAAAATCGGTGGCGGACAATCATTTCCTGACCACGCGCCAAATCATTGACTTTGAGAATAAGTATCTGGCAGAAAAGGCATCACCAGGTTCTTATGATGATATACGTCGCCATCATTTGATTCTATTAATAAAAGCGGGGTACATAATGAATTCATCAGCAGTAGAAACACAATCTACAAACAATCCGACAAGGGGCTATGCTCTTACAGTTGAATTCGCTGAATTACTACATTCTTTTGGAACTACGGAATGGGAAAATAGTCTCGCTCTATTTAAGCAGAAGAATGAGGAACTAAAAGAAATCCTACAGCGTAAACGTGAGTTGGAGAAGATACCTGTCACACTTCCCGATGGAGTGGAAATCCGTCTTTCGGCAGGTGAGCATAACCAGTTACAAAAGGACATTGTTGAGAAATTCCTACCTCGTTTTGGATTTGGTGCTGAAGTGTTATATATCGGAGATACGACTGATAAATTCCTTGTGCGAAATGACGATAAACTAAATGCACTTCATTTCTTCACATTAGAGCATGAAGAATTGCCGGATGTAGTTGCGTATAGTGAGAGTAAGAATCTTCTATTTATGATTGAAGCAGTGCATAGTTATGGACAGATGAGTGAGATTCGTGTGGATAAATTGAAAGAGAAACTGCACGACTGCACAGCAAATCTGATCTTTGTTTCTGCTTTTGAGAACAAAGCCATTTTTCGTAAATTCTCTACTGACATTGCATGGGAGTCGGAAGTATGGTTGGCAGATTCTCCAGATCACATGATACATTTTAACGGATACAAGTTTCTGGAAATACATCAATAATCCTTTGCCCGATCACATGATTCACCTGAATGGTGATAAATTCCTTGGTCCGAGATAAAATTCAAAATGCCTATATGGCGCAATTTAACGTTGGAGATAGTGTAATATATGTACGATCGCAACAAGAAGCAGTCGTAACACAAGTGTTGCCCATACAAGGTGGTATGCAAATATACCAGATTTTTGTTAATGGGCAATACACTATGTGTCCCGAGCAACAATTAATGCCGCAAGTGAACATCTCCGATGAATTCGAGCGTTGTAAATTAGGTTTATTTGGAACCAATGAACAGTTTGTATTAACCAACACCACTTTCAAGATTAGCAATCAGAGCACCAACTCTATTGCTACGATGATGGCATCCAAAACAGACTTCAAGCCTTACCAATATATTCCCCTGCTCAAATTTCTGTATTCCGGCAACAAAAGATTGCTAGTAGCAGATGAAGTTGGTCTTGGTAAGACCATCGAAGCCGGGCATATTATGCTTGAGCTCAAGGCACGTCATGAATTGCGGAATGCCTTGGTCATCTGTCCCAACTCGCTACTCGAAAAATGGCACGATGAGTTATTAGAACGCTTTGATTTGAATTTCAAGGTATATGGCGAAGGGATGAGTCGTGAGTTTCTGCAAGATATTAAGCAGCAGCGCGATTCATTATATGCCATCGTCAATTACGAAAAATTGCGTGGCGTGAACTTGGTGAAGTATATGGAGCAGAACCATATCGTATTTGATTTCCTTCTCTGTGATGAAGCACACAAGTTGAGAAATCACACTACAGCCACGCACCAAGGAGTCAAACACCTGATTCGGAATGCTCGTGCCGGTGTCTTTCTGACTGCCACTCCTATCATGAACGATGAGGACAACTTATTCTGGTTGCTTAACCTTTTGGACGAACAGAGTTATGACAATCCATCCTTATTCCGAAATGCTTTAAAAGAGAATGTGCCGTTTGTGAAAGCACTGTCTCTTTTAGGAGACATGGATCAGCCCTTGAAAGAAATTATTTCCGAACTTGATCAAAGCGAAATCGTTTCTACATATTCTGTCGGTGATAACGTATATGAAAAGACTATCACCATCCACGATAAGTTCGCTTCTGTTCCCATCTATCAACGTGTTGTAGAGGAAAGTCAAAAAGAAGATAGTTTGGAAAAACGCATTCAGATGCAATCCGACATATCATCACTTAACGTGATAAACGGCATCTTTACCCGAAATCGCAAAAGGGATGTGATGTACGAATCACCTCAAGCGCAACGACAAGCCACGCCTTGTTACATACCATTTACGGACGAGGAGAGAAAAGAATACGAAGAAGAGTTAGCCGATTACAGAAACACCTACACCTATATTGGAACAGATGGCGAAATGCATTGGATAGAAGGGCGTCTCTTGGGCTATATGACGTTGGAAAGGCAGTTGGCCAGTTCACTATACGCTTATACCCGTGGTCCGGAGAACGCGCTCTTATACCCAGATGCCAAGTTTGATGCTCTGATGAGAGTATATAACGAAGTAGTATGTACTCACAAAAAGAAACTGATTGTATTTGCCGTATTCAATCATACCATTGATTATTTAACGGCGCGATTTGCGCAACAAGGCGTTTCAGCGATCGTTATCAACGGTGCATTGAACCGTTTGGAGCGCAAAGAGAATCTCGAACGTTTCCGTGACGACCTAGAAAATAAAGTATTGATAGCCAGTGAGGTTGGTAGCGAGGGTTTGGATATGCAATTTTGCGATGCGCTTGTCAATTATGATTTACCATGGAACCCAATGGTAGTAGAACAGCGTATCGGACGTATTGACCGTATTGGTCAAAAATCCCCAGTTATCAACATCTACAATATGGTGATGCAAGATACCATCCACGAAAAAATCTATTATCGTCTTCTGGATCGTATCAATATATTCACCTCATGCATCGGCGACTTGGAAGCCATCTTAGACTCCGATACTGCAGAAGGAAAGACACTTCAAGATGCTCTTGATGACTTGGAGCGTCAATTTTACCGTTTAGACCTTACTGATGAAGAAAAAGAAAGACAGGCACAAGAGCTACAACTTGCACTAATTCGAGAGAAGAACCATTTGGCAGAGATTGAGGAAAAATTCCAAGACACTTTGACAAATGACATATACTTCAGGAACGAAATTAGTTCGATGGTGCGTAACTATCGGTATATTACGAGCAAGGAACTTATCAACTATATCCAAAGTATTGTAATTAACCATCTGACAACTTGTACATTTCAACAGAAGTCAGAATACATTTACACCCTGTCAGTACCCAAGAGCCAAACCTCTGCTTTAACAAGTTTCTTAACGGCTAATCGCCCTGCCAACATAGACCATCCAAAGGAATATGATGCCTTCATCAATTCAATTCGTGGAGAGATAGATATTGACATGACGTTTGACAGGGAGTATGCAAAAGCACATACTGCGGCACTCTATATTGATCCATTCCATCCTTTAGTACTGGCATGTATGAATTATTTCTCTGCCAATTCACTCAAAGACAACACGTTCCAATTCACGTTGTCTAAGGATGATTTCAAAGACTTGAAACAGATAGAAGCGGGTGAATATTTTTTAGGCATATATCGTATAGGTGTAGAGAAGCACATCTATGGTGCAATACAACGCGTGGAGAACGAGATACCTTTGCTATATAGCGTGGATAGAGATTGTCTTATTTCCGGAAAAGAAGAAGCATTACGATTCATGGGACAAGCGCAGCAGAACGCACAACTTTGCCCAGCCGGTGTGGTGTGTGCATCGGGTGTCGTAGATAAACTGCGTCAAGTATTCACATTAGAAATAGACAGCATATCCGACAGAACTATAAAGGACGCATCCCTGCATCTTGAATCATCCAAGCAAATGGAGATTAACCGTATAGAGGAATACTATTCAAACCGTATCAGGCAACAGGAACAAGTTGTTGAAGAACTCAGATGGTTGAAATACTATGATGATGAAGATTCAAAGAGACGATATAGAACATTGCCGATGCAGGAAAAGAATTTAGCAGATTTGAAAGTAGAACGAGAAGAAGCCATTCAAAAAATTAGCGATGGGCATGTTCAACTTTCCATGCCCGCAACTCTGATTTCGCTTAACCACGTCATTGTAAAACCATGAGCAAATATATCGTAGGATTAGATTTTGGAACTCATCAATCGAAAATCTGCATAGAGAATTCATCAAATCGAATGCAATTGACTTATGAGTTTCTTGAGTTTCCAGGAGCCCCCAGAGGAAAAGAGAAAACACTTTTCCCTTCTGTTGTACAAATCAACAGAGATGGTACGGTAAGTTATGGCTTCGTTAATCCTGCAAATGCTATGGTTATAGCTAAAGAAGGAAGCGTACCTCCTCCAGAAAAAGAAGTTGTGCCCGAACCAGACTATCAATCTCTCCCCTCTGAACCACGTTATGACTCTCTTCCGCCCCAACCAGAGTCAAAGTACAAGGGGTATTTCGCCATATTAGCAAAATTACTTCCCGAGTCAGAAGAAATAAAGAAATGGAGACAGACTTGTAGTTCTATTGAACGAGCAAATGAGAACAAACGGATGGCATGGATGAATAGAACACATGATGTGAAGGTTCAGAACGAGAGAGTCAAAGAAGAATGGCAGCGAAAAGTCAAAGAGGTAGAGAGAAAACATATCGCGGCCATGAAAGCATGGCGCGATGATTTGAACCGAAGTACGCAAATGCGTTTCCGTTACTTCAAGCAAGCGACATTCTTCTATCGTGATATATGGACTAATGATTTCATCAGTCCGGAGGAGGCTTCTATTTGGTATCTCGCTTACATTCGTTTTTTACTGAATCAAAAACTAGGCAAAGATTATATTGTACGAATGGGTGTTCCATGTAGTTATGAAGACATAGCAGAGTTTAGACAACGTGCTTACAACTTATGGATGAGTGCCGGAAAATTGGTGGATCATTATCTAGACCTCAATGCTTTTCTCAAAGCGGATTACAAAGACTTACGACTATATGGAAAATATGAGCAGTATGCAATAGATCCCACGCAACCGTTCGATGTTAGAACAGAGGCACAAGCCAGTTTGTTTGCGGCTGTTTCAAATAGACGTATACGTACCAAAATCAATATTCTTTTTGATATAGGTGGCGGAACCACAGATATAGCTGTATTCCATATCACTCCTGCACCCGAAGAGCAATTGAAGATATTAGAAACTATATCTGTCCCTATGGGACTAAACTATATTTTCGAAGCATACCAGAAGGAGCACCCAAATCAGTCATTAGAACAAATACAGTCACGTTTTACTACGCACATCACATCTCATCCTAATGGAGGAGATTTCAAGGAGCAAGTTCAAGGCTATCTAAAACAGATAGGGAGTGCTTCGGATAATCTTGCACTTGCAATTATGAAGTCATTACAGACAGATCCATGGATGAGGCAACGCAGTCGCATTATTGAGGCGTTGAAAGATAATCCAAGCGTTTTCTGTGGTGGAGGCTCTTTGTATGATTGCTTACAAAATGTCATCACTAAGTTGCCAGGAATTACTGGAATAAAAGGCGACTGCGCTCCTATATTTACCGATAAAAGAGTTGTTAACCAAGGATTGCAGGGAATAAGAAATGTACAGAACAAAGACATATCTGCTGATTCTTACCAAATCTTGGCTGCTGCCTATGGATTATCATTATCCGATAACTGGTATGAGGTTCCATCTGAAAATATCTTGAATACATTCAAGGCTTCACCGGATGCCCCACCTATTCCCAAGACGAATATTCAAGAACGTAATGACGAAGCAATAAAATAAAGATAATGTCCGTAGTACAATATAAGAAATATTTCTGGCTGGTAGATACCATCCGCAGTGCGGGGAAGATCACCAAAGAGCAGATAGACAGGAAGTGGTCGAACTCGCGGTATAATGATAGCCACGAGACCACTATCCCGGATACGTCGTTTTACAGAATACGCCGCGACATTGAGGAACTCTTCGATATAGAGATCCTCTGCGACCGTGCCACAGGGCAATACTACATCGACGATACAGATCTTAACTCACGCACCAAACAATGGCTTCTCTCGCAGTTTGCCGTCAGTCAGTCGCTCGATGCCAGCCGTGAGTTGCGCGACAGCATCATCTACGAGTCCATTCCCGAAGGAACGCAGTATCTCACGACGATCGTCACCGCCATCAGCGAGAGTAGGAACCTCCTTTGTACGCACCAGCGGTTTGACACGGACACACCGCATGTCTTTTACCTCTCGCCGCTGTGCCTCAAAGTGTTCAAGCAGCGGTGGTACGTGTTGGGCATCTGTACAGAACTCGACGGGACGATTGACCCAAAGAGTCCGAAGATGTACTCGCTTGACCGCATTGTCAGTCTTGAATTGTTGGAAAAGACATTCAAACGTCCGAAGAACTTCAACGCACGCGAGTATTTCGCTCCGTTCTATGGTGTGTTCTGCGGTAATGATCTGAAGCCCGAACTTGTCCGTGTTCGAATGGCGTCTGAGAAAGATGCCAAATATCTGCGGTCGCTTCCGCTGCATCACTCGCAGAGCGAACCCGAACCCTGTATTTTCGAATGGCATGTAGCGCCGACCTTCGATTTCATCCAGCAACTCCGCACCTACGGCTCAAATATCGAAGTCCTTGCGCCGCAGTCGCTTCGGGAAAAGTTTGCCGATGAGGCGAGGGAACTTTCCAAGTTGTATTTGTGATATTTGATGTATAATGTTTAGAGATAAAAGTGCATTTCGGTGCACTTTTTTTTGTTCACTCCCATGTTTTGGGAGTTTTTTGTTGTAATTTTGTCGGCGAAAAAGGGAATAGCCTATCATTGGCATAAAACAACAAGGCAATTAAAGTATGATGTAGCGAAAAAGAGACATATATATGTACGGCGAACACAACCCATATGCTACGCTATCGCGGCGGCAGGTTGCGCTCTTTGAGCGTAACCCTGTTTGTGCGTTGTGTTATCGTATCTGTATGGATATGTATGAGGAATATGGCGGGATAAACTTTGATCTCCTTGACAGTATCCGCACGGCAGATGATTTATGCGGGCAGATAATTCAAAACGCATGGTCGTTGGATGGTGTCGAGCATTACTTCGATGTGGTCAATAACCGTCTCGGGCACTCAAAACCTGCTATAGCTTGCACCTTTGCCACCGTTTGCGTCACACTCACATGTATGGATAACTTGCCGGAGCCGGTTTATCAATTGGCGCATGACATGCGCGGGCTGATAATAGGAGATGGGAACGATCTTTATGATTCATTGAGGCAATCCGCTTATCGGCAAGACATAGTGATTGACGCTACGGCATATGGAGAGCCACCGCCAGAGCCGGCATTAGTTCAAGAGAACGTAGAACTCCGTATGCGTGTGGAACAATTAGAACAAGAAGTAAAATACTATAAAACACAAATGGAAATGAAAAAGCAAGAACCCCAACAAAAACCGAACATCACTATTGAGAATCACGGTAAGTTAACCTTTATCGCGGAGCAAAACAATGATGTCCACGACAACCACGGCTGCAATATCTACCTCACGCCGCAAGAGGAGGAAATGAGTGAAGGAGTGAAAGACTTAACGAGTGAAAGCGTGAGCGAGGCAGGGCTGGCGGCAGAGCAGATTTTAGGCATTCCGCATGAAGGCAAATATACCGAAGTGCGCCAATACATCGAGGAGCGTTGCCGGTTTGACGAGGAGTTCAAGCAATTCGTGGCGAATAGCACACGCGTTGCACTCTGCCAACGTCTCAGCAAGGAGTTCGGATGGACGGTGGATCATTATGCCCTCGGCAGAAACATCAACCGAAAACGCAAGCGATAATTTGGAGACGAAGAGGTCACAAGTGGTCGCGTTTGTGGTCATATCGACCTTTAAAGGGGTCACTTAAAGCAGTACTTTTGCACCGCCTTTCGGAATAAGCCAACCCTCGCATTGAGGAGCACTTTATTCTCCGACTGGCGGTGTTATGGTATCTAAATATCGTTCAAACATCCATCCCAAGCGCGATGTGCTACCGGATGGAACAGAAGTTCGCCTTGTACCTATTGAGCGAACGAACAATCATCCTTTGTATGCGTCTAAGGACGGACGCGTGTTCTCGCTGCATGGGAAGTCCTATTATCCCTTGCGGCCAACAGTAACCAATTATCCATGCAACAGAGCCAATGGACGGCGCAAACAGAAGTATCTGAAGATGACTAAGACGTATGGTTATATCCTCGTGCATACGGCTATAGCTTTGGCGTGGATAGGCGACAAGCCAGCCGTTTTAGAAGTAATCGTTCGAGCGAAAGCGAGACAAGAACCTGAGCAAGCAAGCCATGCGGAGTGCTATGTCGTGGATCACCTAAACGGCATCACCACCGACAATCGTGCGGAGAACCTGCAATGGGTGACGCGTCAAGAGAATGAGAAACGCGCAAAACTGCTGCGAGTATTGCGGTCTATCGGACGCGACCCACGGAAGATGAGCCGTGACGAACTCATCCAAATTTTCAACAAGTATGAATTTGTAACCCCCAAAAACATCGATTAATCATGAAAGCAATAGAAATGAATCAAGCCCTTAAGGAGGCAATCAAGACAACAGAAGTATTAGGTGCCAGCGCATTGGAAGAGACACGTGCTTTGCGGCAGTTGATAGCGTCAGCTAACGCTCGTATCGAAGAGCTGGAAACAGCGGCGGTAGAGGACGCAAAAGTGTGCGCTATCGAGCAGAACGGCGAGGACAAAGGGAAATTCCTCTTTGACGGTCACCACTTTGAATTGCGCAAGGCAGAGACAAACGATTTCGTAGGTAAGCCGCAGAAATACACGATGGCTGAAGGCGTAGCATACCGGCAGAAGATTGCAGAGCAGCAAGTGCTGAAAGCGAAGTCATCTGCCATCACCAAGGCGCTGAAAGCGATTAAGGATGCGTTCCCGACGACGCACCCGAACATCGAGCCGGATAGCGTGGAATACACGGTGGTTTGTGTGGACTAAAAGAAAGCGAATAAGAAAAAGTAAGCAAAAAGAATTACAAAGAAAAATCTTCCCCCTCCTCTACACACGTTGTAGGGGACTGGGGGAGATTATTAAGAAAATTATGAAACGAGATTCTTTTGAAGTTATTTGGGAGTTTCTAGCACCTGACGAGCAGCAGTTTGGCAACCGGAAAGAGGCTTGCCGGCGGTTGTGGAGTGGTTTGTCAGTTCCCAAGCAGCGGCAGATCTATGCGACCTTTGTTTGGCAGAGGGAGCAGAAGATAGCCATAGACGAAAATCCTTATTTTGCCATCAGTCATTGCCAGCCCAAGCCGTTCAACTACAACGGTGCGAATGTATCCCTGCCGAACGATACGAAGCTGTTTATAGCCAAGTACGGAGAACATTACGGGGTGTATTCAAAGTTGGATACGGAGGCTTTTGAGATGGTGGATAAAAGACCTTTTAATTAAATTTCAGCTATGGATTATCCTTTATATGACGTACCCTACTTGGTACGTGACCCGAATGAGTACCGGATGTCGGAGAAACGGCATCAGTTAGAAGTGCGGAACCAGGCGGTAGTGGATGAGTACTTTGTGGCGCGAGACAAGGGTGCTTCGGCGCATGAGGCGCGAGAGGTCGTGGCGCAGAAGCACAAGATAACACCCGAAAGAGTTTATTGCATCGTCAAATGGTTCTTCAATCAGGCGAGAAAACGGCGAAAATATGATTTTTTGCAAAAATTTGCGTCTTTGGAGGAACACTAAAGTTACTCTGATATTAATTTTGCAGCGGATTTTGAGAAAAGATCCGCTGTTTTTGATGTCGCTATCGTCCCGTATGTCTCTCGTAAGCCGCTCGTGTTTTTGCAAGGCGAAAAACCGGAATAGGATTCCGGGCTAATAGACGAAGAAAAGCCCGCATACAATGCGGGGAAAGAAACATACATTATTAACCAGATCGCCCATGTATGGTCGATACGAAAGTAGCGGACATATGGGCGGATACAAAAAACCTAAACTTTAACTATGAGTAAAATCAATTTGGAAGCGCCGTTTACGGCTTTTCGAGGCAAGATCTGCAAGCACTCGAAAATCATCTTTGCCCAACGCGGGCAGACCCAGTACACCTCGCAGATTTGCAACCCGCGAACCAAAGCGTACAGCGAGGAGGAGATAGCCCGTCAGGGTAAGTTCAAACAGGCGGTGGTCAATGCTAATGCCGCTTTAGCGGACAGCACGCAGAAAGCAACGTACGAGGCAGAGTACAAGGCTCAGAGCAAGTACAAGAGCCTGAGGGGGTATGTGATTGCAAAGGAGTATGAGAAACTCGCTTGATTTGCCCTAAGTAATGCGCTAAAAGCGCGTTAATAAAACCGGAACGCAAGCCGGAGCAAAGCGAAACCATATAAAAACACGCACGTATACGCGTGCGTGTTTCTATTAAAAGGCCCGAAACTTTGGCGTTAGCCACCAAAATTATCAAAACGAATATCGGCATCGTCCACTCCGAGGGAGTGCAGGAGATCCAATACCGTTTTTGCCATCATAGGAGGACCGCGGCGCTTGCGCTAAGGCTCAGTACGATTCGCGACCACGTCGCTCATATGAACTTTCGCCTTACGCTACGCTTTCCCCACAAATTAAAATTTGCGGGGACCCCGTTAAAAGGCTACCTCTGCGCTCTCTCCCATGAGAAGCCCATCCACGGTCTGCTCCACTCGAACGTAAACAACAGCAGCCATCCTAAGCATACGGGGACGAGTAGGGTAAATAAAAATAGAGGAACTCATGGGAGCCCCTCTATTCTTATTTAGATCCTTCGGATCATCCTCCGAAGTTATCGAAGCGGATGTCGGCATCATCGACGCCCAGCGAGTGGAGCAGGTCGAGGACGGTCTTTGCCATCATAGGAGGACCGCAGAGGTAGTACTCGACATCCTCGGGAGCGTCATGCTGCTTGAGGTAAGTGTCGCCCATGACCGGAGCGATGAAGCCCGGGGTGTACTTGATACCCAGTTGGTCTGCCTTCGGGTCCGGACGGTCCAGCGCCAAGTGGAAATGGAAGTTCGGGAACTCCTTCTCCAGCGCGAGGAAATCGTCGAGGAAGAAGACTTCGTCGATAGCACGTGCGCCGTAGAAATAGTGCATCTCACGGTCACGGCAGTTGCGGGTCTTCAACATGTGCATGATCTGCGCACGCAGCGGCGCCATACCGGCTCCACCACCAACCCAGATCATCTCCTTCTTACTGTCATAAACAGGACGGAACTCACCGTAAGGACCGCTCATGCGCACCTTGTCGCCCGGTTTGAGCGAGAAGATATACGTGGAAGCGATACCGCAAGGAACGTCCATGAACTCCGGTCCGTTGGGGCACTGATCCTTCGGTTTGAAGGGCGGGGTGGCGATACGGACGGTGAGGGTGATGATGTCTCCCTCGTCGGGGTAGTTAGCCATCGAATAAGCACGAACGGTAGCCTGGGTGTTCTTCTGTTTGAGTTTGAAGAGCCCGAACTTCTGCCAAGCCGGCAG
>CADAZU010000016.1 GCA_902792535.1 uncultured Bacteroidales bacterium
ACGATGGGAAACGATGTGGCGATTGCAGCAGTTGCGCTTGGAGCAACGATGGTGGAGAAACATTTTATCATTGATCGAACCATTGGAGGACCGGATGCAGCATTCTCCATGCAACAAGATGAGTTTGCCTCTATGGTACAATCAATCCGCAATGTAGAGAAAGCATTAGGGACTATTGCTTACAAAACTAATCCCGCTACCATCAAAGGCCGTGAGTTCAGCCGCTCTCTCTACGTAGCAGAAGACATGAGAAACGGAGATATTATCACAGAGCAAAACGTCCGTTCTGTCCGGCCGGGATATAGCCTTGCACCGAAATTTCTGCCTGAGATATTGGGAAAAAGAATCAAATCAGACAAAAAGAAAGGAGACCGTATTACGCTCTCCGATATTGAGTAATCTATCCGGCGGCACCAACTGACAATACTGACATATCTTTTCTATTTTTTCGAACGCCCTGTTCGAAAATTCAACGTTAGTTGTTCTTATATATTCTTAGTGATTTTTAGTCATTATAGGTACTAAACCGAACCCATATAGGAATCAACGGCTATCCCTTTGCCATCCATCTACTCTCATTAGTGATAAAAACGTGTGCCGGGGAGGCAGGAGAAGGAGTCAATGACGCCGACGACACAATCTTGATCATCCAACACAATCAGAGTGTGGATGGAGTGATGGTTCATCTTCTCGCCGGCTTCGACGATCTTGGCGGACTGCCGAATGACCTTGGGGTTAACAGACATTATTTCCGATACCTGCGTATCGAAGAAAGTCTGTCCCAGTCTCAATGTTGCTCTGCGGATATCGCCGTCGGTAATTATTCCGAGTAGTTTGCTGTTTTCTACCACAATGCCGATTCCTAATGTGCCTTTGGTGACGATCTCGATGGCTTCGCGCATCGACATTCGGGGCGAGAGGAACGGCAGGTTTTCGGTGAACATCACATCTTCCACCTTCGCCAGCAGTTTGCGTCCGAGGTCTCCTCCGGGGTGCAACGCAGCAAAGTCGGTCGGCTGGAAATGGTTCGCTTCGACGAGTGCACATGCCAGCGCGTCGCCCATTGCGAGGGTGGCTGTAGTAGAAGCGGTCGGAATGAGATTCAGCGGATCCGCTTCACGCGAAACGGATATGTTCAGATGTACCACGGCGTATTGGGCGAGCAGACTCTCGTCGTTGGACGACATGCCGATGATGGGTATTCCTTTCGCCTGAATGAGCGGCAGGAAGCGCAGCAACTCTTCTGTTGCGCCGGAATAAGAGATCGCGAGGACAAGATCGTCCGCAGAAAGCATCCCCAAGTCGCCGTGATAGGCGTCCAGCGGGTTCAGAAAGAATGCCGGCGTGCCGGTAGAAGCCAGCGTAGCGGCGATCTTCGAACCGATATGTCCGGATTTACCCACACCGGTCACCACAATCTTGCCTTTGCAAGTCCGGATCAGCTCCACCGCTTGCAGGAAATGTTCGTCCAGACGTTCCTGCAATGCCGTAACAGCCGCAGCCTCACAGGTCAGGCACTCCTTGGCACGCGCCAGGATATGCGAATATTCGTTATTCATTATTCATTATTTTTATAAACGCTGCGGCCATGTTCGACCATGCGTATTTGGTTTTCTCTTTCTTCAGATATTCGGTATAGTCCGCTTGGCGGTCTTGCGTGAAATAGTCCAAGATATCCGTTGCAATCGCCTCAGCGGAAGGCTCACTGGTGTAGCCCATCTTGTGGTCATGCACGATCTCCGCCAGCCCGCCGACGTTAGTCACCAGCATCGGTTTCTCAAAATGGAATGCCACTTGGGTCACTCCGGACTGGGTAGCGGACTTGTAGGGTTGCGCTATCAGATCCGCTGCGCCGAAATACTTCCGGAGATCGCCGTCCGGGATGAACTCATTGCGGAGAATCACCCGTTCCGAAAGCCCATTCGTCTCTATCTGCGCACGGTATTTGTCTTCGTCCTCGTAGAACTCGCCGGCAACGATCAGGCGCAGGTCGGGCAACCTGTCTTTCACCATTCCGAAAGCGTCCAAGAGCAAGTCCAACCCCTTGTAGGCGCGCACGAGACCGAAGAATAACATATATTGCTTGTCCGCCGGGATTCCGAGCGCCTGACACGCATCGGTCTTGCTCATCCGCTCGCCGTAATGGTCGTATATCGGATGAGGGGAGTACCGTTTGGGTTTGCCCGAGCGGTCGATTTGCCCGATGTCCCGTACTACACTCTCCGAGAGGGCGACAAAGCCGTCTTGGGAGGCAACGAAATAGGGTGCAAAGAGTTTGTCCAATACGGAAGGCTCATGGGGAATCATATTATGAACAAGGGCGACGGTTTTGGTCTTTCCGTTTCGCCGCGCGATGCGGGAGATCAGTCCGTACGCAGGGGCAAAAAACGCCATCCAGTAGCAGCAGATGAGCAAGTCCGGAGCCTCCTTGCGGATCCGGTGTCCCACGCGCAGCCAATTGAACGGATTGCAGGAATTGAGGACACGACGGATCGTGAGTCCTGCCGGTGCTTCTTCCGTGGAATATTGCGTCTTGCCGGGGAAAAGAAACGAAGGGTATTGGAGTGTGAAAGTCCACACCTCCACCTCGTGCCCTTCCGCCATGAACTGACGCGCGAGACGCTCGTTGAATGCCGCCAACCCGCCTCGATAGGGATATGCCGTTCCTAAAATAATTACCTTCATCCTTCCTCCTTTTATTTTTGCCCTTTCAAGTCTTCTTTGTAGGTGATTTTGCGATTCTGCTCCTCGCCCTGCACGATGAATATCGGATGGCGCGGCTCGTACTTGCGGACGATGCCGGCGTCGTCGGTCGCTATGATCCCGTCCTCCGCGATCGCTTTCATATAGGCGTCCGCGATCAAATCCAGATGGAACGCCTGCGGCGTCTGCGCGCGCATGAACTCCTTGCGATCCGGTATCTCACGCACTTTGCCGTCTTCTATCCGGTAGAGGGTGTCCGTGACGGGAACCGCCACCGTGACGGCTTCGTGGGTCTCCAGCGCGGTTGCCACATCGGCTATGATCCGCTGTGAAACGAACGGCCTCGCCGCGTCATGAAACCAAAGGGAGACGGGTGAGGGTTTACCGGTTACGGGAGATGAGGTTTCGTCCAGATATGCCAAGATGGCATGCCAAGAAGACTCCCATCGTTCGGAGCCGCCGGGGATGATTTTCGACAGTTTCTGCCACGTGTTCCTTTGGCATAATTTTTGTAGCGTATCCACGTGGTCAGGATGTATTACCACCGCGATCTCATCAATAGACGCAGCCTGCTCAAAGGCATCGACGGTGTGCTCCAAGATCGAGCGTCCGTCATCGAGCGGCAGGAATTGTTTGGGGGTTTCTCCTCCCACTCTCGCGCCGGTTCCTCCGGCTAATATGATTGCGATATTATACATAGCTTGTTTTCTACCGTTATTCTCCCGACAATGTCATACTAACAACCCACTAATCACCCACTAATCACCCACTAATCACCCACTCGTACACCGATGGCGGCACGTAAATGATTCATTTCCGTCAGGATGGAATCTGTGATTTCTCTGATGGCTCCTTGTCCACCGGGTGTGGCGAGGATCCGTATGTCTGCTTTAGCTCCGTTGGCGCGCGCGATAGCTTTCACTTCGCGCCGCGCGTTCGGCGGGCAACAAGGGAAGCCCACCGCGGAGAGGAGGTCGATGTCATTGATGTCGTCGCCAACGTAACACACCTCGTCGAGGGTGATGTCCAATTTCGCGCATATCCGTTGCGCTGCCTGAAGTTTCGTCAGACATTCGCCGTTGACGCGGCTGCCGACGCCGAGGTAGAGGAACTGCAGTTTGAGTTTGTCCGCACGCGCTTTGACGACAGGTGACTGCTCGGAAGTGAGGATGCCGCAAGGGATCCCCGCCTGCTGCAGCAGAACCATTCCCATGCCGTCATAGACACAGAATCGTTTCATCGCTTCGCCTTCGGCGGTGTAGTACATCCCGCCGTCCGTGAGACAACCGTCCACGTCTGTGAGGAATAATTTAATTGAACGCATTGAAACCTTGTGCTTTAAGGGTTATTTCTTCGCCATTACGCCCGATCAGGTTGCAACCGTATTCGGGTTTGGTAATGTGTCCGATGATATAGAGGTCGTCCACGGGGATGAGTTTCTCGTAGTCGTCGATGGAGCAGGTGAAGAGCAGCTCGTAATCCTCGCCGCCGTTGAGGGCGCAGGTGACGATATTGAGGTTCATCTCCTCCGCCAGCGCGGCTGCTTCGTAGTCGATCGGCAGCTTGTCCTCATAGACGCAGCACCCCACTCCTGACTGGGAGCAAATATGCAGCAACTCGGACGAGAGCCCGTCGGAGACATCCATCATCGCGGTCGGCTTGACGCCCGCTTTTCGCAAGGCTTCGAGGATGTCGCGCCGTGCTTCGGGTTTGAGTTGACGTTCGAGGAGGTACTCTTTGCCTGCGAAATCGGGTTGCTCCGCGTTCGCCAAGCGTTCGCGCTCCAGCAGTTGCAGACCCATATACGCCGTTCCGAGGTTGCCGGAGACGCAGATCAGGTCGTTCAGTTTGGCTCCGTTGCGATAGACGATGTCTTTGGCTGCCGCTACGCCGAGACAGGTGATGGAGATGGTCAGACCCGTCATGGAGGAGCAGGTGTCGCCTCCGACGAGATCGACGTTGTAGCGCTCGCACGCCAGACGGATGCCGGAATAGAGCGCCTCGATGTCCTCCACCGAGAAACGCTTGGAGATACCGAGCGAGACGGTAATCTGGGTCGGCGTGCCGTTCATGGCATAAATATCCGAAAAATTGACCACCGCCGCCTTGTATCCAAGGTGTTTGAGAGGCACGTACTCCAAGTTGAAATGGATTCCTTCAAGCAACATGTCGGTCGTCATGAGCACCCGCTTGGAACCAAAGTCCATGACGGCACAGTCGTCGCCCACGCCTTTTTTAGTGGAAGGCTGGACGTGTTTGAGATCCTTTGTCAGATGTTTGATGAGTCCAAACTCACCGTATTTAGAAATTTCAGTCATTGTATTTTCTCATTTGCACATTTACTCATTTTCTCATTTGCACATAATGAGCATGCAAAGGTACAACAAAAAAATCAAAAACAAAAATTCAAAATCAAAAATTATATGTCCGGGGGCAGAAAAAGCATTTTTTTCAATAAAAATTCGTGCGCGTTTGCGTATTCGAAAAAAAAGTTGTAATTTTGTGCGCTTTTTCGCGTATGCAGGGAAAGTTTGATTAAACAGAAGAAAATAAATGATTGATTATATTAAAGGCATATTAACGGAACTCAATCCGACCGAAGCGGTGGTCGAAGCAGCGGGCGTGGGATACGCTATCGCTATTACGCTGCCCGGGTATTCGGCTATGGTGGGGAAAGAGGAGCCTTCAGCCGTCAGCCATCAGCCGTCAGAAGTGAAGTTGTTTATCACGGAAGTCATACGCGAGGACGCGCATGAGTTATACGGTTTCGTGGAGAAGAGCGAACGACGGCTGTTCGAGCTGCTGATGACCGTGAGCGGCGTGGGTGCTTCGACCGCACGCATGATCATGAGCGCATTCAGCGCAGAAGAGCTGCGGATGCTGATCGCCACCGGCAACGCCAAAGCGATGGCGAAAGTGAAAGGACTCGGGCCCAAGACTGCACAACGGATCATCGTTGATCTGAAGGACAAGGCGATCAAGTTGGACCTCGGAGGCGACCCCACAGAGATACCGATGTTAGCGCCAGAAGCGGATACCGGCGTGCGCGCCGAAGCCATCAGCGCGCTGACGATGCTCGGGTTCGCTACCGCGCCCAGCGGCAAAGCGGTCGATAAGATCCTCAAAGGCGACCCGACACTCAAAGTGGAAGCGGTTATACGAGAGGCGCTGAAAATGCTGTGAAAGGTGAATAGTGAAAAAAAACATAGATAAACATAAAAAATTTATTGTGACCGGTAATTGGTCATTGACATTTGACATTTGAAAGTTGAAAAATAGATATTTTTACATAGTACTGGTTAGTCTGTTGCTGTGGTTGCCGATGGTGACTATGGCGGTTGATGCGCAGAACAACGGCGGCAAAGGCAAAAGCGGCGGCAAGAGCCTGAAAGAACTGATAGCGGAGGAGAAAGCGCGCAAAGAAGCCGAAAAAGCCGAGAGAGAGGCGAGAGAGAAACAAGACCAACCCTCCCAAAGAGGGAGGGAGAGCGGTGACGGGGCAACGGTTACCAGAGACGGGGCGAGCCCTGAAGCCGCAGCGGATTATGTGACGGAGACGGACAGCGCGATCTGGGCTCCGACACAGGTGAAGCAACTCGGAGTGCAGAACTTCGGCGAGCTGGTGCAGCCGCATAGTTCGTTGGACCTGCAGGATCCGGGTAATATATCCACTACCGTGGAGTACCAGCCGGAGACAGGTATGTACGTGCTGCACACACGTATCGGTGAGACCGATGTGACGACGCCGTACATGCTGACGCAAGACGAGTACAACCACTACGCCGAGCGGCAGATCATGCACCGGTACTGGCAGCAGAAGATCGGTGAGGTCGAGCATAACAACGAGAGTAAATTCGACATCACCGACATGAAGTTCAACATCGGTCCGGCGGACAAAGTATTCGGTCCGGGCGGTGTGCAACTGAAGATGCAAGGAAGCGCAGAGCTGTTATTCGGATTCAAGCACCAATACATCGCCAACCCGTCTCTTACTGTACGCGCGCGCAATAACAACATCTTCGATTTCGACGAGAAGATACAAGCCAGCATCCAAGGCAAGGTCGGTTCGAAACTCAATTTCAACATGAGTTACAACACCGAGGCTTCTTTCTCGTTCGACCAGCAGAACCTCAAACTGAACTACAAAGGCGAAGAGGACGACATCATCCAGTCTATCGAAGCCGGTAACGTCACGATGGACCTGCCTTCGTCGCTCATCCGCGGAAGTCAGGCACTTTTCGGAATCAAGACCAACCTGAAGTTCGGCAAGTTCCGCATTCAGGCGTTGATCAGCCAGCAGAACAGCCAGGCGCAGACCGTGAGCAGCCAAGGCGGCGCGCAGATGACCAAGTTCGACATCAGCGGCGACAGTTACGACGAGAACCGGCATTTCTTCCTGAGTCATTATTTCCGCGACCGTTACGAGTCGGCGATGGCGAGTGTGCCGTATATAGCTTCCGGTATCACGATCAACAAGATAGAGGTTTGGATCACCAACAAACGCGGAAACTACGACCAAGCGCGTAACATCGTCGCTTTTGCGGACCTCGGCGAGAACAGCGACCATACCTTCAACACCTCTTGGGGCGGCGCACCCGGTTTAGCACCGGACAACAATACCAACGGCTTGTATTCGGCTATCCGCGCAACCGGTTTCCGCGACCTGCAGCAGACGAGCCAAGTGCTGGAAGGGATGAACGGCATGGAGGGCGGAAATGACTTCGAGAAGATCGAGAGTGCGCGGTTGCTGACCAGCAGCGAATATACGCTCAACAGCGCGCTGGGTTATATATCGCTCAAGAGCGCGCTGAACCAAGACGAAGTCTTGGCGGTGGCGTACGAATACACCTTCAACGGTCAGGTCTATCAGGTCGGTGAGTTCTCGACGGACGGCAACGAAGAGCTGCACGCGCCGAATGCACTGGCGCTGAAGATGCTGAAGAACAGCGCGAACGCACCCAACAAGAAAGGACGCGGCACATGGGATCTGATGATGAAAAACATCTACTCCCTCGGCGCAACCAGCATCAACCAAGATAAGTTTGAGTTATACGTGACTTACCGCAACGACTCGGTCGGAACGGACGTGCAATACCTGAACGAAGGACCGGAGGCGATCAACGGCAAGCAGTTGCTGCGCGTCATGAACCTCGACCGCTTGGACCAGAAGCATAACGCGTCCCCCGATGGTCGGTTCGACTTCATCGAAGGACTGACCGTTTATGCCTCGTCCGGCAAGATCATCTTCCCTGTGCTGGAGCCGTTCGGCAGCCACTTGGCAGACGCGCTGGGCAACGACCCGCGGCTGGTGAAGAAATACTGCTTCCCCGAGCTGTACGACTCGACGCTGATTGTGGCGCAGGAACTGAGCGAAAAGAACAAATTCCACCTGACGGGTAAATACAAAGGCACGAACGGCAGCGAGATCCGTCTGGGCGCGATGAACGTGCCGCGCGGTTCGGTGACCGTCACCGCCGGAGGTGCGACGCTGATCGAGAACGTCGATTACACCGTCGATTACACGATGGGAACAGTAACGATCCTCAATACCTCGATCCTGGAGAGCGGCACGAACGTCGATGTCAAGCTGGAGAACCAGAGCACGTTCTCGCTGCAACGGAAGAGCCTGTTTGGTGCACACTTGGAGTACGAGTTCAACAAAGACCTCGTCCTCGGCGGTACGATCATGCACTTGCGTGAGCGCCCGCTGACGACCAAAGTGAACACGGGTTCGGAACCGCTGGCGAACACCATCTGGGGTGTCAACGGAAGCTGGAAGACCGAGATGCAGTGGCTCACCAACGCGATCGACAAGATCCCTTGGATCAATGCCACCGCGCCTTCGACTTTCCAGATCAATGCCGAGTTCGCCCACCTTATTCCGGGGCATACCCGCGACGTCGGAGCCGTCGGAACGGCATACATCGACGATTTCGAGAGCACGACGACCAACATCGACATCCACTATCCGAGTTACTGGTTCCTCGCTTCCACGCCGACCGTCTTCGACGAATCGAAAGAGATCAACCAACCCGGGTATAACAAGAACAGAGCGTTGCTGTCCTGGTTCCTCGTCGATCCTATTTTCGGTTACCCGCAATCCAACACGCCGGCGCATATCAAGAACGACCTCGTGGCGCTGAGTGACCACAGGACACGTATCGTTTATCAGGACGAGATCTACCCCAACCGCCAGGAAGCAAGCAACGTCGATACCAAGCTGTCGATCCTGAACCTCGCGTACTATCCCGAGGAGCGCGGACAATACAACATCTCCGCCAGCGAGATCGGTGCGGACGGTAAGATGACCAACCCCAAGAAACGTTGGGGCGGTATCATGCGACGGCTGGACAACACCGATTTCGAGAAAGCCAACATCGAGTATATCCAGTTCTGGCTGATGGATCCGGCGCTGACCAACCCAGATGGCTACGAAGGAGAGCTATACATCAACCTCGGTGACATTAGCGAAGATATTTTGCGCGACGGCAAGAAAGCGTTTGAGCACGGTCTGCCGGTGAGCGCCGCCGACCAAGGTCGCGTGGACAGCACCGTCTGGGGTTACGTTCCGAGGACGACGAGTACGGTTGTCGCCTTCAGCAACGAGACCGGAGCCCGCGCTATGCAGGATGTCGGTCTGAACGGTCTGAACAGCGAGCAGGAGAAGACTTGGCCTGCTTACCGTCAGTACCTGACGGAGCTGCAAGGACGCGTCTCCGCGGACGTGTGGAACCGTTGGGAGAGTGACCGCTTCTCGCCGAGGAACGACCCTGCGGGAGATAATTTCCACTACTACAGAGGTTCCGATTTCGACCGCGAGGAAGTGCCCATCCTGGAGCGCTACAAACACTACAACGGTACCGAAGGCAACTCGCCTGCGACCGAGCAGCAGACCGAGAGCTACGGTACGGCTTCGACCCTGACGCCGGATGTAGAGGACATCAACCTCGATAACACGCTGAACGAATACGAGAAATACTACCAGTACAAAGTGATCCTGCGTCCGGATATGATGGAGGTGGGAAGGCAGCATATTACGGAGAAGAAAGTACGTAACGTCACCCTCCGCAACGGCGAGACCCAAGAGGTGACGTGGTACCAGTTCAAGATTCCTCTCCGCGGCGACAGCGCCAGCGTGCAGAAGATCGGTTCTATCCGCAACTGGAAATCCATCCGTTTCATGCGTATGTACCTGACGGGCTTCGAGAAAGAGACCCACTTGCGTTTCGCGACATTAGACTTGGTGCGCGGCGACTGGCGTCAGTACACGCGTGATCTGGCACCCGTCGGAACGCCGGTCAACAGCAGCGCGTCCATCGACGTGCAGACCGTCAACATAGAGGAGAACAGCACCCGTACCCCGATCAACTACGTGCTTCCTCCGGGAGTGAGCCGCCAGACCGACCCGGGTCAGGCACAGCTGATTGCCCAGAACGAGCAGGCGATGGTGCTGCGCGTGGCGCACCTCAGTCCGCACGACGCCAGAGCGATGTACAAGAACTCCGGCTACGACATGCGGCAATACAAGAACCTGCAGATGTTCGTTCATGCCGAACAACTGAGTACCGTTGATCCGGATCTGAAAGACGGCGATCTGAGCTGCTTCATCCGTCTGGGTTCCGACCTGCGGAACAACTACTACGAATACGAGATCCCGCTGCGTCTGACTGCGCCGGGTCTGTATAACAACAACTCTGCAGCCGACCGCGAGATTGTTTGGCCGAACGAGAACATGTTCGACTTTGCGCTGAAGGTACTGACCGACGCCAAGACCGCCCGCAACAAAGCCAAACGGGCAGGCAACGAGGGTGTGAGCAACACCATCCCGTATGTGATCTACGACGACGCAAACAACAAGCCGCAGAACAAGATCACCGTGCTCGGTAACCCGACGCTGGAAGACGTCAGCACAATCATGATCGGTGTGCGCAACAACGGCCAGCACGAGGCGTCCGGTGAGATATGGGTGAACGAGTTGCGTCTGAGCCAGTTCAACGAGCAAGGCGGTGTGGCTGCGATGGCGAATGCCGCCCTCGCGATCAGCGACATTGCCCAGCTGAACGTAGCAGGACGATTAGAGACAGCAGGATACGGTTCGATCGAGTCGAACGTGCTGGACCGTAATATGGATAACTTCTATCAGATCTCGGTCAGCGCAGCCCTCGAAGGAGGACGTCTCTTCCCGGAGAAAGCGAAGATCCAGATGCCGCTCTATGTCTCCTATAGCAACGAGACCACCAGCCCGGACTACGACCCGCTGGACACCGACGTCAAGCTCAGCGAGACGCTCAGTACCTACGACACCAAAGAGGAACGCGACTCGATCAAACGGATGACCAACACCGTACACGAGTCCACCTCGTTCAGCGTCAGCAACCTGAAGGTCAACATCCACTCCAAGAAACGCGATATGTTCTACGACCCGGCAAACTTCTCTATCTCCGCTTCGTACAACAAGCAGAACGAGCACTCGCCGGAGATGGAGACCAACTACACCACCGACCACAAGGGCTCGTTCAACTATGCCTATAACTTCAATCCCAAACCGTGGGAGCCGTTCAGCAAGGTGGAGAAAGTGCAGAAAGTGAAATTCCTGAAAGAGATGAATTTCTACTACCTGCCCCAGTCCTGGGCATTCAGCACCAACATGCACCGTACTTTCAGCCACTTAAAGATGCGCGACCTCACCGGCGGAGCAAGCGATGCCATGGATCTGACATACAGCAAGGACTTCACTTGGGACCGCAACGTGGACTTCAAATACGACCTGACGAAGAATATGAAATTCACCTTCCAGAGCGCGATGAACGCCATCATTGATGAAGGCAAATACACGCCGGAGATCCTGAAAGGACAGTATTTCGACCCGGAGTTCAACCACGATAAATACGAAGCTTGGCGCGATACGATCCAGCGTTCGCTGGCTCGATGGGGTTCGCCGTACACCTACCAGCAGGTCTTCACCGCCAGTTGGAATGTGCCTTTGAACCGCATTCCGGGGCTGGACGCTCTGACCGCCAACGGCTCGTATAACGCGACCTATAACTGGACCCGCACGGCGTCCTCTACGACGAACGGTGTGGACCGCGGTAACACCGTCAGCAGCTTGCAGAGCTGGCAGGTCGATGGAGGTATCAATTTCGAGACGTGGTATGGCAAGTCCAAGTATTGGAAGGACATTACCCAGCGCTACAACGGTCGTGGCGGTCGTCAGCGTGCCTTCAAGCCCAAGACCTACACCCAGACCGTGAGCATGAAGAAAGGCGAAGCGGTCGAGATCACCCATCGGCTCAACAGCGAGTTGCTGCAAGTGGCTGTGACCGACTCGGCAGGCAAGGTTCTGCCAGTGAGCTTCCGTCCGGCGGGTAACACCAAAGTGACCATAACGCCCAAACGCGACTGCGCGAACGCCATCGTGACTGTGACGACCAAGGATCCGAACCAGCGCACCTCCGCACAGATCGCAGGAGACATGTTCGCCTATGTAGGTACGATGTTCCGACGGCTGCAAGTGACCTACCGCGAGACGAACTCGCTGAGCGTACCGGGCTTCATGCCGGAAGCCGGATTTATGGGTCAGCGCAAAGCCAACGGCGCTTATGCTCCGGGCTTTGACTTCGCCTTCGGTTTCATCCCGAATAACTTTATGGAACGCGCGAAGACGCACGGCTGGCTCTCCGGAGACACTTCTATCGTACAACCTGCGACACGCGCACACACCTCCGATCTGGACATCAAACTGACCTTGGAACCGCTGCCGGGATTCAAGATCCAGCTGAACGGCAAGCGATACATGGCGCAATCCACCTCGATCATTTACAGCTACGGCGACCTGCAGGAAAACATGACGGGTTCGTTCAACATCACCCAAGTAGCGATCGGAACGATCTTCAGCCGCGTCGGCAGCCAGGAAGAGAACTTCGCCAACAGTGCATTCGACCGATTCCTGGAGAACCGCGCGCTCCTGACCGACCGCGTGCAAGAGCAATACAACGGAATGACCTTGCCGAGCACCGGATTCATGAGCAATATACCGCTCGGCACCAAATACGATCCGACGAAACACGGTACCGTCAGCCGCAACTCGGCAGACGTGCTGGTTCCTGCTTTCCTCGCGGCATACACAGGCAGAGACGCCGGAAGGATCGGTCTGAACCCCTTCTTGGGCATTCTGAAGATCCTGCCGAACTGGTCTGTGACCTACGACGGTTTAGTCAAGTTGCCGTGGATGCGCGATCATTTCAAATCCGTGACCCTGACCCACGCTTATACCTGTAAGTACGCCATCGGTTCGTACGGCAGCTACTCGACTTGGGTTGGCGGCGACGGGAATAACAAAATGCTCGGTTTCGTTCGCGACGTAACGACCGACGCTCCGCGTCCCAGTTCTGCTTACGACATCAGTAATGTGACGCTGACCGAAGCCTTTGCGCCACTGATCGGACTGAACTTGACGATGAAGAACTCGCTGAGCCTCAAGGCCGAATACCGCAAGCAGCGCAACCTGGCGCTGAACGTAACGAGCGTGCAGCTGACCGAAGGGCATACCTCCGAGTTCGTCATCGGAGCAGGATACACGATCAAGAATCTCAGCTTCATCGCCAAGAAGAAAGACGGAGGACAGCGGAAAGTGAGCAACGACCTGAAACTGCAAGTGGATGTGTCCTACAAGGACGTGAAGATGCTGCTCCGCAAGGTAGAAGAAGGCATCACCCAGGCTTCGTCCGGCAATAAGGTGCTGGCGATCAAGATCTCGGCGGACTACGTCCTGAGCCAGAAGATCAACCTGCAACTCTTCTACGACCACCAAGGTACTACACCGCTGATTTCTTCCTCTTATCCGGTGAAGGCAGACAATGTAGGTCTGAATATCAAGTTGATGCTGACGAGGTAATGTACAAGGTAGGGATCATAGGACCTGAGAGTACAGGCAAAAGCGATTTGGCGCGGTACCTGGCGAAACGATACAAGGGCGTGCTGGTGGAGGAATATGCGCGGAGGTACGTAGAGGAGAAAGGCACGACCGAGGTGAGTTATGAGGAGCTATGCGAGATAGCACGGCGGCAGATAGAGGAGATCAAGTCCTACAGCGAAGCGGTCTGTTCGTCCGAAGGACGGTCTGGACTCTGTCAAGCGAAGCCGGTCTTCTTCGACACCGAGCTGATCGTGACCAAAGTGTGGTTTGAATATGCGTTCGGGCATGTGCCGGAGTGGCTCAACGAAGCCATCAAAACCTACCCGATGGACGTCTATCTGCTGACTTATCCGGACATAGCGTGGGTACCCGACCCCGCGCGCAGCAACGGCTCGGACGAGATAAGAAAAGAATTATTTGACCGCTACGAAGCGGAGATACAAGCATTGGATACACCTTATTATATTATAACGCACGAAGAATAGATGCAGATCGAGGATCTGAACATATTATTTGCCCAACACCCGGAGATGGCTTTGGCTCGCCGGGAGTTGCAGAAAGGAAAAGGAACCCACCTTCTCCTGAGCGGCTTGCACGCGAGCGCCCGCGCATTCGCGCTCTCGCAGATGCAGGCTCCGCTGTTTATCGTCATGGACAATGGCGAAGCGGCACAGTACCTCTACGGTGACCTGCGAAGCCTCTATCCGGCAGAAAAAGGAGGAGTGTATTTCTTCCCCTCCAGCCTCCGCCGGCGCACTGCCGACGAAGCCATGGCGATCCAGCGCACTGAGACGTTAGGCGCGCTCATGCGCGCGAACAAAAATAGTATAGTGGTGACCTACCCGGAAGCCATCGCGGAGAGCGTGCCCAGCCCCAAGACGCTGGAGAAGAGTAGCATGACCCTGCGCGTGGGACAAGAGATCAGCCATTCGGAACTCAGCCGTCAATTAACGGAACTGGGCTTCGAGCATGTAGATTTCGTCTTCCAACCCGGTCAGTACGCCATCCGAGGCAGTATCATTGATATATACAGTTACAGCCATGACATACCCTACCGTTTTGACTTCTTCGGCGACGAGATAGACAGTATCAGGGAGTTTGACATCGAGGACCAGCTGAGCAAGAACAAAGTGGAGGAAGCAGAGATAGTAGGTCAGTCCTCAGAATCCGGCGATCAGCCCTCCGCCTCTATCACGGATTACCTGAACGACGAATTTATCTGGGTCAGCGACGAGTGGAGCGTCGTGAAATATAAATTAGAGGGGTTAGGGGTTACCGGTGACGGGATACAGGAACGCAGGACGATCGAGATGGCGGAGAAGAGTTATTTCCCCACGCATAGCAAGATCGCATTTGACACCCTGCCCCAGCCTGTTTTCCACAAGCAGTTTGACCTGCTCACCGAAGATATTCAAAAACACCTGGCGGAGGGATACAAGATCTATATCTTAGCCGAGCAGAAGAAACAGTTGGACCGCCTGCAAGCCATCTTGGGTGAGGACATCTTCATCCCGATCAATGCAACGATTCATGAAGGCTTTGTGGATCGGGGGCTGAAGGTTTGCTGCTATACCGACCATCAGATATTTGAGCGTTTCCACCGTGTAAGAGTCTCCAGCGAGAATGCCCGACGCGGCAAAGCAATCATCACCCTGCGGGAGATCAACCAGCTGCAAATAGGCGATTATGTCGTTCATTCCGACCATGGTATAGCACGGTTTGGCGGGTTGGTGACCACTCCGGTGAATGGCAAGCCACAGGAGATGATCAAGCTCAATTACCGGGACGGAGCGAATGTGTTTGTCTCCATTCATAACCTGCACCGGATCAGCAAATACAAGGGTCGCGAAGGCAGCGAGCCGACGATCGCGCGTTTAGGCAGCGGTCAATGGGAACGACTCAAAGAGCGGACCAAAGACAAAGTCAAAGACATAGCGCGAGACCTGATACGGCTCTATGCCACCCGCAAGCAGCAGCAAGGCTTTGCCTACTCGCCGGACGGGTATATGCAGCACGAGTTGGAGGCTTCGTTCCTATACGAAGACACACCGGACCAGGCAAAGGCTACGGCGGATGTCAAACACGATCTGGAAAGCCCGATGCCGATGGATAGGTTGGTCTGCGGAGACGTCGGTTTCGGCAAGACTGAGGTAGCCATGCGGGCAGCCTTCAAGGTCGCGACCGATGGCAAACAAGTAGCGGTCTTGGTGCCCACTACGGTGCTGGCTCTGCAACATTATAACACCTTCCGCGAGCGAATGAAGAACATGCCGGTGCGGATCGAATATATCAGCCGGCTCAAGTCCGCCAAAGAGATCAAAGAGCTACTCGCAGACCTGGAAGCAGGCAAAATCGATATCCTGATCGGCACCCATAAGATCATTGGCAAGAACGTCAAATGGCACGACCTGGGGCTTCTGATTATAGACGAGGAACAGAAATTCGGCGTTGCAGCCAAAGAGAAACTGAAGAGCCTCCGGGCGAACATTGATGTATTGACCTTGACAGCGACCCCGATCCCACGCACTCTGCAGTTCTCGCTACTGGGTGCCCGCGACCTGAGCGTCATGACGACCCCGCCGCCCAACAGGTACCCCGTGCAGACAGAACTGATCACCATTGACGACGAAGATATTATCAAAGAGGCGATCGATATGGAGATGGAGCGCAACGGTCAGATCTTCATCGTCAACAACAGAATCGAGATGCTACCTCGGATCGAGAACCGTATCCGCAAGTTATGTCCCGAGGCACGAATCATTGTGGCGCACGGTCAATTACCGGCAGGCGAGATGGAGGAGCGGTTGGAGGCATTTATCAATTACGATGCGGACATTCTGATCTCCACCACCATCATTGAGTCGGGCGTGGATATACCGAACGTGAACACGATCTTGATCTTCAGCGCACACCAATACGGCTTGGCAGATCTGCACCAGCTACGCGGACGCGTGGGACGGTCGAACAGAAAGGCTTATTGCTATCTGATTGCACCGGAGAAAGAGCTGCTGACCGAAGACGCCCGGAGGAGACTGGAGGCGCTGAGCACCTTCGCCGAATTAGGCGCAGGATTCAATCTGGCGATGCAAGATCTGGACATCCGCGGCGCAGGAAACCTGTTAGGAGCCGAGCAATCCGGATTCATTGCCGACTTGGGATACGAGACTTATCAGCGGATACTGAACGAAGCCGTAGAGGAATTGAAAGAAGAAATGGGGGCTGAACTCAGTGAAGCAAATTCGTCCGGTCTCGACGGAACAATGTTTCCTAATGACAAGCGGACTTGGTGCAGCGACGCCCAATTGGAGACGGATATAGCCGTTTGTTTTCCGAACGATTACATCGAGAATATCTCCGAGCGCATCACCCTCTACCGCGAGCTGGACAGCCTGCATAGCGAAGAACAACTGCTGGAGTACCGCAAGCGGCTGATAGACCGTTTTGGTCCGCTGCCCGAAGCGGCAGAGGAGCTATTGGAAGTAGTACGGCTGCGATGGCTATGCTGCCGGCTGGGAATAGAGAAGATATTGCTGAAAGGCGAGCACATGACCCTCTATCTGGTACAGAAAAAAGATGCGTATTGGCAGTCCAAAGAATTCGGCAACATGATCCAATACGCCGTGACCAGACCCGAACGGTGTCTGATGCAAGAGGAGCGGGACAAGAAAGGGTTTAAGACCGGGCGGCGGTATGTGACGATCACCAACGTGAAGACGATCAACGGAGCAATGAACTTGCTCTCCAAAATAGAAAAAGGAGAATTATGAAATTTATCGGTATTATCCCTTCTCGCTACGGATCTACCCGCTTTCCGGGCAAGCCGCTGGCAGACATCTGCGGAAAGACCGTCATCCGCCGCGTGTATGAACAAGCCTCTAAAGCATTGGACACCGTGGTAGTAGCTACGGACGACGAGCGGATATACGAGGCCGTAGAGCGCTTTGGCGGCAAAGTAGTGATGACCAGACCGGATCACAAATGCGGGACCGACCGCTGTCTGGAGGCGTATCAAGGGATCACACCCCCCGTATGGCGGGAGCAGAACGACGCCGACACCGTAGTGATCAACATACAGGGCGATGAGCCTTTCATCCAGCCCGAACAGATAGAGACACTCATGGCATGTTTTGACTCTGCGGAGACACAGATTGCGACGCTCGTACGACCCTTTACAGACCAAGACAGCCGCGAAGAGTTAGAGGACGTGAACACGCCCAAAGTGGACTGGGATCCGGCGACGGGCAAGGCCAATATGTTCTCCCGCAAAGTGATTGCTGCAGCGGACGGCAAGTATTATCGGCATATTGGTATTTATGCGTACCGCGCAGATGTATTGGCGCAGATCACCCGACTGGAGCAAAGTCCGCTGGAGATAGCCGAACGGCTGGAGCAGCTGCGATGGCTCGAAAACGGATACACAATCCGCGTAGGAGTGACCTCAGTTCCGACAATCGGGATCGACACTCCGCAAGACCTTGAGAAAGCAATAGAATGGTATAAATATAACGGATAAAAAATATTAACCTTTAAAAACACAACAATTATGGCAAAAGAAAATTGTCCTACTCCGCACATCGGTGCGCAGTATGGTGAGATCGCAAAGACGGTAATCATGGCAGGTGACCCGCTTCGCGCTAAATTAATGGCAGAGCGCTATTTAGAGAATCCGCGAATAGTGACAAGTGTTCGCAATATGTTCGGCTTTACCGGCATGTATAAAGGCAAAGAAGTGTCCGTAATGGGACACGGTATGGGTATTCCGTCGATCGGCATCTATACCTACGAGTTATTCAATTTCTACGACGTAGAGACCATCATCCGCGTGGGCTCGTGCGGTGCACGCCAGATGTATGTTCATCTGGGCGACCTGGTGATCGCACAGGGTTCGTGTACGGATAGTAACTGGGCGGAGCAGTACCAGCTGAACGGAACCTTTGCTCCGATCGCCGATTTCGATCTCTGCCGCCGCGCGGTGGACGCATGCGAGAAATTCGGCTACACCTACCATGTAGGTAATGTCTTCTCTGCCGATAGTTTCTACTGCGAAGATCCTCGCAAAGCGAATTGGACCAAGATGGGGGTTCTGGCAGACGAGATGGAGGCTCCGGCGCTGTACATGAACGCTGCCCGTTTTGGAAAGAAAGCTCTAGTGATCTGCACTGTGAGCGATCATATCCTGACCGGCGAAGCGACCACAGCTGAGCAACGCCAGAACTCATTCACCAACATGATGGATGTTGCATTTGATATCATTTAATTCCTATCGATGAGAAAACAAATTCTATTATTCGCCCTGCTTCTTCTGCCCCTGAGACTGATAGCCCGGGAGCAGGAGGGAGCCGGTGCTTCGGAAAAAGAGAATCGCAAGACGACCAAGATTTACACCGGCTTCTCCGGCGGTATGTTGCTGCACGGCGGGTATATGTTCACAGACTCGCCTGACAAACTATTCAGCAACACAGGCTTAGGTAGCGAAGATTACAGAAAGAATCTCCCAAGAGACGGTTTCGCGGTCGGCTTGGGCGGCTTGCTGCGCGTACATTTCATTAACCATATTCACCTTGGCGCAGAGGGACATGTCAGCACAATGCCACTGATGCGGACCGGATCGAATGTCCGGACCGGATGGGGAGGTGCATTCACCGATTTTTATGCCAACTGGGGCAAGACTCGCCCGATGATCGGTCTCTCGGTGGGTGGAGGTACAATGAAACGACTCTATGTACCGGATCAAGCCCCTGTGGAGAAATCCGGAAACACGCCGGAGGATAATACTACTTACAACTCTTCGTACGTCAAGACCCCGTTCTTTTATATGGATCCATACGTAGGATTAGAAATCAGCTTAACCAACCATATTGCTCTCATGATCCGAATCGACTATATGTTACCTTTCGGACGTACCAGCAGCGGTCTTACCAACCTTGGCAATGACGTCAAATGGAGCAATTTTATGACCCCGAGCGGTCCGCGTCTGTACGTAGGCGTAATGTTCGGTCAACTCAATCGCAAATAAAGAAAATTGAAATTAATAACATATATATTACATCAACAGAATGGATAAAAACACATGGATCGGCTTTCTTTTAATAGCCGCTATCGTAATTGGATTTACATGGATTCAACGCCCGTCGAAAGCAGAACTGGCGGAGCGTCAGCGCGTACAAGACTCTATTAACATTGCCCGCATAACCGCCGAAGAGGCGCAGCGGCTCTCCGACTCTTTGCAACTCGTAGCGAGTCAGACAACACAAACAGAGGCCGTTTCGCCGGAGCAAGTACAGGAGCGCATTCAAGCTGCATACGGCACTTTCGCCAATGCAGCTCAAGGAGAAGAGCGTTTCGTCACTCTCCAGAACGAGAAAGTGCGTCTCACCCTCTCTACTTTAGGCGGAAGGATTAAGCATGCCGAGTTATTGGAATACAAAGCCTCGGGCGACACCATCAACCCGCTGAGTCTCTTCCGCGGAGACGAGTCGGCATTCGGGCTCACACTCATCACCTCCAACAACCGCATCCTGCAGACCGACAATCTCTTCTTTACCCCCGTCGCTTCGAACGCGTCCGACAAAGCTATCATGCGTCTGCAAACGACCTCCGAGGACGCATGGCTCGATTTCGTATATGAACTATCGGACAACTACATGGTGCATCTCTCCATTGAGCCGCATAATATGCAGACCGAATTGGCGCAAAACATCAATTCGCTGGAGTTGCAGTGGCGCCAGTTGATCCCACAGCAAGAGCAAGGACGCAAATTCGAGGAGCGCTATGCACAGTTGCAATACATGCTGGTCGGAGGCGATATAGAGAAACTAAGCGAGAGCAAGGACGACAATGCCAAGGAGAATGCCCGCGTCAAATGGATCGGGTACAAGGACCAGTTCTTCTCTACCGTCCTTATCGCCGACGAAGCGTTCGCCTCCTCACAATTCACCTCTACGGTGCAGAGCAAAGCATCCGGCTATATCAAGGAATACACCACCCATACCTCCATTCCGTTTGATCTGTCGGGCAAGACGCCGACCGGGCTCCGTTTCTATTGCGGTCCGAATCATTACCATACCCTCAAAGCTTATGACGAGGGCGTAGAGCGCAGCGAACGTCTCCACCTGAATACACTCGTACCGCTGGGATGGAAGATCGTCAGTTGGATCAACGAATGGCTCGTCATTCCGATGTTTGACCTCTTTACCAGTTGGGGACTACATATCGGTATTGTGATCCTGCTGATGACCATTGTGATCAAGCTCATCATCCTGCCTTTTGTCTTCGTCTCCTATAAATCCAGCGCCAAGATGAAAGCGCTGAAGCCGCAGATAGACGCAATCAATGAGAAATATCCGGCAGAGAAGATGCAGGAGCGCCAGCAAGCAACCATGCAGCTTTACCAGCAAGCAGGTGTCAGCCCGATGTCCGGATGTCTGCCTATGCTTTTCCAATTCCCGGTATTGATGGCTATGTTCTGGTTCCTGCCTACAGCGATCGAGTTGCGCGGCAAATCGCTCCTTTGGGCGGACGACCTCTCTACCTACGACGCCGTCTTCCATTGGGGATTCAATATCCCGCTGCTGGGAGATCACCTCTCTCTCTTCTGTTTGCTCATGACCGTTTGTAACATCGGCTATACCTATATCACCATGCAGTCGCAGGCAACGGATCCGAACATGAAATTCATGAAATATATGATGTACGCTATGCCGCTCATGTTCCTCTTTATCTTCAATGACTACGCCGCCGGTCTGAGTTACTACTACCTCGTTTCGCTCTTCTTCACCATCCTCCAGACCATGATTTTCCGCTGGACGCTGAACGACGAAAAGATGCTGGCAGAGATCGAAGCGAATAAAAAGAAAAAAGCCGGCAAACCCAAGTCCGGCTTTATGGCTCGATTAGAGCAAATGCAACGCGAGCAGCAGCGTTTAGCTCGCGAGAACGCTAAGGCGGCTGGCAAGCGACGCTAACTCGCTGTTCACCAATGCCTCTCCGGCGGGAGAGAGCGACACTCCATCTTGGTCCAGCAACTCATCAAAATGGGTGCTGGCAAGCATGGGGGAGGTGATGTCCACCAGATGCACGCACTGCTGTGCTGCCAGGCGGAACAACGCCAGGTTATACAACGCATGGATATTGCGCAGACGCTCGATATTGCCTCCTAACCAGAAGAGGATATTCTTGCGTTCACGGATGCTCATTCCGCGCGTGATATAGGCGAAATAGCGATTCTCGTCGATGATAGGCAGACTGACCAGAACCGGCTCTTCTCCGTTTGCACGCACCTGCGCAATCCTATTAGTATATAGCGCCTTATAAGCTACTAAATCGATTTGCGGCTCATGATGAGCACTCGGGTCTGCGGCAATGGCGTTCCAATTATACTGCAGACCACTCTCGGGGCGAATAATAATTGTCTTGTCCATAATAAATTTGAATTATTTGAATTATAAGTGAATAACTAAATAGGCTACAATAGCCGGTAATTGAAGGCAATAGAGTGCGACCAACAGGTCGAAACCAATACGTTTAATCGTTTTCATATATGTTACAAATGTTTTAGGTTATACAATGTTGTTTTCAAATTCGACGCAAAATTACTGCTTTTGGAGCAACCGGGCAACTAAAAGTGATTAGTGACGAAGAAATGTGACGGATACACCAATAAAGGTGACTAAAACGCAAATATAGTGACGAAAAACAAAAGATATGTACTTCGTCACACTACCAAATGAGACTAAATTATGACTAAAATTCCTGCTTCAATCCTATCGGTATGGGTCATGCTGGTGCATGTGATCACGATACCGGTGTTCTATCTGGGGTTTATCCTGCTATACGAGAGTCAATGGATGATATCCTTCCTTTCGGTGGGGCACGGAGTGGTGTTTAATACATTGATGCTGACCTGCATCCTAATAGGTGTACTATGCGCAGTGCGCATCCCTATTACCGCCGTACGGAACAGACCCCGGTTTACATGGTGGCAATATAGTCTGATCGCCTTTGCGGAAGTGGTGGGTTTCTCTTGCTTCGCAGCCCTATATATGGCACTGGTGTATGGCGATATAGGTTATTTCCCGGCTTTAGGTCACTGTCTGCGCATGGCGTTCAGTATCCTGCCCTACCCGTACATAATATACGCTATCCTATTTGCCTTGATCCGTCCGGATGAGCCTATGGCAGCCGAAGAGGATCTGGTGCGGTTTACCGACAGCACCGGCAGACTCAAACTCGTTATTGCGCATGATGTGATACTATATATCGAAGCGCAAGAGAACTATGTCTCCATCCATTATATGGAGAATTCGCAAATGAAAGAATACTCCCTTCGCCAGTCCATGCGGGGGATAGAGGAACTCATGGACAAGCACGGTATTATCCGCTGTCAGCGGTCGTATTTCGTCAACCCGCGTCATGTATCCGTCCTGCGCAGGGATAAAGAAGGAATGATTCAGGCAGAACTGGATATAACCAATGCGAAACCGGTTCCGGTCTCGCCTAAATACTACGAGCAGTTAAGTAAAATGCTGTAGAGGGGTGAGCGGTTACGGGTTACCGGTTACCGGTTAAGGAATTGACCAGCATACCGCAGGCGGCAAGAATGTCTTCTCCCCGTGAACGGCGGATAGTAGAGGTAACCTCATTAGCGGTCAAATAATCCCGCAGCCACTCCATCTGTTTCTCATCAGAACCGGGGAAATGGCGACTCTCTTTATTCGTACGGGCAACCTCCTCCACTCCTTCGTGAAAACGAATCAGATTGATCCGGCAGTTAAGACCTCTTAATAGCCGGATTATTTCTTTGGCATGCTTGGGGCTGTCGTTCTGCCCTGCCCAGCAGATATACTCAAAGCTGACTCTCCGCTGGTGGGACCAGTCGTATTGCTTGATCAACGCTACAACCTCCGTAATAGGCATGATCTTCTCTGCCGGCATGATTCGGGCACGCTCAGCGCTGAATGGGTTATGCATCGACACAGCCAGATGGCATTCGCTCCCGTCCAGAAAACGCTTCATTGCGGGAATACCTACCGTTGAGACGGTGATACGCTTAGGCGACCAGGCGCAGGCGTAGGAAGCAGTCATGATATCCAAAGTCCGCAGTACCTCATCTATGTTGTCCATCGGTTCTCCTTCGCCCATAAAGACAAGATTGGAAAGCGGTTCACGACCGTCCGCGGAAGCCATGGCGTCTATCTCGAATATCTGATTGAGAATATCCGCTGCCGGGAGGTTTCCGTGAAAACCGAGTGTCCCGGTCATGCAGAACCGGCAACCCATCTTGCACCCAGCTTGCGTTGAGACGCATAGCGTAGCGCGGTCGTCCTCCGGGATATAGACGCTCTCTATGAATGTTTTCCCCCGCCCCTCCTCTGAAAGGAGAGAGTGCTCCTGATGAGGGCTGATGGTTGACGGCTGATGGCTAACTTCAAAGAGATATTTGCGGGTTCCGTCTGCGCTGACAGCTTCTCGCACTGGAGCATGGCGTCCTATCGTATAACGGGCTTTGAGCGCCTCCCTGCCTTTGAGCGAGATATTGGTCATCTCGTCGAAAGAGCGCACTCTGCGGACATAAAGCCACTCCGCCAACTGCTTGCCGGCGAACTTAGGCAGACCCGTACCGATAGCCACGGACTGCAATTCCTCTAATGTCTTGCCTAATAAAGCTTCCAATTCTCAATTCTCAATTCTTAAAATTAGACTTGTCAAGGAATCATACCCTTTGGAGTTAAGAATTAATCATAGTAACATCCACATGCGGATATGCAAAGGTGAATCCTTGCGGCGGGAGTTCGGTATAGAACCGTTCCTGGAGAGCAAAGAACACATCCCAGTAATCGGATGCCTTTACCCAGGCGCGGACAACAAAAGTGATGTCATTGGAATTAAGTGAACTGAGTGCCACAAAAGGTGCCGGAATAGCATTCATCTTGAAATTGAGTGATGACAACTGAAATGCCGACACATTCATCTCTTTATATAATGCATCCATGTCCGTATCCGCCTGTAAAACCCGTTTGTCGCTATCCACAATAGCGAGGATAGCCTTCTTGCAGGCATCGGCGTCCACGCCGTAAGACACACTCACAGTCCAATCCACGCGTCTCAGGGGACGGCCGGAATAATTGTCTATCGTGCCGTTAGAAAGCGCTCCGTTAGGCAGAATCACCACTCTGTTGTCTGTAGTTAGAATCTTTGTTGCCGTGATATTCACCTCTACCACTGTGCCTTTATAGCCTTGAGCCTCAATGAAATCACCGGCTTTGAAAGGTTTGAAAGCAAGAATCATGAGGCCTCCGGCGAAGTTCTGCACTGTGCCGGAAAGAGCCATACCGATAGCCATACCTCCGGCGGCTAACAGAGCGGCGAGCGCCGTTGTGTCCACGCCCAATGTACCCACAGTCAGAATGATGAGCATCACTGTCATGGAGATTGAGACAAAGGAGGAGATAAAAGATGCCAGTGTCGGCTCGGTCTTACGTCTTGCGAACATACGCTGCAGGGCTTTCTTCACCACGCCGATGAGCCAGTAGCCTATGATATATATCAACAGGGCTGCCAGAACCTTCAAACCGAATTGGGTCATGGAGTCCAACACGGTTTTCCAGAATCCTTCAGGATCTGTCTTGGCATACTCTATCATCTGTTGTGCGCCGGCACGGATCGAATCCGGCGGAACCATCTTTTGCTGTATCTCTTCTGCTGTAACTGTTTGTAATAATAACATGGCAGGATTCTGTAATTTAGTCGTTGGTTATTTGTCTCAGGGCTGCTTACCGTATTCTGTCTGCGGCGCGCACGAGCGCTTCATCTTTCAGGATCGCACGCGTTGCCATGAGGGTTAATATCATACATACCAACGGGATTGACGCCCATGGAATCAAGTGCCACTCAAGTCCCATACTCATCTTCGCCAGCCAAATATAAATAGCCAGCACGCCATAATAACCGAGGCAAAGCATGACCGTAAAGATATTGAGTCGCGCCTGCAGGATGCGTTTCCGATAGAGGAAGATGTCCACGAGTGCCAGCAGCGGAATGAGCGCCGTGGTAAGCGTTAATCCCCAAATCCCCTGAAGAGGCGCGCCTCCCAAGGCAGAAAGTTCAAATACTTGCAGTTCGGCGGCCTCCTCCGGCGAGACGAACTGCACTACCGGCATAAAAAGCAAAGTTATACCCAAGGCCACTACGACCAATAGATATATCGTTTGTATTCGCTGTATCATAAGCTCATTTACAATTTGTCATTTACTAATTACGAATTCATGGCTTCATCGAGGGAAGCACATTTGTCTCCATGCGCATTCACCCATCCTATCTGCCGCGCAGGGTTTCCAACCATCAAGGCATAAGGCGGCACATCTTTGGTCACCACCGATCCGGCGCCAATGAGGCAATACTCGCCTAATGTATGTCCGCAAACGATGGTTGCATTGGCTCCGACGGACACACCGCGACGCAGGATCGTCTCACGGTACTCGTCCTTGCGGCTGACCGCCGCACGGGGGTTAATGACATTGGTGAAGACCATAGATGGTCCCAGGAACACATCGTCCTCGCACCGAACACCGGTATAAACGGAGACATTATTCTGGATCTTGCAGTTGCGTCCCAGCACCACATCGGGCGAGATCACTACATTCTGACCTATATTACAGTCCTCGCCGATCGTACACCCGCTCATGATATGGCTGAAATGCCATATTTTAGTGCCCTTTCCGATCGTGCAGCCTTCGTCCACATAAGACGACTCATGCACAAAATAATTTACCATTGGGTCATTTACCATGTACCATTTATTTTAGAAGAAATATTTTATGATATCATTTCCGTTAGCGAATATCAGCAGCGCCAGCAGGAGCCAGAATCCGACTTCGTTGGCTTTCTCCAGGAATTTATCGCTCGGTTTGCGGCGAGTAATAATCTCCACCAGCAGGAACAGTATATATCCGCCGTCCAGAGCCGGGATAGGCAGGAAATTCATGAAGGCGAGGATGATACTGAGGAATCCGGTCATATGCCAGAACGCGTACCAGCTCCAGTAAGAGGGGAACATGGATCCGATAGCGCCGAAACCGCCAAGCGACTGCGCACCCTCTTTGGTGAACACCAGACGAAATTGTTTCACGTACATCGCCAATATATCCCAACCGTACTGAATGCCCGCCGGTATGGATCCCAAGAACGAATAGTCTTTGTGCTCAAACTCAAAGATATTCCATTTGATAGAAACCCCTATTGTGCCTTGGTCTCCGATGAACAGCCTCGTCGATTGCTTCTCGCCTGCACGGTAGAAATCAATCGTCACGGAGTCGCACGGATGGCGTTGTAATTCCTCGGTCATGAGCACATTGCAGGGTGTCGGCACCCCATTCACAGCGACTATACTGTCTCCCTTCAATATGCCGGCGTAATAAGCGGCATTGTCCGGGATTACCGAGTCCACGACAGCAGGAATCCATTCCGAGAGCAGAACAAACCGCCGTTTGGGGTAATTCTTATCCGCGCGGTGTTTCTCTCGCTCGGATTTATCGAACGCATTCTGCTGCGCCAGATAGCGCGTGCCCAGATCTTCGCTCATGGTCAAAGCAACCGTGTCCGCGCCGCGCAGCACAACGACCTCGCGTTTACCCTCAATGATAATCGATTGCACCACATCGCTCAAGGTCTCCGGCTCTTCCCCGTCGATGGTCAAGATCCGATCCTGCTGATGAAATCCTTCGTTTACCATGATCTCCGAGTAGTACAGACCGGTGGTCACATTCCGCAGCGGCAATGTGTCTTGTCCCCACTGCCACAGCAGCATGGAGAAGATTACCATTGCTCCGATGAAATTCACCAGTATTCCGCCGAGAATGATCAACAGACGTTGCCATGCCGGTTTGGAGCGGAACTCCCACTCCTGGGGTTCAGCCGCCAGATCGTCGGTCGAATGAGTCTCATCTACCATACCCGCGATAGCGCAATAACCGCCGAAAGGCAGCCATCCTATACCCCACTCGGTGTTCTCGGGGTGAGCATCCCATTCCGGGTCTTCGTTCCTGGCAAAAAACTTCACATGCCATTTGCCCTCGTATTTCTTCAACCGTAGGAGACTGAAACGGGGGTTAAAGAACATATAGAATTTCTCCACGCGCACATGGAATATCCGCGCGAATGTAAAATGCCCCAATTCGTGTATCAACACGAGAAACGACAGGGCTAATATCAATTGAATTGCTTGTATCACTATATTAATGAATAATGATTAATGAATAATGAATATTATATAAATTCTGCAGCAATGCGTCGTGCTTCCGCGTCGGTAGCCACATAGTCCTCGTAAGTCGGTTTGGCGACAAACGTCGTCTTCGCCATAGTGGAGGCGATGATTTCGCTCATTTGGAGGAATCCGCACCGTCCCTCGCGAAAAGCCAGGTTCGCCACTTCGTTCGCTGCATTCAGTATGCAGGGCATGTTTCCTCCCCGATGGGTTGCTTCGTATGCCAAGCCCAGGTTCGGGAAACGGTTCAAGTCCGGCTCCTCAAAACTCAGGTCCTTGAGCGCCAACAGGTCTGCGCGGGGGAAATCGCTGGCGAGCCGCTCCGGGAAAGAGAGGGCATATTGGATCGGCAGCCGCATGTCCGGCGCACCTAACTGCGCCTTGATCGCTCCGTCGGCAAACTGTACAGCAGAGTGAATGATCGACTGCGGGTGAACCAGCACTTGGATCTTCTCTACCACCACGCCGAAGAGCCATTTGGCTTCGATTACCTCGAATCCTTTGTTCATCATGCTGGCGGAGTCAATAGTGATCTTCGCCCCCATCTCCCAATTGGGGTGCTTCAGCGCATCTGCTGCTGTCACACTGCGCATTTGCTCCAGCGAGAATGTGCGGAAAGGTCCGCCGCTGGCGGTCAGGAGGATTTTCTCGATCTCGTTCCGATCCTCGCCTACCAGACTCTGGAATATCGCACTGTGTTCGCTATCGACCGGTAATATCGGGGCGTGGTAGCGGGCGGCTAATTCGCAAATGATCTCGCCGGCTACGACGAGTGTCTCTTTGTTCGCCAGAGCGATGGTTTTACCGGCTTTGATCGCCTCTATCGTCGGCCGCAGTCCTGCGTAACCGACCATGGCAGCTACCACCACGTCCACCGACGGCATGGTCACCACCTCCGCGATAGCCTCTGCGCCGGTCCAGACCTTGATATCCGGACTGATAGCAGCGATACGTCTGTTGAGTTCGTCGTATAGGTTCTCGTCACCTATACATACCACCTCGGGGTGAAACTCCTCCGCCTGCGCTACCAGTCTGTCGATACTCCGGTTGGCACAAAGGGCATAGACGCTGTATCGCTCCGGATGGGCACGCACCACATCCAGCGTCTGCGTCCCGATGGAGCCCGTTGAGCCTAATATACATAGTTGTTTTACCATACGATTACCTCCTCGGGGTTGACGTGTTTGCCGCCGTCCCATAGTTCTAACTCGATGTCATGTTCTCCGTCGGCTATGCCGATGGACTCGCCGCTCTCTACTTTGACGCCTTGCGACTTGAGCGCACGACCGATATGGCGATAGATCGTGACGTAAGAGCCATCCTGGATCGTCAGCGAGAAGGTATTATCCGCCATTCGCTCTACGGATACCACTACGCCTCTTGTCGTCGCTAATATATTCTCGTTCTTCGCCGTGTGTATCATCGCGCCGTATATCTTCGCGTCAGGTCGGGAGCTCTGAACGATTGTTCCTTTCACCGGGCGGTATAATTTCCGTACTCCGGTCGGCATGGCGTTCTCGAATAGCAACAGCCGGTCGCGCTCTTTCTGCTCGTACTGGGTCATAAACGCCTCCGTCGCCTCGTTCCTCCGGGCAGCAATCTGCTCGCGCTCGATCCGCTGCAGGCTATCCAAACTCCGGATGCTGTCCGACTCAATATCTCCGGCTGCCACTTGTCTGATCACATCCAGGTATTGCCGCTGTAACACCAGATCGGCTTGGAGACTGTCAACCCGGGCGGATTCCTGCACCAACTGCTGCCGCAGACTGGCGCTGTATCCGGGAAGGATATTGCGCAGCGGCGTATAGACGATCAACACGGAAAGCAGCACGATCAGCGATATGATCGTGATCGTGATTACGCTGATGGCACCTAACAGCGTGACGCGGAAGTGAAATACCTCCCGCAGCGTCAGGTCATCCAGCATTGCCAACCTATATTTCCGTCTCTTGCTACTCAATTTTCAACTCTCAATTCTCAATTCTCACAAGATCGTGCATCCCTTGCAGGGTTTGAGCATCTTGAAGAAGTCATTTCCTTTATCGTCCACGAGGATGAATGCGGGGAAGTCCTCTACCTCAATCTTCCAGATCGCTTCCATACCCAGCTCCGGATATTCCACACATTCGATACTCTTGATATTATTCTGCGCGAGTATCGCCGCCGGACCTCCGATTGAGCCTAAATAGAAGCCACCATGTTTTTGGCAGGCATTCGTTACGTCAATCGACCGGTTACCCTTAGCGAGCATAATGAGCGAGCCGCCTTTCTCCTGGAACTCATCTACGTATGGATCCATTCGTCCAGCCGTCGTCGGTCCCATCGAACCGCACGCCATGCCAGCCGGAGTCTTCGCCGGACCGGCATAGTAAATCGGGTGGTTCTGCAGGTACTCCGGCATCGGTTCGCCGGCATCCAGACGCGCTTTGATCTTCGCATGCGCTATATCACGACCTACAATAATCGTACCATTCAGGCTCAACCGCGTGCCGATCGGATATTTTGTCAAGATCGCACAGACATCTTTCATCGGTTGGTTCAGATCAATCCGTACGGCGTCGCCTTCTCCGGCTTGGCGCAACTCGGCGGGGATCAACTCACCGGGGTTGGTGTCCAGTTTCTCAATCCAGATACCATCCTTGTTGATCTTGCATTTGATATTGCGGTCGGCGGAGCAGCTGACTCCCAGACCGATCGGGCAGCTGGCTCCATGGCGGGGCAGACGAACCACCCGCACGTCATGCGCCATGTATTTGCCGCCGAACTGCGCACCGAGTCCGATCTTATATGCCTCTTTGAGCAACTCTTTCTCCAGCTCTACATCGCGGAAAGCGCGTCCGGTCTCGTCGCCGGTGGTCGGCAGCGAGTCGTAGTAATGGGTGCTCGCCAGTTTGACGGTCAGCAGGTTCTTCTCCGCACTGGTACCGCCAATCACGATCGCGATATGGTAAGGAGGACAAGCCGCCGTTCCCAGAGATTTCATCTTCTCCACGAGGAAAGGCACGAGCGTGCCCGGGTTCTGGATACGCGCCTTGGTCTCTTGATACAGATAGGTCTTGTTGGCGCTTCCGCCGCCTTTGGTCACGCAAAGGAACCTATACTCTGCTCCCTCAGCCGCCTCGATATCGATCTGCGCAGGCAGGTTGCATTTGGTATTCACCTCGTCGTACATGGTGAGCGGAGCATTCTGCGAATAGCGCAGGTTGCACTCCGTATAGGTATTGAATACACCGCGGCTCAACGCCTCTTCGTCGCTGAAACCGGTCCATACCTGCTGTCCCTTCTCTCCGTGAATAATTGCCGTTCCGGTATCTTGGCATAGCGGCAACTGTCCTTTGCAAGCCACCTCTGCATTACGCAGAAACGTCAGCGCTACATATTTGTCGTTCGCCGAAGCCTCCGGGTCACGCAGGATCTTCGCTACTTGCTCGTTGTGAGCCCTCCGTAGCATGAAACTAACATCGTGAAAGGCTTGTTGCGCCATGAGCGTCAGTGCTTCCGGCGCTACTTTCAAGATTTCATGACCCTCAAACTCGCTGACAGATACATAATCTTTGGTCAGCAGATAATACTCAGTCTCGTCTTTTCCGAGCTGAAACATCGGTGCGTATTTGAATTCCATATCAAGTGTTTTTTTTAATTCCACACAATTTGCGGCTGCAAAGTTACTGCTTTTTTTCGATATATGCAAAAAAAAGCGCCCCGAGGGACGCTTTTTTCTGTTTAGAGCGACTAAAAGTCGCGTTTAGTACTGCGTGTTTAGAGCTGAGAAGCTTTGAATTTCATCTTCCGGGGAAAGTTGAAGTGGTAAGCCACTTTCACTCCCGCGTCGAAGAAACCGAGCTTGTCTGTGTAGGCACGCGTAGCGGACAGTACATCCAGGTGCGCCTTATCCGTGTCCGAAGGAGCGGTCAGATTGAACAGACCTTCGGCATTCGGGGTGTTCTTGAATGTATTGAAGACGCTATAGTTCGCATACGCACCCAAGCCAAGCGAGTTACCACTCTTCAGGGTCCATTCATAACCAAGCTCTGCCGTCAGCATCACATTGATATTGAACTGAATACCGTTCTTGCTCTCCGGCTGCTGGCCTTTATAGACACCCGTAACCTCTTTGTCTTGGACCGTGACACCCGTCTCCTGGAAATAAGCGGAGATATGGGTCTCGTCCTGGTTGACTGACTGGTTATAAGGCGTATAGACCGGGATCATGAATTTCGGA
>CADAZU010000017.1 GCA_902792535.1 uncultured Bacteroidales bacterium
GTACCTGACCATCAGCCGCCAACGGCAGATGATTGTGATAATTATGCTGTTCTTTGTAACTTTGGGCGGAATCCTACTGTTCGTCTATCTGTATCGCCGCCGTCAACGGCTGCTTTTGGAGAAAGAGGAAGAAATTGAGACCCTGAGGGGAATCATAAATAAGGGACTAAGTGACAAAGTACCAAGTGGGCCAGGTGGGCAGTACCAAAGTACGAAGGAGGTGGATGTGCGCAAACTGATGTTGCAGCAGTTGGGTGTCATCAAAACGATTGCCGGAACACCCACCGAAGCCAACCAACAACTGCTTGCACGCCTCATGGCACTGAACGAGACAACAGCCAATGCCCTCATAGACTGGCAAAGCATTTATCAAACTATCGATTTAGTCTATGACGGCTTCTACACCCGTCTCAGGGACAAATACAGAGATGTGTTGAACGAAAAGGAACTGCAACTCTGTTGTTTGCTCAAAGCGGATTTCTCGACCAAAGAGATTAACATGCTCACTCGTCAAAGTCTCCAAACCATCTACCAGCGTAAGACCCAAGTCCGTCAGAAACTCAATCTCGCCGAAGCCGAAGACATCACCACGGCAATACTATAAAAATACGGTGGAGGAAATTACAGCTGGCTCATGACCACTTCTCCGACGGCTTGGAGCGTGGAACGGGAGATATTGGAGATATCATCGTTGCGGGTGTGCCACCAGTGCGGGAAGCCCGTGGCATTGCGGATGTCATAATGGATCACATCCACGCACGGGATGCCGGCGATATAATTGATGTAATAATGGTCATCCGTAATAGGGTACGACTGTTGGTTGGAGAACATCGCGCCATAACCCAACTGCTGCGCCGAACGCCAGATCTGCTGCTGGTAATTCTGCGCATAATTGGTGGAATACATCTCCAGCGGGAAGACCGCATCCGGCGCTCCGACCATGTCGAGTACAATACCGAAGTTATACACCGGCTTTCCCGATAGACGTGCATAATTGGTAGCCCAAAGTTGCGACCCGAGACACCAGGTATCTTCGCGCTCTGCGCCGGTATAGACACGCGGCGTCCCCATATCTTCGCAGTCAAAGAAGATGATATCGACCGGAGTGGCGAAAGTCGAATCCGCGATCTTCAAACCCAACTGGCGGGCTACCTCCAGCAAGACAGCCACACCGGAAGCCCCGTCATTGGCACCAGGAACATTATAGAAGCGGTCGTTGTAGTCCTCCTCTTCGTCGCACCACGGGCGGGTGTCATAGTGTGCTCCTAATAGAATACGCGGGCGCGTAGCCGTCTCAGGCGTACTGAAATGCCCGATGATATTATAGATCTGCTGGTTCTCGCCACGGTAATCGGGCATGAAGCCTTTTTGCAATTCGACCTCCGCTCCGCAAGCTCTCAACTGCTCAATGAGCCATACCGCGCATTGCATATGAGCGGCGCCATTCGGCACACGCGGACCGAAAGAGAGTTGCTTCTCGATATACGCATACGCGCTGTCGGACGAGAACGAAGGACGGGAAACAACGGCTTGCTTCTGAGTGCAAGCCGTTAAAAGTACCAAGGAAAACAGTACGAAATATAGATTTTTCTTCATCGAATATTGGTTTCGCTAACGGAAGTATGATTTTGAATAGCCCGTATTGTATGGGCGATAGAGGAAGCGAGAGAAACGATATGCAGTTTGGAGCACTTTGCCGTGTCAATCGGCAGCGAGTCGGTACAAACCAACTCCTCCAGCGGACTGTTCTCGATTTTCTCGCAGGCATTGCCGCTGAGCACACCATGCGTGACTACTGCGCGGACAGACTTCGCGCCACCCGCCATCATCACTTCGGCTGCTTTGCACAGCGTGCCTGCCGTGTCGGCGATGTCATCAAAGATCACCACATCCTTGCCATAGATATCACCCAGCACACGGATCTCGGAGACCTTGTTGAAATCCGGACGATTCTTATAGCAGATGACCATCGGCACTTCGCGGTCGGTCAGCACATGCAGTTTCTTCGCAAAATTGGATGCCCGTTTGGAGCCTCCCACATCCGGCGAAGCAACAATCAGTTTCTTCAGATTCAGTGCTGCCACATAGGGGGCGAGGACATTCGAACCATATATATGGTCCACCGGGATGTCAAAGAATCCCTGGATCTGGTCAGCATGCAGATCAACGGTGATGACGCGGTCCGCCCCTGCCGTCTGCAACATGTTCGCCACCAGTTTGGCTCCGATGGACACACGCGGCTTGTCCTTGCGGTCCTGGCGCGCCCAGCCGAAATAAGGAATGACGGCAATGACCTTATACGCACTCGCACGCTTTGCCGCATCTATCATCAGCAGCAGCTCCATCAGATTGTCGCTGGAAGGGCATGTGGGTTGCACCAGATAGACCGACTGACCGCGGACGGACTCCTCAAAATAGGTACAAAACTCTCCGTCCGAAAAACGATCCAGATGGAGTTGACCGAGCTGGCACCCCAGTTCGTCGCAGATACCGCGGGCGAGACTTTCTCCCTTGGAACCGGCAAAGATTTTAAACTGATTAGACTCTTCCATTTTTTCTTTTAGGTTGCGTATTTTCTGCTGAATTCATCAGCGCCATAAAGGCGGGCGAATCGCAGGACAGTTTGCCGTTCGAGAGACGGATGATATCTTCCCGCACGCGAGCGATACCTGATTCCTGGTCTCTATTCCAGATCATGTTACGCTGACGCATACAGAGCGCAACATAAACCTCCAATGCCTCTCGGTCGCTACCCGCCGGCAGCGAAGAAGCATAAGCCACCATATCCTGCACGATGCGACCGTAATTGCGCATCCGGATGGGAGCTGAATTTCGATTAAGTTCCATTATTTTTGACGAATTAGATAAATCATTGTGGGATAGTGGTCGCCGTAACCATTCTGCCAGACGCCACCTTTGGTCGTACGGAACGGAGTTCCTTTATCCTTGCCCTCCTGTACGGTCAAGAACGGTTTGTTGAAGATCTGCGCCTTCCAATACGTCCATTTGCCGGACTCCAACTTCTCGTTCATCAGCGGCTCAGAGATAATAATCTGGTCAAACAAGTTCCACGAACCGTTATATGCGAGCGAACCGATACCGCGGTCCAGCATCTGCCACATCGTGTTGAAATAACCTTGTGGCTCCACTTCCTCGCGGTGCTTGCGTGCCTTGAGCACATCCTTGCAGGAATGGTTATACGGATCGTCATTGAGGTCGCCCATGATCACAATCTTCGCTTTCGGCTCATGCATATAAATCGAATCGCAGATTGATTTAACGAGCATAGCCGCTGTGTCGCGACCGGGACGGGAAGAGAGCTCGCCGCCATAACGGCTAGGCCAGTGGTTGACGATGACATGGATCTTCTCCGGTCTGCCTTCACCCATCAGATAACCCGACACACACAGCTGCAAACGGGTCTTGATCTCGCCACCATCCGCATAGTGGGCTTTGAGTTCGAATCCGTTCACCTTGGTCGGCTTGAACAGAACCGAGTCATACAGGAATCCCACATCCACACCACGGCGGTCGGGACCTTCTAACAGAATCGGTTTCAACCGACGGCTGTATTTGCTGTTTGCCTCTGCACAAAGGTCGTACAGACATCCGATATTCTCCACCTCCGCTACGCCGACACACGTCGCGCCGCGGGGATCGATATCCGTTCCCAACTGAGAAACGGCATAAGCCATATTCTTGATCTTGTTCTCGTATTTGAGAGAAGTCCATTTCATACCGCCGTCAGGCAGATACTCGTAGTCATTCTTACCCTCGTCATGAATCGTGTCAAAGAGATTTTCGAGGTTGTAGAAAGCAATACAGCGTACCATCTGACCCTCATCCGCAAAAGTACGGGTAGAAACAAGCATCAACAATGCAGCCACCCAAAGAAGTGTGCGTTTCATAGAATATGTATTTTAGTTATTTTCAAAATCCGCCACAAAGGTACTGCTTTTTTTTAATATACACAATATTTTCAAGAAAATTTTACTAATTTCTTGCGTATTCAAAAAAAATGTAGTAATTTTGCAGCCGATTTTCCGGTGAAAGCCGCGATGTTGGAATTGGTAGACAAGAAAGACTTAAAATCTTTTGCCCAGTGATGGGCGTGCCGGTTCGACCCCGGCTCGCGGTACCGAGCGGGGTATGACACATGTCATGTCCCGCTTTTTTGATGAAAAACAAAGTTAAGATGAAACATATTCCTTTCTTATGTATCGCAGTCAGTCTGATACTGACGAGTTGCTACCACTCTCCCGACACTCCTCGCGGCTCATGGGCTAAGGGAGGTGATCTGAGTTGGTTGAGCGAGATGGAGCACGACTCCGTAGTCTTTCGCGACGAGACGGGAGCAGAGCGCGAGTGTATGCAACTGCTGCACGAAGCAGGTATGAATGCCGTCCGCCTGCGCGTTTGGGTTAACCACTCCACCGGGTGGAGCAACAAAGAGGACATGCTCGCCCTCGCCGAGCGCGCTGCCAAAGAGGGACTCCGGCTCATGATCGACATCCATTATTCGGATTTCTTCGCCGACCCGCAGCACCAGACCATCCCCGCGGCGTGGCAGAACTACGACTACGACCAACTATGCGAAGCCGTGCGCGAGCACACGCTGGACGTGCTCTATGCGCTCAAAGAGAAAGGAATCAAACCCGAATGGGTACAGATCGGAAACGAGACTCCGAACGGAATGCTCTGGCCCGCAGGCAAACTGGTGTATGAAGACAACAATGCCAACGGCTGTTGGGATCGCTACGCGGGATTTACCGCCGTCGGATACAAAGCCGCCAAAGAAGCCTTCCCGGACATTCAGGTCATTGTGCATGTGGACAACGCCTATATGTACCGCGACTGGTTCTGGCGCGCCATGAAGGAGCACGGCGGACTCTGGGATATGATCGGACTCTCCCATTACCCGATGATGGAAGACTGGTGCCATAAGTCATGGCCGGAAATGAATGACCTGGCGGAGACCAACGTCCGCCAACTGATCCGCGAGTTCCACTGCCCGGTGATGATTTGCGAAGTGGGTATGATGAATTGGGGAGAAAGACCGCTGTACGACTCCATCGAGGCAGTCTCCAATACTGTCATGACCGATTTCGTACAACGGATGGAGCGGATCGACTCCTGCATGGGTATCTTCTACTGGGAACCCGAAGTCTATGGAGGCTGGCGTCCGGCGGAATACATCCCTTTGGGATGGGGCGGCTACGACATGGGGTCGTTCACACTCGAAGGCAAACCATCCAAAGCCTTCCGCACGCTGCTCAACAGTCAAAACGAATATAACTAATCCCCCAATAACCAATTACCAATAATTATGTACTACACCATGATCGCAGCAGCCGTGCTGCCTGCCATTCTCTTAGGCTTGTATATCTGGCGCAAGGACCCGCACCCCGAACCGTTCAGCTGGGTCTTCCGGGCATTCCTCGCCGGAGTGCTCATCTGCCTGCCTGTGGCGTCCATTGAGCAATATATCCATTATATGCTCTTCGGTGAAGGGGAACCCACTACCCTTTTCGGCTCAACCACGATGGCGTTTTTCGTTGCTGCCGCTCCGGAAGAGGGTGCTAAACTGCTGGCGCTCTGGCTGTTGCTGAGAAAGAACCCGCATTTCGACGAAGACTTCGACTGCATCGTCTATTCCGTCTTTGTGAGCCTCGGTTTTGCCACGCTGGAGAACATCGGATACGTGTTTATGAGCGGCGAAGCATGGATGGGCACAGCGATTATGAGGGCGCTGCTCGCCGTTCCGGGACACTATGCGTTCGCAATCATGATGGGCTATTATTACGCGATTTATCATTTCGTTGACTCCTCGCCCAAAAATGCCGCCAAGGTCTTTCTGGTACCTTTCATAGCGCACGGCGTGTACGACGCGATCGCAATGAGCGGAGATGTGAATCCCATTGCGGCTTCTATCTGCACGCTGGTTCTGATCTATTTCTGTATCAAACTGCAACGCGAAGCGAGCCGCAAAGTGAGCCATCTGATTAGCATCAATAAACAGAGGTGATCAAAACGCCGGAACAAATAGCACTGGAGAAACAGCGCGAGCGGTTGACCAAACGGTTTCATAAGGCTTGCGCAGACTACGGACTGATCGCCGACGACGACCACATACTGATCGGTCTCAGCGGAGGGAAAGACTCTCTGCTGCTGACCGAACTATTAGGTCGTCGCGCGCAGATATACGTCCCGCGGTTTCAAGTCACAGCCCTTCATGTGCGCGTCAAAGAGCGGGACTATCACACCGATCTCAGTTACCTGCAGTCCTTTTGCGACGAAGCGCAAGTGCCGCTTCTTGTCCGAGACGTCTCTATCCCTGACACACCGCCGCAAAAAGAAAACGGCAAGACGCGCGAGATAGACAACCCTTGCTTTCTATGCTCGTGGTTCCGCCGCAAAGAACTCTTCAACGTAGCGCAAGAGATCGGCTGCAACAAGATCGCTTTTGGTCACCACCGCGACGACATAGCGCAGACCCTGCTCATGAACCTGATCTTCCAAGGCTCTTTCGCCACCATGCCGCCTATATTGCAAATGGACAAAATGCCGCTGCAACTCATCCGGCCGCTATGCCTTATCGACGAAGCGGACATCATCTCCTATGCCGCTATGCGCGGCTACCAGAAGCAGACCAAACTATGTCCGTTCGAGCATGTCAGCTCGCGCGAGAAAGTGAAAACGCTGCTGGACGAGATTAAATCCCTCAATCCCGAAGCGCTCGACTCGATCTACGGCGCGCTAACAAACATCAAAACGGACTACCTTCCAAACTGTAAATTGTAAATCTTAAAATCCTAAAATCTTCAAATCTCTTTATGAACGCTTTATACACCATTCTTTTGCTTCTGGCGTCCAATGTATTTATGACGCTTGCCTGGTATGGGCACCTCAAGCTGCAGCAAACAGGTTTCTTCACCAACGCCACACCGCTGATCTTCGTTATTCTCCTCTCGTGGGGAATAGCTTTCTTCGAGTATTGTCTCCAAGTGCCCGCAAACCGCATAGGGTTTGAGGGGAACGGCGGTCCGTTCTCCTTGATGCAACTCAAAGTGATTCAGGAAGTGATCACGCTGATGGTCTTTGTGCTCTTCTCCGCGCTGGCATTCCACATGCCCCTGCGTTGGAATCATTTCGTAGCCTGCCTGTTCCTGATAGCCGCAGTCTATTTCGTCTTCGGCTTCAAATAAGCTGTCAGCCTTCAGCATTCAGCTATCAGTCTCTCTACTAACTCCGGCACACCTTCGGTGGCTTTTTTGCGTATATGGGTGATCCGGTCCGCCCACATGCCGAACTCCGGCTGACCGGGATCCACAAAATAGATCGGACAGTTCTGCGGCGCATAGTGAATCAACGAAGCCGCAGGATAGACGTTCAGACTTGTTCCCACAACGACCATGATATCCGCCTCCGAAGCGATACGGCAGGCTTCGTCGAAATAAGGCACTCCTTCTCCGAAAAATACTATATAGGGTCTGAGCAACGAACCGTCCGGATGGCGGTCGCCGTAGTGTTGCTCCCATCCCTCCAAAGGCACCGTAGCCGTCTCGTTGTTCTCCGAACGCAGTTTCGTAATCTCTCCGTGCAGGTGTACTACATCCGTTGCTCCCGCGCGCTCATGCAGATCGTCGATATTCTGTGTAATAATCCGCGTACCGGGAATTGTCTGCTGCAACTTGGCGATCGCTATATGCGCCGCATTGGGTTGCGCAGCCAAGGCATCCTTACGCCGCGCATTGTAGAAATCGACGCACAGCTGCGGATTGCGCAGCCATGCTTCGTGCGTACAGACATCCTCTATACGGTATTTCTCCCATAAACCGTCCGAGTCACGAAACGTACCCAGACCACTCTCGGCGCTCACTCCGGCACCGGTGAAAACAACGATCTTCTTGCTCATAGTATAATAGATTTTGAGACACTAACTACACTCTTCTTATAGCCATCAAATGATGTGAATACACTCCCGTCTCGGCATTAAAAATACCGTTGGAATCGAGCTTTTCTACTTTCACCCGACCCGAACAATGAATCAACCGCTCGCTATCTATCGCAACCCCCACATGGCTGATTTTTCCATCCTCGTGATCGAAGAAAACCAAATCGCCTGCCTGTACTTTGCTGAGATCCGAAATCTTCCGTCCTTGCGTTACCTGCTCGCCGGCATTGCGTTTGAGCGCTTTGCCGAAAAGACTCATGATAACCTGCGTAAATCCGGAGCAGTCCATTCCCATCGCATTCTTACCTCCCCATAGATACGGAATATTGAGAAAGAAACGCACCGTCTGAAGCAGATTTTGTTCGTTCAAATCGGGACTTTTGGCTATTACCATACCGGGATCGATACGGAAGCCCACACCCAGCACTTCAAACCGTCCGAAGAAGACCTTTTGTGCCTCGTCCTTGGTTACTTGGTACTTCGCGAGCCTTGTTCCGGCGGTCAAAGGAATAGTCTGTCCGTTATTCTCACTCACAGCGTACGCCATCGGCATTGCCACTATAGCGGAGGAACCGATATATGCCTCGTGATAAGACTTGTACTCCGCCGGAGACATCTTCGTTACCATCTTGGCATCGACCCATCCTTCCTGACCGTCCAGATGCAATTTCACCCGATTCCATCGGGGTTTTTCTTCCAGCACATCGAATGTCTCACCGAACAGAATCTGGGTATTCTGCTCCGCTCCCTCGCTTGCCTCCGCCCGCACAGGAATGACACTATATAACGAAATCGCTTTCAATTCTCAATTTACCACACTTCTTGCGGGTGTTCGTTGTTCGTCTTGGGGTAGTCGATTGAGTAATGCAGACCGCGGCTCTCTTTACGTTCGATAGCTTGGCGGGTGATCAGATAGCCCACATTGATCATATTGCGCAGCTCGCAGATCTCCTTGGTAGCCTTCACACGTTTGAAGAGATCTTCGGTCTCTTCGTACAACACATCGAGTCTCTCCCATGCGCGACGCAGACGCACATCCGAACGCACGATACCGACATAAGTGGACATTATCTGACCCACTTCTTTGACGTCCTGGGCAATCAAAACGCGCTCCTCTATACTCATCGTTCCTTCATCGTTCCATGCCGGAATTTTCTCGTTGAAATCGTAGTTTTCTATCACTGAGAGACTATGTTTGGCAGCTGCATCGGCGTACACTACCGCCTCGATCAGCGAGTTGGACGCCAAGCGGTTTCCGCCATGCAGACCGGTGCAGGAGCACTCGCCCACAGCATACAGACGACGGATAGAACTCTGACCGTCCAGATCCACCTTGATACCGCCGCACATGTAGTGCGCACACGGTGCTACCGGGATGTAGTCCTTGGTGATGTCAATGCCAATCGAGAGACACTTGGCATAGATATTGGGGAAATGATGCTTGGTCTCCTCCGGATCTTTGTGCGTCACGTCCAGACACACATGGTCGATGGCGTGGATCTTCATCTCATTATCAATCGCACGCGCAACGATGTCGCGCGGCGCAAGAGACAGACGCGGGTCGTATTTCTGCATAAACTCCTCGCCGTTCGGCAGCCGCAGAATACCTCCGTAACCGCGCATGGCTTCGGTGATCAGATACGCCGGATGGGTCTCTGCGGGATTGAAAAGGCTGGTCGGGTGGAACTGCACAAACTCCATGTCCTTTACTTGTCCCTTGGCACGATAAACCATCGCTATACCATCGCCGGTTGCTATCTCGGGGTTGGTGGTCGTGGCATAGACAGCTCCCGTTCCGCCGGTTGCCATGAGCGTAATACGGCTCAGATACGTATCAATCTTCTGCGTCTCGGGATTCAGTATATATGCTCCGTAGCACTCGATATCGGGTGTGCGCCTCGTTACGCGCACGCCCAGATGGTGCTGCGTAATAATCTCTACGGCAAAATGGTTCTCCAGAACCTCGATATACGGGTTGTTGCGCACCGCCTCCATCAGTCCGCGCTGGATCTCAAAACCCGTGTCGTCCGCATGGTGCAGAATACGGAATTCCGAGTGTCCTCCTTCGCGGTGAAGATCAAACGAACCGTCGTCTTTCTTGTCGAAATTGACACCCCAGTTGACGAGTTCCTCTATTCCGCGCGGGGCATTGCGCACCACTTGCTCCACAGCAGCAGGGTCGCTCAGCCAGTCGCCGGCAACCATCGTGTCATGGATATGTTTGTCGAAATCATCCACCATCAGATTGGTGACAGATGCTATTCCGCCTTGCGCTTTCGCCGTATTGGCTTCATCCAGCGTTGTTTTGCAGCACAAGGCGATGCGGTATTTCTCTGCGCGGGCTACTTTGAGAGCAAAGCTCATCCCCGCTACGCCGCCGCCGATAATTAAAAAATCGTATTTCTTTGTCATAATATTTTTCCTAGTTTCCTAGTCTCCTAGTTCCCTAGTCTCCTATTTTGCTTTGCAAAGCGCAAAGACAGTTATTTTTGCGCCCCGGAAGAGCCGCATGGCGCGAATGCAACTTCTCGCGGTTTCACCGGTAGTAATCAAGTCGTCCACCAGCAGAATATGCTTGTGATACATCTGCTCCGGATGGTTCACGGCAAAAGCGTCCGCCACGTTATGCTTTCTCCCTTCGCCGCTCTGTTGCGCCTGCTTGGGAGTGTTCCGAATACGGGTTACAAGACTTGTATCCACCGGAATGCCGGTGTAGTCGCTAATCCCTCGGGCGATGTACTCCGACTGGTTATAGCCCCTCTCTCTGAGCCGCTTCGGATGCAGCGGCATAGGCACAATTACCTCGATTTCATCGAAGAAATCCGTGTCCTGCATCTCCATCGCAGCCTGCCTTCCCAAGTGATACCCGATGAGCGGTTGATCCGCATATTTCATCTTGTGTACCAGATGCTGAATCGGCTGATCTTTCTCGTAGAAGAGAAACGCAGCAGCACGTTTCAGATGCATGGCTTTGGCGGCAGCAACTATGTCGTGTGTCGCCCCGACCAAAGCCATCTCGGTACTATTCTGGTATATCGACGCCTGCTCCGTCCGCGGCAAAGCCGCGATACACTCCTCGCACACCGCCTCTCCCCGTTCGTCCTTGGTACTTTGTCCCTTGGTACTTCCCATGTACCGCCCGCACATGGGGCAGACACGGGGATAAAAGAGGCTGCTAAAGAGTGACACCGTTCTTAAAGATCGCTATCTCGTGGTAGCCGTTCTTCTCGTTGTTCGTCTTCGTGCCGTTAGCCACAGCGATCACGAACTCCGCAAAGCGTTTAGCCACGTCCTCCATCGGCTCGCCTTCAGCAATCACACCGGCGTTGAAATCGATCCAATTGGGTTTGTTCTTTGCCAGAGTCGAGTTGGTGGAGATCTTCATCGTCGGTACGTATGTACCGAACGGCGTACCGCGACCGGTAGTAAAGAGCACCATGTGGCAGCCGGACGAAGCCAGAGCGGTCGAAGCCACCAAGTCATTTCCCGGAGCGGAGAGAAGGTTCAGTCCCTTCACCTGCAGCCGCTCACCGTATGGCAGCACGCCTCGAACGAGCGACTTGCCGCACTTCTGGGTACAGCCGAGGGCTTTGTCCTCCAGTGTGGAGATACCGCCGGCTTTGTTGCCCGGAGACGGATTCTCACCCACCGGCTCGCCGTGAGACAGGAAATAGTCCTTGAAATCGTTGATCAGCGCAACGGTCTGGTCGAAGAGCTCGCGGTTGGCACAACGGTCCATGAGGATCGTCTCTGCGCCGAACATCTCCGGCACTTCGGTCAGCACGGTCGTACCGCCTTGTGCTACAAGCCAATCGGAGAGCATACCCAACAGCGGGTTCGCGGTAATACCGCTGAAACCGTCACTTCCTCCGCATTTGAGTCCCACGCGCAGCTCGGACAGAGGCACAGCGACACGTTTGTCGTGCTGGGTCTTGGTGTATAGCTCGCGCAGGATCGGCATGCAGTACTCCACCTCGTCGCCTTCGATCTTCTGGGTCGTGACGAATTTAACGCGACTTTCGTCGATTTCACCGCAGAATTCCTTGAACACATCGGGCTGGTTGTTCTCGCATCCGAGGCTCACCACGAGGATCGCACCTGCGTTCGGATGATGAACCATGTCACGCAGGATCTTCTTGGTGTTCTCGTGGTCGTCGCCGAGCTGCGAACAGCCGTAGTTGTGCGGGAAAGCGAAGATATTGTCGGCTCCGGTCTCCTGACGCAGCCGCTCTGCGCATTTTTGGATGATACCGTTGACGCAACCCACGGTCGGAATGATCCACACCTCGTTGCGGATTCCGACTTGTCCGTCTTTGCGGCGATAACCCATAAAAGTCCTGGATTCATCGGGAATATTCAGCACTACCTCTTTCGGGTGGTACTCATAAGAGAGCAGTCCGGCGAGGTTGGTTTTGATGTTATTCTCGTTCATCCAAGAGCCGGCTTTCTTCGCCTCTTTGGCGTGTCCGATCGGGAAGCCGTATTTGATGACGTTCTCGCCCTCGGCAAGATCTTTGATGGCAATCTTGTGTCCGGCAGGCACGTCCTCAAGGACTGTGATCTGCTTGCCGTCCACTTCAATAACCGCACCGGCGGTTTGCGGTTGTATTGCTACCACCACATTATCCGCCGGATTGATTTTTAGAATATTTGTCATAAATTCCTTTGTACTTGGTACTTAGTCACTTGGTTACTTAGAACAGGCTCTTGATCTTTGCAACGACGTCATCCACCTTGTCGGCTGCGAGCATGAGCTGAACGGTCTTGAGCATGCCGACAGACTCGATGGAGTTGAGGTACAGCTCTACCATGTCAGTCAGACCCGGGATCTTGTTGAGATCCTCTTTGCTCTCTTTCCAGATGATGTCGGTTGCGCCGAGCACGCCTTCAGCCACCTTGCGGGTGTCGCCGGTAGCCCAGAGTTCTTTCAAGAGATCCATGATCTCCTGTGCGTCGTTCGGCTGGATAGGAGCTCCGTCCTCGCGGGTACCGCCCTTGTAGTACTCGATGATAGCAGCCAGACCGAGAACGAGACCCTTCGGCAGCTCGCCCTTGCGCTCCAGATAAACCTTCAGACCCGGCAGATCGCGTGTCTCGAATTTCGGGAACGAGTTCAGCATGATGCTGGTCACCTGGTGATCCACATACGGGTTGTTGAAACGCTCCAGCACGCTCTCGCCGTAAGCTTTCAGTTCTTCCTTCGGCAGGTTCAGCGTCTCTAAAAGTTCGTCGAACATCACCATGTGGATATACTTGCCGAGTACGTCGTGGTTGCAAGCGTCGCGGACAATGTTCACACCGCTGAGGTAACTTACCGGGCTCAGCACGGTGTGCGGGCCGTTGAGCAGCGTCACTTTACGCTCGTGGTACGGTTTCTCGCTCTCTGCGATGAGGACGTTCAGACCGGCTTTGTTAGCCGGGAACTCAGCCTCCAGTTCGGCGATAGACATGTTCTCCGGTTTCTCGATTACCCAGAGGTGGAAGATCTCAGCCTGTACAACGAGGTTGTCGTTGTAACCCACTTTCTCCTGGATCTCGGCGATGTCCTTGCGCGGGAAGCCCGGCACGATACGGTCCACGAGCGTTGCGCAAACGTAGTTGTATTTCTCAAACCACTCTTTGAAGCCCTCGTAGTCAGCTCCGAAATCGTCTTTCCACAGCTCGATATACTTGCGGATGCAGTCTTTGAGGTGGTGTCCGTTGAGGAAGATCAGCTCGCACGGCATGAAAATAAGACCCTTGGTCGGATCGCCGTTGAAAGTCTTATAGCGGCGGAAGAGGAGCTGAACCAGCTTGCCCGGATACGAAGAAGCCGGAGCATCGGTGAACTTGCAGCTGTCGTCGAAAGTGATACCTGCCTCGGTGGTGTTGGAGATGACGAAACGGATCTCCGGTTGCTCTGCGAGTGCCATGAATGCCCAGTTCTGGGTGTAGGGGTTGAGCGCGCGGCTGATGACGTCGATACGCTCGAGGCTGTTGACAGCCTTACCGTCCAAACGGCCCTGGAGGTTCACGTGATACAAGCAGTCCTGACCGTTGAGCCACTCCACCATACCTTTGTCAATCGGCTGAACGACAGCTACCGACCCGTTGAAGTTGGTTTTTGCGTTCATGTTCCAAACGATCCAGTCTACAAATGCGCGGAGGAAATTACCTTCACCAAACTGAATGATTTTCTCGGGAGCGACACTCTTCGGCGCGGTCCACTTGTTCAATGCTTTTTTTGCCATAGTTTTAAGTATTAAATGAATTTAAATAAATTAACTTCCATAATCCGTCAGCGGCAGCCCATAACCGACACCCCCAACTTTTGCGGCTGCAAAGTTACTACATTTTTTTGACATACGCAAGCATGCACGCATTTTTCGGTATTTTTTCTCCACAAACAGTTTTTCTAATATGCGTAACGGGGTTGGCACAGACGGGGGAAAGAAGCTGACAAGAACCAGAGAAGAAGCAGACAAGAAGCAGGCAAGAAGCAGGCAAGTACCACGAAAATGACGCACTTATCACGCACTTATCACGCACTTATCTCGCACTTATCACGCACTAATCACGCACTAATTTTCGGAGAAAATCGGGAAAATCGGGAATCCGCCATGCATAGGCGGATAGTTTTCAGAATTCGAGTGCAAAGATACAACAAATTTTTGATATATGCAAATTTTCGGGGACAAAAAAGTAAAAAAAAGAAAAAAACATTCGTGCGCGCTTGCATATGTGCAAAAAAAGCAGTACCTTTGCAGGCTGATTAGAAAAAATGCGTTATACTTGTTGGGTCATAGGTCTGTTGGTGTGCGTCTTGGCATGCGAGGCGCAGGGTGCGAAGCGTCCTGTGACGGAGACGGAGCGGTTGGCGCGCGAGCTGAAACGCAGTCCCGGCGACATGGATTTGCATTGCCTTCTGGCGCAAGCGCAGCTGGCGGAAGGAGACACGGCTGCGGCGGAAAAGACGCTGGAGTATGCGCTGAAACTGAAAGAGACACCTTGTCTCTACATGCAGAAAGCACGGATTCAGCTTGCCAGACAGGATTTCTACAGTGCCGCGCGCTACTGCGCGCAAGCCGTCAAAGCGGGTATGAAGCCCGAAGAAGACAGCCTCATTTTCCGGATTGACAGTCTGTCTTCCGGAGGAGTGCGAGTGGGAATCCAAAGGCTGGCAACGGAGGACAAAAAGAACGACGCGCTGCGGTACGGGCTGGAGCAGATGGAGAAGTCAGCTATCAGCCATCAGCCGTCAGAAGTCAGCCATCAGCAGGCAGAGGAGGACAGTATCATCGCGGAAATTCCATTTCTGAACCAGACAGAGCGGCTGGAAATGAAAGGCAAGATCAACGGTCTGCCTATTCGTTTGAGCGTGGACACGACCGCCACCCGGAGTTCCATCTCCGGCGTAGAAACCATGTTCATGCTCAAAAACGAATATATCTCCAAAGCCGATATACGCGACAACACCGCCGTAATGATCAAGCGGCTGGAGATAGGCGAGTCCGTCGTGCTGAACGACATCACCCTGCAACACAGAGCGACCCAGGAGCAATCCGTCATCCTTTGCATGGGCGATCTGGAGCGGCTGGGACGTATCCGGATTGATGACAAGAAAAGAATGTTGGTCATTTATAAATAAGGTATCGGAATGAAAAAAACTATTATCTGGTTTCTCCTTATATGCCTGTCGGCGGGTGCGATGGCGGTCAACACCAAGGAGAGCTATAACATGAAGCGAGCGTTGGAAGCGGCTCAAAGCGGAGAGAGCGAGACCGCCATTCAGTTCCTCTCAAAGGAGTTGGACGAAAACCCCACCAACGGATATGCGCACATGTGGGTAGCGATACTATGCACCCGCAACAACAGTGTCGGATGGGCGTTCCAATATGCCCGGTCCGCCATCAAATACCTGCCGAAAAAGGAATACGAAGGGCGTAGCGACATGAACATCCTGCTATCCGAGATCTATCTGGACGCCAAGGATACTGCGCGCGCTATCACGTATATGGAGCAAGCGCAAAAAGAGATGCCCAAAGCCGAACACCCGTACCGAGTGCTGGTGCGCCTGAACTCCAAGCGAGGGGACAAAGCGAAAGCGCTGCACTACGCCGAGATGGCGCTCAAGAACCAGCCGAAAAGCATCGACGCGCAACTCCTGATAACCGATGCTCTGGAGGAAAACGGGCAATACGAGGAGGCGCTCAAGCATTGCAACCAAGCGCTGGACATGGCGGAACCGCAAAGCAAAGACAAAAGCCGCGTCTATGCCAAACGGGCTTTGCTCCTGATCGACATGAAGCAACCGTCCGAAGCGCTGGCGGATCTGATGCGCTCAACGCGTATCGACATTTGGGATGTATCGGAAGATATACTGGAGCAACTGCACGACACCATCCCGGGCGAGGTGCTGGACACGGTGCTCGCGGCGCACGGGAAAGAGCCGGAGCAGCTGTTCTGGAAGATCTATCTGTACGATCTCTACCGCTATCGAAAAGAATACACCAAGGCGGCACAAATGGGATTCGCTATCCTGCCGCAACACAACGGAAGCCATATCGTCCATCATATCGCTTCGCTTTTAGAGTTCCATATCGGCGATCCCGAATTGGCGGAACGCATGCTGCTCAAGCAACTGGGCGTGGACTCCACTTCCGCCTCCACTTACGTGCGGCTGGAGGAGCTATACGCCGAAACAGGGCGCTACAGAGAGGCGTTCGACATGGCGGACAAAGCGCTTTCGTTCAATCCCAAAGACGCAGAGAAAGCCTCAGCCTACCAGCTACGGGGACGAATATACCAGATTCAGCATGACTACCCGAAAGCCATAGACGACTTTCTGGCAGGCATGATTGCCGATCCGCGGGACTACGAATACTGGTTCCGCATCGGACGGCTGTACGGCGAGATGAACGACACCGTCAAACAGGCGCAAGCTTTTGACCAAGGCCGCAAAGCGTTTGCCGCAGCCGGCAAAGAACTGACGCCGGAAGCCTATGTAGCGATGGGCGACAGCGCGAAAGCCTATGAGGCAGCGCAGAAAATGATGAAAAAAGAGGATTCCGAAGAGCAACACTACAACGCCGCTTGTGTCTATGCGCAGATAGGCGCTTCAAAAGAAGCTTTGTTCCACCTGCGAAAAGCGTTCGAGAACGGCTTCCGCGATTTTTACCACGTTGCTTGGGACATGGATCTCGACAGTCTGCGGGAGATGCAGGAATTCAAAGATATGGTGAACGAATTCAAACAACTCACCGAGCAGGAGAAACAAGCACTCCGGGCTACACTTGATCTGGAATTGAATTATTAATCCTGAAACAGAACGAACGATGAAAAAGTTATTCTTCACACTACTCATAGCGCTCTGCGCACAAGCGATGATTGCCGATTCCGGAGACTCCTATTATTTCCAGCGCGCGGACGAAGCCTATGCCAAAAAAGACTACGACCTCTGCTTGCACTATTGCCAGGAAGGGGTGAAAGCGAATCCGAAAGACGGCAAATGCTGGGCGGTCATCGCTGAGATTCATTCCAAACGCCAGTCGGGGCGATACGGAGAAGCATTGCAAGCCGCAGAGAAAGCACTCGCGGTACTGCCCAAGAAAGATCTCCGGTGGCGATCATTCGTACATGCCATACAAGGAGATGTATTCTATAAGATAAGCGATTTCGCCGCGTCGAAAGAAGCGTATCTGGCAGCGCTGGGCATGGAGCCGGAGAACACCACTTACCTCTACGATGTAGCCGATGTATGCGCTGCTTTGGGCGAATACGACGAGGCTATTAAATACTACAACCGCTATCTGGAGATCCAGCCGAGCACCGTCTATATCTACGGCGAAATGGCGTATGCATACTACAAAGCCGGCAACAAAGCAGAAGCGCAACGGTACTGCGACCTTGCCAACACACTCGGTTCGGGAGAGAACAACACCGCCCACCGGGTGCTGTCACGCATGGCGGTTGACAAGAGCGATTATGTCAACGCTTGCCGCGAAGTAGCCAGAGCTATGTTCATCAGCAAGACATGGCATCAAGAAGCCGACACACTCGTTGAGTTATGTCCGGATCTGCTGGCAGCGGCTATCCGCACCGAAGTAGCCAAAGCGCCGACGGATGTGGAGACCAATGCGACAGCCGCCTATTGCGCCTTCTCCATGCTCCGCTATTTTGACGCACTCTATTATCTCCATCGCAAAGCGGAACAGAGCGACGCACCGCAGGAGGTCTATCCCGAAATCGCTGCCGTGTACGAAGATATAGAAGCACTCGACGAGGCGGAGAAATACTACACCATGGCGTTCAAAACAGACTCGGCAGAACACATGTTGAGGGGAATGGCACAAGTAGCACGCGAACGCGGAGAGTTCCAAGAGGCAATCAAATACCTCCGCCGAGCATTGCAAGAGACTCCAACCGAAGGCAAATTATACTACCTCATTGCCCGCAATTTGTACGAAGCCGGACTCTTTGACGAAACGCTGCAGACGCTGGACACAGCCCGCGTGCTGATAGAAGATGAAGAATGGCTGATTGCCATCCATTCGATCCGCGCAGAGGTATTCGAGGCGCGAGGTGAACAAGAGAAAATGCAGCAAGAGTTGGCGGCAGCGCAAAAGATGCGCAAAGCGGACGACACACGGGATGAGTTCTATTGCATTGACGCACTCTTAGGCGACACGGCGGCGTTGACCCGTCATGCACAAGCATTAGAGAAAGACCCCAAAGCACAGTCCAAAGGCGGCTGGGGCGCTCTCGCGCAGGCGTACGCGATCCTTAAAGATAAAGACCGTACCATAGAGGCTCTCCGCCGCAATCAGGAAGCACATAACTATAACATACGGGTCGTTCAGGTTCTGCGGCGCTATGCCTTCCTGAAGGACGATCCGGACTTCAAAGCGCTGGTTGCCAAATACGAAAACCTCTTATCGGAGCACCTGGCGGAGCTGAATGAGCGCTTAGGATCACGCGACACGCTGCAGAACAAGATAGCCGAGCTGCCCTTCACCCGGCAAGGAGGAGTCAACCACGTCAAATGTACCATCAACGGACTACCGCTCTATTTCGTCTTCGATACCGGAGCGGCGGATGTCTCTATATCCAGCGTGGAAGCCAATTTCATGCTCAAGAACGGCTACCTGACCGATGCCGATTTCATGGGCAAACAGAACTACGTCACTGCGACAGGCGAGATACACGAAGGTACCATCATCAACCTCCGCGAAGTGCGTGTCGGAGACGTCGTGCTGCGCGACATCAAAGCCTCTGTCATCAAAAACCAGTCCGCTCCGCTCCTGCTCGGACAGAGTTGCTTCAGACGATTCGGGACTGTCGAAGTGGACAATAAAGCACAAGTAATCCGCCTTATGGCGCAATAATAATAAAATTGTAAATAATAAAATCGTAAATAAATCTATGAGTTTGCAATGTGGAATAGTGGGACTGCCGAATGTCGGCAAGAGTACCCTCTTTAATTGTCTTAGTAACGCGAAGGCGCAGAGCGCCAATTTCCCTTTCTGCACGATCGAGCCGAACGTGGGCGTGATCACCGTTCCGGACGAGCGGCTGATCAAACTCGGTGAGCTCTGCCACCCGGAGCGCGGCGTCATTCCGACCACCGTCGAGATCGTGGATATAGCCGGTCTGGTCAAAGGTGCCAGCAAGGGCGAAGGACTAGGAAACAAGTTCCTCGCCAACATCCGCGAAACGGACGCTATCATCCATGTGCTGCGCTGTTTCGACGACGAGAACGTCGTCCACGTGGACGGATCGGTCAACCCTGTGCGCGACAAAGAGATCATTGACGCCGAGCTCCAACTGAAGGATTTGGAGACCGTTGAGAGCCGCATCCAGAAATGCGAGAAAGCAGCCAAAGCCGGAGGAGACAAGTTCGCCAAACTGCAATTAGAGGTGCTCGTCCAATACCGCGAAGCGCTCTCGCAGGGCAAGAACGCACGGACCGTCGAACTGGAGAACAAAGAGCAGGAAGCCGCTGCGAAAGACCTCTTCCTGCTGACCAACAAACCCGTTATGTACGTCTGCAACGTGGATGAAAGCTCTGCCGTCACCGGCAACGCCTATGTGGAGCAAGTGCGCGAAGCGGTCAAAGACGAAGACGCGCAGGTGCTCGTCCTCGCCGCGAAGATAGAAAGCGAGATAGCCGAACTGGAGAGTTACGAGGAGCGGCAGATGTTCCTCGAAGAGATCGGACTGCAGGAGAGCGGCGTGAACCGGCTGATCAAAGCCGCTTATGCCCTCCTCAAACTGCGCACCTTCCTCACCGCCGGAAGCGATGAAGTGCGCGCATGGACGTTCCGAGAAGGAATGAAAGCACCACAGTGCGCCGGCGTGATCCATACGGATTTCGAGCGCGGTTTCATCCGCGCTGAAGTGATCAAATACGAGGATTTCGTCGCTCTCGGAGGCGAAGCGCAATGCCGCGCTGCCGGCAAACTCGGCATCGAAGGCAAAGACTACCTCGTCCAGGACGGCGACATCATGCATTTTTTGTTTAATGTATAATTAGGAATACCTAGGTTGACCTAGAAAAACATAGAATAACAATTATGATACAATCATTATTAAATATCGGCTGGTGGGTGGCAGTGATCCTTATTATCGTCGGTTTCGTAGCACTGGTAAAAGGCGCAGACTGGCTGGTGGACGGCGCTTCGGCTGTCGCCAAACGCTCCGGCGTAAGCGATTTGGTGATCGGTCTCACCGTCGTTGCTTTCGGCACCTCGATGCCGGAGTTTGTGGTCAACATGGTATCCGTGGGACACGGCACGACCGATCTGGCGATCACCAATATCTTAGGCTCCAACATCATCAACACCTTCGTGATCCTCGGTCTGACCGCACTGGTCTATCCGATTGCTTCTCGCAGAAGCACACGCAATTTCGACATTCCGATGTCATTTTTGGGCTGCGTAGGCGTCTATTATGCAGCCACGCTCCCGCATGTGTTAGGCAGAACGACCGCTTGCATCGACCGCTACTGCGGGGCCGCCTTGTTAGTATTCTTCATCTATTTTCTCTATACCACTTTCCGCAACGCACGGGCACACCAAGGCGAGACGATCGAGGAAGAGCATAGACCTGCGTCCGCTCAAGGAGGGGAAACAACGCTCGGCAAAGCAATCCTGTTAATCCTTGCAGGTCTGGCAGGACTGGTCATCGGAGGGGAGCTGATTGTCGATAGCGCCGTGGACATAGCTACACGGCTTGGCGTGAGTGAAGCGGTAATAGGTCTGACGGTTGTGGCGCTGGGAACCTCCCTGCCGGAACTGGCTACTTCGGTCATGGCGGCATTCAAGAAAAACTGCGATCTCGCTATCGGAAACGTCATCGGCAGTAACATCTTCAATATCTTCTTTATCTTAGGAACCAGCGCGCTAATACACCCGCTGCCGGCTTATAGAGGTCTGGAGATTGATGCCTTTATGGCAGCACTGGGCAGTCTGATTATCTGGCTCGCGCTGAAAAGCAGAAGAGAGCACAAAATAGGACGCATCACCGGCATCATTCTGCTGCTCGTCTATGCAGGGTATTTGAGTTACAGATTATTGAATGTGTGACGCTCTTTATCGAAGAGCCAACCCCATTTGTTGAAATACAGACACATGTTTTGGATATGGATCCGGAGCATGTGTTTGTTTTTATAGGAAGAGCGCGCGTGCGCGTGGACGATCGTCCATGCGGGATAATAGAGCGTGAGGTAATGGCGATGGATCGTGCGGGTGAGGTCAATATCCTCCGGGTACATAAAATAGCGTTCGTCGAACAGCCCTGCTTCCACCGCCGCCTTCGTCCGCAGCAACATGAAGCAACCGCTCAGATACGGCGCATTCACCGGCTTGGTCAGATCCAAGTCCCGTAACTCATACCAGGCGTTGCGCTTCTCTATCATCCATGCCGGCAGGAAACGGCGACCGAACACATCCATAGGCGAAGGAAGGCGTTTCGCCAAGTATTGTTGCGACCCGTCCGGATTAAGCACTTTCGGCATCAGTTGCCCCACCTGCGGTTGCGCCAACATCCAGTCGTGCATGGCGTCGATGTCCTCCGCCTTGACCCGGATGTCGCTATTCATCACCAGATGCAGCTCCGTCCGGTAGTACGCGCTCTCGCGCAGGGCGATGTTATGCGCACGCCCGTAACCCAAATTCTCCTCCATCGCCATATAGCGCAGTTTGGTCGTGCCGAACTGGGCAGCCAGGGTCTCTTTCTGCTGCGCGGTCTCCGCCTTGCGTTGCTCCGGCTCGGTGTTGTCGAGCAGATAGATCTTCCGCAGGTTCTTCACCCGCAGCAGCTCCACCACAAGAGGCAGCACCTCCTCTTCCCAAGCCGGACGATATAAAACGATAGAAATATTGAGCATAATTGAGAGTTGAGAAATAATCGTGCCCTTGGGGGCTAAGAATTATGATTTCCTCAGGAATTGGCGTATTTTGCGGAGTTGTTTGCAGGCAACGGTGAGGAGACCTGCACCGACGTGGTTTTTCTTGAGCACAAAATAGTCCTCCTGGGTCTTGCTCAGGCGCGCTTTGGCATCGCGGTTGCTGGCACCTCCTGTCTCCATCGACACCAGCACTTGCGGAATATAATGGGTCTTATATCCGGCGGTAAAGATCCGCAGAACCATGTCGTAATCCGCCGAGATCCGGAACCACGAATCGTATTCACCCACCTGCTCATACACTTCGCGACGCACATAGAGCGTCGGATGCGGCGGCATCCAGCCGAACTTCAGGCTCGACGGCTTGAACGCATTGCTCCGCCACCGGCGTGTCACTTTATCTCCGTTGCAGTACTGCAAATCGCCATATACTACATCCGCCTTGGAGGACTCAAAAGCCGCTGCGATTTGTCCGATGGAATCGGGCGAATACAGCACATCGTCGGAGTGCAGAAATCCGATCACATCGCCCGTCGCCATCCGGATTCCTTTGTTCAACGCATCGTAAATGCCTCCGTCCGGCTCCGAGACCCAACGCACCTCTTTTGTACTTGGTACTTTGTCACTTGGTCCCTTGGAATAATTTTTAATTATTTCCACTGTGCCGTCGGTGGAAGCGCCATCGACGATGATATGCTCGATGTCGCCATACGTCTGGCTCCGCACGCTCTCCAACGCCCGCGGAAGCGTCTTCGCCGAATTATAGGTGATGGTAATAATAGAGATTTTCATATACTTGTTTGACTTGTTCATAATTGGTATCCCAGGAGAACCGGCGCGCGTTCCTAAACCCTGCCTCTATAATAGCCTGTGCAGAGCGCGACTGCAGCTGCTTCACTATATCCGCCATTTCAGCCGCCATACGCGCCGGTGTGTCGTGCTGTACCATCAGTCCTTGCTCTCCGATCACTTCGGGGATCGACGAAGCGTTTTGCGCAATAACAGGACAGCCAGCTTTTTGTGCCTCCAGGATCGGCAAACCAAAACCTTCGTAGTCAGAGGGATAGAGCAGACAGAGTGCTTCGTTATAGAGTTGATTCAGTTCCGCACGTGTGACACGAGAAGCCGTGACTAACTTCAGCCCCGTCAAGCGCGCCACTTCTTGCGCCACGTTGTAGCGTTTATAGTCCACTTGCGTGTTCCCCACATAGAGCAGATAGCCCTTCTTTTCTACCGATGGAATCGGGAAAAACTCATCGCTCACACCATTGTAAATAACCCGTATCTGTTCCTCTTTCACCCACGGATAGAAACGCAGCAGATCGCGCTTGGTGTTCTCGCTGATACATATAACCGCCTCGCTATGCCGCAAGGCGCGCTCCTCTTCCCATAAATGAACCGCTTTCGGCAAACCTTTGCGATAGAAATGGTACGTCAAGTCATGCACGGTCGTGACATTATTCACTCCCTCTTGCGGCAGGACACGGAAATAGGAGGAATGAAAGATAGCGGGTGCCTCTGCCTTGTAAGCGGGAACGCGGTACCGCTCCATGAATCGGGGAGCCATTTGCTCCTTGTAGTCCAACTCCGTCAAGCGCAGCGCGACGTCAGCGCGAGCTCGGCGCAAGTGTTCACTCCAAACAGTAGAGATTCCTCCATTTCGTTGGAGCATAAATATAATATTGTCAAGAACAATATTCATTATTCATTATTCATTACTTTCTCCCATTGTGGCATGATTGCTGCTTCGCTGTATGTCGCTTGCGCAAAAGCCTGCGCTTTGGCGGCACGCGCCGCCGCTTCGTCCGGATGGGCAAGGGCGTATTCTATCTGCTGTGTCAATTTTTCTACATCGTTGGCGGGCACGAGCCATCCTCTGCCGTCTGCTAATAGTTCAGCAGGCCCCTGCGGACAGTCGAAAGCGACGCAGGGTGTGCCACACCACATCGCTTCTATGAGGGCTAAGGGCAGTCCTTCGTAGCGCGAAGAAAGGACAAAGAGCGAAGCGGCTGCGTATTCTTTTGCCATTTCTGCTGCCCTTCCGGCGAGCGTCACATGCTGCAAATGCAGGTTCTCTATCTGCGCTTCCAATTCCTTGCGCTTGGGTCCTTCGCCCACGATGCGGAGCATGTATTCGGGATAGTGTTTCTCTATCGGCTGCCATGCTTCTAACAGCAGGTCAAACCCTTTCTGCTCGTGCAGCCTCCCTACCGCCAGCACGGTCTTAGGGAATTGAGAATGGATGGTTGATAGTTGACAGTTATCCAGCATGCAAGGGTTAGGTATGACGGTCACATTCGTACAACCGGCTTGCTCCCATGCCTTTTTGTCTGCTTCGGTCAGTACGACCAAGCGCTCCAAGGGTTTGACGGCTTGCACCAGTTGGTGTGTGCGGATCGCCCCCAAGAGCGACCAGAAAGCACCGGTGTGATTCGCCATCAGAAGCTGCTTCCGCTGGTTCATCGCGAAGTGCATCTCCGCGATTGTGCGGCAAGGCAGGTGACGCAGAAATGCGATCTCTTTGCCGCCGAGCGAGATACAGAGTTCTATCTTATGCGTACGTATATATTTGGTTAGCGCGCGTTTGTATGCGCTCATGCGACGCATGTGCGCGTAGTATTTGGACAGCAGCGGCTTGGTGTAGTCCGCATTGAAGTTTATATTCAGTTCCTCCACCTGCACTTTCTCCGAAAGCGGAAAATAACATTTTGGGGTGCCTGCGGGAGTGCGTTCGGTCGTCAGGATCGTAATCTCGTGAAGCGTGTTGGCTGCGAGCCAGTTCACTTTCTGGGTCAGTACGCGCTCCATGCCGCCGGAGTTATAGAGATGCGGGATGCAATAAAGGATTCTCATGGCTGCACCTCCTTCTTTTTGCCGATGGAATCGAGCCAATGGACTATTTTTGTCTGGTGGGTGGTAATGGTCATGACGAAAAGCAGAAGCAGCATACTCCACGTCACGAGCCGCGGGTCGAAGAGGAGCGGAGCACGCGGATAGATGAGCGCGTGACCTACCAAGAGGAAGGACATTAGATACCAATAGACGCTGTCTTTCGCGCGGTAGAAACTCTCTTTTACCCATAGTCCGATCAGGAACATAGCGACCGCCGTGCCGATTGCTCCGAAAGAACGGTATGCTTCGCCGACCATGTTCGTTCCTGTTCCCCAAGTAGCGTCCGGTCCGAGCATGAGGTACGAAGGCAGGTCACCGCCATGCAACATCTGCGCAGGCACATCCGAATGGGCTACTATATATCCTCCCAAGCCGGGTATGGGCGAAGCGATGTCCAGCGTCATGCCTTGGAACCAAGTCAACTCATGCCGTTGCGCCCAGCCGAAAAGGGAGAAGAGGTTGACGTCATTGATGATCAGGTCTTCGTATATATCCCAAAACTCTTCCAACTTGGTATGCGCCAGCTTTGCTTGCCATGCGGCGGGGTCTAATCCTTCGGTACGAAGCGTCATAACGAGGAAGAGGGCTACGGATCCGCCTGCCACCAGCGTCAATACATGCCACCATTTGAGGTGATAGACGTACATACTGAAGCTGACTATCAGGATCAACGCCAGACTGACTGCCAACTGACGGCTGCCGGTAGAGAGGAGAAGTAGCATGAACATAGCTATTACCGCCATATAGAACCACCATTTCTGTTTCGGCAGGCGGAAGATGAAGATCGCCATGAAATAGCAGCCGATAGTGAAGATATTATTGAAATAGCTGTATATGCCCACATCGCGGAGGTTCGCTCCATCGGCATAAACGCTCTGGAGAGCAGCCAGACCGCCTGTAGCGACAAAGAGCACCCAAGCGACGATTGTAATACCGAAGAACCATATATACTGGCGCATGGAGATAGTGAACGTCGGTTGGTCCAGCTCTTCGCGGTTCAGTTGCAGGATCCGCGTTGCGCCCAGCATATACCACGCATAGCCGAAATAAGCGAGCGCGGTCGCCCGCGTAACATAATTATCATTGAACGGGAAAGAGAAGAAAGACCAATAGATACGGTCGGGATCGGGCGCATAGAAGACCGGATAGACGAAGTTGACGAGGAAAAAAGAGAGCGCGAAGAAGAACTCAAATCCCAGCCAGTTCTTGCGCTTGTTGGTCGCAAAGAAGAGCACATTCTGCGCAATGAAGCACGCCATGAGCGTCACGCAGTAGTCGTAACTATAAGTCCACGGCGCTTGGATATAGAGCACCGTAGCCGCGATGGCAAAGGCAATATTGAACAGGTACGTCAGCATTTATTCTTTCTTCTTCCTTTCAAAACTTGTATCATTTCAATCAAAGCCCTGTAACAGGAGCTGTACAGCGAAAGCAGAAACCAACGCCGTTTGGCTACTAATGGCGCAGCTATACGTTGCGCGAGTGTCATCGTACTGTTGTTAACAGGCGCGATTGCAGGCATTTCGTCCACGAGCGGGTATTGATTTCTGCTTACACGCATCATCAGCTCGGTCTTTTTCTGCCACTGCCCTGCGCGAAGGGCGTCCTTGTATTCCTGTTTGTCCGCAAACCGATCCGACAATTCCTTCATCACTTGAATCAGACTGCGGATATTCTTCTCCGAGAGCACATGCATGTATGAGGAGGTGTTTGTCTGCATATAGTGATACAAAGGACGCTCCACGTGTGCTATGCGGCGTGCGTGCGGACACAGTCTGGAGACGAACAAATAGTCTTCTCCCGTGTCCAGTCCTTCTATAGGCAGGACGCCTGCTTGTTCTACTAATTGGCGTCTGGTCATGTGCGCCCACATATTCGGCATCGTTGCCCCACTCAATACCAAGCGGCAGTATTCCTGCGCATTCTCCGTCCGGCGGCCTTGGTACACTTTCTTTCTCTCGCCCCAGTCGAAATAGAAATCCATTCCGATTATATCCGCTTTTGTCTCCTCCGCTTTCCGTGCAAGTAGCCACAGCGCGTCCGGCTCTATGTAGTCGTCTCCGTCCACGTGGACGATGTACTCTCCAGAAGCCGCTTCCATGCCTGTTCTCCGTGCCGCCGCCAGACCGCGGTTTTCGGAATGGCGGAGAATGGTTACTTGCTCAGAAGGATAGTGCGAGAGCAGTTCTTGCAGTACCGCTACGGAGCGATCCGGCGAAGCGTCGTCCACGAAGATCAGCTCTTTGTCCGCATAGTCCTGTCTGAGCAGGGACTCCGCACAACGCGCTATGTATTTCTCCACGCCATAGACAGGCACAATCACACTCAGTTTCATCTCATCTTGTTTTTAACGACCACACAACTGCAATAGGCTATTTCCACCAGCCCCGCGACCGCCAAAGAGGCAGCCAGCGCATAGACGCTGTGGAAGAAATACAATCCCACTCCCGCAATAAGGAACGTGACCGACATGGCTATGATCTGGTTGATCGTGATATAATAGACCTTGCCGGACGGAATGATATAGAAATCTATCAGCGCTCCGGCTACCAGCCATGTGAGGATCGTGACGCTCAGAATGACGCTCACGGGATAAGAGGCAACCATTGCTTTTCCTCCCAGGATCAGCACCGCCCAGTACCCAAACGCGGCAATCAGCGCGATAGCACTCATTCCGACCGCGATCTCTCCTATCAGTATTTTCTTGCGCCGCGCCGGACTCGGCTGCGCCATCATCTTGGGATACAAGGCGTCATTCAGTTTGCTGAAGATCGTCCGCGGGATAATAATGATCTTGTTCGCCAAGTCATAAACCGCTACTTCACTCATACCCAGGAACTGCCCGATCAGGAGGACGACGCCCTGTTCCTTCAGAATGCTTGTCGCATTGGTGAGGAAGAAAGGTGCGGTCTCGCGAATGGACCGCCAGACAGCAGGCAGGGCGACACAGCGCATTTGCAGACCGTCTTTGAAGCGTACAATCAGCCATGCAACCATTCCTCCCGCCACCGAAGAGACAGAGACGATCAAGGCATATATCCAGCAGTCGTCCGGCGAGCGGAGCAGCCAGAAGATCAAGGGCAACGTAGCAAGTTTGAGCGCTACCTGGATATACGTCACCACGCGCATCCGCTGCACACCCTGGAAATACCATTGGGGAAAGACGATGTTGGTTATGGTCTGGGCAAAGACGATTGCGAAAAGCAGGGCGTTTTCCCTCATTTTGGAGGACAGCAGGAACAGACAGACATATATGACCAGCGCCACAATTTCCAAGAGGATCTTGGTTGATGTCACCTCGGACAGCACTTGCGACATCCGCTCCTTACTCCCTGCGTTTTCCGCTATCTTTTTGGCTGCGGGCAAGTCAAAACCGAACGAGACGAAAGTGATGAAGAGCGTTACGATCGCGAGAGCATAGGCATAAAGCCCGTAACTTTCCGCTCCGAGCACGCGTATCAGGAACGGATATATCAGCAAATAGAAGCAGATATTCAATACCTGCAGAATGGTCATAAACGCATAGTTCTCCACCACTTTGGTGTTGTTATGCCATATTTCGCGTATTTTATGCCACATAAAAAGTTTGCAAATATACTGCTTTTTTTTAAATTGTGCAATTTTTTTTGTGTAATTCGGAAAAATTGAGTAATTTTGCAGATGAAAAAGAGTAAACTATGAATTTTAATCGCCAAAATATAGGAGCATGGGCGCGATTTGCGTTGGTGGTCGTGCTGCTGGCAGCCAAGGCGTTTTTGTTTGACCGCATCGTGGCGCTGGACATGTACGTCTCTCCGGCGCTGGATTATTTCAAATGGGCGGCGGCGGTCATTCTGGCGCTGACCGTGATGTGGACGGACAAACGATGGCCGGTGTTTGTGCTGCTGGGCGTAACCGACCTTTGGATCATAGCGCAAATCATTTACTACCGCGTCAATCATCTTTTCATGACGTGGCACCTCTTTACGCTGGCGGGCAACATGGAGGGATTCTGGTCGAGTATCATTCCTTATTGCGACACTCAGTTGCTGCTGTTTCCGCTTCTGACTTGCGCGGCAGCGGTATGTTTTCTATGGAAATCCGCTCCATTCCGGTGGTGGGAGACGCTTATCGGGCTTGTCATAGGCGGTATAATCAGCCTCAGCGGATCGTATTTGCGATGGTACTACCATAAGCCTTTTATCAACGGCGCACCTTTCACTTGGGAGTGGATCAATCCGTGCTCTATTCCGCAGGCTTTCTTTGTGGACGTGAGCGAAAACGAGCGCAAAGCGACCCACTATATCCACCATCGTTCGATCCTCGCTTATCCGCTCTACATGGCAGCAGATTGTATCCGGTATTATGCCGAGAGGAGCCATCCGGCGGAGCTGACCGAAGCAGAACGCGCCGAGCTCGCCAAACTCATCACGCCGCAGCTACCTCCGGCGGAGCCGCAAGGACATCTGGTGATTCTGCTCTTGGAGAGTTTCGAATCGTGGGTGTTGGACGCGGTGGACAAGAACGGAGAGCCTGTTTGTCCGGCGATGAAAGAATATATCTCGTCCCACCCGGTGCTCTATGCCCGCGATGTGCTTTCCCAGATCCAATACGGCATGTCCGGCGACGGGCAGCTGATCGTCAATACCGGGCTTTACCCGACGCACGAAGGGATTGCGTGCATCGACTATGACTACTGCACGTACCCGAACCTCGCGCATTTTTACCCCCGTAGCGCGATCGTCAACCCCTGCCGCAACGTGTGGAACCAGCGCCGGATGACGACGGTCTATGGCTATCAGGAACTGATCGAACCCGACACGGACTACCGTTTTGCTTGGACCGACAGCGTCGTTATGGACCGGATGATACAGACGCTGGACACGGTAAGCGCGCCTTGTTGCTTAATGGGTATTTCCATCAACGGTCACCTGCCTTTCGATAGTCGTCAGGATCCGATAGAACTGCCGGACTCGATTCCCGCTATCATTCAGAGTTACCTCAAGACAGCGCATTTCACGGACCGTCAAGTAGGGCGTTTCCTGGCTTGGGCAGACACGGCGAAAGCGATGCAAAACAGCACGATTGCCATCACCGGCGACCACCGTATTTTCAGAAGTGCCATGAGCGATGAAGTGCGGGATTACGGCTTGCGCGCGAACCTGCCATTCGGTACCGACGAAGCCGGATGTCCGTTCATCCTGGTTACGCCGGAGGTGAACACCCCCATCACGATCGCCCATGCCAAACAGGGAGATATATTTCCCACTCTGCTGCACGCCGTGGGGCAGTCGCACTATTTCTGGAAGGGCATGGGGCATGACTTGATAGACAACCCTTCCTACGCGGACGATCACTACGCGCTCCGCAGTTCGCTCGCCGACAAGCTGATCCGGATGAATTGGTTCGAATCCCCCGATCTGCCGCACTATATCGCGCACGCCGGAGGCAGCATCTATCGGTATATGTATTCCAATAGCCTGGAGGCGGTCCGCAACACGCTGGCGCACGGGTTCGATTTCATGGAGCTGGATCTGTCGGTCACCTCGGACGGCGAGTTGGTCGCATGGCACGACTGGAATTTCGAATGGACTTACGCTCCCACTCACGACGAGTTCATGGCGCGCAAGATCTACGGACTGTTTACGCCGATAGACTTTCCGCGGATGGATTCGATCTTGACGGCTAATCCGCAGCTCACTTTGGTGACCGACAAGATCTCCGATCCGGCGGTCATTGAGCGGTGGCTCGGCAAATACAAGGACCGCGTGTGGGTAGAGTGTTTCTCCGACGCGGACTATCGGGCTTTGCTCAAAAAGGGCTATCATGTGATGGCAAGCCGCGTGCCCGAAGCCAAAGCCCCCTCCAACTCCCCCATGGAGGGGAAGAGCCCCGTGAGGAGTTACGCTTTTGACTATCGCAAATGTCCGAATCTGCCGCAATGCGAGGGAGAGTGCTTCGCGCTTTTCGGCGGCGAGATCAGTCGCAGAAAGGCGGACAGTCTTTTCGCCACCGACCCGCGTATCAAGCTGGTGTACACCGATTTCTATGAATAAAAAAAGCCCGAAACGAATGTTCCGGGTTTCTTTTTCTTCGGGATTTCGATATGTCGATATATCGATACTCCGAAAGGATTAAGCTTCAGCTTCAGGAGCCTCGCCTTTAGCCTCTGCCTCAGCGGCAGCAGCTTCCTGTGCAGCCTCTTGAGCCGCAGCAGCGAGTGCAGCGTCAGCAGCGGCACGCTTCTCAGCGATAGCAGCGGCTTTCGCCTTGTTGGTCTCAATCTCCTGGTTGTGAAGAGCGCGAGCTGCAGCAGCTTTCTTGTCTGCCTCAGCCTGGCTGATCTTGCCATTCTTAGCATCTTTCTGGGCTTTCCAAGCCTCGAAGCGGCGCTGTGCCTCTTCCTCGCTGAAAGCACCCTTGGCTACACCGCCTTGCAAGTGTTTGCAGAGGAGTACGCCTTCGTTAGAAAGGATCGTACGTACGGTGTCTGTCGGCTGTGCTCCTACGCCCACCCAGTAGAGTGCGCGCTCAAAATTGAGGATCACGGTTGCAGGGTTGGTGTTCGGGTTGAACGAACCGAGACGTTCGATAAATTTGCCGTCACGCGGCGAGCGGCTGTCTGCTACTACGATGTGGTAGAAAGCATAGTCTTTGTGACCATAACGAGCCAAACGAATCTTTGTTGCCATTTGTTTGTTTATTGGGCGTTGAACTGCACGAGTCCGTGCCCATGGTTAATAATTAATGACGTGCTTTTTACTCGAAAAAGCTCAAGAGCGTATTTTTCTCGAGCGTTTTACCGCTCATCGGAAAAAAAGCGTGCAAAGATACTGCTTTTTTCTGATATGACCAAATAAAAAGAGAAAAATCGCCCGAAAAAGGCGATTTTTCTTGTTCAGTACGGCTTTGCCGCGTTTATTAGCAGTTCACCTCAGCACGAGCCATCGCGTCTTTGTAGTACTTCTGGTCAACGAAGACATCTTCCTTATACGGGTTGATGTTGCGTTTCTTAGCCTGGTACATGATGTAGCAGAAGGCTACGATGTTGGTGATCAGCGCGAGCGCAGAGATGCACAGCATTGCGTTCGGGTTAGCAGCCACAGTATCCACCGTTGTGCCGGTCACAGCAGCCTCACCGCCGGCAACCTCGTACAGTTTCTCGATCGTTGCAAAACCGTCCACGTACTGCGTCGGCAGAACAACCCAGCTGAACTTGTGGAAACCGTCCTTGAAGATCTCCTGGAAGAGCGGGAAGACTTGCGCAAACATACACCAGATTGCGAGGGTGTTAGCACGGTTCTGGATCCAACCACCGCGGTTCCAAAGGAGCGCAGCTACGGTCGGAGCGAGCAACAGCGCGATACCGCAGTACCAGCTGTGGGTCGGCAAGCAGTTGTAGGTGTAGGCGAAGTTCCAGATGTCATACACGAGGATGTACACCCATGTCATATCTGCCCAGATCATATCCTTGCGGTCCTTGGACGGATAGACATTCCACCATGCGGTCATACAGAAGATGTTGAACAGTCCGGCAAGTCCGTTGAACACGTTGTGCCAGCCGCCATACAACCATACACCTTCGCTCGACAGCCACCATTTGTTCCAACCCATGATAGCGGACTCGAAATCAGAAGCCACAGCGATCAGAATGTTAATAGCCACAATGATGAACGGGAAGGGTTTGAACCAGCGTTTTGCACCGATACCCCATTCGTACTTGATCATCATGAAACCAATACAGCCGGTCAGGGCAGCATACAGCTTGGCATAATGGAACCAGCCATTCATGTAGAGGTGGGTCTGGTTCGTCAGCGCCCATTCAGCACCCATACGGGCACCCACTGCGATGGCAATAAAATAGATCGTCAGCGCCAGCGGAATGGCGAAGAACGTAATCGCGCCACCGAGTTTGGTACGGCGTGCGAACTCATTCCACAAGATCAGTCCTGCGAGGACTGCAAAAAGCATTACCCATTGGATCAGGGCATGCTCTCCATACACTTGAAAAAACATAGATTAGAATTTTTTAAGATTAAATGATTGATTATTATCGGTATATCGACCTTTCGGTATATCGAGTTTTCAACTTTCAACTTTCAACTCTTTCCTCTCCTTGGCATAGCACCAGATTGCCCAGACGGCAGTGACGACGACGGACATCGGCACGCCGATCGTCAGCACTTCGCGTAAGTTCCATGCGAAAAGTTCGCCGTTGACCAAATGGTCAATGAGCAGCATGATAGATCCGCCCCAGAGCATCAGTTCCAGAGTCTTTAAGTTACGTCCGACAAAAGTGTCGGTCTGTTTCGTTACTTTGCGGTAAATAGTAGTCGCTACCGCCTGCGTTAATGGTACAATAAAACAAGCCATATTATTATAAAATTTCCAAAATGTTCAATTTTCAATTCTCAACTCTCAATTCCTTTATCTCCACCTCGTTGCCGCGCAGGAGCCATGTCTTCTCGCTGCCGCAATGGGGACAGATCTTGCCGTGCGCGACGGTGGGGTAGTCCTTGCCGCACCCGTCGCAATGGGTGACGGCAGGTATGGGTTCGATCTTTAGTTCGCAGCCCCGCAGCAAGTCTTCTTTGTCCGCCGCCCATCGCCAACAGTCGGTCAGGTACTCCGGAATGATCGTGCTCACTTCGCCGATGTTCATCACAACAGTCGAGACGTGCTCCACCCCGTTCTCCTGCGCCGCTTGCTTGACGTCGCGGATGATATAGAAGACTATCCCTAATTCGTGCATTACTTTTTCGGGCTTAGTCCGGAAATAAGGATCTTTCCGCCTCTCTTGATCATGTACGGCAGGATGCCGTCAAACTTGTTCTCCGAGGTGCGCATGACGCTGGCTTCGGGATGTTCGCGATGCAGATGGATGGCATCGAAGCCGCACTTGGTGGTACAGATACCGCAACCGATACAGCGGTTCTCGTCCACGACGGACGCACCGCAACTGAGACAGCGTGCCGTCTCCTTCTTCACCTGCTCCTCGGTCAGCGTGCCGTGGTATTCGGCGAATTGGCTCTTCGTCGGAATAACACCCGGCTCCTGACGGCTGGAGTTGTCGTACTGTTCTACGCGTATGTCGCTCTTGTCCAGTTCGATGAAATCGCGGCGGTTGCGACCGATGGTCATGTGTCCGTGCTGCACGAAACGGTGCAGACTCTCGGCGGCTTCCTTGCCGGCAGCAATCGCGTCGATGGCGAATTTCGGACCGGTATAGACATCGCCGCCCACGAAGATATCGGGTTCTGCAGTCTGGTACGTCAGTTTGTCGGCTACGGGGTACACGCCGCGGACGAATTCCACTTTGGTGTCCTTCAGCAGGTCTTTCAGCACCACGGTCTGACCGATAGCAAAGATCACGAGATCCGCCTCCAGCGTGAGGGTCTCATTCTCATCGAACTTAGGCGCAAATTTATGCTCGGCATTGAAGACCGATGTGCAGCGCTTGAAAGTGATTTCCTTTGTACCTCGTACTTCGTCCCTTCGTACTTCTTTTGGTCCCCATCCCGGGTTGATCACTACGCCGTCCTCGCGTGCCTCCATGCGCTCTTCGAGCGAAGCCGGCATGATGTCTTCGGTCTCCAGCGACAGCATCGTTACTTCGCTTGCCCCGCTGCGTTTGGCAACTCGGGCAGCGTCGATAGCTACGTTTCCGCCGCCGACTACCACCACTTTGCCGCTGATCTTCTTGCCTCCGCAGTTAGCGTCGTGCAGGAAGTCGATCGCCGTCGTTGTGCCTTCGAGCTCCTGTCCGGGGATGCCCGGCAGACGACCGCCTTGGCAGCCGATCGCTACATAGAAGCCCTTGTAACCCTCTTTGCGCAGGTCGGCGATGGTGATGTCTTTTCCCACCTCTACGCCGCAGCGGATCTCCACGCCGATCTCACGCATGATATCGATCTCGGCTTTGACAACCTCTTTGTCCAGTTTGTAGGACGGAATACCGTAGCGGAGCATACCGCCGGGCTCTTCGTTTTTCTCAAAGACCGTGGGTTTATATCCCATCGTCGCCAGATAATAAGCGCAACTCAGTCCGGCGGGACCGCCGCCTATAATAGCGATTTTCTCCTCCCAATGGTCCTGCACATTGGAGCATATATTGACTTCAGGAATGAACCGTGTCTCGGCATGCAGATCACGGTCGGCAATGAATTTCTTCACTGCGTCGATAGCGATAGCTCTGTCTATCGTGCCGCGGGTACAAGCGTCCTCGCAACGACGGTTGCAGACGCGTCCGCAGACTGCCGGGAACGGGTTCTCGCGTTTGATGAGTTCCAGTGCCTCGGTATACTTGCCTTCGGCTGCTTTCTTGAGGTAACCCTGCACAGCGATGTGCGCCGGACAAGCGGTCTTGCAAGGAGCCGTTCCGGTCGGGTAACAGTTCACGCGGTTGTCGTCGCGGTAGTTCTCGTTCCATTTCTCCGGACCCCATTTGGTCGCATCCGGCAGCTCCTGCTTCGGATAAGTCTGAGGTCCATGCGCAGTGCATAGTTTCTGACCCAACTTGACCGCTCCGGCAGGGCAGTACTCCACGCACCGTCCGCAGGCAACACATTTCGTCGGATCCACCTCCGCTACGTACGCGCTACGCGACATATTAGGAGTATTGAACAACTGCGACGTACGCAGCGCGTTGCATATCTTGACGTTGCAGTTGCAGATCGCGAAGATCTTGCCCTCACCATCAATATTGGTCACCTGGTGTACAAAACCGTGGTCCTCGGCTTTCTTGAGGATCGCCATTGCCTCGTCGTACGTGATGTCGTGTCCTCGTCCGGTCTCGCGCAGGTAATCCGCCATGTCACCCACACCGATACACCAGTCGCGGTAGTCGTCTGCGCAGCCCTCGTCCAGTTTCTTGCGGCCGTAGCGGCACGAACAGATTCCGACACCGATATGTCCTTCGTATTTCTTGAGCCAGTAACTAATATGCTCTATATCGACCGACTGGTTCTCCATCGAGATCGCTTTCTCCACAGGAATAACGTGCATACCGATACCGCTGCCGCCCATCGGCACCATCGGCGTGATCTTCTCCAGCGGCAGGAACGTCATGCGCTCGAAGAACATCGCCAACTCAGGATGACGGTCCATCAACTCGGTGTTCATGTTGGTATATTCAGCGCTACCGGGCACGAACATCGGTACCCAGTAGATCCGGTCCTCGCGGTTGAAAGTCGTGCCTGCGTCCGGTCCCTGACCGTTTGTGTAATGGTCGCCGTAGTCATATTCGAGCATGCCGAAATACGCCAATTTATCCAGCAGTTCGTCGAAACTCTTGTCGTCCGGCGTGTAGTGTTTCTTGGCGTTCATCGCGTGCAACTGCGCATACGTGTGATGCTTGCGTACCTTAAAGAAATTACCGGGCAGCATGTCCAGTAACAGGTTCAGCGACGCCTCGCGCGTCACCGCATCCATCTCGTCCTCGAAGATGCAGGCGAGACCCCAGTACTCCGGGGCGTCAGTAGTCATCTTGATCTTACCGGGGATACGGTCCGTCACGTGGCGGACAAACTTCAGCAGTTTCGGATTCGGGTTCTTGTCTCCCTTGTGCTTGGGGACAAACTTCTTCGACATTTCAGGCATGGGATTATTTACGATTTAATGATTTACGATTTACGATTTATTTTCGATTCTTCGATATATCGATATTTCGGTATTCCGAATTATTCCTTCCAACGAGCGACCTCTTTCAGCAGCCAATTGGCAAACGCCTCCACTCCTTCTCCGGTCTTGGCGCAGATAGGAATGACGGTAGCTTTCGGGTTGCGCATGTGGATGTACTCCTTGCATTTCTCCATATCGAAATCGAAGTACGGCAGCACGTCGATCTTGTTGATGACGACGACGTCGCAGATAGAGAACATCAGCGGATATTTGAGTGGTTTGTCGTGACCCTCAGGCACAGACAGAATCATGGCATTCTTCACGGCACCTGTATCGAACTCCGCCGGACAAACGAGGTTCCCCACATTCTCCAAGATCACGAGATCGAAGGCTGAAGGCTGAGAACTGACTTCTGACGGCTGCCCACCGATTACGGCGGTCAGTCCTTGTTCTGTCATCTCTGCATCGAGATGGCACATGCCGCCGGTATGCAGCTGAATTGACTCCACGCCGGTTGCCTCTTTGATCTTGATAGCATCCACGTCGCTGTCTATATCCGCCTCCATCACGGCGATACGGAGTTTGTCTTTCAGACGGTTGATGGTCTGGATGAGAGTTGTGGTCTTGCCGCTACCGGGCGAAGACATCAGATTGAGGAGAAAGACACCTTTCTTTTTCAGTTCACCGCGCAAGGCGTCAGCAGCGCGATCGTTATCCTCGAAGACACTCTTCTTGATCTCGATTATTTTTACGTTTTCCATGGTATTTGGGACATTCTGTCCATTCCGGCTGCAAAATTACTACATTTTTTGCATATATGCAAGAAAAAAACGAAAAATCGAAGGTTAATCGTGCTTAAGCTAAGAAAAAAAGCGCCCCGAGGACGCTTTTTTGCGAGTTCAGTTTGTTTTGATCACTTGTACGGATGGGACATTCAGGCGGATGGCAAGCCACTGCTCCATACGCGCGAGATCTTCTTGGGTGAGCGTTTCCTGCTTGTGGTGTGCCGCTGGTTTTTCAGTAATAACCAGGAGCACGGTAGAGTCCGCACGGGCAAGGGTGATCCGGTCTATGGACGACCACTGTGCGCGCAGTTCGTTGCTGATCTGCTCTGTTGGCAGAACCAGCGCTTCATAGGCATCCAGTTGTTGCCGGAGCACCTTAATCGAATCGTCGCGCTGACGCAGTTGCTGCTCGGTGGACGCCAACCAGTCGCGCATGACCTCTGTTTCGTTCAAGCGGCGAACCTCGATGGTGGCATCTTCCTGAAAGAGGATCTGTGCATGCGAGATGCCGTGTTTCTCTGCGTTCGTATAGAGTTGTGCGCGCGACTCCGGGCTCAGTGCCTCTCCTGCCAGCCGCAGCGTGAGCGTATAGGGTTTGACGGACATGTCTGTGCTGTAATCATAGATATAAGTGCCTCCGATGGCTTGGTTCTCCTTCACGAAATGCCGTGCTTCGGTGGTGAAGCGGTTTTCGCGGACGATACTATACGCCGTGAAGAAACTGGGCACGAGCACAACGAGGATCAGCAAACCGTACGAGATGCCCCTCCGGCGCGAAGTACCGTCTTTCTCTTCCACCACCGGGAAACGCAAGTACTTGACTGCCAAGAAAGTAGCCAGAGCGATGAAGATACAGTTGATGAAGAACAGGTACAACGCTCCGCCTGCGTAGTGCCAGTTGAGGTTGGCAATACCATAACCGACCGTACAGAGCGGCGGCATGAGCGCCGTAGCAATCGCCACGCCGGAGAGGACTGTTCCTTTCTCTTTGCGCGAGAGTTCCAGGATGCCGGCAATACCTCCGAAGAAAGCGATGAGCACATCATAGACGGAAGGGTTGGTGCGTGCTAACAGTTCTGTGGGGTTGTCCGTCTCCAGAGGCGTTACCACGAAATAGAGCGTCGATGCCAGAAGGCTGATAGCAAACATTATTCCGAGGTTCTTGAGCGACTGCAGCAACAGATCCGTGTCGTTCGTTCCCAAGCCCAT
>CADAZU010000018.1 GCA_902792535.1 uncultured Bacteroidales bacterium
AATCTCCTTTCTTAAATTGTCCAACGCTTCGCGAACGATAGCCTGCAGCGGCATTTTGGAGGTGCAGACATACTCGCAGAGCGCAAAATCTTCGGGAGCTACCTCATACGCGCCGAGGGCTTCCATCTTGTCGATGTTGCCGGCAATCATGGCTTTGATGAGGTACTCGGGGTAGATGTCCATCGGGAAGACCTTGTCGTACTCGCCGGAGACGATGATCGCGCGGCGACCACCTTTGAGACGTGCGTCCCACTGGTAGTGCTTCTTGCCGAAGAGCCAGCGTGTGAAACAGTTGTCGAGCATGGCAGCGGGGTCGGTCTTGCCGAAATGGAACGACGAGAAGCGCGGCAGCATCCAGCCCATGAACTCGTGGTTCTCGGAGCCTTCGTCCAGCACCGTGAACTGGTTGTCATAGACGGAGATGATGTCGTCAAGGCTGATCTGGCGTCCGGAGAGCACGTTGCCGGCGATGTAGCGGCACGGACACTCAGTGTGTACGTTGCTCGTCAGGATAGCTGATACAGGCATACCCGGCAGCACGTTGTAATACTGCTTGCCGTAAGCGAGCGGACCGGTCAGCGCCACTTTCTTCTGGTAATCCACGATACCTTTCTGGAAGAGGCGGCCGATGATGGCAAGGTCCTGGATGTTGACGGTGAAGACCGTCTCACCCTTCGCCAGCGGCGCGAGGTTGTTGAGCTGTACGCCTACGTTACCCGCAGGGTGGGGACCAAAGACCTCATAGAGGGTGCAGTCCTTCAACTCACGGAACTCGGTTGCTTTGGCGCCACCCTTGATGCCGACGAACACCGGAGCCAGTTGGCTCAGGGCGGTTACGGCAGCCTGCAGGGTAGGCAGCTGACCTTTCAGTACCCACTCGTAGTTCGGAGCCACGGGAGCCGTGTCGAACGTAGAGATAAAGATAGCACGAGGAGTCTTGTTCGGCAGCGCAATGCAGTCGTACGGACGCTGTTTGATGAGCGCCCAGAGACCGGACTTGAGAAGGAGTTCCTTCACATCGCCTGCGGTGTCGAACTTCTCGTACTGAACGGTAGCGTCTGCCTCGATGTCGATGGACATCACCTTGCGCCGCTCGCCGCGGACGATTGCCACGACTTTACCCGACACAGGGGACGTGAACTGCATCTGCTCAAACGCCTTGTCGTGAAAGAGCGGCGAACCGGCTTTCACGAAATCGCCTTCATGCACGTCCAGCTTGGGCGTGACACCGGCGAAATGGTCGGGCACAATATGAAAGACCTCCGGACGGCGCACGCTACCCAGCTGCTCCACCGCGGGTCCCTCGAAAGGAATGTCCAAACCACGTTTCAGTTTGATTTGTTGCATAAATGTTAGTTAATTATTGTTTGATTTGTTATGATTTTTCGATATTTTGATAGTCGTTACAAAAAGCGGGCGCAAAGGTACAAAAAGTTTTTCACATACACAAGCGCGCGCGTTCATTTTTTATAAAAAAATAACAAATTGCATAATTTATTTGGCAAATCGCTTTTTGCCGTTTGGTATGTGCCGATTTTTTTGTAATTTTGCATGCCAAAAAATGTGAAAAGATGAAATTAATCCTAATATTATCTATTTTGCCGGCGATTTTAGCCGGGGAGTACAATGCCAAAACGCTTACCGTAGCGGAGCAGGACAGCATTTTGAAGGTACAAAGTAACCAAGTACCAAGTACAAAGGAGGAGGTTGCCTGTACGCGGTATAGGCTGGAGAGCGAGAACGAGGAGCAGATTTTCCGCCATTCGCAGGTGGCGGAGTGGTTCGTGTATGACACAATGCGGCACACGCGCAAGCGTCTCGGAGAAGGGATGTTCAAGGGCGAAGAGGTCAAGGTGCGCGACGCCGTGATGAGCCCGAACGGACGGTATGTGGCTTTTGCGAAAGACAACAACCTCTATATCCACAAACTCGATTTCGGAACCGAAGTGGCGGTGACGAAGGACGCGAACACCGAGATCATCAACGGTGTAGCGGACTGGCTGTACGAGGAGGAGTTTGCCACCACGGCGCTTTTTGCATGGAGTCCGGATTCGAAACAGCTGGCATTTATACGGCTGGACGAGACGGAAGTGCCGGAGTTCAGTTGGCAGACTTATCTGGAGACGCAGTATCCCGTTTCGGAGAGTCTGCGCTATCCGAAAGCCGGTTGCGCCAATGCGAAAGCGAGCGTCTGCGTCTATGACGTGGCGACAAAGGGGATTGTGACGGTTAAGTTTTCGGAAGCCGGCAACCAGAACTCGGATTATTATTTCCCGCGGTTGCGGTGGACGGAGAGTGGGGAGCTGATTGTGCTGCGCGTGAACAGAGACCAGACGAAGATGGAGGTCTTTTCCTGCAACGCCAAATCGACCGTTTCGAACCTGCTGTACAAAGAGGAAAGCAAGAACTATTTTGTGGACTACAGCCTGTTCGACGAGTGGAAATGGCTGAGCGACGGACGGATCATTGTGCTGAGCGAGAAAGACGGCTGGCGGCGTGCGTATCTCTATAACGCGCAAGGGATTGAGCAGCGAACGCTGACGCCGGACGAGATGGATGTGACCGCGCTGTACGCCGTGGACGAGAAAGCGCAGATTCTGTATTATCAAGCCGCTCCGACGCCGAGCACAAGGCAGATCTACGCCTTGAATTACCAAAAACCAGCCGCCAGTATTCAGCTGACAGCAGGCGATGGTATGCACAGCGCGCGATTCAGCGCGGACGGCAAGAAGATGATCGTCTGCTACCAGAGTTTTGATACACCGAACCGATATACGCTCTATAAAAGTCCCTCCCCGGGAGTTCTACGACCGTCCACAGGACGCTCGATCGAGCAGAGCTCTTCACCCCTTAAGGGTGGGGAAGTGCTGCTGAGCAATGACTCGCTGGCGGAGGCGTGGCAATCCAACGGTCTGCCGGAACCGGAACTGATGAAGATTCCGAACGGCAAGGGACAGGAGTTGGAAGCGATGCTGATGATAAGCGACAAAGTGACCAAGGACCAAGGACCAAAGCCGTTGGTGGTGATGCACTATAGCGGTCCGGCGAGCCAGCGCGTGTTGAACCGTTGGCGCAAACGGTTCGAATATGCGTTAGTAGAAGCAGGCTACGCTGTGCTGATCGTGGACAGCCGCGGCGGCGATTGCCGTGGTCGTGCTTGGCGGAACGAGACATACATGGGCTTGGGAATCAAGGAAGCGGAGGATCTGATTGCTGCGGCGAACTATATCAGTCAGCGTCCGGAGATTGACGCGGACAGAATGGCAATCCTCGGCTGGAGTTACGGCGGATATGAGACGCTGATGACGATGAGCACCAAGGGACATCCGTTCAAAGCGGGTGTGGCGATTGCGCCGGTGACCGACTGGAAATTATACGACAGCGCTTATACGGAGCGCTATATGCGTCGCCCGCAGGTTAATCCGCGCGGATATGAAGAGGCTTCGCTGATGAACCATGTGGAGGACATGAGCGGCGAGGTGCTTATTATCCACGGAACGGGCGATGACAATGTGCATGTGCAGCACGCGATGCAGTATTTTGACGCGCTGGTGAAGGCGGACAAGCAGTTTGAGATGCAGCTCTATCCGGACGACAATCATTTCCTGCGCAAAGGCAACAACGCCAAGCACATGCACGAGCGCGTGTTGGGCTTTTTGGAACGAGTTTTAAAGTAAGCGTACCGTCGAGACCTCGTCGGGACGTCGTCGAGAAATGGTATAAGTGAAAAATCACAAATTACAAAATAACAATTTAATATTATGGAAACAAAACAACAAAACAAGTCTCTGACAATTATCACGATTGTTGCGATGATGTTCCTCTACGCAATGATCTCTTTTGTCACCAATTTGGCTGCTCCGGTGGGTAAGATCTGGGGCGCATCGTTTGAAGACCCGGCTCAGGCTGAGCGAATGGGTATGCTGGGTAACCTGTTCAATTTTCTGGCGTACCTGATTATGGGTATTCCGGCAGGAAACATCCTGGCGAAACGCGGTTACAAGAGCACCGCTCTGATGGCTATCGCGCTGGGATTCGTAGGAATCGGATTCCAGTGGATGAGTGGTGTGCTGGATAGCTTCTATGTCTATCTGTTTGGCGCGTTGCTGGGCGGTTTCTGCGTTTGTATGCTGAATACGGTGGTAAACCCGATGTTGAACCTGTTAGGTGGCGGAGGCAACCGCGGAAACCAGTTGAACATGGTTGGCGGTACGCTCAATTCGCTCTCCGGTGCTCTGACGCCGATGTTGGTGGGTGCGATCGTTGGTGAGAGCCTCGCCGGCAAGCAGATTGACGATGTCAACGTAGTGCTGTACATCGCGATGGCAGTATTTGCCGTGATCTATCTTATCATCCGCATCACACCGATTGCCGAACCGGCAGGAGCAGGTCAGCAGGTGACTTACGAGCACAGCCCTTGGTCTTTCCGTCATCTGACGCTGGGCGTGATTGCGATCTTCTTCTATGTGGGTGTAGAGATCGGTATTCCGGCAACACTCATTTCGTATCTGACTCCGCGGGTTGGTTTTGCGGCAGCAGGTCTGATTGCAGGACGGTATTGGATTTTGATGTTGATCGGTCGTTTCATCGGTTCCACTATTGGTGGTAAAGTCAGCAGTCGCACGATGGTGATGTGTGTTGCTTCGGTTGCCATCGCGCTGATGGTAGCTGCTATGCTGATCGGCGACAGCATCATGGCGAAGACTTTTGTACAGGGTCAAGTAATCGAAGTGCCGCTGGCTTCTACGTTGCTTGTTCTCTGCGGTCTGTGCACCTCCGTTATGTGGACTTCGATCTTCAATATGGCGACAGAAGGATTAGGCAAATATACTGCGAAGGCGTCCGGTATCTTTATGATGATGGTCGTCGGCGGCGGAATTGTGCCGTATATTCAGAGTGTGATTGCGGCGCACGATTGCCTGCTCAGTTATATCGTGCCCATCGTTAGCGTGGCTTATATCCTATTCTACGCAATCTGGGGAAGCAAAAATGTAAACAAAGATATTAAAATTGATTAACCATGAAAAAGTATGCTTTAGGTATCGACTTGGGTGGAACGGGCACCAAGTTCGGTTTGGTTAGCGAAGACGGACAAGTGCTTCGCAGTAATTCCATCCCCACACAGCAGTATCCTGAAATCAACGAATACTGCGATGAGTTGTGCGAACGTATGCGCCAACTCGTCAAGGATGAAGGTATTGAACTGAGTGATGTGGTTGGCATCGGTTGCGGTGCGCCTAACGGTAATTTCTATTCGGGCTGTATCGAACAGGCTCCCAACCTGCCGTGGAAAGGGGTAGTGCCTTTTGCCAAACTCATCAGCGAGCGTATGGGCATCAAATGTACCATTACCAACGATGCCAATGCTGCCGCGCAAGGCGAGATGATCTACGGTTCTGCACGCGGAATGAAGAACTTTATCGTCATTACCCTTGGAACAGGCGTCGGTTCGGGTATTGTAATCGACGGCAAACTGCTCTACGGACATGACGGCTTTGCCGGAGAGCTGGGACACTGCAAGGTGGATCATTCCGGTAACGGACGCCTCTGCGGATGCGGTCAGCGCGGATGTATCGAAGCCTATGCGTCAGCTACAGGTGTGGCACGCACGGCTAAAGAAATCGTCACTTCGACCACTCAGCCGACGCTTCTCCGCCAAGTAGAAGACATCGACCATATCACGTCCAAAGATGTGTTCGACGCCGCAGAAAAGGGCGATCTGGTAGCCAAGGAAATCTTTGATTACACAGGACATCTGCTTGGAGAGAAACTTGCGGATTACGTGCATTTCTCCAGCCCGGAGGCTATCATCCTCTTTGGCGGTTTGACCAAGGCTGGTCACTGGATCATGGATCCGATTCGTGAAGCGATGGAGGCGAACCTCATGCCGATCTGGAAGGGCAAAATCCCTGTATCTATCTCGGTGCTCAAAGACAGCGACGCAGCTATCCTTGGCGCTTCTTCGCTCGCGTGGTAAAAGTGCGCGATATATGGCAACGTCTCTTCCCGTACGGTGTTTTCCGTACGGGGGAGGCGGTGTATCTTACTTTCGATGACGGTCCTATTCCTGAGGTCACGCCGAAAGTGCTGGCAATCCTGGATCGTTACGGCGTGAAGGCGACCTTCTTCATGGTGGGCGAGAACATAGACAAACATCCGGAGGTGTATGAGCAGGTTGTGAAGGGCGGACATGCCATCGGCAATCATACCTATAACCACCTGAAAGGATGGAAATACCCGCTGAAAGAGTATCTGGCGAATGTGGCAAAATTTCCCAAGGAGACCAAGCTGTTTCGTCCGCCGTACGGCAAAGCGAGTTTCCGGCAAAGACGAGCCTTGGCAATGCAAGGCTATCGGATCATTTACTGGGATATTCTGACGCGGGATTATAACCCTAAACGCACGCCGGAAGCGATGTTGGCGAAAGTGAAACGCGATGTGCGTCCGGGGAGTATCATCAATTTTCACGATTCGCTCAAGTCGAACGAGCGGATGTTAGCGGTCTTACCGCAAGTAATAGAATTTTTGCAAGCGCAGGGCTATGAACTGCGCACATTATAGGATGAGAATAGGAAATCTGCGCAAAGCGATATATTGTCTGGCAGCGCTCGCAATCTTGGCGAGTTGTGCCAACCGTGGTATAGGTCCGCAAGGCGGTCCGAAAGATTCTATTCCGCCTGTTCCTCTGCGTTCGGTGCCCGAAATAGGTGCGCTGAATTTCAAAGACAAACGCATAGAGGTCACTTTCGACGAATATATCCAACTCAATAATATAGCCGGCAACCTGTTGATGTCTCCGCCCCAGCAGAACGCGCCGGACGTTCGGGCGAGGGGTAAGCGGCTGATTGTCAATTTCCAGGACTCGCTGCGCGACAGCACGACTTATACCATTGATTTCGGAGACGCGGTGTGCGATTTCCGCGAGCGCGTACCGCTGCATGGTTTCTCGTTCTATTTCTCTACGGGCGACGAGATTGATACGCTGGAGTTCCACGGAATGGTGTATGACGCGGCGACGCTGAACCCCATGCAGGGTATTCTGGTCGGCATCCATCGCGATATGTCGGACTCGGTTTTGAGCCAACAGCCTTTCGTGCGTATCGCCAAGACCGACTCAACGGGGCATTTCCGTATAGGCAATATCCATCCGGGCAAATACAAGTACTACGCCGTGGATGATTTCAGCCGCGATAACCGGTTAACGCCGGGTGAAGCGATGGCGTTTGCGGACGAGGAGGTGACGATCGTTCCGAGGGACACCGCCGATAGTGCGGCAATGGTGGAAGGCAGGCTTTTCTTGTTTAAGGAAGCGCAGGAGAAGCTGTATCTCCAGCGCACGTTGCGCGATGAGCAACATCGTATCACGCTGCTTTTCTCGGCTTCGCCGGACAGCGTGCTCTCTTGGCGCGCGATGCGTCCCTCGGAGGTCGATTCGACGAAGAGCGACTCCGCGTGGGTCGATCCGACACCTTTTATACACATGGTCTATAATGTCCGGCGCGATACGGTGACGCTGTGGCTTACGGATAGCACTGCTATCCGCCAGGACTCGATCTTCCTCGAGGCGCGTTACCGCCGTACGGACAGCGTCTTAGATCTGGAGTGGTACACCGATACGCTGCGCGCTGTATGGCGTGCGCCAAGGATGACCGCGAAAGCGAAAGAACAGTTGGACAGGAAGAACCGCAACCGCCGTCTGGAACTGAAATCCAATGCCCGTAAGGGATTTGAGTTATACGACACGCTGAGTCTGAGTTGCACCACGCCGCTGGGCGCGATAGCAATCGACTCCGTGCATCTCTTCCACCGCCGGGACACGGTCTATACACCTGTTCCCTTTGAGATCATGCCGTACGACACCCTGCCGATGAAATTGCTGTTTAAGGCAGAACTGAAGGCGGGCGAGGACTACGAACTGCGTCTCGACAGTGGGGCGTTGACGGATGTATATGGCGTGAGCCATATCGCGGGAAATTATCCTCTGACGGTCAAGACACCGGCGGATTACTCTACGCTTCGCGTTCGGCTAAAGCCTTTTGTCCCGCAAGCACGGATTCAGATCTTGGACAGCAAGGATCAAGTGATACGCGAGCTGCCGGCAACGGAGGAAGGGGCGTTCTTTGAATACCTCAAACCCGACACGTACTATATGCGGCTCTATCTGGACGAGAACGGCGACGGCAAATGGACTACCGGATCATGGGAGAACCATCGCCAGCCGGAAGCCATCTATTATTTCCCCGGTAAGATACAAACCAAGTCCAATTGGGATTTCGAGGAAGAGTGGGATTACCAAGCGGTAGACCGGATGCAGGCGAAACCGAAAGAACTGATCCAAGTGGTGACGAAAAAGAAGTGATGGAAAAGACGTATTGGGCAGATAGCAAACGGTATGATTACTATTTCATGGCAGTGGGGCTGCTGCTCCAAGTGCTGGTCTATGTGCTCATGCCGCATGACACCTGGCTGTCGCTCTTGAGCGGCTGTCTGGGCGTCTGTTCCGTTTGTCTCACGGCGCAAGGAAAAATCTTGACTTTCGCATTCGGTTTTGCGCAAGTCTTCACCTATACATATCTCTGTTATACCCAGCGTTTCTACGGCGAGATAGCTATCAACGGCTATTATTTCGTCACGATGATCTACGGCGTTTATGTATGGAAACGTCGTCTCAAAGCACCGGAGGGCAGTTCGTCCGGAAGCGGTGTGGTTACGCCGCGCTCCCTCTCGCGGCGAACGATTCTGATCATTGCAGTAGCAACGCTGGTCGGTTCGTGGCTGGCAGGGTGGGGACTTTCCGTCTGGACGGACGACACCCAGCCGTATTTAGACGCTTTCACAACAATACCCGCACTGGTAGCGCAGGTATTGATGATTCTTGTGTACCGCGAGCACTGGTTTATCTGGCTGGCGGTCGATGTATTGAGTGTCGCGTTATGGATTCGCGCCGGTGATCCTTGCATGGCGGCGCAATATCTGTTCTGGTGCGCCAACTGCCTCTACGGTCTCCGGCGATGGAAAGCCATCAGCGCTCGTTCGGCATCTTAAGCGTATAGAGAATAGCTTCCTGCTGACGCAAGGCATTGCGTTTCTTCTGTCCTGCCGCGAAAAGGAATGCTTCGGCTCTCACTACGCGCCCGTTCACTTGATCCAGACGTGTCAGCGACACAAACGGACCACCCATCGCTTCGCCGTCCTCGAGTCTCCATAAACCGCGTGTCTCCACGGCATAGAAACCGCCCACGGTGTCCCGGAGCGCAGATACATAGCGGCTCATCGGCGGGAAATGCTTGGTCTCGGTTCCCATGTGGCTGCCTTCTACTTGACCGCTGACGAGTTGCCCCATCACTTCGTTGCGCAGCGCGATGATGGCTTCGTTGGTGAACTGCTCTTGGGAAGTGTACGGGAAACTATAGACGAGGATGTCTTTGCGCATCGGACCCTTGTTGTTGCAAGCCCAAACGACCTCCACCGAGTCCGCTTCACTTTCCACTTTCAATTTTTTACTTTCGATGAACATATAGTCCTCCGGGATGAGGATGTCGTAGCCCTGTTTATTGAGCGCCGCGCGTGCCTCTTTGCAGGTGTTGGCATGGTAGAAACGTATCTGGCGCGCTAACTCTTCCTGCACAAACCACTCGCGGATAGCCTCGCCGTATTCGTTCCAATAACTCAAAAACGCCTCGTCGTTCGGCGCTTGGATACGAACCAGCGCTTGCGGTTTGGAGTACGCGTCGCGTGTGCGAATGGTCTTTGTCTGGGTGTATTTGTGCTCGTCGATGTCAATAACCAGCACATTACGCGATGATTTCAGGAAATCATCAAACTGAGACGGGGCTACATGCGAGACCGTGAAATACGGCTCCATCTGAGGCAAACCGTACATGTCGGCGCTCATCAGGTCGCATACCGGTGCTTTGACCGAACCCGGACTGACCACCAGGCACTCGTAGATACTTCCGGTTGCTGAGGTCAAGAGGCGGTCATTGCCCTTTCCGCAACCCATCATTACCAGCGCTATCAGCGCGAAAAATAAGCTCTTTTTCATAGCGTTACTTGCATTTTGACTGCAAAATTACTATATTTTATTGAATTTTGCAAGAAAAATTACTAAAAATTTGTGCATTTCGAAAAAAAATAGTACTTTTGCCCCCGAAATGCAAAATAATGTCCCTATGAATTATTATATTAATTGATAAATACTTACTCGCATGACCCTATTTACAGATTTGATTTTTATCACCGACGAGAAGGATGGTTTCCGCGAATGTCGGGAGAAACGCACCACATCGGTTGCCACAATGACCACTATTTTGTGTACCGGAGGATATATCGACGTTTATTACCGCGGCGAGATGATCCGTATCGGGAAAGACGATTTATTTATTCGTATCCCAGATTTCACCCAGCCTCTCGGTCCGTATGAGATGTCGCCTGATTTTGAGTTCAAGCAGGTCACGATTGACACCTCTATCTATGAGCAGATCATGTACGATCATATGCGCGTAGAGCCGAATTGGTGGGCGAAGCAGGAGTATATTAAGCGCAATCCCATCTTCCATATCAACGAGATCAGTATTGATTTCTTCAATACCTATTTCCATCTGCTGACGCTTCAGCTGCAGGACCGTCTATCGGATTACCGTCGCCAGATCTTGCGCTTCATTGCCAAGGGAGCCATGATGGAGTTGCTCAATTATATGGACAAGATCGCGATAACTGCGAGTCTCGGCACGCCGCATCGCGCAGTAAGCCAGGGCGACTACATTTTCCATGAGTTCATGCACCTGTTGCAGGAGCATCCTCATGAGCGCGAGGTGCAATGGTATGCCAAGCATCTGGAGATCACGCCGAAGTATCTATCGGAGGTGTGCAAGTCCAAGAGCGGCAAGTCGGCGAGCGAATGGATCACGGAGGTTACCATCTCCGAACTGAAGCATTACTTGCAAAATACCACCATACCTATTCGTGAGATTGCGAAAATAATGGCGTTCCCCAATGCCAGTTTCTTCAGCCAATATACGAAGAAACATCTGCATATGACGCCGAACCACTTCCGCAAATCATCCCACGAATAGCGGATGTTGCTTCATCTCGCGGTTCACTTCTTCACGAACCATCTTGATCACCGCCTCGTCTGCCGGAGCCTGCAGGACGCGGTCGATTAACTCTACGATCCATCCCATCTTGTCTTCTTTCAGACCGCGGGTGGTGATTGCCGGTGTGCCGAAACGCAGACCGGAGGTCTGGAACGCGGAACGGCTGTCAAAAGGCACCATGTTCTTGTTGGTCGTGATATCCGCCGAAACGAGTGCTTGCTCCGCTACTTTTCCGGTCAGATCCGGGAATTTGGTACGCAGGTCGATGAGCATGGAGTGATTGTCCGTTCCGCCGGAGATCACTTTGTATCCCTTGTCCATGAACGCTTGCGCCATGACGGCTGCGTTCAGCTTCACCTGCTTCTGGTAGATCTTGAACTCCTCGGTCAGCGCTTCTCCGAAAGCTACGGCTTTCGCGGCAATAACATGCTCCAGCGGACCGCCTTGTGTGCCCGGGAAAACAGCGGAGTCGAGTAGGGCGCTCATTTTCTTGATCTCGCCTTTCGGAGTCGTCTTGCCCCAAGGATTGTCGAAATCTTTGCCCATCAGAATGATACCTCCGCGCGGTCCGCGCAGGGTCTTATGGGTCGTCGAGGTCACAATATGCGCATATTTGAGCGGGTTCTCCAATAACCCGGCGGCAATCAGACCTGCCGGATGTGCCATATCGACCATGAAGATCGCGCCTATTTCGTCCGCTACGCGACGGATGCGTGCGTAGTCCCATTCGCGGCTGTACGCGCTCGCGCCCGCGATAATTAATTTAGGTCTATGCGTGCGCGCTTTCATCTCCAAATCGTCGTAATTGACCCGTCCGGTCGCTTCGTCCAGATCGTAACCGATGGCGTTGAACATCAGACCGGAGAAATTGACAGCCGAACCGTGGCTCAAGTGTCCGCCGTGGCTGAGGTTGAGTCCCATGAACGTGTCGCCGGCTTTGAGACAAGCCATGAAAACCGCCATGTTTGCTTGTGCGCCGCTGTGGGGCTGCACGTTCACATATTCGGCATTGTAGAGCTTTTTGAGCCGATCGCGCGCGATGTTCTCCGCTATATCTACCACCTCGCAACCGCCGTAATAGCGGTGTCCGGGATAGCCCTCCGCATACTTGTTGGTCAGCACGCTGCCCATCGCTTCCATTACCTGGTCGCTCACAAAATTCTCGCTGGCGATTAACTCAATGCCTTTCATCTGACGTTCGCGTTCCCGCAGAATAACGTCAAAAATCTCCGTGTCTCGATTCATAGTATCTGTTTTTTTTGAAGTATTTACTTTTTTTGAATGCAGGTGCAAAGATAATACTTTTTTTGCACATATGCAAATTTAAATGCTTTTTTCCCGATAAAAAACGATATTATGGTGTGTTATAATGCCGCATCTTCCCTTTCTCGTTCCGTTAATCCTGTGTTAATCCTGTGTTGGAAGGAGGAAAATGAAAGAACGAAGGATGAAGGAAAAAATAGGAAAAATGCTCTTTCGCTTGCATATGTCGAAAAAAAGCAGTAATTTTGCACGCAAAACTGGAAGGAAAACGAATTATGCCTGAAGTTAGTCGTTTTTATTGAATAATCATTAAGATGTTCTTTAAGCCTAAAGAGCATGAGCCCGCGCATATACATGCGCTCTATGAAGAATATATGGGAGTGTTTGACATCACCACTTTTGAGATGACAGAGGGCGATCTTCCGAACCGTGCTCAGAAAATGGTAAAAGAATGGCTTGCGGAGCATAAAGAAGAATTGCAAGAAATGTGGAATACACAGAAGATTGTAAAACTCCCTCCATTGAAAGATTAAAATGCAAATAATCGTGCCAAGATATCTATGATACCGCGGATTAAGTCATATCAGCCGCTTGCGGATTTTCAACTGCTCGTTTCGTTTGATGACGGGCGGAAAGTCCGCTATGACGTAGCAGACGATATTAAGACATTGCCTGCTTTCCGGGATCTTCAGACCGAACATGGATTGTTTGAGAATGCGCAGTTGGATGCAAGCCGTACATGTATCTATTGGAATGATCAAATAGATTTACCAAGCGATGCTATATACGAGTATGGGGTAACATTGTAACCCAAAAACAGGAGAGTGTTTCGGCAAAGGAGAAAAGTAAAAATCCCTCGCTTCTTTGGAAAGCACGGAGCAGAAAAAGCAATAAATAGTAAATCAACAATAATCAAAATTTAAACAAAAATCTGCCTATGGCATAAAACAACAGACAAACAACATACATAAATAATCAAGCATTCAGCTAAGAGCTTGGGTTGTTGAAAACTGGACACTTTCAAACAATTAGACCAAGAACAAGGCTTTTATGCTCACGTTTTGCGTGAGCCTTGTTCGATACAGTAAGGTCTAATTAGGTAGTCCAGAAATCCTCAACAACCCGAACTGAGCCGACAAGTCTCACGTTTTTTATGTCCCTATATACAAAGATACATAGCATAATCCATTCTCCCAAACTCCATGAGTTTATACGGTTTGCGATAGTAGGTACTATTGCAACGGGTATTCACTATGGCATTTATATGCTGATTGTATGGATGAACGATATTGACGAGGATGAGAAATTATATACAAACATAGCATATACAATTGGTTATATCATTTCATGGCTATGTAATTTCTACCTCTCTGCGCATTTTACCTTCAAGGAGAAAACATCTGTCAAAAGAGGAATCGGGTTTGCTCTGTCACATGGAGTAAACTATCTGCTTCATCTTATATTCCTAAATTTCTTCTTATGGCTCGGAGTGTCAGAAAGTTTGGCTCCGATCCCTGTATTCTGCATAGTTATACCTATAAATTTCTTATTGGTCCGATTTGTCTTTAAATCCAAACAATTTGAGAAATGAAAAAAGTATCCGTAATAATTCCTTGTTATAACGAGGCGCAATCACTACCACTATTGCATGTGGAATTGTGTAAGTTAGCAGACGCAGAGCAATATTATGAATGGGAGTTCCTGTTCATTAACGATGGTTCGCGCGACACAACAATAAATGAATTGGAGAAGTTGCGCGAGAAAGACGCACGTTGTAACTACGTCGATTTGAGCCGTAACTATGGCAAAGAAGTGGCTCTACTGGCCGGTTTTGACTACGTAACAGGAGACTGCGCTGTCATTATGGATGCCGACTTGCAGCATCCGCCTCACGTCGCTCATGAAATGTTGCGGAAGTGGGAAGAAGGCTACGAAGATGTATATGCCCGTCGTAAGTCGCGCGGAAAAGAAGCTTGGTTGAGAAAACAACTCTCACTTGCCTATTATCGCTTGTTGAGCAAATCCACTCGCATAGATGTGCTACCCAATGTCGGGGACTTCCGCCTTTTGGATCGCCGTTGTATAGATGCACTTTGCCAATTACGTGAACAAAGTCGCTATACCAAAGGCATGTATTGCTACATCGGTTTCAAGAAAACATTCGTGGACTTCGAAACACAAGACAGAGTGGCAGGCGAATCTTCCATGAGTTATCGCGTACTTATAAAATTAGCAATAGAAGGGCTTACTGCATATACAACCTCTCCGCTCCAATGGGCTACAGGAGTGGGTCTTGTTGTATCATCGGTTTCATTCCTATATGCCATATGGGTAATTATAAAAACGCTGATATGGGGCGAACCGGTAGCAGGCTTCCCGACTATAATGATAGCTATTTTATTTTTGGGCGGAGTGCAACTATTATCACTTGGTATCATTGGAGAATATTTAGGCCGCGTTTTCAACGAGACGAAGAACCGTCCTGTGTATTTTGTAGAATCTTTTAATGGAGAAAAATATGAAAAATCAAGAAAACATTATTAAATGGACATTCTGGGGAATATGGATTGCCATAGTAGCCATATGTTCCTATTTTATTGTCGCTAACGCAGCTTGGGTTGATTACGACGATTCGCAAGTAATCATGTACACAGGTTGGGACAAACCGATCTTCGGCTTCTTTGTCGATCCTGCGTACGGCCGATTCTTCCCGTTGGACTACACGGTTTATGACATTCTCCCCATTTTCTATGACGGTCAGATACCACCTGTTGCACACTATGCTATTCATGTATTCTGGTTTATCTTATACATGGCTTTCTTTGCTGCCATAGGTTTGCATATACTCAAAGAAGAAAAGCCTGTTTGGAAATATGCCATTACACTTGTTTTGCTGATTACTATAGTTGGCAGGACATATAGCCATTTTATGCAATTATGGACGGGTATATGGACCATTTTTGCTTTTATTCCTTTATTTTTATATGGATATATTCGATTTACAGAAACAAAGAAATGGGGCTACGGAATATTAGCACTAATAGCAATAAATTATGTGCTTTATTACTATGAAACGATGTTTACGATTCCTGTTGCAATCGGAGCATGTTCTCTCCTGTTCTCATACAAGAAGCAAGACAAACAAGAACGCATATTCAACTATCTTCTTATTGCAAGTGGCGTGCTATTCCTGTTACTCTATTTAATTTTAGTAGTACCAAGAATAGAACATATGTACCACCACTATACAAAAGATTCCATTTGGGCAAATGCTGCCAAAATACTTTTTGCACAAAAAATCATGTGGCTGGTTATCGTTGCTTTAATCGTCCGTGTAGTCTCTTTCCTAAAGAAAAAAGCAGACTATACCATATATGATAGTATATTGTTGGCGTCTTGCGCTTATTGTTGCGGAGCAGCTGCTTTGCATTTGGATTACACACTTTATTATACTCCTGCTACTATCCTTGCCCTCCCTGCTATTCTGTATTTCGCGAATCAATACCTAAAGCCATGGATGGTTCTTGTCTTGTTTGTTTGCCTCGCAGGATTCTATGGCAGAAAGATTCCGAAAGATATTCAAGAGAGACAAAATGCTCGAATTAGTTATCATGCAAATATCTGCAAGTTCAACGAATTAGTCGCAACAGGAAAAGATTTATACTATTATCTGCCGGAAAATCCGTCATTGGATGCCGGTGAATTAGATATACGTTCTTGCAAAGTTATGTATTTGGAAAGCAAAGCCGGTTGGTATCAAAACAATCCAGATTTTTCGATTACACGCGTAGAGGAATGTGATGACTTTGTGCAAGGTATTTGGATTATGGATAAAAAAGACGAGCAGACTTTTAACGAAAAATGCTCGTCTGCTCAATTGGTAAATGATATTACTTTTGAAGACTACAGAATCTACATGGTAGAATAATCCCTGTATTATAATGAACATATAGTTTTGCGTGAATCAGTGAATGAGTGAATCTTAACAACCTGTCTTTTCCTAAAATTCATAGACAGTTTTTGATTATGTTTCCTAAGTTATTGGACGCTCATCCTAAATTCATTGACACTTTCCTAACTTTGTTGACATTCGGTCATGTCATTTTTTTTCTTAACAACAGGAACTTTTCAAGTTCGTTTCAAAATAGGTTCAAGCGGCAGAGGCTGCGCTGACGTCGCGCTTCTATTAGGCAGATTTGGGTACAACCGCCAAATCTTAAAAATCGGAAACTTTTGAGGGACGAAAAAGGGCGATTTTAGGGCTTCTATCGTCTCGTATCTGTCTCGTAGGTGTCTCGTATGCAAGCCGTATGCAAGTCGTGCGGGGCGGAATCTTAATGATCGGCAATAATTATGTCCATATTACTTTCGCAAAAATACTGCAAATGACAAAATAAAACGGATTTTTCTTGCATATGTCGATTTTTAGTTGTATCTTTGCACGCTAATTTGGATAAGTATGGATATTTCTGTAATAGTGCCTCTGTACAATGAGGCGGAGTCGCTGCCGAAACTCTACGAGTGGATCGCACGCGTAATGAAGGAAAACAAGTTTTCCTATGAGATCATTTTCGTCAATGACGGCTCAACTGATGAGTCGTGGAGCGTCATAGAGAAATTACAAAGTGACCAAGTACCAAGTACAAAGGAGCGTGGTGAGGTGCACGGGATCTGTTTCCGCCGGAATTATGGTAAGAGCGCGGCGTTGTATTGCGGATTCAAGGCTGCAAAAGGCGATGTGGTGATTACCATGGATGCGGACCTGCAGGACAGCCCGGACGAGATCCCCGAACTCTACCGGATGATCATGGAGGAGGGTTATGACCTCGTGAGCGGCTGGAAGCAGAAACGGTATGACAACAAGTTGACCAAGAACCTGCCGTCCAAACTGTTCAACGCCACGGCGCGCAAGGTAACCGGCATTCAGCTGCACGACATGAACTGCGGACTGAAAGCCTACCGTCTGGAGGTTGTGAAGAACATAGAGGTATTCAGCGAGATGCACCGATATATCCCTTATCTGGCGAAGAACGCCGGATTTACCAAGATCGGCGAGAAAGTGGTGCAACACCGCAAACGCGAGTTCGGTACGTCCAAGTTCGGTCTGAACCGTTTCGTGAACGGCTATCTGGACCTGATGACCCTTTGGTTCCTTAACAAATTCGGCAAACAGCCGATGCACTTCTTCGGTTTGGTAGGAAGCCTGATGTTCCTGATCGGATTTATCGCTGTGATCGTTGTGGGAGGCATGAAATGGTATGCGCTGGCGCACCATGTGCCGGCAATGTTGGTTGGCGTGAACCCGTATTTCCATATTGCTATTCTGATGATGATCTTGGGTTGTATGTTGTTCCTTGCGGGCTTCTTAGCCGAGCTGGTGATCCGCAATTCGCCTTCGCGGAACGATTACCTGATCAAAGAAGAGATTTGAAAGGATGAAGGATGGAAGATGAAAAGACGAAGGAATTAGGTAACCAAGTGAATACGATAGAGCGTGCGCTGGGCGAATGTATGGTGGAGACCGCAGCAACGGTCGTTCGCGTGTGGCTGAACGAGTTGGGAGAAATAAATCCGTACGAGCAAGCGTTGCACTCCATCCGCACTCGATACCATGAGGTGTTCGTCAAATGGCTGAACATAGACGACCCGGAAGCGGAGAGTGAACTGGACAAAATCACGGGCGAGATGTACCAGTTATGCGACGCCGTGTATGCTGATATTCGTCTCAAACGCGGACTCTCGCCGGAGATGCATGGTTTTAATCCGAAGACCGTTTCGTCTGTGCTGAACTATTTCCAGAATTGCATCCAGTTGACGGAAAAGGATTTTAAGTGGTTAGACGATGCGATGCATGACCCAAAGCAGACCGGAGCGGCGTTGATTGCTATAACGGCGCTGACCCGGAACCTGCGCGAGTGTTTCTCTATCGATGGCATGTATGCGCTGATAGGGGGCATAGACAGCGAGGTGGAGGTGGTTGCCAACCACTGTCTGGTCAATGTGATCTCGCTGCTGATCCATTACGACGTGCGGATCGATTTCTTCCCGTCCATCCAAGAGGAGTTTGCCCTTCAGATCTCGGAACCGGAGAAAGAAGACAAAGCGTTTGAAATGCTCTGTACGCTGGTGGAATACTCCAAGAAATCGCTGCTGGAAGAGTTCGCAACCGGTATGATGCCGCTGAATTGGCTGCCGGAGAGCATGCAGAAGCTGGTTCAGGCGTCCGGCATTCAGAATGACCACAAGACGTTCTATTCCTGGGTACCCAAAGCCGAAGTGGAGTACATGACGGAGTTGGTGAACAACCTGCCCGGGACGTGGGTCTATCAAGAGCTCGTCGGAAATGATATTGAGAAAGAGAAGTTCCTCGTGAAGATCGCGGTCGAGTGCGGTTACCGGGACTATCTGTGGCTCAAGCCGCGCGCAGCCGGACAAGTCTACCGTGATAAGTTGCGCGAAGGAGCGAATGAGCCGATTGATTACATCAATTATGCTCATTGCCTGATGGTTTTAGGCGACCGGATGATGGCGTTTGAGAACTATCGGTTGGCGCGTCAAGCCTGCGGTTCGCTCAAAGATTTCTATGCCCTTTTCCGTCCGGACAGGCGTGCTCTGGTGGATCATGGCGTGCCGATGGACTTCGTCTATTTCATCGAAGATAATTTGGTGAAGGGGTGACGGGTTACCGGTTACGGGTCAGAATGCGACGCCGAGTCCGGCATCAATGAACTCAGCACGAACACCGTGGGTCTTAAGACCCAGTTGGACAAAGAGATGGTCCAGCACATGGTATTTCAGCACAAACTGCATATAGCACCATCCGTCCTGATAATTGCTGGCGTCCGTGAAGTCATATTGATAGAAAATACCGCGGTTTAACGGTGTGCCGGCATCGTCCATCTCCTTTGCGCCCTGACCTTTATCCCATGATTTTTTGCCGACAAACGGCTCTAAGTTCTTGATCGGATCATAGACGTAGAAACCGACATGGATTCCGGCGGTCAGATGCCCGATGATGAACTCCGGCTGGATCGAGATACCTGCGCGGAAACAATTCGCCAATTTACTCTCCTTGAGATACGTTTTGCCAAAATAGGTAACCGGTGCATCGGGGAACGCCTCTTTGGCGCCCGGGATATTATTGCTGACACTCCTGTAGTAACCGTCGTAGAAAGCGTCAATACCTGCTCCGATACGGAAGATGGAGACGGGTACCCAATAAGCCGCCACTTTGACCGTAGCCGCTCCGAAGAACTGCATCTTGGGATAGTTGTCGCGGTAATAATTCTGCTTCACACCTCCGGTCGCGCTGATCTCCACCGCCCAAGGTTTGTCCACGCCGTCATACAGTTTGCGCGGCACGTCGGGATCGGGTTTTTCGTATTGTTTCGCCCCCGGTTGGTAACGCACCCCTAATTCGCCGCCGAACATGTTATAACCCGCGTTCGGGTGCATGATCGAACCGTTCGATATATGATGCCAGCCGCCGTTGAGGGTGATCTCCCAGCCGTCCTTGATCGGGAAATCCATATATAGCTCCAATGCCAGATACGCGTTCAGGATCGAACCGATGGACCAGTTCGCGTCCTTGTGATCCAGGTAGAGGTGTTCGCCTTTGTAAGTGTTGGCATATGTCTTGGTGACCGCCGCGAGACCGACCGTCGGACGCGCGCCGATACGGAAATGCGTACCATTATAAAACGGCATATTGATATACCCATAGGCTGCGATGGCGGACCCCAGAATCGTGTCATTTCCCAGATTCAGATAACGTGCTCCGACGCCGATGGAGGCATTGTTCCATTGCTGCAGGCTATGCCACCTGCCGGTGGGCAGAAATTCTACCGTGAACGCCGCTCCCGGCACGACCGGAGTGGGGCGAAGCCAAGGCGACACTTTCTCGTCCGGCAGCATGAATAGACCTGTTCCGGAGAGACGGTATGCCAACTCATAATGGGAGAGCGCAAATGCCTGCAAAGAGGCAAAGAGCAATATGATAGAAAGTGTTTTTTTCATTTTTCCGCTGCAAAGGTACGTTTTTTTTTGCATATATCAAAATTTTTTTGTACTTTTGTGCCCAAATTGCGTGATAAGAAATCATGATTTCGTCTCAAAACATACAAAATTTCTTTTTTCTGGGTATCGGCGGCATAGGGATGAGTGCCCTTGCGCGCTATTTTCACCATCATGGCTACCCCGTGAGCGGTTATGACCGCACTCCTTCTGCGCTGACCCGCGAGATGGAGACGGAGGGGATTCGGATTACGTATGTGGACGATCCTGCAATTCTCCATTCTCAATTCTCTGATAATCGTGCCCCTTCGGGGCTAAGAACTCTCAATTCCCGCAACACGCTCGTCGTGCGCACGCCGGCTGTTCCGGAGGATAGCGCTATATACACGTATTTGCGAGAGCAGGGATTCGACATCCGCAAGCGTTCGGAAGTGCTGGGAATGGTGACGCGGGAGAAGAAAGCGCTTTGCGTTGCCGGCACGCACGGCAAGACGACGACCAGCACGATGTTGGCGCACCTGCTGAATCCCGTGAATGCGTTCCTCGGCGGAATCAGCATGAACTACGGCACGAATGTGCTGATGGACAAGGAGAGCGAATATGTGGTGGTGGAGGCGGATGAATACGACCGCTCGTTCCATCGGCTGACGCCGTATATATCTGTAGTGACGGCGGTCGATGCCGACCATCTGGATATCTACGGAACCGCGGAGGCGTACCGCGAGGCGTTTGCTCATTACACGAGCCTCATCACCGGTGCGCTGGTGATGAAGCACGGCATCGCGTTGGAACCGAGGCTGCAACCCGGCGTCAAATGCTATACGTACGGAGCAGGCGGCGATTTCTATGCCGAGAATATCCGCGTGAGCGAGGGACAGATTGTCTTTGATTTCCACACACCGGAGGACGTGGTGCATGATATAGAATTAGGTGTACCCGTGTGGGTGAACATAGAGAACGCCGTGGCTGCGATGAGTGTTGCATGGCTGGTGAATAAGGAGAAAAATACTCATTATTCATTATTCATTAACCACTTGAAAGAAGCGGTAGCATCCTTCAAGGGCGTGCAACGGCGCTTCAATATCCATCTCAACACGCCGAAGGTGGCGTATATAGACGACTATGCGCACCATCCGCAGGAGATCGCAACGGCGATAGATTCGATCCGAAAGGTGTATCCTTCTCGCAGGCTGATCGGTGTGTTCCAACCACACCTATATACTCGCACGCGCGATTTTGCGGACGGGTTTAGAAAAGTGCTGGCTACCATGGACGAATGTGTCCTGCTGCCGATCTATCCGGCGCGCGAGGAACCGATCCCCGGTGTCACGAGTGAAATATTAGGCGGCAAAGTTGTTCAAAAGAGCGAACTGGTGGATGAGTTGAAACGCAGAGTTGCTGCATCCAAGGAGCCGGTGGTCGTGCTGACCGTCGGAGCCGGAGACATAGATCGGCTGGTGCCTGCAGTAGCAAAGGGATTGAGTGAATGAGTGTCGGACGGATCATATGGAGTTGTGTGGGAATCGCGGTCATGGCGGGACTTATGGCGGCGGCGATTGCTTGGGGGTATATATCCCGTCCGGCGGAAGAGCCGTGTACCGCATTGGAATATATCATTGAGGACCGCGCGGAGCGGATGTATCTGTCGGAGAGCGAGTTGACGGCATTGCTGGTGGGGCAGGATATTTACCCGGTGGGTAAGACGCTGAACACCGTGGCGCTTCACCGGATAGAGAATGCGATCCAACATCACCCGATGGTGCGCAAGGCGGAGTGCTATCTGACTCCGAGACATATCGTCCGTGTCCGTCTGACCCAGCGCGTGCCTCTTCTGCGCGTGCAGACGCCGGTGGACACATACCTGATAGATACGGATCGCAAGGTGATGCAGGCGCGCAATAGTGTGCGCGACGAAGTGCCGCTGGTCACGGGCAATGTGGGAACACAGATGGCTTCGGGTCGGCTGGCGGATTTCGCTCAGTGGCTGCAGGACGAACCTTATTGGCAGGAGCGGATTCACCATCTCTATGTCCAAACGCCGATCATGGTCTATCTCTATATGCGCGGAGAAAACCAGCCGCGGGTGGTGATGGGGGCTATGCACGGCTATGAGCGGAAACTGAAGAAACTAAGGACTTTTTACCGGAACAGCCCGGAAGAAGTGAAAGCAAAAAACTATACCGAACTGGACTTGCGCTTTCGCGGGCAGGTGATCGGTAGATATTAAACATAAACTTTAACTATTTACACAAATGGCAAAGAAACAACCTCAAACAGCGGATTCTCTTCCCCTTGTGGCATTGGACTTGGGAAGCGACAGCGTGCGCGCCATGGCGGCGCGGCGTATTGCGCAAGACTTGTTCCAGATCTTGGGCGTAGAGGAACGACCGCAAAAACAAGGCAATGTATGTGTGGAGCAGGGTGTGATCACGCAATCCAGCAATGCGGGATACGTGATCGCCGAGATCCTGAAACTGCTCGCAAACCGCATCGGCGTGGACGAGTTGCCGATGGCGTTTATCTCGATCGGTGGACAATCGATGCAAATCGCTGCTGTCCATTCGCGGCGCGACCAGGCGCGCAAGAAAGAGATCAGTCAGTCGCTTTTGGACGAAATGGAGCGGGAATGTAAGGAGAAGATCGAACTCCGAAACCCAGACGTAGCCGTATTGGGTCTTGTACCCAGTTATTTCAAACTCGACGGAGTGGAGCAGGATGAGTTACCGAGCCCGGAGCAACGCGCCGCTTTGGTGGAAGCGCACTATACCGCTTTCTGCGGACGCAAGGCGATTGACACCCAGTTGCAGAAATCGTTCTCGCAAGCCGGACGGGTTATCGAGCACTCGTTTGTTCGTCCGGAGACGCTGCTGTCCGCTTTCGCGACCTGTGACGGCAATCATGTGCTGATGAACGGCTGCGCCGTACTGGATCTCGGTGCACAGACCACTACTTTCACCGCGTACAAAGGCGGGCAGTATCTGATCAACAAAGTGGTGCCGAAAGGCGGCTATCATATCACCCGAATGTTGGAGCAGCAGGGCTTGGATTTCGCTACGGCGGAAGTGCTGAAGCGTAAGTTCGGTTGCGCTTCGCCGGATTGTCTGGAGAAGAATGTGCGACTTCGTATACCCGCTTCGGCGGAGATCGGCGGCGATTTCGTGATCTCTACCCAAGAGTTGGCGGAAGCGATCGAACTCAAACTGCAGGAGATCCTGACGCCGGTATTGGAGGAGTTGAAGAAAGTGGAAAATCGCATCTCAACGCTCTATATAACCGGCGGCGGCAGTATGCTGCAAGGCTTGGCGGAGTACATCCAGAGCAAGACGGCCGTCAATGTGCAGTTCGGAGCGCATAACCTGTTGCTCCATCGCGACACGGACGAGAAATACCTTTCGCCGGAATACACTTCGCTCGTCGGTACGATTCTGCTGGGACAGGATTTCCGCGACAATCATAAGAACCAGCTGGTGCGCAAACCCGGGTTCTTCGACAGAATGAAAGAAAGCACATTAGATATGTTTATTGACCAAGACTAAAAACTACGAATATGAATGAAGATTTAATTACTCTGCCTTTGGAAGGCTTGACAGAAGATAGTATTATCAAAGTGATCGGTGTCGGTGGTGGTGGCTGCAATGCGGTTAACTATATGCACCGCCAAGGATTGAAGGATGTGTCCTTCTTGGTATGTAACACCGATCGTCAGGTGTTGATCAAATCCTCTGTACCGAATAAGTTGCAACTCGGTCCCGGTTTGGGAGCCGGTGGCGATCCGGAGACCGCGCGCCAGTATGCCGAGGAGAGCAGGGATCATATCCGTGAGGCGCTCAACGATGGCACCCAGATGCTGTTTATTACTGCCGGAATGGGTGGTGGAACAGGAACCGGTGCGTCTGCCGTAGTTGCCGAAGTGGCGCAAGAGATGGGGATTCTGACGGTGGGTATTGTGACCATTCCGTTTGCTTTCGAGGGCAAGAAGAAGATCGAAAAAGCGATGACAGGCGTAGCGCGGCTGGCGAAGCATGTGGACGCACTCCTTATTATTAATAATGAGAAACTGAAACAGATTTATCCGGAGCTGAACTTGCTCAATGCGTTCTCCAAGTCGGACGACGTGGTAGCCAATGCGGCGCGCGCGATCGCGGAGATCATTACTGTACCGGGATATATCAATACCGACTTTGCCGACGTGCGCAATACGCTGAAGAAAGGCGGCGTGGCAATCATGAATATCGGTCGCGCTTCCGGCGAGAAACGTATTACCAACGCCATCAACGACGCCCTCAATTCGCCGCTGGTCAACACCAACGACGTCCACGGAGCGGAGCGCATTCTGCTCCAGTTCTATTGCTCCACCGAGCACGCTATAGTCATGGAAGAGATCGACCAGATCAACGATTTCGTGCAAGAGGTGGGGGACAATATCGAGGTGCAATGGGGTGCTTCGATCGACGAGACGCTGGGAGAGGAAGTGCGCGTGACCGTCATTGCTACCGGATACAAAGTGGACGGTCTGCCATCCGAGGACGAAGAGGAAGGCAAGAAGACCATCGCGGAAGCCATCGATGCCAATTATCCTCCGCAGACACCGAAACCGATGGAGGACGAACCGGCGCAACTGATCGACCTGAGTGACACACTTCGCGCAGAGGGCGTAGAACCGCCGGCGCAACCCCGTGAGCGCGCGACTTCGGCTTCGGCGGAAGAGATCGTGATCAAGGTGGAAGAAGAGGCGGCTCCTGAAGAAAAACCCAAAGAGACCTCTCATCGGCCCTTTGGATGGATTAGAAGAAATAAAAATTAAACTATATGGAAAGAGAAATGAATTTTTGGGACCTCTGTGTCGCCTGTGGTCGCGCAATAGGTCGTGGCTGCGTAGCACTCTGGAACATCTTGTCGCGCATGATCCGCCTGACGTACCGTTATTGGTACATCGTTGTGACTTTGGTCGTTCTGGCTATCGCGCTGGCAATCTATCATACCCGGCCGAAGAACATCAAATACCGCGTGAACGCCATCGCTATGGTCAATGGGGCTTCGATGCAGCAGTTTGAGAAAGCGTTTGCGCCCCTTCAGTCCGGTCATTTACTGCCGCCGGACGCCAAGATAGCGCCTTATATGCGTTGGAAACAGGCTGGCAATTTTAATATCTTCCGTGTTGTGGACGTGCACCATGACGGAGTGGCGGACTACATTGATTTCAAACGCAAATCATCACCCAAGGATACGGCGGAGGTGCAAATGCAGGATCGCGTTTGTATCCAGTTCCAAACATCGGCGGTGTTCGTGCCTATGATTCCGGAGATAGAAGAAGCCATTCTGGAACTGCTCAACGGCAATGAGGCGTTGCAGCAGGCTCATGAACTCTATCTGGAGAACTTGCGCGAAGAAGTAGCCTTTAACCACCGCCAGGCGGTTAAACTGGACAGCCTCACCAGCGCGTATTATTACAATGCCGGTTCGCCTGCAGCGATGATGAACAAAGATGGCAACGGTGTCAATTTCTACGGAGATCGTAGGATTCGTCTCTTCCTGGGCGAGATATACAAGCAGCAACTTCACACCCGGAACGGCGACCTGCGTCTGCAGCTGGCTTATGCTCCGGTAGTGCTGGAGAACCATTTTGCCGTAGATCCTGCTCCGGTCATGACCCGTACGAAATGCGTCATCCTGTTTTTCCTGCTTTCGTGGATAGTAGGATGCCTGATTGCCGAACTGATCGACCGCCGCAAAGCGATCGCGGAATGGCTGAAAAAATAAATAACAATGAAGATATAAAAGAAACGCGTGGGGCTAAGCCTTCACGCGTTTTATCATCCATCGGATGAGGTAGTAGAGTATTACTGCCCCAAGCAGTATGAGTATCGCCACGGATAGTTCGTGGCTATATTTGTTTATGAGGTCCGCTTGACCGTGCGCCACATATCCGAGGACGGCGAGCACCGTGTTCCATAGCCCTGCGCCCAGGAAGGTGTAGAACAGGAACCAACCGAAATGCATCTTACTCAGTCCCGCCGGAATAGAGATCAGTTGGCGGATACCCGGGATAAAACGCCCGACAAACGTACTGACCTTGCCGTGGTCATTGAAATAAGCTTCTGCTTTCTCCACTTTCTCGCGGCTCAAGAGACACAGATGCCCTAATTTGCTATCCGCAAAAGCATAAATGATCGCGCGTCCCAGCCAAAGAGAGAGCAGGTAATTGATGATAGCGCCCAGCATGGCTCCTATCGTACCGAAAAGGACAATCAGCGCTACGTTCACAAAATAACTGTCGCTCACATAGACTGCGCTGCTTGGGTCTGCCGCTACATATGCTGCAGGCGGAATGACGACCTCGCTCGGGAAAGGAATGAACGAACTCTCCACGGTCATAAGCGCCGTGATAGAAGCGTAGTTCATGTTCGCGCTATACCAGTCTGTAACAACCGACACCCAGTTGGTGCCGGTTGCTAACAGAATGATCAGAAATGCTCGTTTCATTGGGCTAAGAGCTCACGCACTTTGAGGTTGATGGCTTTGCCTTCCGCCTTGCCGGCGAGTTGTTTGGTTGCCACGCCCATTACTTTGCCCATGTCCTGCGGACCCGTAGCACCCACTTGCGCAATGATCTCGCGTAGCGCAGCGGTCAGTTCCTCCTCGCTCAGCATAGCCGGGAGATACTGCTCAATGATCTTGCATTGCGCCAGCTCGTCTTCTGCCAACTCGGGACGTCCGGCATCGATGTACATCTGCGCCGATTCCTTGCGTTGCTTCACCATCTTCTGAAGGATCTGCAATGCCTTCTCGTCGTGCAGTTCGCCGTCGCTGCCTTTGGCAGTCTTCGCCTCCAGGAACTCTTTCTTGATTCCGCGCAGCGCGTCCAGCGCTACTTTATCTTTCGCGAGCATCGCTTTTTTGATGTCCTCGCTGATTTGATCAAATAAACTCATAAATCTTCAAATCCTCAAATTTTCAAATAAACAACAGTTGTACGATAATATAAACCGGCAGGAGGATGATGAGCGAGAACTTAATCATATAGCCGAAGAAGGACGGCATCTTGATTCCGCTCTCCTCTGCGATGGCTTTCACCATGAAGTTAGGTCCGTTGCCGATATAGGTCAGCGAGCCGAACATCACAGCCGCGATGGAGATGGCTTTGAGCAGTATCTCCGGAACACCGGCTACGAAAGGTGTGCCGTTGAACATACCTGTTACGACACCTGCTTCAGCGGCAGCAAGCGACTCCGGCAGACCGGAAGCAACGCCGTGGAAGGCAACGGCAGTAGGTGTGTTATCGAGGAACGCGGAGAGCGCACCGGTCGAGTAATAGAACTGCCATGCGTGGGTGAAACCGAGGTCGGCTGCGTGCGCCTTTAGATAGGCGAGGGCAGGGGTCATCGTCGTGAAAATACCGAGGAACAGAACCGCTACCTCTACTATTGGCGTCCAGCTGAACTTGTTGTCGCCGAAACGCACCTCTTTCTTGGTGGTGTAGAGCGAGAGACCTGTGAGCGAGAGAAGAACTATCTCACGCAGGTATTTGAGCCACAGCGGAGCGTCCGCTTCACCCATCTGTTTGATGGTTCCTTCGTTCACAAAAGCCACTGCGAGCACTACGCCTAACAGATAGACGAAATTGATAGTACCTTTCATCACCATCGGGGTCGCCTCACGCGAGTCCGCGGAGAGGGATGTCCAGTGCTCTTTCTTGTAATAATAGGTATCCATCGCGAAATAGATGCCGAGCAGCAGAATTCCCGTAACAGCCCATTCGGGCGCAAGGTGCATGAACCATGAGAAGTGTGCGCCGCGGAGGAAGAGCATGAACAAAGGTGGGTCGCCCAGCGGAGTGAGCAGACCGCCGCAGTTGGCTACCAGCGCAATGAAGAAAAGGATGGTGTGAACCTTGTGCTCACGCTGTTTGTTGGTCTCGATGAGCGGACGGATAAGCAGCATGGCTGCGCCCGTCGTTCCCATGATAGAGGCTAAGATCCAGCCCAAGCCCAGGAAACCGGTGTTGACCCAGGGTTTGGCTTTCAGGTCACCCGAGAAATGAATACCGCCGGTGATGACAAACAGCGCCAGCAGCAGGATGATGAACGGCACGTAGTCGAAGAAGATCTGGTGCTCCAACTCGTGCAGCATTCCGCCCATGATCAGGCATACCGCTACGGGCACGCCGAGGAAGAGGGAAACAATGAGTTTGTTGGTGTTCTTCTCCCACCAGTGTTCAGCTACCAGCGGACCGATAGCGATCATCAGAAGCATGAGGCCGAACGGAATCAGCGACCATGCCGAATGTACAAATTGTTCCATAGTATTTATATAATGAATAAAATGTTGTTAGTCCAACTTCAGCACCGCTAAGAACGCTTTCTGTGGCACTTCTACGTTGCCGATCTGTTTCATTCGTTTCTTGCCTCGCTTCTGTTTCTCCAGCAGCTTGCGCTTACGGCTCACGTCACCGCCGTAACATTTGGCGAGGACATCTTTGCGAACCTGCTTGACCGTTTCGCGGGCAATGATCTTCGCCCCGATAGCCGCCTGTATTGCAATGTCAAACTGCTGTCTCGGCAGCAACTCTTTCAGCTTCTCGCACATCCGCCGTCCGAAATCCACGGCGTTGTCCCGGTGCGTCAACGTGCTCAGCGCATCTACCTGTTCGCCGTTCAGCAATATATCCAACTTCACGAGGTTCGACGGACGGAAACCGTTCATATGCCAATCGAAAGACGCATAGCCTTTGGAAATACTCTTCAGCTTGTCGTAGAAATCAATCACGATCTCGCCCAACGGCATATCGAACAGCAACTCCATTCGGTTGCCGGATATATATTCTTGTTTGACGAGTTCGCCGCGTTTGCCCAGACACAGCGTCATGATCGGACCGATGTAATCCGCTGTCGTTATGACACTTGCGCGGATATACGGCTCCTCGATCCGGTCTATCTCCGTCAAGTCGGGCATGCCGGCAGGGTTATGCACCTCCACCATGCCGCCGTCCTTGGTATAGACGTTGTAACTTACGTTCGGAACGGTCGTGATCACGTCCATGTCGAACTCGCGGTCCAGACGTTCCTGCACGATCTCCATGTGTAGCAAACCTAAGAATCCGCAGCGGAAACCGAAGCCCAACGCCATCGAACTTTCCGGCTGGAAAGTGAGACTTGCGTCGTTCAACTGCAACTTCTCCAGACTTGCCCGCAGATCCTCATAATCCTCACTCTCAATAGGATACACACCGGCGAACACCATTGGTTTGGCTTCCTCAAATCCGTCAATCGCTTTCTCGCAAGGCCTGTCCACATGCGTGATCGTATCACCCACTTTGACCTCGGTCGAAGTCTTGATTCCGGAAATAATATATCCCACGTTTCCGGCAGAAATCTCTTTGCGCGGACTCATGTCCAGTTTGAGAATACCGATCTCGTCCGCGTCGTACTCTTTGCCCGTGTTCACGAACCGCACTTTCTCGCCCGTTTTCATCGTGCCGTTCACCACTTTGAAATAAGCGATGATTCCTCGGAAACTATTGAAAACACTGTCAAAAACCAGACATTGCAGCGGCGCTTTCGGATCACCTTTCGGAGCAGGAATACGTTCTACGATGGCGTCCAAGATCTCCGGCACACCTTCGCCTGTCTTGGCGGAGCAGCGCAAAATCTCCTCGCGCTTGCAGCCCAACAGCTCTACAATCTCGTCCTCCACACGCTCCGGCATGGCGTTTTCCATGTCGCATTTGTTGAGCACAGGAATGATCTCCAGATCATGCTCAATCGCCATATAAAGATTGCTGATCGTCTGCGCTTGCACACCTTGCGTAGCATCCACCACCAGCACAGCGCCCTCGCAAGCCGCAATACTCCGGCTCACCTCATAACTGAAGTCCACATGCCCCGGAGTATCAATCAGATTGAGAGTATATGGGCTATCTTTTGGTACTTGGTCCTTTGTCCCTTGGTACTTATAGCTCATCTGAATTGCGTGGCTCTTAATAGTGATGCCGCGTTCTTTCTCCAGATCCATATCGTCCAGCACTTGGTTCTCCATCTGCCGCACATCCACAGTCTGCGTGATCTCCAGCATTCGGTCCGCCAGCGTACTCTTGCCGTGGTCGATATGCGCAATTATACAAAAATTCCGTATCTTATCCATTTAATCCTATTTATCCAAATTAAAATCGGGTGCAAAGATACGAAAAATAATCGACATATGCAAGTCCCTTGCGCATTTTTCTGGAAAATATTCTTGGCAGTTGTGCCGTCTGCCGGACGGCATTCATTGTATAGCCTGCCCGCTGATGCTGTATGTTTTGTCTCCGTGCAGAATATAGACATTGCCGTTCTTGATTAGTTTCTGCGCGGGGTTGGCGGGATTCGTATAAACAGCCGGAGCCTCCGTCGGATTATTCGCCTCATACACGGCTTGCAGCACAATTCCCTCCGCCAGATCGCCGGGTAGCACTTGCCATTTGAGGAACGTGAATCCCTCAATACGCGGAGCGTGAGGAATCTGCCATTTCTGCGCCTCCATATAATGGAGTGTGCTGTCCTCTTTCAGATAACTTACCTGAACCGTCTGTTCCTCAAACTGCAGGTCGGTCGCCACACCTATTATATTCGCGAAATCGCACCAGACCGCTTTGGCTTGATAGAGATCGATGTAGTCCATCGGCACATAGAGAATACAGGTCTGCTTGTTGACATTATAAACCGCACGCGACTGAAGGGATTGCGGGGTAATAGCGTAGTTATGAATGCTCACCAGTTTGGAGCAGTTGTAGAACGCATCCTGACCGATTGTCGTCACCGATGCCGGGATAATGACATCCTCCAGCGCTGTACAGCCTTCCAACACACTGGTAGCCACCGTCTTGATGCCTTTCGGGAACTCGAAGTTCTTGAGGGACGTACAGAACGCAAACGCATAGGTACCGATACTCGTCACCGATGCCGGGATTGTTACGTTCTTGAACAGCGAACAACCGTTGAATGCGTATTGACCGATGGTGGTCAGTTTCTCCGGCAGTGTAACGCTGTCCAGTTTGTTCATTTGGTAGCACAAATAGCCGGGAATGGTCTTCACGCTGTCGCCAAAGACGAAAGAGGTAATCTGCGAACCATAGAACGGCGCGTTATCGCCTGTACCGACAGAACAGTTAGCCGGCAACCAAGTAACGGACTTGGTCGGGTTACCTTTGAACGCACTGCTTCCGATGCTGGTTACCGTACTCGGGATTGTGACCGACTCCAACTTACAGTTCTGGAACGCCCGCTGATAGATCTTCGTGCAGGTTCACGTTCTTCAGCGAAGAACAGCCGTAGAATGCATCCGTGCTGATGGTCGTCAAGGTGGCCGGCAGTTCAATCGACTCCAGCGAAATGCAGCCTTCGAAGAAACTTTGCGGCAGTGTCTTTTGCGTTACCGGCAAGTTGATGGATTTGAGATTCGTGCAATTCATGAAAGCATATTGACCAAGCCTGTTGACCGAAGCCGGAAGCACGATTGTATCCAACAGACTCATGTTCTTGCAGATATATGCCGGCACAAGCTCTACGCCGTCCGCAAAAGTGAAAGAAGTGACTTGCGAAGACGTGCTATAGAACGGTGCGCTGTCATCCGAACCGATTGAGCAGTCTGCCGGTTTCCAGACAATCGTAGTTGTCGGGTTACCTTTGAACGCACTGCTTCCGATGCTGGTTACCGTACTCGGGATTGTGACCGACTCCAACTTACAGTTCTGGAACGCCCGCTGATAGATC
>CADAZU010000019.1 GCA_902792535.1 uncultured Bacteroidales bacterium
CTTTACCAACATTATATATCCTTTCTTTTGCGAGGATTATTGATGTTGTTTTTGCGCTTTGATGTTCTTTGATTTGTCTGTCCACAGATTACACAAATTAAAGACAATTTGTTTTTTATGTTTAAAAGGGGCGTTTTTTGTGCGGCTAGGCGAACTAGTGGATCTAGTGAACTAGTCGAACTAGACTAACTAGACGCGAAGCGGACACAAAAAGCGGTAGTCCTTTTATTGGATTACCGCTTTGTAAATGTTAGTTATGCTAATACAAATATACTATAGGAGAGTTACAGCAACTTTCTTCCCCATTCCTGCAAAGATTTGGAATATAGAGGCTAGGGATACATTGCTATAGCCACGCTCAATTCGAGAAATTGTATTGGCACGCGTTCCAACTTGAGCAGCTAACTCTTTTTGAGTCAGTCCTGCTTGGAGTCTTTGCTCCTTCAGAAATTCGCCAATACAGAATGCTTCGGCATCTGCTTCAAACATCTCGCGTTGAGTAGTGCCTCGCTGACCATATTCAACGTCCAGCAATTGCTCGAAATCGGTGCATTGCATTAGTTCCTGTTTTTTTTGCGCATTCATTATTATGCCTCCTTCTCATTAAAATATTCATGCATTAATTTTTCAGCTCGTACTATTTGATCAATCGGTGTTTTTTGACTCTTCTTCTGGAAACCATGGAAAAGAACCACTATGTTTCCTTTGTCAAAACAGCAGAAGATACGATATATATTGCTCTTCAGCTCTACACGGATTTCAAATAATCCATCTACTGTTTCTATCGGTCGGAAAAATTTATGAGGTATATGTTCTTGTGTTTCCACAAGTTTAAGTACCTGATTTATCTTTCTTCGCACATCCTCTACTTGCGCTATATAAAACTCAAGAAAGTAGTGCTTATGAAATTGAATTTTTCTCGGTACCGGCATATATGCATCAAATTTGTGGTGCAAAAGTACTACAAAAAAATGACATACGCAAATCTTTCTACTTAAAAATGCAAATTAAGCTGCATTTTTAGCGGTAATCCAATATGTCAAAGGTCATTTTTGTCCACAGATTAAACTGATGGAACAGATTTTTATAGACAAAAACCTATAAAACCCCTTTGCCGTTTGCAGCCCGATGGGCTCTTGTATCCTTGCTCGCTGTAACGTCATTGTGAACTAGCTCCCATGCCGCTCCACCGACCCAAGCTACACTCCTTGCGGAGTACAAACATCAAAGGACATAAACATAAAAAACATTCTTTTCTCAAAGAACAAGCGCGGGGTCCGGGATTAGGGAACCGGAGTAACTGCGGGGTTAGCGTCAATCTGATAGTCCTTACCGTTGAGGGTAACTACCAAACGGCCGCTCTGATCGCTTAAATCTTTCGAGTAAAGAAGGGGAAGAGCATCCACGTTAACGATCTCAGCTTCGCCTTTCTTAACAACAAGGCTCTCACCTGCGTGACCGTTGATCTCCAGTACATTGTAGTTGAAGCAGATCGACGGATCTACCTTGATGTTGATGACGAAACGGTCATTAATCTGGCTGTTTTTCTGGCTCTCATCAATCGTGAAATTGTAATCTTCTGTAGAAGCATTAACCGTAATCATTTTATTCTCAACACGGTCATAAATCGTGTAAGAAGTACCCTGGAACAGGTCAAATGACAAAGTATAATCCAAATTTCCGGTTGCTACAAAGCCTAAAGCCAGGTTATCAGAATACTCGTTACTTGCCCAAATGGAGTATTTGTCTCCACTGTATAATACGTAGATACCACCTTCTTGTGCAGCATTGGCATCATAACTATTGTCCCATCCGTTAGAGAAATCATCGGACAAAAGAAGGCGGACATTATGATTTGTTTCACCTGCCGTTTTTAATGTGATTCGTGAACGGCTGTTGATTGTTTGAGCAGACATGCCTAAAGTAATGCATATCATAGTCAATAAAAATACGATTCTTTTCATAATATAGATATTATTATTTTTAAATTTTAGAATACTTTCTTCGGTGCACCAAATTTTCCAGGAGCAGGACTAGGAGGATCTCCAGTTCCATTACCGGATATTTTGTCGGCACCCATTATGGGTCCTATGGACTCCAGAGACAGAGTTACTGTCTCCGGAGCCATATACGCTTTTTTATTTATCTTCACCATAAAACTTACTTCACAATTTTCTTACCATCTACAACATAGATACCGTTCGGCAGGCTGTGATAATCATTGCCAACGAACTGACCGGTAATGGTATAGATACCCTTAACGGCAGCTGTTTCCTCGATATTGTCAATAGCGGTCGGAGCATTTGCTTTTCCTACAATCTGGAAGCGACCTTCAACATTTGCATCGGCAGGAACGCTGAACATGTAGGTTGCGCCTTCTACCATCTCAATCTCCGTGCCGGTCAGCATATCGCGAACAGCATAGTTCATGCCGTTTACGTGGCTGATCGTCATGGTGAACGAAGTTTGACCCTTGGTCGTCATGCTAATCATCGTACCATCCAAATTGTCAGAAGCGATAGTGCCCATTTTCTCGTCATTAACTTCAGCAAACAAGTTAAACGAATTCTCATTCATATACTTGGCTGCATCGTAACTGTTATCAAAAGCAGACGAGAATTGACCGTCTTCAATGAGGCGAATAGCATCTTTTGTACCATCAGCAGTTGCAATCTCAATCATTGCTTTGTTATAAGACTTGCGATTACGTGCAGGAGCAGAAGACGGAGTCGACTCCATGATCGGATTCCAAATCTGGCTTACATAGTTGATAACAGGATTGTCACCATCGTTCTTGCGTTGGAAGATGAATGCTTGCATCGGATCAATCTGTTCCGGAAGCGGTTGCCCATTCTCGTCTTCACCGAATACATATGCACCTTTGTTGATCTCATACCACCAGTTATCATATGCACGATAAAGATAAACGGTAGCCGATACGCTCGGATAGGTATCGTTGAAATCTTTCAACAACTGACGAATATTAATCGGAGCAGTGTAGCTGTTTGCATAATAGTTCCAGTTATCAGCTAAGTCCAACTCAGCATTACCATTACCCATCAACGGGCAAGTGAATGTATAAATAGCACCTTCGGTAGTAGCAGTGGTTGTCAGACCATAGCAAGTAAACGGTTTGAATTCGTCTGTATCTTCAAAATCAGACCAGTTTTCATGCTCAATCTTCATCCATGCGGTAGGATTAGCAACGTGATCATACTCTACATTTGCTTTTGTAATGCCCGCCATGTATGCAGGGATACCGAAACGTTGCCATACATATTTGTTCTCAGCCGGAATATATTTAGCTTTCGATACAAGTTGTACCTTTGCCATCGGGTGGGTATTCTCTTTTACACCCGGAGCGATCATGAATGTACCGGTCTTGCCTTCTTGAGTCTTCACTTCAATAGCGTCGCCATTTGCAGCAACCACACCACCTTCACCAACGGTAACAACAGCACCAGCTTCAACGACAAGCTTAGCACCATCAGCAATGTTCACACCATTTTCAACGTTCAGAGTTGTACCATCTTGTACGGTCAAAGAAGCACCTTCTCCACCGAGAACGATTTGCTCTGCTTCTGCGTTCTTGTTAATCTCGGTATTGCTAACTACGACAGTCTTTCCTTCCGGAATAACTACAGCCGTCTTATCATCAGGCACGTCACCAGCCCATGTGGTTGTTTGCTGCCAAGGAATAGTCGTACCGGTCGCATCTTGTGCTTTTTCTGCGGTGCTGAATACTTTCCAACGGTAGCCCTCAGCATAAGATGCAGCATCAACAACGTGGTCATCATCATCATCACCACTTTCAATGATAGCTTTCCACTTGTAACCAGCAGGAAGCGGAGCTTCACCACCATTCTTAGCTGCTTTGTACCAATCAGAACTTGGATCAACGGATATTGGGAAAAGAACTTCTTTGTCGGTGGCAGTTCTCTTTTGAACATAAATTCGCTTTCCTGCGGCTTGCGACTGGTCGCATTTTACCATACATCCTTCATAAAGATATACCAAGCCAAACGTATTGTATGCATCATTGTTACCAATATGAATAGCACGTGGTTGACCTGTCGATTTCATCTTCGTATTATAAACCGAAGCAATACCACCGGTTGCGGAATACAATGCATAGTGAACACCTCCATTTATCTTCGTACCATTAGGAGTATCCGTAGCTATCAGTTCGCAGTTTTCTATACGGATATTACCACCCTTTTGAGAAGCGTCCAAACCTTGAACACAGATAGCACCATGAACACCTTTTACGATGGATTTCTTGAGCGTCATCTGTGAGCCATTGTCTGCGGTGATGCAGTATTTGTGCATGCTTGCTGTAGAAGCCTCTCCTGTATAGAGACCACCAAGAATATCCATTGTTCCCCAACTTTGTGCAACTGCGGATTTAGCGTGAATCTCGGCGTTATTAATAGTTGTTTTGCCATAGTTCTTCACAACAAGGTTAACCACATTGTTTACAGAAGTCGTTATATGAAGCCGATCGCTTTTGTCAGATTTACCAATTACCAACTCACCACCTTCATATACTATAAACTGACCACGATCTCCCGTAATAGAGCCATTACCTTCTATAGTTAATTTAGCGCCATTAGGCACTCTAAAATGAGGATATTTAATCTTATAAGCAGTAGATACGGTAACACCTGAGTTGATGGTAACTTTCTTATTGCCCTTAACTTTTACCAGACCTTGTGTCCTTAAATCAGTATTAGCACTAACCACAAACGGTGTCTCAGAATCACCATTCAAGTATGCACCAAGGCTTCCTTCCTCCATTACAGATACGAAATCGCCATTAACCGATTTCTGATAACCGGAAGCAGCATTAATAGTTGCAGTGTTTGCTCCTAACTCAAAAGTAAGGTTCTTGCCAACAGTTGCAGATTGACCGGATTCCAAAACTAAAATATGGTTACCATCGCTAGCAGCATCAACAACAGCTTGGAGAGACTCGCCTGCAGTAAATTTATCAAGATTATATGCTACACCCGACATCTCTTTGGAAACAGTGTACGTATCTGTTCCGCTGTTATAAGTCATAAGAGCCTCTTCGAATACCACATATTGTACTGGGTTCTCTCCTTTAAAAGAACCACCGGTAATCTCAATTGTAGTGTTGCCTGCATTGTAAAAAATTGCGCATCCAGCATTTCCACTCGAAGCAGCCGTGATATTCTCAATCTTTAATTCCGAAGTAGCATCAACTTGGAAACACATCCAGCCACCCGTAAAATTACCGCCTTTAATTAATACTTTTGAAGGATTGCCGTCATTTTCAGCCAACCAAATACAGTTGTCTGCCTTCGCTCCAGTTGTGAATGTACCATCATTCACGATAATTTCACCACCTTTCGTATAGATGGCTTCAAAACCATAAAAGGTACCTCCATTGATAGTTAATTTTGCACCTGCACCAACTACAATAGCACAACCATTAGCACCCGTGTTTCGAATAGCACCACCATTGGTAGCGTTAATGGTTAAATTACCACCGGATACATTCAGTACGCCCTTGTCAGTGCCATAATTTGCCAATGTACCTGTGAGATTGTGACCATTTAGGTCGAGAACTACAGTGCCACTCGTCATCGTAACTTTTGTACCTCCGAGTGCAATGTCTGCCGTCAATGTAATGTCATCTCCGTCTTTTGCAGCATCAAGAGCGGCTTGCAGAGTCTCATACTCCACACTACCAATCTTGGCTACATTGTCCGCAAACGCCATGACGCAAGAGAAGAGCGCCATAAGCGGGATTAAGAATAACTTTTTCATAAATTTAAAATTTTAAAATTTCTGGAGCTTCGGCGTCGTCGAGTCGGGTAAGCGAGCTTACACTCGACTAGCACGAACCTTCATGTTAAATAATTTTGTTTTAGTTAATAATTTGAGGAACAAGTCCTCGGTTGATTAAAAAAGTTTCCTTTCTTTTTTTGTTTTCTGTTTTTGGGAGGATTGTTGCCCTCGGTTAATAAGTATTTTGGTTAATAATTAATTATTTTTGCTTCGTCATTATGTTCTGTTTTGCTCTCCTCGGACTACAGAGATTTTTTAGTAAATCGAAAATGCGGCGGTTCGGCTCTTATGAGCCTTTGCGTTCCAGCCGTGCGTCTGTCCGATGAGCAAGTTCTTATCTCGCTTTGCTCGAACGATTGCTTCCTCGCCCTGCCGCCCTGCTGACCCGCTGCGTCCGGCACTCAATAGTGCCGTACTTCCGCCTTACAAAAATATCCCTGCGGGATGGAAAATAAAGATAAAGAAAATACCATGCGGATCGGTAGTAAATGGTCATTGCTACGTGACGCGCTGCATAGATTTTTCTTATTTTCGATTTCTATTCCAAAGAACACATGGACATTGTTGCTTTTATGTCCACAGATTACACAAATTAAACAGATCTCGTTGAAAGTGGCGGCATAGGTGCGGATGAGTGAAATCCTAAAACAAAATGAAAAAAAAACCGCACCTATGCTCACTACCACTACGTTCAACATGTCCATACAATAATTCACATATTATATTAAAGAGGAACGCGCGCGTACACACACATAGGTGCATAAAAAAAGCGCAGACCTCCTCATTGTTTACTCACAATTGGAGGCCTTCGCATTGCCTAATAGTTCTAAATAAACAACAGGAAACCTACGCCGATATGATAAACCCAAACAAGTACTAAGTATAAACATACAAAGTACTCATATGGGTATAAAATCATACCCATAGGCATCTATTGCTACTTTGGTTTTGAACTATTAATGGTGAAGTTGCGAAGTTCCCAATTGCCAAACACAAAGCGTCAATAAACGCTATTCAATATGTCTCAAAAACCCACTCCATTATGACGAGACTCTCCCGTCGGCGTAGATTTTCGGTGCAAAAGTACAACAAAAATTTGATATATGCAAGAGTTAGGTGCATTTTTTTCGCAAAAAAAAGAATTTCTGCTTGCGTATGTGCAATTTTTGTAGTACCTTTGCAGGCGATTATGAGAGCGAAAATAGTAGTTATATTGCTGTTATGCCTGAGCGCGAGTGGGCTGTGGGCGGATGACAAGCCGAAGCCGGGGTTGCAGATCGAGGACAATACATTCTTCGATCCGAGCCGCAAAGAGCAGCGCGAGGAGGCTTATCAGTTTGGAGTGGAATATCGTATCGAGGCGGGATTTACCCAGCATTGGCAGAGGGCGCATAGTATCTCTTTCCCGGACATGTACCTGAATGGTGTCCGCGTAGGTGCTACGTTCACATTCAAGTTGCCGCTGCATTTCGGTATTCAGACCGGTCTGCTATATACCTTGGTTTACGGCAAGAACGAGCAGCACTGGCGGTCGCAAGACGCGCCATCGGTTCAAACGGAATATATCTCCCATCGGGTATTGGAGCACGATTTCTCGGTTCCTGTGCGCTTGTACTATACCGTTCCGGTGTGGAAGAAACTGAATATCGTCTTTTTCACCGGTCCGCAGTTGCATATCGGGCTGGCGGAGAACGACTACATGCAAACGCATCTGAGCGCAGGCGTGACCGAGTGGCTGAACGGTCAAGGGATAGCGACGCAACCGTACGACCGGATGGCGGACGAGATCGTGCGCGCGAACATCCAATGGGGCGTGGGAGCAGGTATCGAATGGGATTGCTATAGGCTGCAAGGCGGGTATGATTTCGGGCTCAATAACCTCGTCAAGCACCCGCAGACCAAAGGACAGTACATGTCCGAATGGGGGTGGCTCGTCAGTTTCTGCTATCGGTTCTAAAAAAGGCTCTCAGTCGAGAGCCTTTTTATTTATGGTTTTAGGAAATCGAAAATGCACAGCCTGCCGAGCCTTACGGCTCTCGCGCCCAAGAGCCTGTATGCCGGTCAGTAAGCAAGCTTCCAACCGCCATCCATGCCCTTGGTCTCCATCAACGCCTTGATAGGCGTCGATGGGCTGCTTACAAAAATATAAGAAAATAAGAAAAATCTATGCAGCGCGTGAGGGTTATTCGTGATTGGTTTCGGGGGCGATTTTGCGGAGGAAGGACTCGGGGAAATGGAGTCTGTTCGGTCCGCAGCTGTTGCCATACGGATTGCGCTTGAACTGACCGTTCTCTTCTTTGCGCTCCTGACCATCGATAAACTTGGTCACCAGATAGATGTATAAGCGCTGCCAGTCCGCCACGAGGTTCTCTGCCTGCGAGCAGGAATAGGAAGTGAGGAACGCACGCGCATCCTCTTCGTTCATTTCGGCTACTTTTTCGTCCAGTCCTGCTATCTGGGTATTGAATTTCTCGTCCCATACTTGCTGCGTCTCGCGGATGTGCGGGTACATGCGGCTGTATTTGGTGTACGCCCAGTTTGCGACGAGGTTGAAGGTCCACCAAGCGGAAGTGGGGGAGAAGGTATAGCTGTCTCCGTTGCCTTCGGCAAAGCACTCCGGGACATGGTTGATGCAGCTGAACATCGGCGTATAGCAACTGCAAGCCGCGTCGTCCACGCCGAACCAGAAGATTCCTTTTTTGCCGTTCCGCATCTGTGCTACGAACGACCACGCGGTCTGCTGGGTAGCCGTCGGACGCTGGTACCAGTATTGGGTCGTTTGGGTCGTATCGTTTTCGTCCGCCAGTTTGAAGCCGAGTCCGCCATAACGGAGTTTGGAGTTCCAGGGTCCGGCTGCTTCACCTTGGGTGATGTCCAGCGGCGTACCTTGGTACTCGTCGCGCATACATTCCTTCATATCCTGCGCAGACAGTTTGCGGTTCGGGATGATCCAAAGCGGCATGTGTTCGCCGTCATTCTTACCCTTGCTCTCGCGGAACGTCTTGCCGGTAGCGTAGTCGAAATAGCGGTCCATATCGGAACTGAAATGGTTGAAGAACGCCCATACGCGCGCTTCGCAGGCATAGAAACCGCTGAAGTCGAAGGGGTTATAGGCGGCTTGGAAAGAGAAGTCTTTGTCTGCGCCGGAGAAGAACCCTTTCTCGCGAGCAAACGAGATCACATCTTTGGACCACCAATATTCACAAACCTCACCCTTTCCCTCTCCACAAGAGAGGGTAACTATATTACAATTGAGTTTCTTTGCGATACGTTTCTGCTCCTTGTTCAGTTTGGCTTTAGCTTTGATCGGGAGGGTAGTGATGCGCGCTTGATTCGCGTGCGCGGAGATAGCGTCGTCCGGAATACGGACAGCTACCCAGTTAGCGCCTTTCTGCCCTTTGCCTTTGCCGATCAGGTCCATGATCCAGATCTCATTCGGGTCTCCGAACGAGAAGGACTCACCCTCCGAAGCATAGCCGTATTCGTTCACCAGCGTGATAAACCATTCGATGGCTTCGCGCGCCGTTTTGGAACGCTCCAAAGCAATGTAAATCAATGATCCGTAGTCTATTCCGACGGTGTCCCATAGTTCTTCGCGACCTCCCCAAGTGGTCTCTCCGATCGTGACCTGATGCTCGTTCATATTGCCGACCACCGAATAGGTGTGCGCCACCTGCGGGATCGAACCCTGCGGTCTGCCGGTGTCCCAGTCTTTGACTTCTCGCATAGCGCCTTCAGGCCAGTCTTGCGCCGGAGCAAAATGCAGGAAACCGAACATGCCGTACGAGTCGGCGGCATAGGAGATCATCGTGCTGCCGTCCACAGATGCGTTCTTGCCTACCAGAAAATTGGTGCAAGCCTGCAGAGTGGAAAGATGAAAGTTGAATGTTGCAAGAAGCAGCAGAGCTGCTATAAACCGGATTTGTCTCATAATAATCGGGGGTTTTGGAGTTCTGATATTCTGTTGTCGCGCTTTCTCAAAGCGATGTCATAGGCCTGACGGTAATACTTGAAGAAATGCTTCCAGTCCGCTTTCTTTGCGACCGCCGCAGCCTCTTTGCGTGCCCGCGCTTTGTCCTCTCCGCAGAGGCGGTCGAAGCGCAGCAGGTCGTCCGCGATGTGCTCTGCCACGGCATCGAAGTTCGAGTCGTTGCGGTCGATGACGATCACGCCGTATTGGTCTTTCTGCTGCGCCGCCCAAACGCCGAAGCCGGCAAGCGAGGTGGTGATCGTCGGTACATGGAACGCACAGGACTCCAGCGGCGTATAGCCCCATGGTTCGTAATAAGACGGGAAGACCGTCACGTCCATTCCGATGAGCAGGTCATAATAGGTCTTGCCGAAGAGCGGGTCGTGTCCGTCGAGGTAATAAGGTACAAAGACCGCAGAGACCTTGCCCTTGCGCGAAGGGGCACGATCGAGATACGGAATCATGACAAAAGCCACCACCTCTTTCTCCGGCTGGTCGCTGTGATAGATCTTCTGCGCCAGCTTATCCAGCGCCGCAGCAAAGACATCAATTCCTTTGTTCTTCCATTCCTGGCGACCGGAGATCGCTACAAAGAGTGCGTTTTTCGGCACTACGCCCCCCAACTGCTCGCCTGCCACTTTGCGGAGTGCTTCGCGCGCCTCTTCGCGACGTGCGTCAAACGCTTTGCCTTTTGGTACGAAAGTGGGTTCGAATCCGTTGGGCGTGACGATATCGACCGGCTTGTCCAACAGCTGTTTGCACTCGCGCGCGGTAATGTCACTCACGGTCGTGAAGCAGTCCGCCCAATGGGCAGCCTGTTTCTCCACGGAGTGCTTGGAGACCATGTTCAGTTCCGCCGCCATCTGGTCACCGTTGTAGCCCTCGAAATAGTCGTAGAGCGGTTTGCCGTTTCCTGCGATAGAGCGACCGATTCCCGTTGCGTGCGTGGTGAAGAGCGTCGCGATCTCGGGGCAGTGGTCCTGCAGATAGAAGATCGAGAAAGCGGTCTGCCACTCGTTGGCGTGCATGCAGAAATCTGCCTTCTGATGGCTGACGGCTGACGGCTTCAAGAAATGATACAGGCTCTCCATCACCATTCCTGCGGCATAGCCGAAGAGGCAGGACTCGTCGTAGTCACCGTAAGCCGCATGGCTCTGCACTTGGAATTTATTCCACGCCCACGCATAGATCTCATTCTTGCGTGCCCAGAGCGCATCGAACTTCAGCAGAATAGCGATCGGTTCTCCGGGCACCTGCCAGCGCCCCACACGAATAGGAAGGGAAGAGAGGGAGGTATGTTGCCATTCTTTCAGCAGTTTCTTGTCCTCTTTGAAGTAGATGTCACTATGGTCGCCGAAGTCGGGACCGAAGAAGAACACTTTGTCCGGGTGCTCGGCTTGCATGCTGGCAGCACGCGTGCTCAAGACCGCATAGATACCGCCCACGCGGTTGCAGACTTCCCACGAAGTCTCAAAGATATAGTCGGGTTGTTTCATTTCGATTCGGTATCCGCCGCCAGTTTCTGCACACCTTTCAGGGTGTTCAGTAGGGTCGGAACGGTAATAAATTTATTGTTATCTGATCCCACGAACGGCATGTACCATACGCCTTCGTCGTTTGCCCAGTAGATACGGCTGTCCTTGGTGTCCAGCGTCATGGCAAGGCACTCTTTGTCGTCTATTTGTACGGGGTAAGCGCCGTCGATATTCGCCACCCAGAGTCCGCCGTTGGAAGCACGGTAGTAGATCTTGCGGGAAGCGATATGGAAGCCCTGCAGGGCCGGGAAGGTTATTCTCAGTTCCGAGAGGGTGAAGAGGTATCCGCTGTAGAACTGGATCGTGTCGGTCTCATCATCCAGTAGCAAAGAGGCCGTCGGATCCGCTTTGTATCTCTCAGCCCGTGCGCCGAAGATACGCTGGCGATAGTCCGCCTCTGCGGTACGTATCAGCAAGGAATTGGTTGCGCGGTCGGAGATATAGAATTTGCGCTGGATATCGGTCGTGTCTTTATTGAGGATGACGCGCAGTTTGATGAGGGCAGAGTCGTTCGGCTGAGTGAAATAGCAGATGATGCCGTTGGTTGTGAATTGGACGAGCGTGTCCTGCTCCTCAATGTCCCACTCCAGATTCACGTCGTAGTTATAAGGGTTATAGACGTTCGCGGTGAAGGTGTAGTCCTTGTAGATCGTGAAGACCGTATCGTTGGCGACGAAGGTGGGGATGGTGTCATAGACCGTGATCTTGGCGGTCTTGGTCCATGCGGCACGTTTGTCCACCTTCAGCATCACATTGTACTCGCCCGGACGCTTGTAAGTATGACTCGGCGATTTGAGTGACGCCACGGATCCGTCTCCGAACGTCCATTCCCATTCCTCTCCGGAGTCGGAATGGTTCGTGAACTGCACAGTCTCGCCGGCTTTGGGTGCTTTAGGCGAGTAGGAGAAGTCCACATTATTCTTCTTGCAGGCTATCAGAGCGCAGCAGATCGTCAATAAGATGTATATTTTTCTCATAAGGTTCGTTGGCGTTCAGCCAATGTATCGTTTTGTCTCTTCTGAACCACGTCATCTGCCGTTTGGCATAATGGCGCGAGTTCTGTTGTATCAGTTCGATGGCTCTCGCGAGGTCGTATTCTCCGTCGAAATAAGCGAACAATTCTCTATATCCGACGGTCTGCAGGCTGTTCAGTTTGCGAAGCGGATAAACGGCTCTCGCTTCCTGCTCCAGTCCGTCCGCTATCATCCGGTTCACGCGCCGGTTGATGCGGTCGTACAGTTCTTCGCGCGGTCGCTCCAGACCGATTTTGACGATGCGGAAAGGGCGCTCCTTGACGGTATGGGTCAGCAGGGACGAATAGGGTTTGCCCGTGGCGTAACATATCTCCACGCAATGCGCCAGCCGCGCCGGGTTATTGCGATCCACGCGCTCCCAGTAGTCGGGATCGAGCCTTTGCACTTCGCTTTGCAGCCATTCCAAACCCTTTTCGCGCAGGTTGACCGTCGTCCTCTCCACCGTTTTCAGGTCGTCCAAGCCGTTGCAGACGGCATCGGCATAGAGCATCGATCCGCCGGTCATGACGAGCGTGTCATGGCTCTGAAACAGCTTCTCCATCAGCTCCAGCGCGTCGTGCTCGTATTGTCCGGCGTTGTACGTCTGCTCCAGTGCGTGCGTACCAATAAAATAATGGCGCACGCGCGCGAGTTCGTCCGCCGTGGGAGCGGCTGTTCCGATCGGTATAGCGCGGTATATCTGGCGGCTGTCGCAGCTGAGTATCGGGGATTGCAAATGTTCCGCCACCCGCAGCGACAGCTCCGTCTTACCCACGCCCGTCGGACCGAGGATCAGGAGGAGCGTCTTCATCTAGAACATGCTCCCGTCGTCGAAGCTGAGATCCTGGAATCCCTCCATGTCGATGTCGCCGAGGTCCAGTTCGTCGCGGAACTCGTCGTCGAACTCAAAGTCGTCACCTTTGCCACCCTTGCCGCCGATACCCGCCAGCGGGTCTTCGGATTTGAGTTGCTTCGGCGCTTTGCCTTTGCTTTCGACGCACTCCACGCCGTTCATCGTCCCCGGCTTGATCTCTTTGAGCGAACCGAAGAAATAGCGCTCGAACATAGGATCGAAGACATAGATAAGACGCTGCCCCTGCTCCTCGATCAGGTCGGAGAGGCGGGTCTCGTTCATCACCATGTTGTCGTACTCGAAGTTCGAATCCATCTCGACGAGCGTCACTTCCTGGCCTTTCTCCCACTCGTCGTTGCAGAGGAAGAACGAAGTCATCTGGTCGTCCGGGTAATCCACGGACTTCAGGATAGCCTCGTGCAGCTCCAGAAAAGTGGCATCCGGATCGGCTTCGAACACACGGCGGAAATCCGGCGAACCTTCTTCACACGAAAAAGTAAATCTGTAAATCATAAGTTTATTTTTAACAATTTTGCGTGCAAAATTACTACTTTTTTTTGATATATGCAAGAAAAAACGGCGTTTTCTATTGCGAGAGCATTTTTTTCGGGGTTGGTAGTACCGGTGAGGTCATAGCGTGGGGCGCTTACTAACCTAAGAATCACCTAAGAATCACCTATGAATCACCTAAGAATGACTAATAGATGATAGCAAGAAACCCCACCCCGGGTTGTTCTACGGACGGCCACCGGCAGTCCGATCGAGCAGAGCTCTTCACCCGCTCGGGGGGGGGAGGGAGGAGAAGGGCGGAGACGGGGTGGGAAAGGGTGGAGAAAGGCGGGGAAGGGGCGGGCGATAACATCGCCCTGAAATGGACGAAGAGGACGGCGGAGCCGTGTCCAAATTCAATTTGGACGCAATAAACAAAGAAAAAAAACACAATAAGCAAAGTGATCGAATGCAATAAACGAAATAAAAAAGCAGAAAAATTTGTGTATGTCATTTTTTTGTTGTACTTTTGCAGCCGAAATGTGCGCGTATGCGTACGCTTGTGCTGCGCACGCAGGTAATATTTATTTAAGGAGCGGGCAATGACATTGCCCTGAAACTACCAAGAATGTTATTGTTTCGAGGATTCGAAACTTTTATATAGTTAACCAATTTAAATAACAATTTTTTATGATTTATTCGGAGTACAGAAACCCGATTTAGGGGCACAGAAACCGATTTAGTTTGTTTTAAGAAATGGGAAAGAATCCGTTTATCATTGAGGTGAACCATGTCTCGAAGCAATTCGAGGATGGCAAGTATGCCCTCAACGACGTGAGCCTTCAAGTCAAGAAAGGCGAGTTCGTCACCATCTTAGGCCCTTCGGGCTGCGGTAAGACAACCCTTCTGCGATGCATCGCAGGATTTCAGGTAGCGAGCAGCGGCGACATCTTGCTCAAAGGCGAAGATGTAACCAAGACGCCACCGTACAAAAGGCCGGTCAACACCGTGTTTCAGAAGTATGCGCTATTCCCGCATCTGAATGTGTTTAACAATGTAGCTTTCGGTCTGAAGCTGAAGAAAGAGGATCCCGAGACGATCAAGAAGAAAGTGCGTCGGGCGCTCAAAATGGCGAACATGACCGGCTACGAGGAACGTAAAGTGGACACCCTTTCCGGTGGTCAGCAGCAACGTGTGGCGATAGCCCGCGCGATCGTGAACGAACCGGAAGTGCTGCTGCTGGACGAACCACTCTCCGCACTCGACCTCAAGATGCGGCACGACATGCAGATCGAGCTGAAGGAACTGCACGAGAAATTAGGAATCACCTTTATCTACGTGACGCACGACCAGGAAGAAGCCCTGACGCTGAGCGACCGCGTGGTGGTGATGAACGAAGGAAAAATCAAACAGATCGGTACTCCGACTGATATTTACAACGAACCGCAGAACTGCTTTGTGGCGGATTTCATCGGCGAGAGCAATATCCTCTCCGGCACCATGATTCGCGACAAGAAAGTGGAGTTCTGCGGACTGCAATTTGATTGTATCGACACCGGTTTCGGCGAGAACCAGCCGGTGGATGTGGTCATCCGGCCCGAAGACATCTACCTGTGGAAGGTACAAAGTGACAAGGTACAAAGTGACAAAGGTCCCGATGCCGCCTCACAAGCTGAGTTGGACCCCGAGGACCGCGTGCCGAAAGGCAAGTTCACCAAATGGTACGGCGAGGTACAGAGCTGTATCTTCAAGGGCGTACACTACGAGATGCGAGTCCTCACGCCTGACGGTTATGAGTTCCTCATCCAGGACTACCACGAGTACCTGCCGGGAACGGAAGTGGGTATGCTGGTGCGCCCGGAGGACATCCAGATCATGGAAAAAGAGCACTATATCTACAACTATTTCGAGGGCGAAGTGACCAAAAACGGCAAAGTCCGTTTCATAGACGCAGAATGGGAAGTAGAGCCGCAGCAAATCGAAGGATTTGAACCCGGAGAGAAAGTGCAGGTACGCGTGCCGTTCCGCTCCATCGACCTGCAGGACTACGAAGAAGAAGGTACCCTCTCGGGAGAAGTGCATTTCATCTTATACAAAGGCAACCACTACCACCTCACCATCCGCACAGACGAGGGACATGACATCTATGTCAACACCAATGACGTCTGGGACGACGGCGACCGCGTGGGAATTGTGATTCCGCCTTCAGCCATCAGCATTCAGAAGTCAGAAAGCAGCCATGAATAAGATTCTTCAAATAGCTTCTTCGCGCAGGACATGGGCATGGCCTTATATCCTGTTCATGGCGATGTTCGTGGTGCTGCCGCTGATCCTCGTGGGCGTATATGCCTTCACGGACATCGACGGACACTTCACCATCCGCAATTTCGCGAAGTTCTTCTCCCATAGCGAGGCGATTCAGACCTTCCTCTATTCGGTCATGATTGCAGTTTTCAACACAGCGATCTGTCTGCTGATCGGCTATCCCGCCGCTTATATCATGGCGCAGGAGGATTTCAAAACGCCCAAAGTGATGGCGATGCTGTTCATCCTGCCGATGTGGATCAATTTTCTGCTGCGTACGGTAGCCACGGTGGAGCTGTTCAACATGTGCGGTCTGCCGCTGGGCGAAGGCGCACTCCTGTTCGGTCTGTGCTACGACTACCTTCCGTTTATGATCTACCCGATCTATAACACGCTCCAGAAGATGGACAACTCGCTCGTGGAAGCGGCGTACGACCTCGGCGCCAACCGGTGGCAGAGTTTCTGGAAAGTGATCGTGCCGCTCTCTATGCCGGGCGTGTATAGCGGCATCGTCATGGTCTTCATGCCGACCGTTTCGACCTTCGCGATCGCCGAACTGCTGACGCATAATAATATCAAATTGTTCGGTTCTCTCATTCAGGACTATATCACGACGACCGACCTCCTCAACTACGGAGCGGTACTCAGTCTCGTGCTGCTCATCATCATCGGTCTCACGTCCTTCTTCGGCGACAATTCGGAAGGCGAAGAGAAAGGAGGTATGATATGATGTACGAAGGACAAATGTACGATGTACGAAGGAATTCCGGTATCTCGATACGCCGGTATATCGGTATAACGATCGGGCTGCTTTTCTGCCTGATGGGCTTCGCACAATCGAAGCTGACGTATGAACTGCGTATGGCAGCGACGGGAGAGGTGGAACTGCTGGATAATTTCCCTGCCTCTTATCCCACAGAGAAAGTGAATATCGCCCTCTACGACGGAGGCAAATACGAGCCTCTGCGCTACGACGAAGGACGGGATACCGTGGATTTCATCTTCGCCCATCCGGGCGAGGAGGACCTGAGTGCATGGGGAGACAGTATCTTCTGCTATAGCGAGAACGACGAGACCGTCTGGACAGTCTGGCGGAGCAAGAAAGAACCCAAGAACCGCAACCAGCGCGTGCTGGTGGTCAACGGACGAAACGCTTTCGAGCAATACCTGCATGAGACGACAGAGACCAAGCGAAGCCATGGCTGGATATGGTTCGTGTTCGCGGGACTGATGCTGCTGGGAGCCTCCATATATGGCGGCTACGTCTTTATCGAGCGGCGCAAGGAGAAAGACCTCACGCCGGTAGAGCAAGAGACGCTCCGCCGCAAGCGGATGGGCAAAAGACGCCATTATTTCTCGCAGGCGTACCTCTGGCTGCTGTTAGTTGTGCTCTATGCCCCGATCGCGCTCATCGCCGTCTTCTCGTTCACCAAGAGCAAAGTGCTGGGTAACTGGACGGGCTTCTCGATGGACTTGTACGCCAACCTCTTTACGGGTCAGGCGGACGCGGGTCTGAACAGCGCGATCTGGTACACGGTAGTAATCGCCCTCATCGCAGCGGTCAGCTCCACGATCTTAGGTACGCTCGCGGCGATAGGTATCTATAATATGCGTTCGCGGCAACGGAAAGTGGTCTCCTTCCTCAATTCCGTGCCGATGATCAACCCGGATATCATCACCGGTATCTCGCTCTTCCTGCTGTTCGTCGCGTTGGGCTTCAGCCAAGGTCTGGCAACCGTCTGCATCGCGCATGTGGTTTTCTGCACGCCGTACGTCGTACTGAGCGTGCTGCCACGGTTGAGCCGCATGAACCCCAACACGTACGAAGCGGCGCTCGACCTGGGCGCAACGCCCGCGCAAGCCCTACGCATGGTCATGCTCCCGGAGCTATGGCCCGGAATGTTGTCGGGATTCATACTCGCGCTCACCCTCTCTGTGGACGATTTCGGAGTCACCTTTTTCACCAAAGGCTCCGGCGGACTGGAGACGCTATCTACCTTCATCTACTCCGACGCACGCAAAGGCGGACTGACACCGGAGTTGAGACCATTGTTCACCATCATATTACTGGTCATGCTGACCGTATTAATTTATATCAATATACGTAAATCAAAACAAGAGAAGAAATGAAAAAAATCTTTGTTTACATGCTGGCTATCGTAGCCATCGTATTCTGTTCCTGCGGCGGTTCGGACCGCGCACACCAACTCAAAGTGCTCAACTGGGCGGACTACATTGACGAGGACGTCAAGGAGAATTTTGAGGAGTGGTATTTTGCCCAAACAGGCGAAAAAGTGGAGCTGGTCTATGAGACCTTCGACATCAACGAGACCGCGCTCACGAAGATCGAAGTGGGTCACGAGGACTACGATGTGTTCTGCCCGTCGGAGTATATCATCGAGCGAATGCTGAAAAAAGACCTGATCCAACCGATCCAAAAAGACCTGATCGCAGACAGCATCTGGTATTTCGACAATATCTCGCCGTACGTGACGGACAAGTTCCAACAGATGGCTCCGAGCGCGGATATCAAGGTCAGCGACTACACCGTGGGCTATATGTGGGGTACGACCGGATTTATCTACAATCCGCAGTTCGTCAACCGCGAGGACTTGGCTTCTTGGGCTGCTGTGCTGGACCCGAAATTCGAGAACCGCATCCTGATGAAAGATGCGTTCCGCGATGTCTATTCGGTGCTCGTGCTCTATGCGTTCAAAGACCAGATCGCAGCAGGCGAAGTGACCCGCGACGAGTTGGTTCGTGACATCACCCCGGAGCGCGTAGCGGCAGTCAAAGAAGTGCTGCTCGGCGCCAAGAAACAGATCTGCGGATGGGAGGTTGACTTCGGCAAAGAAGAGATGACCAAAGGCAAAGCATGGATGAACCTGAGCTGGTCCGGCGATGCACAGTTCGCTATCGAAGAAGCAGCCGAGATGGGTGTCATGCTCGATTACATCGTGCCCCAAGAGGGTTCGAATGTATGGTTCGACGGTTGGGTAATCCCGAAATATGCCAAGAATGTCAAAGCCGCAACTTATTTCATCGACTATATGTGCAAGGCGGAGAATGCGCTGGCTAACATGGACGAGATCGGTTATGTATCCTGCGCCGGAGGTCCGCTGGCTGCTGCGACCATCCTGGAGGAGCAGAACGACGATGAGGAATGGCCCGAGACCGTGGATGCTTCTTATTTCTTCGGCGAGGAGCCGATTGAGGTAGAAGGCGAGATGCTCGATCCGCACGCGCTACACCTCAACCCGGTTTACTATGCCGACAAGAGTATCATCAACCGCTGCGCACTGATGCACGACGCAGGCGAGAGCCAGGAGATGCTGCTCGAGATGTGGAACGAAATCAAATTAGCTAGATGAGAAAAAGCATTCAACTAGGCATCCTAGGACTCCTAGGTTTTCTAGGCGTCCCCTAGGTTTTCTAGGCGTCCTAGTTAGCCCCCTCTCCGCCCAGACGACGGAGATGGAGACGCGCTACAATGCTTTAGCTGCCCGATTCGACGGACGGGACAAGCTGTTGCAGCGCGACCTGAAGAACTATCTGCAGGCATACCCGTACACCACGTTCACGGACGAGGTGCATTTCATGCAGGGTGTGCTGCAGGTGGAGAAAGGACATTATAAACAAGGTCTGAAGATCTTGGAACCGATCGACATCAAAGCGCTGTCGCGCACCCACCAGACGGACTATTCGTTCTATCGCGGATATGCCTATCTGATGATGCAGGAATACCAGCGGGCGTCGATCTATTTCAGCCAGTTAAGCAAAGGCGACAGCCGTTATACCACCCGCGGGACGTACTACTACGCGTACTGCATGTACAAGCTGGAGCGGTATGACAAAGCCCTGCCGGCGCTGAAGAGTCTGGAGAACGACCCCCGGTACAGCAAGACCGTGCCGTATTACCTGACGCAGATATACTACGCCACGGGTGATTACGAAGAGGCGGAGAGCCGCGCGAGGGCTTTGCTTCGCGAGCACCCGGAGAGTCTCAATAACAATGAGCTGCACCGTATCTTAGGCGAGATGGCGTATATGAAGAAGGACTACCGCAGTGCGGCAGACCATCTGGCGCAATACCGCAAAGCGGCGACGGAGAACAAAGAGGAGTTGCTGCGGAGCGATATGTTCATGCTCGGTACAGCCCAATACCAATTGGGCGAATACAACGCAGCGGTGGGTTCGCTCAAGCAGGTGAAGCAAGAGCAGGACTCCCTCTCCGAAGCAGCCTGTCTGACGATGGGAAACGCCTATGTGCAACTCGGCCAACCGGAGCAGGCGAAGCTCTCGTACCAAGCCGCAGCGGGATATAAGATCACGCCTGCGGTAGCTGAAGAAGCGGCGTATAACTACACGCTTTGCACCTACCAGAGTTCCAGCGCATTGGGCGAATCGGTCCGCGCATTCAATGACTTCCTGACCCAATACCCCGACTCCAAATATGAGGGAAAAGTGTACCAACTCCTTTCGGACGCGCTGATGCAGAGCAAGAACTACGCCGCTGCCATTCAGACGCTGGATTCGATACCCAACCCCACGTCCAAGATGCGCGAGACGAAGCAGTACCTGCGTTACCAACTGGGTGCAGACAATTTCCTGCAAGGCAAGATGCAGCAGTCGGTGGACTGGATGAACGAAGTGACCACGCATGCCTCGGAGTCCGACAAATACACCACGGAGGCGTATTATATCCGCGCAGAGGCGAATTACCGCCTGCGTAATTACACCGCGAGCGAGCAGGATCTGAATGCCTTCTTTGCCCGTCCGGACGCCAAAAGGTCAGAGAACTACTCCATCGCCCGATACCTGCAGGGCTACACATATTTCTCGCAGAAGCAGTATGACAAAGCGCGCAATGCGTTCACCACGTATATCGACGCGGCGATGGCAACCGAACCGACTTATGCCGACGCGCTGAACCGGATCGGCGACTGCTATTTCAATGCGCGCCAGTTCCCGCAGGCGATCTCCTATTATTCGCAGGTAGCGAACCTGCAAGCCTCCGGAACGGACTATGCGCTCTTCCAGAAAGGTTACGCCCTCGGACTCCAGCATAAATACAGCGATAAGATCAGCGTTCTACGCGACCTCGTGAAACGCTATCCCAAATCGGACTATGCGGATGACGGCGTGTATGAAATCGCCCGTGCGCAGTTGCAGCAGGACGACGACCACTCCGCGATCACTACGTACGATCAGCTACTGAGCAGTTACCCCCACTCCACGCTGGCGCGCAAGGCGTCGCTGGAGCGCGCGATGCTCTTCCGCAACCTCGGTCAGAACGACCAGGCTATCGCAGCGTACCGCCAGACCATAGAGCGCTACCCCGCTACGGAGGAGGCATACACAGCGCTGGACGCGCTGCAGGCACTCTATGTAGAGAGCGGCAACGTGGACGAGTATCTGGCATACACCAAGAACCTCGGTAAGATCAATATGAATGTGACGACCGCAGAGGACAGTCTGCTCTATGCGGCAGCCGAGATGCAGTATATGCAGGCGGCATACCAGAAAGCGACGGTCAGCCTCACCAACTATATCTCGCAATACTGCGCCGGCGGACGCTACTGCACAGTGGCGCGCTATTACTTGGCGGATTCATATTACCGGCTCGGCAAGACCTCCGAGGCGCTGGCACAATACCAAGTGCTGGCGGAGCTGAACGCCAACCCCTATCAGGAGGAAGCGGCTACCCGCGTAGCGGAGATATGCTATGACAAAGGCGACTGGAAAGGTGCGCTGGAGGGCTTCTATCGAATGCACGCATTGGCATCGACCCGCGAGAACCTGACGATCGCGCGGCTGGGCATCCTGCGCTGCTCCCAGCAGTTAGGACGCCACCAGGCTGTGATCGACATCGCCGAGCAGCTGCTGAGCGACACACCCGTCAGCGACGAGACCAAGGCCGAAGCCCTCTACGGCAGAGCGAAAGCCTATATAGCGCTCAACCAATGGAGCAAGGCGCAGCCGGACCTGAAGACCCTCGCCAAAGAGGTACGTACGCCGCAAGGCGCAGAAGCGAAATACCTGCTCGCCGAGAGTTACTACGAGGCGAAAGACTTGGATACCGCCGAAGCGCAAGTGATGGAGTTCACCCAAATGAACACCCAACAACAATACTGGCTGGCGAAGGCGCTGATCCTGCTGAGCGACATCAACCGCAGCCGCGGCGAGTATTTCCAGGCACGCCAATACCTATTGGTACTCCGCCAGAACTATATGATCCAAGGCGACGACATCCCTGCGCTCATTACCGCGCGCCTCGCCGAACTGGATAAGATCGAACAACCCGTAGAAAAGGAGGTGAATGATGAAGAGGAATAATCGTTTCGACAGGTCGATATATCGGTATATCGGTATATCGGTATTGCTGCTCGCGGGCGGCGCAGTTTTTGCGCAGTCCGACAGTGCGCTGAACCGCTCCGTGACTGTAGAGCGCGATTTTCAGCCGGTGATCCAGGCGGCAGGCAAAGTGTCCACCCATCCGGCTGTGATGGAGACGAGCATAGAGCCGGCGCCGATCGAGTACTCCGAGTTTACCGCGGACGTCAATCCCGGCACGGCATTCCACCCCCTGCTTTCGCAACCCACGCGGTTCGAGCCGGGTAAGAAATACCACGGTTATATCCGCGGCGCACTCGGACATCCCAACACCCTCTTCGATTTCGGTTACCATCTGGACGACGGCAAGAAATCGATTCTCGATGTCTATGCGCACCATAAGGCGCAGTGGGGCTTGGACGCGCTCAGCCGCACCAAGTTAGGCTTGGAGTTCACCCATACCTTCTCGTCCTGCAATCTCTATTTCGGCGTCAACGGCGGTAATATATACTATCATAAATACGGCCATTGGTACGACTATGCAGGTTCAGCCGCAGCACCGGGAGCTGATTTCGGTATGTGGGAGAAGAACAAGACCGCCTATGCTCTTCGTGCGCCGCTGACGGCAATGGACAAGACATCGCTATGGACGGCTGAAGCCTATGTGGGCATCAAAGCGAACGCCAAGAACGATGTGCAGTACCGCGTGCAGACGGGTTATAACCTCTTCTCCAAACCGGAGGCAGTAACCGAGCACCAGATCCGCACGCATGCTGATTTCGACTGGCATAGCGAAGCGCACCATGTGGGAGCGGTATTCAATATGCAGAATAACTTCCTGCAACTGGCATCTCTGGCAACACAGATCCCGGACTCGCTCTATAACGCGCGCCATAACTTCCGTATCGAGCCGTACTACGCGTACGAGGGCAAGCGTTTCCGCCTGCATCTGGGCGTGAACTTGGACCTCAATGTGGGTCGCGGCAAGAACAGCCTCTCAGCTTCGGAGAACGTCACGTTCGCTCCTTCGCCGCATATCCATATGGAGGCGCAGGTAGCCAAACAGTGGCTTACGATCTATGCCGACGCCACGGGAAGCCATGGTTTAGGTACGCTGCAGGGCTATATGGAGGCGAACCGCTATCGTGTCATCCATGCCGGTATTATCTCCCACCACTCAGCGGCTTATACGCCGGTGGATGCAGAACTGGGATTCCATATCCGTCCGTATCGCGACCTGCTCTTTGAAATCCACGGAGGCTATGCGCTGATGTACGACTGCATGACCCTGATCGCCAATACGGCTACTACCACCACCTATGCAGGTAAAGGACTGAACACAGCCATGCTGCCGGGTGATTTTGCATATACGTACAGCGATTACGGGCGCGGCAAAGTGGGCGGTCAGATTAATTACCACTACCGCGACATCATCCGTATCAACCTCAACGGCGACTATTTCTTCTGGTCGGCATACGAACATGAGCCAATAGGTTATAATTTCGTGGGAGCAGACGCAGCAATCACCAATATGGCGACGGATAAGAAGGTCTATGACCGCGCAAACTGGAAGATCGACCTCCGTATCGACGGTAAGATCGACAAGCACTGGTCGGTCTATTCGGACAATCATTTTGTGGGCAGCCGCTTGGCGCTGGCTACGGATGGCGAACATATGTTGAAACCCGTCGTGGCGCTCAACCTCGGCGCGGAATATAACATGTGGGTGGGAAAGAAGCGGTCAGCTATCAGCCGTCAGCAGTCAGAGGGCGGGATGGCGCTCCGTCCGGAGCCAAAGCCCAACCTGACGCTCTTCGTCCAGCTCAATAACTGGCTCCACCGCAAGAACGAGATCTATTACGGCTACCGCGAACAAGGCATCAACTGCCTCATCGGAGCTACCTTTAGGTTCTAAGAGCAATGAAAACAGTTCATATCATAGTCTTGGCGGCAGCGGGGATGATCCTCGCTGCCTGCACCAAACCGCAGCCCCGGTGCTACAGCCGGGAGATGGTCAACGCGCGCATGAGTGCGTGGTATAACAAGGATAACTGCGTCGGTTTTCCCAATGCCAACTCCACCAACGGTGTGACTACCCCTCAAACGCCTGCCACATGGGACTATGTGCCCGGCGTGGTGGCGAAAGGTATTCTCGATGTATGGGAGTACTACCAGGACTCAGCATGGGCGGACGCTTGGTATCTGGGTATCGCCCAATGGGCGGACAGTCTGGATGAGGCGGAACTGGACGAACTGGTGCGAGGCGGCATCCTCGATGACCTCAACTGCGCCAAAGTGTTCCTTGGGTTGTACGAAGGAGCCAAGCCGGGCGGTAAGTTCGAGAACCCGGAGAAAGCGGCGTTCTATATGGAGCAGATGCGCCATGCCGCACGCGGGTTGGCAGAACATAAAGCCAAATACTCCATCTCCGTGCCCGACGCAGAATCGCCCGTCAACGGCGGATGGATGCACAAGGCTACTGATAACCCTGCCCAAAGCTATTGGGGGCAGATGTGGTGCGACGGTGCCTATATGGGTCCGGCGCTGCTGGCGCAACTGTTAGCCGCCGGAGCATGCGACAGCACCGGCTTGGGTTGGAACGATGTCTATACCCAGTTCGAGGCGTCCTGGCCCTTCCTTTGGGACGAAGAGAAACAATTGCTCTACCATGTCCTTTTCACCGATGTCACGACCAATAAAAACGCCCGCGCTATCTACGACGCCGGACATGCGTATAAATCTCAATTCTCAATTCTCAATTCTCAATTACCACCGGTTTATCATTCCGAAGAGTCTTGGGGACGCGCGGCAGGATGGTATATCTTGGCACTGGTGGATGTGATGGAAGCGTATCTGGAGAGCCTCAAAGCCGCCGGAGAATGGCATGAGGGTGACCCGCTGCCTTCGGCGCAACATTTCGACCAAATGCGGGACTATCTCACCCTATTGGCAGACGGTCTGGTTGCGCGTCAGGATCCGGAGACGGGCTGCTGGTACCAACTCCTGCAGTACGGTCCGGAGAAATGTGCCACCCAAGGAGTGGACGATACCGGTTCGGCTAAGTTCACCAATGTGGAAGCCGGCGGCACCCAATGCAATTACCTGGAGTCCTCGGCTTCGTGTCTGATCACCGCCGCCTTGCTCAAAGGCACACGCCTGGGTTTGCTCCACCATGCCGAAGCCGGCAAAAGAGGCTTTGAGGGCATCGTGAAGCAGTTTGTGCGCCAAGTACCAAGTGACAAAGTACCAAGTACCAAGGAGATACTGACCATCACGGGTTCTTGCCAGTCCGCAGGCCTCAGCCATGACCGCAACGGAAGCGCAGCATATTACCTGATCGGCAAGGATGTACCTATTCAGGACAACACAGAAGGCAAAGTATTGGGTGCATACCTGATGGCAGCCGTGGAATACGAGAGATGCGTAAACGAGTAGTCATAGGATTGCTGCTGGCGATCAGTATCTGCGCAGGGGCGAATACAATCGCGAACGATACGACGGCAGCCAAGCATGCGAAGGCAGAGAAGAAGCCGACGAAGGGTCTGCTGTTCTTCTATCGGATGGGAAACTGGGTCGATAATTATCTACTGCGAGGGATCGACACCTCTTATATCGGTTTGCCAGAACATAGCTGGCGCGTGGCGTACACCAATGGTATGGTGGGCGTCAACTCGAATCTCACGTCCTTCACCGATGCGCAGAACAATGGCGTTCAGGCTGTGACGCTGCAGAACAAGACGACGCCGTCTGTCGATTTGGGTTTCTACGCCGGCTACCGCGGTTTCGGCTTCGGCTACAGCTGGGACGCCATCAACGCCTACGCGCAACGGCTCTCTTTCTCGCTCGGCAGTAAGTTCATCGGTATCGATTTCGGTATCCATACCAGCACGAATATCCACACTAATCTGCAATTCGGCGACCAACAGAACTGGGATTTCGGCAAAGACAAAGTTATCATCACGAATGCGAGCCTGAACCTATGGTATGCGCTGAACGCGCGCCATTACTCCCATCAGGCAGCCGTCAAACAATCGTATCTCCAGAAACAGACGGCGGGTTCGCTGCTGCTTCATCTTGCATACACCTCCAGCCAGGTGCAGTTGCGCGACACGCTGCGTTACACAGACAACAACGTGCCGCTGCTGCCGCTGCTGATGTCCAGTCTGACAGCCATCCGCACGCGCCAGATAGCCGTTGGTATAGGCTATGGCATCAACTACACGCCCAACAAAGGCAAAGTGGTACTGCACGCCTCCGCTGCAGCGATGTTAGTGACCTATACGGTCAATTTAGCCTCTTTCTACCTGCCGGACAGCATTGCGGAAGGGCTGCCGGACGACCCGATGTACAACCTCAATCCGTCTTATCCGGTGCATGTGACGGGTAACATGCGCGCGGCGGTGAGCTGGGAGATCAACAAATGGGTGCATCTGAATGCATGGGCTACGGCGGAGAACATACGCTTCCGCTCCGGTTGGACCGCCAATGACAACTATATCAAGCTCAGCAACTGGAACTGGAAGGTGCAAGCGTCGGTAGGCGTCCGTTTCGGCGCGGGAAAAGACAGGCTGCAAAGGGCGTTGGCGAAAAGTTCTCAGCCGTCAGAAGTCAGCCTTCAGACACCGGAGGTACCGAAAAAAAGCCGGGTACCCAAATGGATCACCGACTTTTTCTGGAGTCCGAAATACTAAGCCCCACCCGACCTCCCCATGGAGGGGAGGAGACTATTTCACGATCACTCTGTGCGAAGCACGGGTATTTTCCTCATTCAGGATTAAGAGATAGCATCCTTGCGAAGCCGGAGTCTGAATATCCGAGTTATCGTAAGGCTGTGCGCTATACTGCCGTCCCATCAGGTCATACCAGCATGCCATACCTTTGCCTTTGACCTGCATCTGTGCAGACGGCGGTACGAGCGACGGCATATCCGTTACCTCTGCCGCTACCGGCACAGGAATGAACGGACAGGTGAAGAGTTTGACGCCGTCGTTACGCGTCAGCAACGCCGTATATTCCTCTCCGAAACGCAGTTGTGCATCTTCTCCGGCGAAATAGTTGAACTCTATTGCGCCATCTATCGGCTGACCCGATACATACCATTGTACGGAATCGAAGACATAGCCTCCGTTATAATCCGCATTCTTGATCGCCAGCACATCATTCCACCGCTGGGCAATCACCGACGAAGCATAACGCATCGTGACGGTAAACGGAATCGTGACATTGAACTCGGGCTTGGTATCCTCCAGCAACAGCGTACCGGTATAGACATTCGGGTAAAGCGACGGATCGATAGGAATATCTATCTGATGGCGTCCTTTCGGCTGTTGACCTTCTACCGGACCGTCCGACTGGATAGCCGGATTGCTGAAAGTATAGGTATAGCGGAGGCTGCGTCCACGCTTGATATCATATACCAGCGAAAGGACAGGATCGCCCTCACAAAGCAGATATGCTGAATCCGGCATAGAAGCTATCAACGACTCATATATCTCCAGATTCAGGACATACGTGATTCTGCAATCCGTCTGCATCGGGATTGTATCTAACAGCGATTTGGTTCCTTCGCCATATGTACGTCCCATATAGGTGAACGGCAGGTTCTCCGGCAGCAGCATTGTGTCGTGGTAGTTACGTACCGGCTCGACCAGCTCCAGATAGATGATACTGTCGCAGGAGGTAACCGGGTTTAAGAGCACAACGGAATCCACGATACCATAGGTATGGAAAACGGTATCCGTTCTCTCTTTCCATTGGAAGCCGGCGCCTTTGCGGTCCTCGTCGCAGAGAACATAGGTCTGGGTCTCATGAGTCGGACCGAGCGGATCCAGATGAAGGTCATAAGAGATTACATCCTCGCACGTGCCGCATGTGACACGCAACGTGACATGGAAATCACCACCCTCAATCGGGAAATCGAAAGTCGGTTTCGCCTCGTCCGACCAGCCATAGGGGATACCCTCTACATTCCACTCATAGGTCTCGATATGATAGTTCTCGGATACGAGGGTGTCTTCCAGCACGTGGTCGATCTCCTGTACCCAAGAGGGCGAAGCATCGAACTGCACCTTATAGATATCATTGCGGCAGTTGCGGATGATATTCGGTTTGTTCATTACCGCAATCGGGTTGGTAGCCAGCGTAGAAGCATAGAGCGAGAAGAAACAGGTACTATCCTGGACGAACATACAATCCACTACATAGAGACTGTCGTCCTGCATACCGGCATGGTACTCCTGATTGCGTCCCAAGATATACTGCTCGGGCAGCGAACCATCCGGACGGCGGTAACGCTCGTTATACGCATACGCCCAGCGGTACTCAAATCCGTCCGGCGCCATGAAATCAGGGTTGATCTCGCCGCACTTCATGCCCTTCAGCTTACCGTCGGAGCAACCGAGGGTAAAGTATGCATATCCGGAGTGAACGGAGAAAGTACAATCATGGGTGGTCAGACGGACAGTCAGTTTCTTTCCCTGATACTCCGGCTTGCGGAGGTTGACACCGACGGTAGTCCATTCTTTCCATACCACATCGTCCGACGTCTGCGCCACTTCGCTGGACGTGATATGCCATCCTTGGGCAATCGCCTCCTTCGTGAGTTTACTGCCATTCATGACATCGTTGGCATTGAAATCCGCCATACCGCATCGTCCGATAGAAACACCATTGATCAACATATCGAGCAGGAAACGGGGGTTCTCATAGTCGGCATGTCCCGGAGCCTCCAAAAGCGGCATGTATTTGAGCAGGAGCACCGGATATTTGATTGTATCCACATTGAAGGAAAACTCAATCCGCTCCGCTTGGTCATTGGAATCCCAGTTGCCGAGACGAACAGAAGCCAATTCCCCATCCGGCACCGTCTTCGCCAAACCTCCCGTACGGGGTTCCGTCTCCGTACGGTCAAAATGGATCGTATGGCGGCTGCTCATCTTCTCCGGACCGTCATCCACTCTCTCGATTCTGAAATCGTTGAAATCAGCGGAGCTGGTAGGATTCGACTGATTGACATAACAAACGGCATTATCCAGATTCAGATAGTCCACACACATCTGGTCGGGATAGTACACCAGTTTCGATGCGATAGTCTTCAGACTATAGTCGTCATCCTCGCATATTGCGCGAACTACGAAGTCCGTCTGGCCGACAGCCAAGCCAGTGAAAGAAGTCTGATTGCCGGTCACATTCTTCGGTCCGGACCAGGTACCGGTCTCATAAGAATAGGCATATACCTCATAATTGGTTGCAGTACCCTCCCAAGAAAGATTGATCGTTGTTCCGCTCGGCGTGACGGTGAGGTTAGAGGGAGCAGGACATGGAGGTGTATCGCGGATATTGATATTATCCACCATAGCTCCCGGCTGCTGCGCAATATTGGAACCATTGGTCCATACAAACGCCAGATAGTGGGGTGTACCGTCACATAGGCGACCCGAAATCTTGGCTGCACATTGATGCCAAGTGGAGTTCGCCGAGAGATAATTGATACGCGCGCCTGGCTGAAGTTGGACCATATAGTTCAAATATTGACCGGGGATAACCGCATTCATATTAGACATCACAGGAATAGAATCCATCAGATGCGTTGTCACATTCTCCTCCGTCATCGGAATCCAGAAGAGATAGAGACCGTCAAAATCGCTTGCCACATTCGCCATCGAGCAATAGTCAAACATGAGGGTGTAATCTCCGTCAATCGCATCCAAAGAGATGGTATCATAGGCGAAGACCCAGCAACTCTTGCTGGAATAATGCGCCGTTGCACCGCCGTCGTCGGATATATAGAGACCATAGCTACCCATCCGGTCATTATTGCCCGGAGCGCCCAGATACCATTTGTTGGTCAACTGTTTGGATATAGTATTGGTAGCGGGGTTCAGGATCCAACGCGCGCGAGCCGCCTCGTTCTCAAAATCGCAGGAATACCGCCTTACGGCTTGTAGGGGCATGGTTATTGCCCATGCCGCCAAGAGGGTTATGGAGAATAATCGTTTCATATACATCTATAGTGTGAGTTTCTAATTTATTCAGCTATCATGATTTGCGCTTGGGTCTCTCCTTGCGCATCTACGGATTTGATGATATAAGCACCCTTCTGGTCCGGCGTCGGCAGAGAGGTGTATCCCTGCGGCAGAGAGAAGGTGGAATAGAGTTGGCCGGAGATGGTATAATACCATATCGTCACGGACCGCTCCATATACATCGGCATGTGCTGACCCGCCGGCACGATCGTCGGATATGCCGTCTGCTGCTCGTGGTAAACGGGCTGGATCGGACAAGTCTTCATTATACTGCCGTCCGCACGCGTAAGCAGTACGTAATAGGTGGAGTTCACATCCAGCGGCTGGTAGAGATACGAATGGGTCTCGCCCTCCAGAGGCATATCATCTTTATACCACTGGAATGCCGTGAAGTCAAATCCTCCGTTATATTTCGGACTCAGCAGCGTCAGCACATCGTTCCATTTCTGCTCCACAATCGAACTACGATAGCGGATCTCCACATTGCGAACCTGGGTATAGGTGCCGCAGCAGAACTGGTAGAAGGCTATCTCCGCCTGGTAAACACCCGGCGTGATCGTATCGGGATACGGAATCCGCACTTCGCTCAGTCCCTTCGTATAGATCATCGTATCGCGCAGCGAAGGCGTATTGAACTTGATACCCAGACTGTCATACTCTCCCGCCGTAATATCGAAGGTGATGAACAACTCCTCGTCGTCCGCGCAGATAAAGGAAAGGGTGTCCACCGTCGTCCGGATACGTTCGTTGACCGTCAGGGTGAGATATACAGCGCTGTCGCAACCGTTCGTGGTCTTGAGCATGATCTGGTGGTTCACCAGAGGCTGGTTATACTTGATACCATTGATGGTCACCGACTGGTCGGAACAGATCGAGTCATGGATAAAGACATCTGCCGGCCTCGGGAATATCTTCAGGAACATGGTAGAGAGGGAGTCGCATCCCGCGAAATTCTTGAATACCTCTGTCACCACTGTATCTTTGTCGTAATACTCATTGCCGAACTTAACGGGTTCCTCCGAACAAGATACCAGATGCAGCTCCGAAGCAACCGAGCGGATATCGGGCACGTAGATTGTGTCGACACGCGTACTATCGCACATATTGCCTTCGCCGGAACCGATATAGCACGTGTATGTCACCTCGATTGAGTCTCCGGCAATAGGAGCCGTATAAGTAGGAGCCTTAGCTCCCGTCTCCGTGCGATATCCATCCGAGAGGCGGCGGAAGATCCAGTTATAGTCCACGCAAGGCTCCGAGGTATGGTTCTCTTCCTCCCCGTATTTCGTCATCACATGGGAGGTATTGGTGATCTTGAGTTTGGAGGTACACTTGTTATATATGGGTTCATACGTATATTCCGGTACCGGGAAACGCGGCGCGGAGACCGTACTGATCTCGAAATAGCAGGAGTCCTGCTCTATAAAGCTGACTTTACAGGTATAGGTATGCAGGCTGGCATCCACATCGAGTTCCTGCTCGGTGCTGACAACCGCTCCCGTCTCGTCGGTCCACTCATAGGCAAAACCATCCGGCGCTTTCGCTACCAAACGGGCATCACTACCGCAGTTCTCCGTATGAATATGCGCGTTCGCGCAATCCGCCGTGAAATACGCATAGGCATAGTGTCCGTCCCATGCGCAGTCCATGACGGTAAATTGCACCTTGATATGCTGGCCGTTATAAGGCATCAGGTTGACACCGATCATCGTCCAGTCTTTCCATGCCACACCGCCGTCTTCGGTCATATTCCAACCGGAGTTGACAGCATCCGTATAGTTAAACTCCGCACGTCCGCAGGTAGCATCAATCAGGTTATCGTTCTGGTCCAATACCTTCAGGTCGAATTTCGGCTCGGCGTCTCCGTGGTCGGGCGGGTTCTCAAAGACCACCGCATATCGAACAAGCAGAATACCCTGGTAAGTCGAATCCACTATCACATCGTATGTGATGGACTCCGCTTCGCCGCCGTCCTTCCAGTTACCCAGACGGACAGAAGCCATCGCGCCTTCCGGTACCGTATGCAGCAGGTTATCCGTTCGCGGATCCGTCTCGGTAGGATCCAGATGGAGCGTATGACGGCTCATCTCCGAATCGGGGCCATAGTCTATTACTCCTATATTATCATAAGGCGTGCCTCCGGAACCTCCATAAGACCGATTCGGGTTATAACCATAGGTACAAGTGACATTAGCACCATACAAATCCAGATAATTGATACAGTGGTTATCGGGGCAATAGACCAGAATAAGCGTCTTGTACACATAAGCGGTAGTCAGCTCTCCCGCCAAAGCGCGCACACGGACATCATAGGTTCCCTCCACAACCGGTTTTATCACATAAGAGCAGTTGTTTCCGTCCCGTTCAAAGCCCTCTGTCTCGTATTCCGTACTGATACCGGAGAAGCGTGTCCACTTGGATGTTCCCACCGCGCGGTATTGCACCTCAAACTCGGTCTGCTCGCTCTCCCAGGATACAATGATGGTCGAGTCTTCGCATATCGGCAAGGCTTGCACGTTCCGCGGTTTTTTCAACGACGCATCGTTGATCTGCACATTATCAATCGCAATAGACGTGCGTGAGAGCGAATCAACCTGGTTATCGTTTTCCCAGAGGAATACGATTGTCCAAGTATAGGAAGAGTAAGCCGGATTAATCTTGAGTTCCTCCATCGTCACGTTCTGCCACGTCTCGCTACCGCATATATACTGCTGGGTATAGATAGTTGCATCCTCCGGCCAAGTTACATAACTCTTGGGATTGGGAGGCAGAGGCGAGAGACGTCCGCTTGTCTCAGACACTAACGAACTGAGTTCATAGCCGCTATTCGGCGTAGTAAGCAGGATCTCCGGGCATATCATCACATAGAGACGGGAGTGGAGCGAGTCGCCTCGTCCTTTCCAGTCGAAACTAATGGCATAATGTCCCTCATCCGTGGTACTCTGCGGAAATTGGTAACGCAAATAAGCCGCTACCACATTCGGTTTCTTATTATAATTGGGATCCGTCCCGTCCGCTGTGATATAGAGCGCCTGCTTACCCTCGCTATGTACCGCCGAGCCGACCATCCATTGGTCCGCCGCATTCGGTGTGCCGGAGTTCAACACCCAGGCAGAGAGATTTTCTCCCTCCTCAAAACTGCACTGATACGGCAGTCCGGAAGCAGGTGTCTGCGCCCAAGCCAGAACGCAGAACAGCAAGGAGATATATGTTAATAGTACCTTTTTCATTGTTAGAAGACTTGTTGGATATCCTCGTCGCCCACATCGGTGATAGTGAACTCTACGCGGCGGTTGAGCTGACGTCCCTCATCGGTGTCATTATCCGCCACAGGCTCTTTCTCGCCCTTACCTTCCGCCGTCATACGCTCTGCCGCCACACCGCGTTTGATCAGGTCATTACGAACGGCGTTCGCACGACCCTCGGACAGGATCTGGTTCGCTTCATCGGTACCCACCGCATCGGTGTGACCCACGATATGGATCTGTACGGACGGGTTCTCCAGCAGGAAGTTAGCCAGATCCGACATCGCTTGCTCGGACTGCGGCAGAATGACCGTCTTGTTGGTAGCGAAGAAGAGGTTCTCGATCTTCACCTTTATACCCTCTTTGATATGCTGCATATAGAGGTCGAAGGTATCGCGCACGAAATGGAGCGTGTCTTCCTTCGGCATATAGCCTGCAGCGGAGAGGCGGGCGATATAATCGCCTTCCCGCAGCGGTGTCTCGATGAAGCCGTCGTCCGACGACTGCGCGGTATAGAGCGCGATCGTATCTGCCAGCGAGGTCATACGTGCAGTAGCCTCGATCGGCTCGCGGGTATCTACGTCGTAGATATTCATACAGAGCGTATAGACGATCGGCGCCGGAATACGCTTCAGCGGCAGTTTGATCGTGTCATACGTAAACTCCTCTACGTTATGCAGAATCGTATCCGAAGGATAATAGCCGTTCTTGGTTGCCGATACGCGGTAGCCGCCTTCCGGCACACGACCCACTTTGACTACACCCTGGCGGTTGGAGTTCTTATGCTTGGTTTTCTCCGTAGCCTGCTCTATCACCTCGACCGAAGCGCCACCCAAAGCGAGCGCCGTCTCCTCGTCGTATGCATATACGCCCAGACGCGGTTGCGGTTTAGCCGGCATCGGACTCGTCTCCAAGTGCTTGCGCGGCAGTTCGAACCATACGGCGAACTTCACGCCCACGAGGAAAGGATTGACCTTTGCCGCTTGCGCTGAAGTGGTAGCCAAAGCCGAGTTGACCGGGAAGTTGAGCGGATTCGCGGCTACCAGCATTTGGGTCGGTATATCCTGCGCTCCGACGGCAGGGGTATAACTCAACGAATTGAGGAAACCATAGTCGGCGAAGAGCGATACGCGCAGTTTCGGCGTTGCTTTCACCCACTCGTCGAGGTTCACTCCGACCTCCGCGGAAGCCGCAACGTTCAGACCGAAGTTCACTTTCGTTGCGGGACGGGACAACGCTGCGTCCGTCACCAGCGAATGCTTGTACATATCGGTCAGACCGTCGATCAGGGTTCTATCCTCTATCGTCGTGGAATAGACTCCGCCGATCGTCGATTGCCCCAGCAGACCGAAGCCCACTTTCACACCGGCCTGCCAGAAGAGAGGTATTTTCTTCAACTCCATACCGAACAACAGCGGGACTTGGATAAATCCGCCGATGAGTTTGTCGTTCAGCTTCGCGAAGTTATAATGATAAATCATCTCATTGGCATATGGTTGCATGCCGTATTGAAGGGCGAAAGCGCCGTTATCGCCGTTCGATATACCCATGACGGAGTTGTAGAAATTGAACTCTGCGCCCACGGTCATGAGGAATTGCTTGTAGCGCAACTGGTATCCCAAGCCGAGACCTCCGCCCACGAAGCCGTTGTCTTTGTTCTTGAATCCGACGGGGTTCAATCCCTCTGCTGCCGGAGCGGAATAGCCGATACCGGAGGTGAAGAGGTTGCTGTATCCGATCTGTCCCCAAAATCCGAGACGATGGGATATATCGCGGTTGAGATAATTGATGACGCGCCGGTTCTTCTTCTCTATCGCCGCTATCTGCGCCATGTATTGCTCTTTCTCCTCCGCAGCGCTCAACTCCGGCGCCTGCTTTGGAGCCGGTTTGGAAGCCTTGGCGGTAGTTGCTTTTCTGGACGAAGCCGCTTTCGCTTGCTGCGCTTTGGCTTTGTCGCGTGCTTTCTGCTTGTCGGCAGCGGCTTTCGCCTGCTCTTTCTTCTTCTGAGCAGCCGCTTTCTCGCGCTCCTTGAGCGCTTTGGCTTTCGCCTTCTCGCGTTCCTTCTGGCGTTTCGCTTTCTCTTTCTCGCGTTGCGCCTTCGCCTTCGCTTTTGCGTCCACGGCATAAACTGCCGCTATGCGGTTATCTACCATAGATACCATCGGAGCGATGGTAGCCATACCCATTGCCATTAAAAGTATGTAGACGATTCGTTTCATGAGCTTAATATTTTAATGATTGCGTACCGCCGCGTTTGCGATAACCGCGGCCCGCTTTATTATAGTCGTAAATATAGGATTTGCCATGCTTGGGCAGCTCAAAGGCTACCGTATATTTGATGCCGATATTGAGATTGCGGAAGATTGCATTCTCCGCCAGAGAGCTTCGCATCAGCGGCTGGAGATAGAATTGCACGCCCTGCTCCGTCTCGCGGTAGTCAAAGAGCGGTTCTCCGCCGCGGTTGGAGTATAAGTTCAGAACTCCGAAATCGGCATAGAATGCCAGATACATACGAACCTTGTCGGGGTTCAGACGGAATTGCTTGTGCTTATACATATGATTGACCCGTCCGCCCAACTCCAGATGCGCCATGATATTGAAATTCCATTTCATCGGCATGGTGGCGCTTCCCATCTGCTGACCCGTAACGAACTGGTGGTTCGGCATATCGTAGAAATCGTCGTAGTACCGGTCGTACTCGCCATACGTGGTGATTTGCGCCACGGAGGAAGTAGAGCCATAGAGATTGAGGGAGAATTTCGGACCCACCATGAAATAGAACCTGCCCCATTCGCCGCCGAAGAGCATAGGGATATTGAGATTCACCATGTGGGTCAGATCCCGCGATTTATTCACATGCACATGCATGTCGAAAATATCGCCCTCGGTATCCCGCATCTTGATCGCCTCGTCTTGCTCGTTCAGCATATTGGCATTCAGGTCATACATACCCTCCAAACCGATCGAGAACAGGAAATCATTATGGAGCAGCCGGTAGTCCGCACCGATATTGGTATTCAAGCCGGGCGCATGCTGCTGGCCGGGGATCGTATTCAGCAGCGCAGAGTAACCCAAATCGCCGTGAAGCGATATAAAATGGGTGGTCTCCGGAGAGAGTTTGCTGAACGCACTCGCACATAAGCACGAGAACGTAAAACACACTATGAATACTATCTTTTTTGACACTTTTGTTGCAAAACAAACGATTTGAGCGGCAAAATTACAAAAAAAATCTCAAATACGCAAGTTTTTGCTACTTTTTTGGCATTTTTTCTTCTTTTTGTAATATAATAGTAGCAAAATGGAGAAATAGAAGGACCAGTTTGAATAGTTAGACCGGTATAACCAGAAACAAAGAGAGCTACCCGATGGCAGCTCTCTTTGCATAGAATCGTAATAATTACGTGGTTGTTTCGTAGTTAAATCGGGTTCCCGATTTTACTTCAGTTCCACTTTCTGACCGGTGACGGTATATACATTGCCGTTGAGCATGATATATACGCGGTCGTTATGGATGAACTTAACGGCTTTGTTTTCGATACCTGCGCCCGTCTCGTTGATACCGGTCGGGTAAGCGAGATGCTGGATATGGATATTATCGATAGCAGCCGGGAAGAGCCATCGTTTCTCCATACAAAGACTACCTGGTACAAGCCGGGGTTAATGCCGTCCACCGTTACATCTTTGTGTTGCCATTCGGTAGCGCTGACGAGAGCACCGCCGTCCAGAGCGATCCAGTCAGCAGGCACCGCAGAAGCCGTCAGACCTGAAGGCAGCGTACCAGCGGTCAACTCAGCCGATGACGGAGCAAGCAGTACGCGGAGATAATCATATATACTATACCCGGCTTCGCCGTTTGATCTCCAGTCATACGAGAAGGTATAGGAACCAGCCTTATCGAAATCGAAGATCTTCACAGCAAAGACTACCGCTTCGTTACCCACGCTGTATGCATTGGTCGTACCGCCGTCATTGGAGATATAGAGTGCGTTAGCACCATTCTCCGTATTGTTGGCACCCGAACCTACCGCCCAAGCATTGGTCAAGCCTCCGTTGATGAACTGCCAGTTGTTGCCGGACTCGAAATCGTCGTCATACGGGAGTGCCGCAGGAACGAGCGTCGTATGGAAGGCCTTTGAGATGATCTCGCTATAGCCATCCTCCTCACCGCAATCCGTACGCAGGTAAACCACGTATGCGGTGTTCTCGGCCAGCGTGTCAACCGATACGGTATTCGCTGCAGCGGCTGCGAAATCGCCGTCCGCCGGTACGAAATCACCATTCGGATTAGCTACCACGGCGATCTGGTATGATGCGCCATCCTCTGCAATCCAGGTGAATGTTGCGGCATCATTCGAAACACCGGATACCGTCAGACCGACCGGTTTAGCGCAAGCAGGAGCCACGTCAACCAGTACGTTGTCGATATGCAGCGCGTTATCGCCACCGCTTGCTGTGGACTCACCATAGAAGGCGATGATGACGGACTGACCGGTATATGCACTCAGGTCGAGAGCCACAGGCTGACCTTCCGCGTCATTCGTGATCGAATTATATACATACTCAGAACCTTGGTTATCCCAGATACGGAGTGTATCCCAGGAAGTACCATTGTCCGTCGAGATGAGTACAATGAACTTATCATCGGCCTGATCATTTTGAGCCACTGCTGCAGCCGTGCCCCACGCAGTCAGAGCGAGATCGAAGGTGAGCTGTACATCTTCGGTCAAGGTAATAGCCGGTGTAGCCAACCATCTGTTGCAAGATGTGCCATAGATATTCACATATGCATGGCTGTCAAAGATACCATTCTTTGTACCGAAGCTCCATAGGCTGGAGGATGTCAGCGAAGTGCCGGATTGAACGCTACTGAGCAGACCACTATACATGTTCCAGTCAGCCGGTTTGGAAGCAGCATCGAAGTTCTCTGCGAACGGCGTACCGTAAGCGGTCTTGAAGTTATAAACCGTGGACCATACATCCGCCTCAGCGCAGTTAGCTCGTACCTGTACGCGGTACGAAGTGGATGCGCTCAGACCGGTGATCGTGTACGGGCTGTTCACATTGTCTGCTTCCTCCCAGTTGGTACCATCGGCGCTGTAGCGGACATTGAAGTCGCTCAGACCATAGGTGTTCCAGCTGATAGTAGCCTCGGTGAGACCTGCACTCTCCAGCTTGAGGTTGCTCGGAGTCTGGCAGAGGCTCACCGTACGGAACGATTTGCGAGCTGTCCATGTACTGAAGTCACCCTCGCCGCATTTTGCGCGCACGTATATATAATAGGTGGTCTCCGGCGTAAGGTCGGTCAGCGTGAACGGATTTGCGTCAGCCTCAATCGGGGTAACCGAATCCGGCTTGACGGAAGCTAATGTAGCGAGAGCAATCTGCCATGCGGACTGATCCTCTGATCCGTTGGTCCAGCTGACCTCAGCCGTTGTAGCCAGAACATTAGATACCACGACGTTAGACAACTCAACGCAACTCGGGATAAGCTCTACATGGATATTGTCGATATAGACCGCGTGAGTAGATGCCGAAGAGTTCGCTTTCTCCATCTTGATAGCGATATATTTGCCATCGCCCGCATAGGAATTGAAGGCAACGAGGAAATCGCTATACGAAGTGGTAGTCGGCTTGCAGGTAGCCACCGGAACGAAGGTTGCGGTGTCCGCCGGATCACTCATTACACCTACGATGAATGTAGCATCATAAGAAGAATACGTTTCATAAGCACGTGCCTTGAGGCTCATGCGCAACGTATTGACAGCATCCATCTGCGGCAGGATAGCGTATTGATCTTGCGGATCATAATCGGTGTAACTGCCATAGTAAGAATAGAAACGCAGGTAGTTGGTACCGGAGTATGCAGAAGACGAAGATGCATATGCCGTAGGATAGATCTTGTAACTTGAATAAGAACTCTCATACGTGCATGTGTTAATAGCGCCCCAGCAAGACGGCAGAACATGGTTGGACGTAGAACCGGTAATACCATCGAAGTTCTCATCCCATCCGTTCTCGTCAATTACCAAGCTCTCGCACTCCGTGCGGAAGATCATTGTTGCAGACCATGCGTCCGTAGCGCAAACAGGTTGTACCTGTACGCTGTATGCCGTGTTGGCGTTCAGATCGGAGATCGTGTACGGGCAAGCTACTTCCGATGCTACCGTCCAGTTCTCGCCGTCCACACTATAGCGGAGGTTGAACGATTCATTGCCGTATTTCTCCCAGCTGATAGCAGCCGAAGAAGTCGTAATCTCGTTCGCATTGAGATCCGTCGGAGTCTCGCAACTGCTCTTGGTTGCGAACGCCAGTTTTGCAGTCCATGCACTATATTCACCCTCACCGCAGTTAGCACGTAAACAAACGTAATAGTTCGTTTGCGCGGTCAGAGTATTGAGCGTGAACGGATTAGACGTTACGTCAATGATCTCTGCCTCATCCGGGTTGAAGGAAGCTACCGTGCTGTATGCCAACTGGATATTCTCTATTTCAGAAGTCCAAGTGATGTCTGCGGAAGTAGCCGTAAGGTTAGCAGCCTGCAGGTTCGTCGGTTTGGAGCAGGTGATAGCGCGAACGCTGAAGTTATCGAACGCTGCCGGTTCCTGAGAACCGCCGCCGTTGTCGTTCTTCCATGCCAAAACAAGCATGTAGTTACCCGCAGGAATCTCTATCTCAGCCGATTCGAAGTGCTGCCATGCAGTCGCCAGATTGAGTTTAGACCCTCCGTCGAGCGCAATCCAGCCGGCAGGCAGGGATGTAGAAGTGAACGAAGCAGGCGTCGTACCCGCTGTGAGCGTTTCGGAAGCCGGTACAAGCGCTACGCGCAAGTAGTCATAGGAGCTCTCGCCGTTTGCCTTCCAATCATAAGAGAAGGCATAGGTTCCTGCCTCGAAATCGCAGAGACGGGTAGCAAATACGATCGTGGTGCTGCTACTTGTGTTGTAAGCGTTCGCTGCGCCGCCGTTATTCGAGATATAGACAGCGTGCGAGCCTTCTCCGTTATGTGCAGCGGTTCCGTATGCCCAAGCATTGGTAGAGGTACCGTTGACGAAGAGCCACTTATTGCCGTCCTCCATATCGTCGCTGAACGGCGCATTTACCGGGAGCTGTGTGGTATGGAAGGATGCGGTAACCGGCAGGCTGAGGCTGGTGCCACAATCGCCACGGAGATAGAATACATAGTCGGTGTTGTCCGCCAACTCGCTCAACGCAACCGTATTGCCTTCTGCATCGATGAATGCCTCGTCAGCCGGCATGCCGGCGGAAGCAAGTGCGAATGCATATTTGTATGCTCTGCTTTCTTCTACCGTCCATGAAACTGTTGCGCTTTCTGCCGTGATATCGGATACAGTAATTACCGATTCGATATCCGCACATGCTGGAATCTCCTCTACCACGATATTATCGATATAAACTGCGTGGTCTTCACTGGAAGTAGCCGCAGCCATCTTAATAGCAATATACTGTCCTTCGCCCTCATAGGAGTCGAGGTTCAGTTTGAATTGCTGGTAAGAGGTAGAAGCCGGAGTGAACGAACCGAGGGAGACGAACGTGGATGTGTCTGCCGACCCTCCATCTGCGGCAGGATTGCGTATTGGTCTTGCGGATCTGCGGAGATCGTGTAGTAATCATCATCATATGTCTCATACTTCGACCCGAAGAACAATGCGTTGGTAGTAGATACCGACGGATAGATTTCAAAATCCTCAACCGTGCAGGTATTGATATAGTCCCAGCATATCGGCAATACATGGTCGTAACTCGATCCGGTGACGTCGCTGAAGTCCTCGTTGTACGGGTAGTTGGTGACAATACCGCAAGCGGTATAGAAGGTAACCGGAGCGGTGAAGAGGCTGATGCCCTCTTCGCTCTCGGTGTCGCACCAAGCAGCCACACGGGCGTCATATTTGGTCGATGCCTCCAGTCCGGTCAGCGTGAACGGATGTTCCGTTGCCGGCTCAGCGATGGTGCTCCACTCTGCATCAGACGATTTCTTATACTGGATCATCCATGCACTCTCGATGCCAGAAGAAACCCATTCGAGCTGAACAGAAGAAGTCGTTGCCGAGTTCTCAACCACCTGCAGGTCGCCCGGAGCCGGACAATCCATCTTGCTGATGGCGAAATTATCCACAGCAGCGGGAGGATTCGTTCCGGTAGAGGTATCATCACGCCAAGCCAGAACGAGTTTGTATGTTCCGGCAGGGATCTGTGCTTCTTGCGAAGCAGTCTGCCATTCCGTCTTTACATTCAGTTTTGACCCGCCGTCCAGTGCGATCCACCCATCCGGCAGCGCAGTAGCACTTAATCCGCTTAACAACGTTGCGGAAGCTACCAATTCCTCAGACAGAGGAACGAGTGCTACGCGCAAGTAGTCGTATGTACTCTCGCCGTTGCAGATCCAATCGTAGCTGATCTGATAGATTGCTGTTTCCTCGAAGGTAATAACCTTGGTAGCATAAACCATCGCAGCTTCGTTGTTGGTATAAGCATTGCTCAGACCATTATCATTCGATATATAGAGCGCGTGCGAACCGCCGTGATTGACTGCGGTACCCAGTACCCAAGCGTTGGTCAACTCGCCGTTGACGAATACCCACTTGTTGCCATCCTCGAAATCATCGCTGAAGGGCAGCGTTGCCGGATTTTGGATGGTTCTAAAGTTCAGTGTTTTCACTTCGCTGTACGCACTGCTACAATTACGACGCAGGAAGAATACATACGGAGTATTTTCCTTGAGAGTATCTACAGATACGAGATACTCCTCGGTCGAACCGGTGAAGTCCTCATCAGCCGGTACGAAATCGGCTGCGGGATTCTCTTTAATACCGAACTCCCATGTTGCGCCATCCTCTTCATCCCAAACGAAGGTTGCTCCGAAAGCAGAAAGGTTGTTTGCAACCAAGCTTGCGGAGTTCGAGCAATCAGGAATGAAATCTACGCGGACGTTCGCGATATGGATCGTGTTATTCGCCGTTGTATTGGGATTCGAAGACTCGCCGTAGAAGGCGAAAATAACATTTTCTCCTGCATGCTCAGACAGATCGATAGCGATCGTCTGACCGCCTGCCGAAGAAGAGATGTTATCGAATGCCTCTTCATAATCCTGTCCCCAGCCCTTGAGGATATCCCAGCTCTCGCCGTTGTTAGCGGAATAGAAGACGATGAACTTATGGTCGTTCTGCACACCGCTCTCTACCGGTACAAGCGTTCCGGAAGTCTTGGTGAGCGCGAGATCGAAGGTGAGTTGCGTATTATCCTCTATCTCAATAGTCGGCGAAAGGATCCAGCTATGGGTAGCATCGCCGGAGATTTGCAGTTTGAGGTGACCCGTAGCTGCGGGGAATACGCCGTTAGCTGCTCCTACAGACCAACCGGTTCCTGCTACCAGTTCTACTCCTTCTTCTTCGTCATACAGTCCGTTGAAGCGTGCCCAATCGGCAGGTACATCGGATGCGTTGAAACTCTCGAAGAAAGGAACGCCTGCAGCCGTTTTGAACGAGAAGACTGCACTATAGTCGGTCGTTTGTGCTTCGCCTTCTACATCGCAGTTAGCGGCTACGCGTACATTATAAGAGGTGTATGCCTGGAGGTCGGAGAGCGGATAGGAGTTATCCGTCAGAAGGATATCATCGCTCCATACACTGTCTGCCGATTGCTTGTATTGGAGTTTCCATCCGGTGTCATAATCATGCCGTTTCCAGGAAACGAGTGCAGAGTTCTTGGTGACCTCTGCTACCGCAAAGCCGGACGGCTTCGGACAGTCGGGGATCGCATCAATCAGCACATTGTCAATATGGACATTGTTATCTCCGTTCGATACGGTTGATTCACCGCAGAAAGCAATCATGATCGAATTGCCGGCATATTCTTCACCGATCTCAATCTGGTAATTAGCACCCGCGGTAGGAATCTCGTCGTACACATCTGCCGAACCGGTATTATTCCACTCGCGGAGGATAGTCCAATGCTGGCCGTCAGTAGAGATGAGTACCACAAAGCGGTCATCCGGAGCAGCTGCAGCAGCGCCGTTACCGCTAAATGCCGTCAACGCCAAGTCGAAGCTTAACATCGCCGGATTCTCCAGAATGATAGCCGGAGTAACCAGCCATTTCGTATAACTGCCATATACATTGGCTCTTGCATGGCTGTCAAATACACCGTTGTTTGTACCAAAAGCCCATTGAGAGTAAGTAGCATATGTTATGCCGGAAGCCAGCGCGGTAGCAAGCGTGGTCGAAGAAGATTGCCAGCCTGCCGGAGCGGAACTTGTGTTAAACTCCTCCAGGAACGGTACGCCAACGAGCGTCGTGAACGATACCGCAGAAGAATAATCCGAGAGCGCTCCTTCCTCGTCGCAAACAGAAGCTACACGTACATTATATGTAGTATTACCCATCAGACCGGAGAGCGTGAACGGATTAGAAGCTGCATCAACCTCTGTCCATTCGGTCTCGGAGGCTTTCTTGTATTGCAGTTTCCATGCCTCTTTTCCGTTATTCTCTGTCCAGCCGAGTTCTAGCGCATTGACCGTAACAGAACCTTCCGTTACCGCAAGATCAGTCGGTTTGAAGCATGCAGGAGGCAGAGCGATCTTAACATCATCGATATGGAGGTTGTTGTCTCCATTGCTTGCCGTGGATTCGCCGTAGAACGCAATCTTGAGCGAACCGAAGGTATAAGCACTCAGGTCGATCGTTACTTCCTCTCCGGCAGTAGCGATATTGTCATAGACATCCACTGCTCCGGTATTGTTCCACTCGCGCAGGATAGTCCAAGTAGCACCATTATCGGTGGAAGCCAGTACAACGAACCGGTCGTCAGGAGCCGCTGCAGCCTTACCGCTACCGCTATATGCCGTTAACGCCAGTTTGAACGTCAACTCCGCACCCGACGTCATCTCAACAGCAGGTGTCACGAGCCATTTGCTGCTGGTTCCATAGATATTGGCCTTTGCATGGCTGTCAAATACATTGTTGCCGGTTCCGAAAGTCCAGCCAGTTCCGGAAGTAAGAGTAGCCGTTCCGGCAAGTACATCATCGCTTAACAGACCGGAGTAGCAAACCCATCCGCCGGGGATAGAAGAAGCATCAAAGTTCTCTACAAAAGGCACACCATATGCCGTTTTGAAGGATACCGTAGCATAACTGCTCTCCATGTTGTCCGAAGCGCAGATCGCTTTGACGCGCGCCTGGTATTCGGTACCCGAGAGGAGATTGCTTAAGGAAGCGGAGAGAGCCGTGTTATTCTCGATAAGCACGGTCCATTCTTGGTCCGCAGCTTTCTTGTACTCCACGGTGAATACACCGCTACCGTTCTCCCCGTTCTCCCAGTTGAGATCCGCAGAGGATGCCGTAATGTTCGAAGCCGCGATTGATCCCGGTTTCTTACATTGAGGACCGCCGCCGCCTTCCGCCGTGATCGTTGCTTCCCAACCGGCTGCCGTAGTAGAGCCGTCGGAATGCCACTCGATGGTCATTAGGCCGGATTCCGCCACGTAATCTACATCCGTGGTAATAGTTGCCGAGGCACATCCTGTTTGTGCTCTTCCGATCAACGTACCGGTTGATACATCCCCGTCATAGATGAGCATGTAGTCCCAGCTCATACAACTGGAAGAGGACTCTGTTGCCAAGGAGGAGAAATTGATTGTAATAGCTCCTCCCGGATTGGAAAACTCTGCCGTGTAGGTCTGGCTGGTGCCATAGTTACCGTCCGCTCCACCCGAGTCATAGAACAGGTACGACTCGCCCGGCGTGAGCTCTTGCTCCATACTACCTGTCAGGGTAATAACCTCTTGAGCCCGCACACCTGCGAAGCACAGTAGCGCTACAAGCAGAAATGTCCACTTTTGAGTAAATGTTCTCATAAGCTTTTGGATTAAATTAAACAATAAAATTAACTATTTATAAACTATGTTTACTCTATCATCTATATACACATTCATGCACAAAAAGACAATTTGGCAGCAAAAATACTACTATTTTTTGAAATATGCAAATATTTTTGTTAAAAAATGTCATTTTGCGCTATTTTTGTTATTTTTGCTTACAAACAGGCATAAGTTTCTTTAGGGTGTTTATTTTGCCGCTGTTGTTCCGCTTTCGTTATACTAACAACCCACTAATCACCCACTAATCACCCACTAATCACCCACTCCTACACCGATAATGGAAGGTTGCGTGCAATCAGCCTTGAGGGAGTCGTGGCGGGAGTCCTGAGGGAGTCGGAGCGGGTGGTGCCGCCCGCGACAATATCGCTATTGTCGCGGATCGGCTACTACCGCGGACCTGCTATTGCCGGGGGTCGGCTACCTTCTGACCTGCCGGAGTGTACCATTCGTCGTTGAGGATGATATACATCCGGTCGCGGATGATCACCTTCTGCGCTCCGCGCGCATCGGGTTCTCCGACGAGGTCGATGTCCTCATGCCGTACAATCGTAAGGGTATGGATCAGTATGGTGGTACATGCTTCGCCGGAAACCATGACGGTATCCTTGTACACTCCCGGAGCTGTACCAATCTTATAGTAGATCGGCGACTGACCCGGTAAGTACGGATGGTTGAAGTCATAGTAGGAGAAGGGCAGTTCCGCCTCCGTAATCTCCGACGCAGCCAGAATCGTCTCCACATCCGTATTCGAATACGTTACCACCAGCGTCTCGACACTATCGCAACCCAGCGAAGAGATGAGCGTATCGCGATAGAGTCCCGCGCGGGTATATTCATGACCATGCCATGAGTACGGTTCACCCGGACAGATCTCCGCTTCAGTCACTTCGCCGGAGAGTTTCGGTACAACGGTGAGGTTCAGCGTGACGATCGAGTCGCAGCTATGCGCCGAGACAAGCTTGCGGCGATAAACACCCGTTTGCGATCTCGGAGCGAAATCATATCCGGAGAAGGTTTCTCCTTCGCAGATAGACTCCGTGAAGACCTTTTCCGGCGAGGGGAATACCTCGATCTCGATAGCGAACACTTGGTCAAACGTGCCAGCCATCGCTTCCTCGTCGGTTACATATACCGGCGTCGGATACGAATGGATACCGGGTTTGGTATCATCTCCGGAGAGATAGATATCACCGACCTGTACATCCTCGTACTGGCAAGCCGAAGTATGCTCGATGGTCTTGTTGAAATAGCCGAAGCGGATATTATCGAGGTGGATCGCTATACCGGTGTTGACGGATGTGAGCGCCTCGCGATAGAATCCGACACGGATATTCTTGCCCGCATATTGCGCCAGGCTGTAGCGGAGACTCATACCGTCGGACGGGATGTCGCTCAGCTGCATGCCCTCCGAGCCGTTCTGCCATTTAGCGAGGATATTTTCGCTCTTCCATGTAGCGCCGCCGTCTTCGGAAACGATGATCATGAAGGAGTAGTCGTCCGCCATGTCACTCTCTTTCGCCTCGAAATTGGTGATCGAGTGCGCCGTATTGAGGGCAGTAAGCGCTATATCGAGCGACAGATGCACGCTGTCCTCCTCGGGGAGATAGAGATTCGGAGTAACCGCCCAGTTGTAGTCTCCGGAGTATCCCGGTGCTACGAAGTGCGGCGTGGTGAAGCCGTAGGTATTGGTGATACGCCGGAATCCGCGTGCGTTATTGCCCGCCGTCAGAGCGACCGCGCTGTCCACTACTTGCTCCGCCTTCGAGGTGGAGAAGAACCAGTCGTTATCAAGCGACGAGGTCTCGAAGCGCTCTACGAAGAACGGACTGCGTGTCGTCGTGAAGGAGGCAATAGAGGAGAACTCACTCTCGCCCTTGTCTCCGCCGCAGAGCGACTGAACACGCCATGCATACGTAGTAAGCGGTTGCAGTCCTGTTACCGTGAACGGATTCGAATGGATCTCCTGGTCAAAGACGATCAGGTCGGGATCCGCGAAATACGGGTCAGCCGATACCTGCAGACGGAAATCGGAAGCGAGTCCGAGGTCGTCCCACGAGAGGGTAGCCGTAGTAGAAGCGATCGACTCGAGCTTGAGGTTCTTCGGGTCCTTGCACTCCTGCGCACGGATAAGCGCCACATCGTCAATCCAGATATAGTCGTTGGTCTTGAGGACATTCGATCCCTTCTCGTAGAAGGAAGTCATGAACGCGATGTACGGTCCGGTAGCGCCGATGAGATCCACTTTCTTCTTTTGGAAGAGGAAATGGTTCGCCTCGGTTGCCACATCGGTGGTCGTGAGCGTGCCGTCATAGGTGACGGTATCGATCGCCACGAACGTAGAAGCATCATTCGGATCGGTCATCGTACCGACAATAACCGACTTGGAGTACGAAGTACCGGTATAAGCCGTAGCCACATTGCCGCTGGAGCGACGGACATACGCCGGACGCATCCAGAAGGTGATTTGCAGGGTGTCATAAGCATTGATATCCATCTCCGGCATAGCCGCGTACGGCTGATACGGATTTGAATAGGTGCTATACAGAGCTCTCATGACGAGCGCGAAGGAATCGGTTTTGCTATAAGCATAGAGTTCCGTGTTCGCCTGGTTATACGGGTCGTAAGCGGAAGCCCACGAGTCGCGCTGCGCGTCGCCATAGGTCCAGCAGAGCGTCTGCTTGTACGCATCGGAGGTCTGTCCCTGAACGACTTTCCAGCCGTCCGAGAGTTCGAATCCGGAGCTATAGTTCGCCGCGATCGGGGCGCAATCCGTGATAAAGGAGATCGCCGGTGTAGCCACCGAGTTCACGCCGTCCTTCGTCTGGTACACATACCAGCTGTAGTTCGTCGCCGGACTGAGTTCGGTCAGCGTATAGTTCGCCGCAACGACCGTATCGCGGAATATCTCCGCTCCGTCGGCATTGAGAACCACAACGACCGATTCGAAGTCCTGATGACGCGGATTCCAAGCGAGGGTAGCCGACGTAGCGTCCACATCTGCCGTACGGGCAGAACCCGGCATGAAGATCGTATTGCCGATCGGTTTGACAGCGAGATCATCGATGTAGAAGAGTCCCTGTCCGGGCTGGAAGAGGACAATATACTTACCCTGCATTCCGGTCAGCGGGAGCTGCATCAGTTCCCAATAACGGAGTCCGGTCGGATCCGCCGTTACCTTGGTCGTAGCGCTGAGTTTCGTCTGGCGGTAAGTCAGCGTATCGATAACCTGAAGCGTCGAGAAATCATACGGGTTCTCCAGCGCGCCAACGACAATCGAATGGCTGTTAGGAGCGCTGAGGAACGAAGCGCCGACGATAGTGCCGCGGCTTGCCGTGTTGGAATGCGTGTCGTCATAGTTAGCAAAACAACGTCCGTAGAACTCGATCATCATCGTGTCATAGCCGCAATGGAGCTCCGGCAGGACGATGAAGGAGTGGTTCGCACTGGCTGCATTGGAGTACGCGCGGAGCGAATGGCTGTCGTTGCGTCCCACCTCCACATGGCGGTTGGAGTCGTAGTTGCCCAGAGGACCGTAGTACTCGTATCCCTTGCGCTGGATGAGCCACTGGACTCCGTTGGTCGGATTAGGCAAGTCGGTTCCCACCGTGAAGCAAGTCGGTTTGAGATAAGCCGTATCCGAAGCCGCTCCCTGCAGCACATCGTTCGCCTCCCAGTCGGAATCGAAATTCCATACAAAGGCGCCTTCCGCATCCGGCTCCATGGCAATACAGGTGGTCTTAAACGCCAGATGGGTGGAGATCTCGTATCCTTTGTCCTCCGCATGAGCTGCGGTGAGGGTAGCCATATACGACGTCCGCGGAGTCAGTCCCGTGACGAGCTGCGACGTAGCCGTGAGTTCGGTATAGGAAGCCACGGTCTGCTGCGCGCCCTGCTCATCGACCGTCGTGATCACCAGATTCCACGGTCCGCCGATATTATCCCACTCGATGGTAGCCTGGTCTCCCTCCGCCTCAATCTTCTTGATCGAGACAAGCGAATAACCCTTGGCTTTACCCAGCGCGACATCGTCCAGATAGAGCGATACGGTAGTGGACGGCTGCTGCGGCAGATGGAATACCACTTGCTTCTCGGCGAGTGTCGCAGCCGGCAGATCGAGCGTGAAGGAACGGAAGAGGAAGTGATTCTCCTCCAGCGCTACCTCGTCCGCTCCGAGGGCATCCAGACGAACCGTTGCCAGCGTCTCATAGTTGGAGAAGCCGTTGTTCTTATCGACCAGACCGATCTCCATGATACCGTCATACGTAGCCGTAGCGCGGTATGTGGTAGCGCTGATATAACCCGAACGGATCTTGAACTCGAAGGAACGATCCTCGGAAGTCTCGACCGCAGGGAAGATCACATAGCCGCCGTAATAGGAGTTGGAGCCGTACATATTGAGCGCTCCGGATCCGGTATGCGAGAAGAGGCTATAGGAGCTGTTGGCGATACAATACGGATAATACGAATAGGTATCGGTAGTTGCGCCGAGCGTATCGCGCCCGGTCTCCAAAGCCGGATGGATGTAATAATTATTGGTGGACGAATAGCGGCTGCGCTCCCAGAGCTCGCCCTCCTTCTCGAATCCGAAGAAATACTCTTCCTTATAGAAGAAGCGCGTGTTCACGCGAAGAGGCTCTCTCGTCCATGTGCTGTTCCCGTCTTCTCCGCCGCACAGCGTGCGTGCAAAGACGCAATATCCGGTAGCCTGTGTCAATCCGGAGAAGGAAACCTGCAGATCCGAGGTAACCACGGTATTCGTGGTGGTGTCCAGATAGACATTGATGTCGCTGAAACGGGAATAAACCGAATCGGGCATCATTACCAGCTCCCAAGCCGTGTGCGCCGGATTATTCGGAGTGATATTCACCGCGAAACTCTCGTGCGAGATAGCGGACGCCGTGAGCCGGGGCGGATGGCAGGTTGAGAGCACCTCCAGCGTGACATTGTCGATATAGAGATCCGAACTCGAAGAGAGGTTCATGGACTCCAGACCGGAGGTGAACGCCAGATACTCGTGCGTGAGGTTATAGTCCGCCAGAGCCATCGTATAATGGGTGAATTCGGAAGAGCTCGGCAGGTTGATCGTGCGGATGAGACTGAACGTAGTCGGGTCATTCGGATCGGACATCGTGCCGATATACAGGACAGCGTTGGAATAACTGCCGTACGCCCGCGCATCAAACGAGAGCTGCAGGTCAATCAGATTGTTCGCCAACCGAGGCACTACCATAACGGAATGACCACCTCCGGTATAACTTACACTCCATAGTTCGACTGCCTTGTTTCCGTTGGTGGACAGCGTCTGAACAACCGGATAAGAAGAGCTGTTGTCATTCGTGAAGATCCAGCATCCCGGTGCTTTATCGCCGGAGCTATAGGACTCGAAATCATCCGAGAAAGGCAGCGATACACCCTCCTCATCCGGACATTCGGTGCGTACGAAAGCATAGCGATAAGAGATATCCGTTCTCGACTCGTCATCGCATATTCCCTGCGCATAGACATAATAAGACGTAGCCGAATTGAGATTCTCAATCAGCACGCGGTTCGAATGGTTGACTACCGAGTCGATGAGGTAATGGTATGCCGGCTTCTGCTCATCGGTCAACTCGCGATCCGAAACCAAGAGACGATAGGAATCCTGGTGACCCTTCCAGCTGACTACAGCCGCATTCGTGCCGACACTATCCACCCGGAAAGTCGAGATCGGACGGCAAGCCGGTATCGTATCTACCGAGATATCCGTGATATAAGCATAGTTAGTGACACCGAAATCCGAGAGGAACATGATATTGCGTCCCATTCGCCCCAGATAGTCGCCGTCATACTCGTCAAACGCCACCTCGTACGGCTCCCACTGCGACTGGATCATATCGACCGTATCCAGCGCGATAAACGTACTGAGGTCACTCGGGTCGGAGATGATTCCGACGATGATCTGGCTGTTATAGGACGAATAGGTCGAACTGCTGCCTCGTCCGAAGAAATTAATCTGGTAGCGGCTGATATTGTCCACCTCCAGCTCCGGCATGATGGCATAAGCTCCCACATAGGAGTGGTCGGAAGTCACATTGTCCTCGATCTGGAGGTAGTTATGTCCGTTATGCGGCACAGTGTTGTTGACATAAGGGATATACGACGAAGTAGCCGCAGCCGTACGGTTGCCGACTTTCCAGCAAGGCATATAACCCGACACGCCGGTAGTAAAGCCCTGGGCAGAAGAGAAGATGACCGTGCCTATATCATCCGGCGTCTGCGGCATACAAGGCGTACGGAACGCCATCGTGTTCCACAGAGGAGAGGTAGAATCGCATAGAGCCGCCGTAGCTACATAATAGATCGTTTGCGGCTCCAGACCGCCGATAACCTGCGTACGAGTGCTGATCGTGTCGTAGTAAACTATTCTATTGGAAGGTATGACATAATTCGTATCCGCCAGATTCTCCGCCGGGATATAAGACGACGTGACGAGCAATATCCAATCCACATCATCCACACGCATACCGCTGAATACACGCGCCGTGTTATAGGTCACCTCGGTGACATCCGGTTTGGTCAGCGGACAAGCCAGCGACGTGACCGTCACATCGTCGATATAGACATATGCATATTTGTCATACGGCGTACGCCATGCAATATAGCGCGCCGACGCAGGGATAAGCGAAGCATAAGCCGCTTCGCTCAGATCCAGCGTGACAGAGGTCGGAGTAGAGGTCGTACGAATCGAATCCAGAGCCACGAAGGTAGAGAAATCGTTCGGGTTGGTCATTACACCCACAATCACATAAGACGAACTGGTACCGGCATGCGAGAAAGTAAGCGCCACCTCGGACAGAGAGTCGCATTTGATCTCCGGCGAGACGAGATACGCAGGTCCTTCCAGATCACCAGTACCGTAATAATAGTCTTCATAATTGTCCGCCGCCAAGCGATACACGTGCGTACCGGACGAAGCATACGTGGATGAATTGTAAATAAACGGCAGATACGTGGTTTCCGCTCCGGAGTACAGATTACCCGAAGTCCAGCAATCCGCCTGGTAGCGGCTCTGGTAATACGAGCCTGCCGGATAGGACTCGAAGGTCTCTTTGTTCGTCTTAGAAGGATCCAGACGTGCGCAGGAAGTCTCCGCTGAAGTTTTCACCCAGAGGCTGTCGCCGCATAAGCCGCGGACATAGACATAATACGTCATCAGGGGCTTCAAACCGGTTACCTGAAGCGATTTGCCGACAATAATCGAATCCTCCATCACTACGTCCGCTGCGCTATAGGAACCGAAGCGGTTATTAGCCAGCGAAACCTCCTTGGAAAGCACCTTGACCTCCCATTGGTCATTGTACGACTCGCCCGTCCATGTAAGCACAACCGCATCCTCGTGCGACTCCGTCTGAACGAAATTAAACGGCTCGATACAATGCGGATCCTTGAGCTCCACATTATCCAGCAGCACGTCGCTGCTCATCAGCAATGAATTACCCAATCCCGAAGAGAACGCGATATTATTGTGCGCCAGATTATAATCCTCCAGCTTGAGACGCACCTGAACCGTACCTCCATAGGAAGCTATACGGACGGTGTCAAACGGAACGAACGAGCTCTGGTCGTTGATATCGCCCATCGTGCCGACATACAGGACAGCCGCATTGGACGAGCTATAGGCTTTCACATCAAAGCAAAGCATCATATCGCTCAATTCGCCCTCCACCGTGGGCATGATCGCTACATTACGATGGGTCGTACCGGCGGACCACAACTCAAGCGTCTTCGTTCCGCCGGAACTATAGATCATCGGGTAGCCCGTTCCCAGATAGTCCTTCGTCTGCCAGCAGCCGACGAAAACAGAGTTGGATGCATAGCCCTCAAAGGTCTCTTTGTACGGGAATTCATAGTTTGGACAAGGCGTCTCGAACGGAATCTCCGTCCACCATGCCATCTCTCCGTCGCAAAGGGTGCGGACATAGAAATAATACGATGTCTGTGATTTCAATCCGTCAAGATTAAACGCCGGATTACCCGATTCATTCCAATAGATCGTGTCAGCATACGCCACGGTCGGAAGCGCAGCTATCTGCGCATACGTGTATTCTTTCTGAAGGTTGTTGAGCGCCGTCTTGGTAATGATTACCTCCCAGGCGGACGCCTTGGACTCATCCCAAGTCACATTCACCGAAGTAGCCTCCGGTATCAATTGAATATTGGTTGGAGGCACGCAGCCGGAGAGCTTCTCTATCGTCACATTATCAATATAATTGATCGTGTTCTTGCTCATATTCTGCACGTCTCCCCATGAGATAGCGATGACTCCGTCCTTCGGACCGTTATAGTTCTCGAAATTCGCATAGCACATCGAATAGCCCGATGTATTCAGCGTAAAATCCGCTACCGGCACAAAGGTATTGATATCCATCGGATTGGTCATCACGCCCACTTGTGCACGCGCTTGGTTGTACGTATTGGCTCCGGAGAGATAGAATTTGATCTGGACGCTGTCGATATCCTCTACCATCGGGAAAGTAACCCATGCGTCCGTACCTGCGTTCTTATTGAGGTACAGACAGTTATCACCCAGATAGTTGTTCTCCTTACCCTGATACGGGTACGCCGGGTTATTACCGAAAATACCCAGCGACTTGCTGTAATACGTACTACCGATCTTATAGCGTCCGGAGATACTCTCGAAATCAAAGGTATAAGGAATCTCCCGTTTCGCAGCGATGGTCACAAACGGATAGCGATACGACCATTCCGTTCCCTCCGCCTGCACATAGACATAATAGGGCGCATTCCAACTATGATCCGCCTCCAGCGCCTCGCAGCGATAGGAATTCGTGGTGACCGTAGCCCGATCCACGATTGCATCAGCCGCCGGATTAGCGGGATCCACCTCGGCATTCGTGACCAGCACATTGTACGAAGAGGCATTCCCCTCCCACGAGATCGTAGCAAATGTATCGCGCGGATTGACGCTGATCGTCGTCACCTTGTTCACCTCCGGCCGGTACTCGATCGACACATCGTCGATATAGAACAAGTTCGGACGGTCGAAATCGCTGACAAACGCCACATAAGCGCCGCTACCACGATAGGACTCAAGACTGACAATATTTTCCTGGAAGGTCTTGTTGCCCCATACAGTAACGGTATCAACAGGTCTGAACGTGGTAATATCGCTCGGATCGTCCATCACACCCACGATCAGGCTGCGACCGTATTGGCGACCCGTATAAGTATATACGGTACTCCAGAAATGCACCTGACATTGATTGAGGTGGAAATTATCATTCGTTGTATCCGCCAAAGCCGGCGTTGCGGCAAACACATAATTACCGGCGCCTATAGGCGTGGACGCGTTCGTACCGCCGGAGAAGATCATGGCGGTGGATTTATTATACGAATAATACCCCAGAGTAGTGGATGAAGTCACGTTGGAGTTCATGTACGGGTTCTGGGTACCCATATTATTCCCGTAATACCACTCCTCCAGCCACTTCGTGCTCTTCTTCGCACTCGGCACGGTGAAATCACAGAAAAAAGGTACTTGCTGGGTCGGACGTACCGTGAAGCCATAAGGCTCTCCCGTGCCGGGACGGCTGCTCCATGCACTAATTTCCTTAGTACACAGCGAACGGACATACACCAGATAAGACATATCCGACTCCAGCGTGAAATCCTGGTTCATGATCAAGCCACTCACATAGACATGAGCGGCAATCAGCTCCTCCGGGATATATTCCAACGAATCCGGGTTGATCGTGTCACGACTGATAATCACCTCGAACTGGCTGGCATCGAAACTGGCAGTCCATGACACATTCACGCGATTTGCACCCTTGTTGCGGATATACAAATCATGAGGAACGGTACACTCTGGCGCCGAACGGAGCAAAATACTATCAAGGACGATACCGCGACCTAAGTTATCCTTACCCTCGAAAGCGATTTGGTAAGTCGGTCCCACTTCCGGCAAAGAGATATTCACCTTCTGCCACATGGCTACTCCATTGCTGAACTCCGCCATTTTCTTCCATTGTCCGTTCTCACTCGTGCGGTAAAGCACACGCAGCGTGTCGCGGTCGGAGGTCCATTTGGGGTTCGCATACCAGAAACTCAACTCCGGCTGATACACCACGCGCGGACTCAAGTTCACTACTTTACTAACCAACCGAGTTGCATAGCCCTGGGTCTCACCCGTCGTATTACGCAAATACGCACGCTTCGATCCCTGAACTACCGTAGCAGGCCACTGCAGACCATCCGACTCGCTCTCTACCGACCAAGCCGTATTGCCGGAGACAAACTCCTGGGTCCACTCGGATTCCTGAATACCATTCTCAAAGCCCTCGTTTATCACGATTGTCTGCGCTTTGAGGCTCATTGTTGCAGCCATCACGACTACCAATAACATGAGTAAATGTTTCTTCATAAACTTATCTATTTTATATAATATTATGCAAATTGGGTCACAATAAACCAAATTTAGGGCGCAAAGTTACACAAAATATTTTGAATTTGCAACAAAATGTCAAAAAAACTGAATTATTTGTGCATTTTGTAAACCATATTTTACACTATAACAACAGAATGTCAGAACATACAAATGTCCTATATTCCATAATCTACAATGCAAAAAAGAAGCGACTTTTATGCCGCTTCTCCTTAATTAATATACACGCGTGTGCGCGTTAGAGGGATGCCTGGTAAGCCGCAGCATCCATCAGACTATCTAACTCAGCTGCGTCTTTTACGCTGATCTTGATGATCCATCCCTTGCCGTACGGGTCGTTGTTAACCAACTCCGGTGCTGCGTCCAGCTCCTCGTTGAGCTCCAGCACTTCGCCCGTCACAGGCATATTCAGATCGCTCACGGTCTTAACCGCCTCTACCGATCCGAACACTTCGCCTTGACCTACCGTCTCGCCGACTGTCGGAACATCGATAAAGACGATCTCGCCCAATTCAGACTGTGCATAGTCGGTTATACCCACATATGCCTCATTACCCTCCACGCGAATCCACTCGTGCTCGCTGGTGTATTTGATGTTCTCAGGAAAATTCATATCTCTAAACTTTTAGCTTTCAACTCTTTACATTCAATTATTTCTTCACCGGAGTACCGGGGATCTGATCACCCAGCGTACTCATTGCGCAGCGGAAACCGATCTTCGATGAAGCCTTGTCTTGATCCAGGTAACGACGGGTGGACGGATTGAGCCAATAGATACGGTCTGCCCACGAACCACCTTTATAGACACGGGTCTTTTTCGTTACGCGCGGAGCAAGGATGTCGGTCGGATCGGTCTTTACTGCCTCCAGATTAGCTACGCCCACGGTATCCAGCGGATAGTCGGTCTCGATCAGGCTGGCGAAATCGCCGTCCAGCACGTCGCGCTTATCATCCTCTTTACCATAAGTAATCTTTACGCAACCGGTCGAGTCAATCTGGTATTTGCCGTTGTCGTCCAATACCGGATGGCTGTAGATATTACCACGGTAAGAGTTGTACTCGCTGGTCTCTTGGAAAGTCGTCTCGCGATATACATCCATTACCCATTCATTCACGTTGCCCGCCATATTATACAGACCAAAATCATTCGGAGCGAACTCATCCACCGGGTTGGTGATCACACGACGGTCATTCAGCGCACCGCTGACACCCATCATATCGCCGCGACCACGGACGAAGTTAGCCTGCATCTGCCCCAGGTTCTTCTTACTCATATCGCGGGGGTGATAACCGCTCCAAGGATAAACCTTACCCTCGATCGTTAGACCATCCTCGCCGGCAATAGGAGCATAAGCGGCAAACTCCCACTCTGCTTCCGTCGGCAGACGATAACCCGTCACGAAAATACCATCGGCGATGTTCACTTTGCGCTCATTGCCGTAGCTATCACGTTTCGGACGGCGACCGTATTCCGGTAGATAAGTATCATCCATTAAGTATTTCTCGGTATTGAATACAAACTTATCGCGGATCCACTCATAGCTCGGACGATACATCGTCACGGTCTGCTCCGGATCCTCCGGGCTTACCTCCTCGTATGAATACATCTCGTAGCCGGTCTCTTGCTCCCACTCGTCCTTGTATGCCTCGTCGTCGGTCGGCTGCAGGTCTGCGAACGGAGGAACAACGATTGCGCCGGCATTGATCAGCGCCATCTCGTTCACGCGGTCGGTACGCCACTGGCAGTACGCCATCGCTTGCTCCCAGGTCACACCCACGATAGGATAGAACGAGAACGCAGGATGCTCGAAATAGTTGTTCTCATACGGATCATTGTATGCCAGATCCTCGCGCCATACCTTGTGGTCCGGACGTGCCTGATCCACCAACTCAGGTGCTACTGCGCCGAACACAAATTCAAGCCAGTGCAGATACTCGTTCCAGTTCAGGTTCGTCACCTCGTATTTATCCATATAGAACGAACTTACCGTCAGCGTACGAGTCTCGTTGTTGCGCGGAGCCGTAAGGAACTCATCTTTCTCACCCACCGTGAACGAACCTCCCTGAATAGGCACCATGCCCACGGGATTGACATTGCCAACACCCTCATTGGCCTCGAAATTCGTGGTTCTTTCGTCGAAATAATTCCAACCGGTTGTGTTGCTTACGCGTGTGTTCAACTCGCGCTGCTGGCACGATACCGATGCCATGCCAACCGTTGCGATTAAGAGATACTTTAATACCTTTTTCATAACTATATTTTGTTATTTTTATATATGCGTATATAATTCAGCTTGCAAATGTACTGCTTTTTTCGCACATACGCAAGAATTTTTCGATTTTTTTTGCTTATTTGCATATTTTTTTGTACTTTTGCAGCGTGAAAACGCAAATCATGGCGATCGGAAATGTCACGCCGGATAGTTTTTATGCTTCTTCGCGGCTGGAGGACTCACATCGGGTTATCGAGTGGGCGCATAGCGCTGTTGCCCAAGGAGCGGATATATTGGACATCGGAGGCTGCTCCACCCGACCGGGCAGTACTCCTCCGAGCGAAGAGGAAGAATGGACGCGGCTGGAACCCGCTCTCCGGGCTTTGCGGCGAGAACTGCCGGACTTCCCCCTGTCGCTCGATACCTTCCGGGCGGAAATAGCCCGGAGAGCGCTGGAGTCTTTTGGACCCATGACCATCAACGACATCTCCGGCGGAGACGAACAAATGTACCGTGTTATCCGGCATTTCGGCGTGCCATATATATGGACCTTGCGCGGAGATCTGACGCTTCCCGCCTCGCGACCCGAGATGAACGATATGAACCTGATCCTCGATCCCGGATTCGGGTTTATCGGCAGTACCGAAGCGGATTACGAATGTATGCGCCGGCTGGACCAACTGCGCGCTTTCCACCGCCCTGTTCTGGTCGGAATAAGCCGCAAATCCATGGTCTGGAGACCGCTCGGACTCACGCCGGACACGTCTCTCGCGCACACACAAGCGCTCCATCTATACGCGCTGGAGCACGGAGCAACAATCCTGCGCACACACGACGTAGCCGCCACACGGCAAACCCTCCGCCTCTGGCAACAACTAAATAAATTGTAAATTACTAAATTCTAAAATCCCTTTATGCAACTTCTTGCCTTTTCATTTGGATTCAAGGATGCCATAGACATCATTCTGGTAGCGGCTATGCTCTATTACACCTATCGGCTTCTACGCCGTACGGGCGCTGCCAACCTCTTCTGGGGTATTCTGGCGTTTATTCTGGTATGGTTCCTGGTTAGTTTTGTCTTCCAACTCGACCTCACCGGAGCACTCTTCGACCGCATTATCTCCGTCGGAGCGATTGCGCTGATCATTATCTTCCAGGAGGAAATCCGCATGTTCTTCTACCGCATCGGATCGCGCTTCTCGTCTTTTAAGATTTTCCGCCCTAAATCCACAGACCAGGATCCGCGTGCGCGCCAGCAGATACTGGAGATAACCCAGGCATGCCGGCATATGGCTTCTACCAAAACCGGAGCGCTCATCGTCCTCGCCGGAGCTGCTAATCTCAAGGAGATCGTGGACACGGGCGAAAGGCTCGATGCACAGGTCTCTGCGCGGTTGATAGAGAATATCTTCTTCAAGAACACGCCGCTTCACGACGGCGCGCTGATCATACGCGACGGAAAGATGGTAGCGGCGGCATGTATTCTGCCCGTCAGCAAGGACCAGACGATCCCGCAATACTACGGTCTGCGACATAGAGCAGCACTCGGATTAGCAGAAAAATCCGACGCCACGTGTATTGTGGTGTCGGAAGAATCAGGACATATCTCTGTTGCCGCGGACGGCAAGATTCGCGAAGTGAAAGAAGATGAATTATTCCTCGTACTTCAGTCCGCCACGACGAGAACGGAGAGTTGAGCGACGATATGAATCTTGGCAAATCACACATTGACCCGGCTCCGGAAGCTGGAATAAGATCGTAAATTTCAATCCTATCATCAGGCTGTTCACCGATTTCGCAAAAGGCGTCACATTGCCCGATGCATCTTCTTGCGACGTGGACATGATATCGTTTACACGTATCTTATCAATCATCGTGGTCGTCTGATAGACGTAGTCCTCAGACAGCCGGTTGGTCTCGTACTTGATACCATCCATATTCAGTCCGGGCTCCGTTCCCGGCTTGTGCAAATTAGTCAGACCATAGTCGATAAATCCGGCTAAACGGTATTCAATCCTGCGTTTCGGCACATCGTAGCCCACGGCATCCGTGACCAATCCGATCCTGCCGCCCACCTCCAGACTCACCGCCACATCCAGATCCAGATGGGTCTTCGACGTTCCGCTCAACGGCTTGTTGGTAAAGAACTGGTAATCCGGCATGTCGCGCAGCTCCGGGATCTTTTCGTACCGGCCATAGGTCGTTACGTTCGCCGTCGTATGCGCCATGGTCAGCATATGCGAGTTGATTTTCGCACCCGCCAGCATGTAGAATGACCGATGCTGCACACCGATCATGATCGGCACTTGGATTGCCAGATCGTTGTACTGGTCACGGCGGTTGTTGATCTCGTATATGTAATCAAACCGGGCTCCCTGCAGATCCACCTGGTTCAGCAGCGGAACAATCTGGTCGGTACTCTGACCATACGAACTCATACCGCCCCATACGCCCAACCCGACGTCAAACAGGAAACGCGTCGGCTTGTATTTCGCACCGGCTTGCAACTCATACATAAAACCGGCTCCTCCCGCTACACCCAAACTCGTTTGGTAGCTACTCTGAGAGGGCATCATACTCCATTCTCCCAGAAATCCGTATGCGCCGACATAGTTATTTACAGCCGCGTTTGCCGCATTCCCGATTAGAAATGCAAGTAGCAAAACCAAATATGAACGATGTTTTTTCACGATTTTCTTGCACATTCGGATTTTTTGTTGTACCTTTGCACCCGATTTTGCACCGCAAAAGTACTGCTTTTTTTTGATATACGCAAAATTTTTACCATTTTTTTTACATTTAGTACAAAAATTACACAAAATATGGCATGTAATCGCACATTAATTACAGCTGCACTACCGTATGCGAACGGTCCTGTGCATATCGGGCACCTCGCCGGAGTGTATATCCCTGCGGACATTTATGCCCGCTACCTCCGTCTCAAGGGGCAGGAAGTGCTCTTCGTCTGCGGATCCGACGAGCACGGCGTTCCGGTTACTATCCGCGCAAGAAAAGAAGGTATCACCACCCAGCAGGTGGTCGATCGCTACCATTCCCTCATCAAGCGTTCCTTCGCCGATTTCGGAATGAGTTTCGATATCTATTCGCGTACCACTTCGGAGATACACCATCGCTTTGCGGCGGATTATTTCCGGCATATGTACGATGACCACCAGTTCGTGGAAGAGACTTCCGAACAGTTCTACGACCCCGAAACAGGACATTTCCTCACCGACCGTAATATCCGCGGCGAATGTCCGCGCTGCCACTCCCTCGGAGCCTATGGAGACCAGTGCGAGAAATGCGGAGCTACCCTTTCCCCGGACGAACTGATCAATCCCTATAACGCCGAGACCGGCAACCCGCTCGCGAAAAAAGCTACCAAACACTGGTACTTGCCGCTCGACCAATACCAGGCTTGGCTCGAAGACTGGATCCTCAATCACCATAAGGAATGGCGGCCGAACGTCTATGGCCAGTGCAAATCATGGCTCGACGGAGGACTCAAACCCCGTGCCGTTACCCGTGACCTCGACTGGGGAATCCCCGTGCCCGTAGAGGGCGCAGAGGGCAAAGTGCTCTATGTATGGTTCGACGCACCCATCGGATATATCTCCAATACGATCGAGCTTTGCCAAGCGCAGCCGGACAAATACGGCGACTGGCAGAAATGGTGGAAACAGGAAGACACACGCATGATCCATTTCATCGGAAAAGACAACATCGTCTTCCACTGCATCGTCTTCCCCGCCATGCTCAAAGCGCAAGGGTACAACCTGCCGGATAATGTGCCGTCCAACGAGTTCCTCAACCTCGAGGGAGACAAGATCTCCACTTCGCGCAACTGGGCGGTGTGGCTCAATGAGTACCTCGATGATTTCCCCGGCAAACAGGATGTGCTGCGATATGTCCTGACCGCCAACGCCCCGGAGACCAAGGATAACGACTTCACATGGGCGGATTTCCAAGCGCGCAATAACAACGAACTCGTTGCCATCTACGGCAATTTCATCAATCGCGCGCTCGTGCTCACGAATAAATATTTTGACGGACGCGTGCCCGCGTGCGGAGAACTGACCGATTATGACAAAGAGGTCATCGGCCAAATCGCGAACTACAAATCGCAAATAGAGAGCTTGCTTGACGCTTTCCGTTTCCGCGATGCCCAGAAAGAGGCGATGAACCTTGCCCGTATCGGTAATAAATACCTTGCCGACACAGAGCCTTGGAAGCTCGCCAAAACGGACATGGATCGTACCGCTACGGTGCTCCATATCGCGCTCCAGATCGCAGCCAATCTGGCGATCGCCTTCGAGCCTTTCCTACCCTTCTCATCAGAGAAGTTGAAAGGTATGCTTGGCCTTTCCTCAACCATTTCCTGGTCTGACCTCGGCAGAATGGATCTGCTGCAAGCCGGGCAGCCCCTCGGCGAAGTAACCCTTCTCTTTGAGAAGATTGAAGATTCCGCTATCCAGGCGCAACTCGACCGTCTGGAGCGGATCAAAGCGGAGAATGAGGCTGCCGCCAAAGCCGAAGCGCTCAAGAACTGGCGTCCCGATCCGGTCAAAGAACCCACCACCATCGATGATTTCGACAAAGCCGACATCCGTGTGGCTACGGTTCTGGAATGTGGTCCGGTCAAGAAATCCGACCGCCTTCTCCAATTCAAACTGGATGACGGCATGGGCGGACGAACCATCCTCTCCGGTATCGCGCAGTCGTACCCCGATCCGTCCGTCCTCGTCGGCAAACAGGTGCTCTTCATTGCGAACTTCCCGCCCCGTAAGATGATGGGTATCGAATCCCAAGGTATGATCCTCTCCGCCGTGGATGCGGATGGCAAACTGGTGGTCACCACCGTCTCTGCTCCCGTCCGCAACGGCGCACAAGTCGGATAAAACGCCTTAAGCGTTGAAATAACGATCCCAAACTGTTGAAAAATCGTCTGAAAGGGCGATTTTTCTCATTAAATTGCAAAAAAATGCAAAAAAATTTGCTCATATCAGAAAAAAGCAGTACCTTTGCACCCGCTTTTTAATCAAAGGCGGGATAGCTCAGCTGGTTAGAGCGCATGATTCATAATCATGAGGTCCCCAGTTCAATCCTGGGTCCCGCTACAAGAAAAACGCCTTCTTCCGAGGGCGTTTTTCTTATTCTTTCCCATATCCGGTTTGCCTGGCACGCTCTTGACATTGAGCCTGTTTCGGTATCCGTGCGCCCACAGCCATTTTCGCACCAGTATCTCCGGCTTGGTCGCCTTGCTGCGGATATGCGACATGCAGCGGTGGCGTTGTGCAGGTGTCAGGACGTCGGGCATAAATTATATAGTAAACTTTATAGTAAACTTTTAGTAAACTTATAATATTTCATGACGATTTATAATAAGCCACTCCCCACGACGTCGAGATCCAATATGTTCAATTATATTTTTTTTGCGAAGTATAGTAATTTCCTTGAATATCATTTGTCTGCTCACTTTCAAACTTACAGCTAATTCATCATAAGTAATTCCTCGTCCGAGAACTTGTCCATCTGTTCCGGCTCCATATTGATTGTGTGCCTGTCGTGCCAAGGGTCAAAATGTGTTGTTGTGTTCATGTGCGGTTTGTTTAGTGTTAATAGATTTGTGTTTTATATACCCCTCCATATATAAAAAAAAGACCTAAAATCTATCACCTTAAAAGCAACTTTTTTTCATTTTTTTTGCAAAGGTTGTCAAAAACAATCTGTAGTGCATTTCAATCATGAACTAATGGTTCGCATTGGGTTTTGTTGACTACGCGGTCGCGCATGAGTTTCATATCTGTGAAATTACGGCTGATGTTTTGCACCATCTCTATATAATTGTCAGTCCCATCTTCTTTTTTATAATAATATGGCTTGATAGATACACAATTTTTGTGTTCGAATATGGTATTTAGTAATGTTCTATCTGAATTGCCACACGAATGTCCCATTACTAAAACCTGAAATGGAGCCGATTCTATAAAACGCAATACAGCACGATAATTCGGAGCTTCTTGATAGCGGATAGACTTGACATTTTTTAAACACTCATTTTCATTCAATTCCTTCAGCCGCTTAAAATTTTCATCTATCTCATCTCCATAGCCAAATATTATACTCGCCGGATAACTTATATCTCCATGGATATGGTTATCGGCAAAGCTATCAGATATTTTGGCGTATATTTCAGCAGTAGGTGTATAATTGAAATTCAGGAGCATAATATCATCAGGTAGCAAGAATACAGGCGGATATAAAACAGATGCCTTGTCTTCTGCTTCTCTAAACCATTGAACCCAATTCCGAGTGTCAGATTCACGAAGTCCGTATTTAACAATCTTATCGTCTATTAGCACTTCGTTTTTAGGATCTTCCAGAAACTTTTTATGCTCTTCTAATTTATCTTCTCTTTCGATAGATATATCCTCAGGTTCGAATTGAGCATAGATAGCCTTCTCTATACTTGCTATGATTTCTGGTTGTTTAGTGGTAACTTCCTTGATATATTGAACGAGCGATTCTTTTAAGAAATCCATCTGCGCATTCAGAGATTCCAAATATTGTTGTCTGGCTTCGTCATTAACCTCATATTCCAAAGCATATTCTCTTAGCAACTTGTAATATTCTTCCTCAATATCTACCCATCGTTTCGTTTCTATACTATTAATAATTCGCTTGAAGAACAAAGAAAAAGTTACCTTAAATTCACTTGTGTTCTGAACTATGTAATCAAAAGCTTCTATATGGGGTAAATTTTGATTCCCCCAGAAAAGTTTTGAAACATAGGTACTTAATGCTTGGCGTTTTTTCAATTCGATAGTGCACAAAGGATCCTTTGATACATTAGAATGTTCTTCACCTAATCGCTCTACCCTATGTGCTTTATACCAATTGATAAAATCAGCATAGCTTGTTTTCAAGCCGTGCGCTAAGTCAAAACCATTTCCTATGAGAACAAGTCTATTCATGCGGATATACTTATTTTATTCTTTTCTATACACATTCCAAATAGATAATAGCTTTTTAATTTCATCTCCAAAATTCTGAATAATCATCGTGGAATATGCAGCATCTGGATTTGTGTATGATATTGTTTGTTGAAACAAAATAGCAATCGGTCTATCTAATTGTTTTACAGCATCCTTCCCCGATTTCAATACGTCAAATATGACTTTAAGTAGATTATACACTTCTATATATCTACGTAATCTATCCCAGACCAAGAAAGGGCGATCATTCAGTTTAAACATTTCAATCGTTCCTTCGCCTTTTTTTGAAGTAGCATCGGCATTAGGAAATAATAAATATCCTGTATAATGTAAACAACTATCTATTTCCGTTGGATGTGTTACCCATTCTCCATTTTCGTAATAATAGTTTGGCGACAAAATAGTGTCATTTTCTTTATCTCCTTTTAAACGATTACATCGAGGACATGAAAAATGCAAATTATGAAAATTCGTCTTCCATTGTTGATATTTCTCTTTATGGTAAAAATGCTCTATCTCGAAATAAGCAACAGGCTCTACTTTCCCCTCACAATATGCACAGCATCCATTATATATATGACGCAATGCGCTTTTTACCGGTTCTATATTATATTCATCTCCGGAATGACGAAGTGCATAAATCGCATGCATTGCATGCCATGTGTTATTATCTCTCGGGATATATCTCATTATTTCATAACTTGGTTATACAATTCTTCTATTTGGCTTTTTAACGTAGATGTGTCACAAACTACATTTTTTGCATCATACTCCTTCAACATATTTGCCATCTCATCTAATTTACTTTGGGGTAGATATTCAAATCCAAAATCATCCAACAGCAACTGTTCGATGCAAAATTTATTTACATCTTTGACTACTTTTGATGAAAATTTGTTGTTCTTGTATACAAACTTTAAAACTGATGAATTCCCAAGTTGTACTGCGTTATGAATAATAATTGGCGAGTGAGTGCAGAAAATGAAATGAGAGTCCGTAATTCCATAAATATCCTCCACTACCTGTTTAAAGATTAACGGAAATTGTTGCTGCCATTTGGGGTGTAAAGATGTTTCCGGTTCGTCACAGAGTATCAAATAACTGTTATTTGTTCCCAATTTAGCACAAATAGGAGCCAAGTTACAGAACAGTTGTATAATCATTTGTTCTCCGCTGCTTAGTTCATTTAAAGGAACATCATCCAAAAATATCTCATAGCGTACGAGTCCCATATCCGCGAGCAAAGGAAGAATCCATAATTCCGGCTCATGTATAGATGATATAGCGTCATGGTCAATATAATATGCAGAATGCTCACGACCATTATATATTCGGTCTTTGCTACTTCCTCGCATTAAAATGGGAGCTAACTCTTGTAATTTTTTATATATTTCGGATTCTGCTATCTCTATAAAATGCTGTCTGGGATTCTTTGGATCTACTCGTGTCGGGAAATATGGGTTATTTGCTACATTATATAAAAATTGCCCATATTCATCTCCTAAATTTTGATTTAGTCCCTTACTCTCATTTGTGATAAGTGTTGTAAATGCACTATATAAAGGTTGAAGGTTAGGATTTATTTCTATCATTTGTCCTCCATCCCCATATTCATATTGCGGTTGGGGGAAATATTCTATCTCTATTCTCCATGTACATTCCTTATTTCGAAGATAATAATTTAACTCGTTTAGCTTCTCATTATATGATTTTAACATTCGCAATAAAGGTACCTTTGATCCGGCTTGCCCCATGCGATTTTCAAAGTACATGTATTCTAAGCCTTTCTCCGTTGAAAGGAATCGATAATTAGCCCACAATATTATTGCGTTCAAACCTACCGATGACTTTTGATATTCATGCATGTGAGTAAATTTTCTACCGACATATTTCGAATATCCCAATCCCCCCTTTCGTATTTCCGTCCAATTATTATCAGTATATTTGTTAAGTAAGCCTATGATTATAGATTTTAATAGAGAAGTTTTACCACTTCCGTTTTCGCCGATAATAAAAGAATAATGATTAGCATGCCTTTCATCTTTAGCAGTAACTATTTCGGAAACCTCCATCTTCTGCACGATATCTGGAGATAAAAGAGTACCATCAGATTCGAAGTTAATCTGATAATCTCCAAACACATGCTGATTTTTAGCAATATAGGACTTTATATACATATTATTCTATTCTAATATTAATGTTATTTGTCATTAGATGGTTGATAATCTATGGCTTTTACCCAACGATAGCCATAGGCTGTCTTTTGTTTGCCAAGAACGGCGTTATTTATATTTGCTGCATTCTTAACTCCCATAGCCTCAGCCGCTTCGAGTTGGGAATCAAACTTCGCGATAATCTTTCCTTCCAAATCCAATTGGTATATTGTCTCTTTGTCGATATACTCATCTAATAACTGTGCTGCATTCTCATGAACATACTCATGTGCATATGTTCGTATATCATCTTGCAAACAAAATTCTGCAAAATCAAACCAATGCTCATATATCAATTCATCCGTTTTGTACTCTCCGTTTTCGTGATAGAATGCATTTTTCTCGACAAAATACTCTTGATAGATTTCTTTTTCATCATCATCTAATGTTTCCTCATTTTTAATTTTTTCTTCTACCATTCGGAAATGTGGCCATATATCTTGCATATATAGATGAACATACGCATCACAAAGCCTGCATATTTTGGGCTCTCCATGCAGTCCAACTGTCCCGGATGGTTTTACATTATATCCATGTTCGGGGTTTGTAGATTGGTAGAGATTGATATAATATGTTTCGCGTTCGTTGAGCATATCAATCAGTTCTTCTACATCTTCAAACTGATGCGTTTCCAATATCTCGTATTTGGGTTCACCCTGTTCTTGATATGCTTTCCAAAAAGCACTATTCGTTGGACCTATCTTAGAATCAAGATGTTCTCTGTGGCGCACTTTGGGATCACGCCGAGTTTGCCCAACATATACTTTGCCGTTGGGAAATGTATATAAATATATTACGCCGGATCTCATAATGAACTTATATTTTCTATACTTATATCTTTCTCGGTTTCAGATAATATCCCCCATCGTTGCCATTTATAAGTTATTAAAACTTGATTTCTATTTCTTGGTCGTTTACTACCTTGTTTATGGTGTCATTAAGTAACTCTTGGAGATAACAAAGATCATCTTCAATTTTATTCATTGACAACACATCTTAATTAGTTGCTGTAGGAAGAGTGTTTCTGCATGAAATAATCATAATGCCATTTCAAATAATGTCTTCTTTCGCAATCAATATAGTTATAATCAATGGTTTTGCCATGTAAATATTGGAAATCTTTTTCAGAATCAATGTTGTCAGTATGAATGACATGTCCTGTGCTAGGTTCAATGGTAATATAGTTTGCAGATTCAAATAATTTATCACAAACAGGGCACATTAATAATCCATTATTTGGGTTCATAGCATCATATGTGTCTTCACATTTAGCGTAAGGTTTAATATGACTAGCAATAAGAAAATCTCTATAACTGAAGCCACAAACCGGACATATGTGTGGAGTCTTCAAAAGCAAACCACTCCTAAATTCGCCCTGTACAGTTCTTGTCTTAACACCATTTGTATATTTATATTTGTTACTTTGAGATTTACGTCTTCGTATAACATTATCTCTAGCATCAAACATATCCAATTTGGTGTCAGCAACATCAACAGAAAACTCGTCTGTATATTTTATTTCCTCATATTTTTCTATTTCTGTGATAAGGAAAGGACGAAGAGTTTCTATTATATATGATTCTGACAAATCATCTAAATATGAATTCTTTTTAGGTAACTCTAGGTTCGCTCTATTTCCTTTCACATTAAGTGCAATATCTTTTCTCGTCACCTGCAGTTTTGAAACTTTTCCTGTTCTTGCCACCATATTCTGACGATTCGCATAATTCAAGATGACCATCGGATATTTAGGTGTAAATATGCTCCACAATTTATTAGGATTCTTTATTCTAACATCTTGTGTATCATATAAAATTACATACTTGTCATATGCTTTTTGTTTATCTACTAATGTTGCCGCTTTGCAGAAATTATTGTATGCTTTTAATAGCCCGTGTTTCTTAAAAATAGAATAACATAACAAGTAATGGAATATATATGCATTTTCAAAACTTGAGCTATATATTTCTAGAATGTCCTCATCAATAATTTCATATTCACTATTACTGATTTTCTTAACAGCATTAAGAAAACGCAATAAAGCAAGACCTTCCGTGAAATAGTTTTTAACCTGCGCAGCTGGTCTCAAACAAAACAAGTCCCTTATATATTCATTTTCTCGCGCGATATTATCTCTTCGGTAAATATTGCCAAAACGAAAGCGCTGAATATAGCGAGTGACAAAAAACATTGTGTCGAAACCATATGATTTGTCGGCAAGGAATCTACCATCGGTTTTAGACACTTGGTTTGCTAAAGATAGATTTTGACACTTTTCCAAAATCACATCTGTCAATTCTTGATTAAATTGTGCCATATGGAATACCTATATAATATAATGAACATGCATCAATATTTAATGTGAATTTAGAGTAACTTTTAACTATAGCATAATATGCTCTAAATTCAGGAGTTGCGTATAGTGATAAATTTAATTTCTCAGGCTGAAAGTTTGCCGTTGGAGTTAATATCGCAATACTTCCATTTGGCAAACAATTGTCTGGTAAAATAGTAGCGCGTATATTGTACGTAAAGTTTGGCATAATGATACTGCGTGAATTAAGATATTTAGAAACTGAAAACTCACTTGGATCATCTATGTACTTATCGTATCCATCAACATGAACACACTGCCCATCATCTAAAATATTCTTAGATCTCAGAATCCAGATTTTTCCTTGGTCTTTTGTATGAGAATTGGTAATTTGTCTATCCCGAAAACTAGTAAAAATTCCAAGCCTTAATTTTTTGATATATGAGTCAAAGAACTCATTCCTGTATATCAACCATAATTTTTCATGGAAAATATACTGCTGAGGGTGTTGATATTGCTTTTCATTAACATAGTCGTCCACAATAAGTTTACCCGTATAATCCTTAGAGAAATGAACACCAATAATCTCAACAAATACTTTTTTAAAGAATTTTACACCAAAGTCAGATATGCTTGTAATACCCATATCCTCATATAGTCTGCGGATTGAATAAAATTCGTCTGCCATCAGGAAATTTTTAGGTATTACACATGCAATTTCATCAGCTAAATCATGTAATTTAATGAGGAATAGAGCAAATAGGTTTTTGATTTTACTATCTGCCGTGATATTAGGATATTTCTCTGTTATTCTTCCATAAGGAGGATTTGTCACTACCAAATCATATCTATCATTTATTTCCAATGTCAGGAAATCATGTAGATAAAAATGGATATGCACATTTTCTCCTAATGTGATTTTTGTTAAACTCTTTTGTAATGAATCTATTGTATGTTCGTCAAGTTCGACCACATCTATGTCCACTCTTTCTTTTTCGGAGAACAATGTTGCCACTTGAGGCAAGAATGCTCCTAATCCCACAGATGGTTCAAGAATACGAATGGAATCTTTTTCTATATTGACATTCTTTATTGTATGATAAACAACGCATTGTGGTGTATAAAACGAGCCACTATCCTTTGCGTTTTCTATCTGCTGCTCCTTCAGAAATGTATCTATATAGAAATTATTTGTGTATCGTTCGTCTGCTAAGTATGTTTTTATGTACTCATCTTGGTAGTTGTTTACAAATATCTCGTAATCCAATAAAGTACGAATATTAGAAGCCATATCTGATACTATGTGTGTCGGTACAGCCTCACCAATACATCTTCTAATATTGAGCTCGTTATCTGCTAAGTAATCGTCAGAATTCTCAGGTGTTACAAGGCTATCATAGTTTGTCCACTTAAAACTATCAGGAATGGACATAAGATGCATTAGTTCGCGAATACTTAACACTCGATCATCTTCAGGATGTATGGTGTCTTGACTGGCTAATTGATCATTACGAGTAGCAATGCAGGAACATGGTCTATCCCAATAAAGACGACGATATTTGTTCCCCATATATGAGCCTTTTAATTCTATTCGGTTCCCGTCTGTATCAAGTTTATAGGGTCGTCTAGTTTCATCATTATCAAATGCACTTTCTCCTTCTCGCAAATCATGAATCCACTCTCTTTGGTACTCAGGGAATGGTCTTGCAAAGTGTAAAAAGTCGTGGGTGTCTTTTTCTCCAAATCCTAAACGAGGAAGCCCACCAATAGCATCGCGCAACGTTATAGGATCACGACGTTTGGGGAATATATTGAGAGGAGATATATTACGCAACTCTTTGCTTGTTCCAA
>CADAZU010000020.1 GCA_902792535.1 uncultured Bacteroidales bacterium
CATGGAGGATTGCTAATCGATCTGCAATCGTAAACTTTTTTAATCTTTTGTCCATAACGACACCTTTTTTAGTGTCAACATATTTCAGGACAAGACACTAATTTTGACATGGCAAAACTGGCAAAACTGGCAAAACTGACATGTCATTTTTTTGTTATGACCGTTTTGACCTTTTTGACCGTTTGGGGCGAAACGGTCAATCCGGTCAATTCGGTCATGTCATTTTTTTTATATTGCACTTTCTGCACTTTCTGCACTTTCTATACTTTTTGACCGTCAAAGTGCAAATAGTGCAAATAGTGCAATGTCATTTTTTATGCCACTTTTGCCATTTCTGCCATGTCATTTTTTTATTGCATCCGCCACATTTGGCGGATAAACCGTTGGTTGTTCTTGTATATTCTTAGTCATCTGTTATCCATCACCGAACTTATTGCCTGCCCATCTCGGCTCAATGTCGGTTCAATTGCCCCCAAATCAGCAGACCTTGCGCTGACGTCGCGCTGCTCTGAGGCAGATTTGGGGACAACCGCCAAATCTTAAAAATCGGAAACTTTTGAGGGACGAAAAAGGCAATTTTCGGGGTGCTATCGTCGGGTATGTGTCTCGTAGGAGTCTCGTACGCCGGTAGCCTAAAATGCCTGAAAAATCATGCAAATACATTTTTTTTTTATTTTTTTGCGTAAATATTTGGTCAATTCAAAAAAAAGCAGTACTTTTGCACCCGCTTTTGGTGAAACAACTATCCGCATGGGTCCTCGGGACGTAAACCAGCGGAGCGTTTGCGGACCGGAGAGCGTAGCACACGGCGAAAATTCACATGAGCAACGTAGTTGCGAATCGTATTGAGCCGTAGTGCAAGCGGTGTCCACTCGTATATCGGTATTACACCGGATTTTGGTTCCGAGAAGCGAGGTTCGACTCCTCGGTGGACAACAAGAGGCTGCGCAGGCAGCCTTTTTAGCCCTCAGCCGTCAGAAGTCAGCCATCAGAAATCAGAAAACTGAATGCTGAAAGCTGAGTGCTAAAAAACGTGTGATGAGGCTCTTCGCGCAGAGGATTTGATTCCTTGCAACATCTATGGTTGCGGTCTGAACTGCACCTTCACCGTAGCTGCCGCTGACGTTCGTAAACTGATTTACAGCCCGGACACCCAGATCGTTGATCTGACTATCGGCGAGACCAAAACCAAAGCTATCGTTAAGGAGCTTCAGTTCCACCCGATCGACGGCAAAGCGCTGCATATCGATTTCCTCGCAGTAGACGAGAAGAAGCCGGTAGTAGTTGAGATTCCTATCCAGCTGAATGGTCTGGCTGAGGGTGTTAAAGCCGGTGGTAAGCTGGTTCAAGACATGCGCAAACTCAAAGCATGTGGTATCTACACCGCATTCCCTGATCGCATCAACATCGACGTTACCGAGCTGGGTCTGGGTAAGAAGATCGCTGTTGCTGACGTTAAGGTAGAGGGTCTGAAATTCGTTAACCCGGCTGACGCTTGCGTAGCAGAGGTTAAGGCTACTCGCCAAAGCAAACAGGCGTAAGCCTAAGTACCAAGGGACGAAGTACAAAGTACAAAGTACAAAGGAGCGGAGTATCTATGATGCTTCGCTCCTAATTTTAGAAGAAATGGCAAAGTTTCTCATAGTAGGTTTAGGCAATATCGGCGACGAGTACGCCGGCACGCGGCATAACATCGGTTTTATGATGATCGATGCGTTTGCTGCGTCGGTTAACGCCAAATGGGAGGACAAACGGTACGGTTTTGTTGCCAAATGCCGGGTCAAGAGTGCCGAGATGGTGCTCTTGAAGCCCTCCACATTCATGAACCTCTCCGGCAACGCCGTGCGCTACTGGTTGCAGCAGGAGAAGATTCCGGTGGAGAACATGCTGGTGCTGGTGGACGATCTGAACCTGCCTTTCGGTACGATCCGAATCCGCAAACAGGGCTCCAACGGCGGACACAACGGATTAGGCAACATACAATCTGTATTAGGAACGGACGCGTACGCACGCGTGCGATTCGGTATCGGCAATGAGTTCACCCGCGGCGCACAGATTAATTTTGTGTTAGGGCACTGGACCGAAGAGGAAGAGAAAGCCCTGCCGGAACGACTGAAAGTCACGACGGAGATTATTCCGAGTTTCTGTCTCGCCGGCATTGACCGCACCATGAATCAGTATAACGGGAAGTGACTAAGTGACTAAGAACCAAGTACAAAGGTAATGGCAGAAGTTAGAGTAGATAAATATTTATGGGCAATGCGCATCTATAAGACACGCTCTATTGCCGCGGACGCGTGCAAGAACGGCCGGATCACCATGAACGGCGTGCAACTCAAACCGAGCCGGACGTTCAAAGTGGGCGACACATTCTCCGTGCGCAAAGGTCCGATCACTTACACCTACCGCGTGTTGCAACTGACCGAAAACCGACTGGGAGCCAAACTTGTGCCGGAATACATGCGCGACTGTACGGATCCCAAGCAGTTGGAGTTGTTGGAGTTGGCGCGTATGGCGGGCAACGGCGTCCGCGACAGAGGTTTGGGACGACCGACCAAGAAAGACCGCCGCGAGATTGAGACCTTTATGAGCGACAACTATCTGGACGAGATCGATTTTGACGACGATGAAGAGTAAGAAAGACAATATCGCCGAATATATCCTCTATCTATGGCAGATGGAGGATTATTTACGTGCCTTTCCGAATCAGGCAGACGCCACTCCGGAATTGAGTGAGTTGAACGAGATGATGCACCGCGAAGGAATCACGGAGAGCGGGCACCTGCAGTTAGCCGCCAATGCGTTGAGCGAGATGGAAGAGTTACACAGCCGGCTGCTGGACGAAGATGCGATGTACCGCGCCGCTATCATGCGTCTGAAGCCGAGTCTCAACCTGCTCAAAGCCAAGACCGACCGCCCTACCATGAGCGATATAGAGGCGTGTCTGCTACTGCTTTACCAGATCATGCTGCTGCACCTGCAGAAACGCGAGATCACGCCTGAGACGGCTTCCGTGCAAGAGCAAGCGACAAGGTTGCTGAAGTTTTTAAGCGGGACTTATCGAAATATCGACATATCGGAATAACGAAATAACAACATGACGACGAAGCAACGGTTTGAACATATTCTCACGTGGTTTGAGGCAAACATGCCGATTGCCGAGAGCGAGCTGAACTACCGCAATCCGTATGAACTGCTGGTGGCGGTGATGCTTTCGGCGCAATGCACAGACAAGCGGGTGAACATGGTGACACCGGCTTTGTTTGAGGCTTATCCTATGCCGGAAGCGCTGGCGCAAGCGACGAGCGACGAAGTGTTCGAATACGTCAAAAGCGTCAGTTACCCGCGGTCTAAAGCGGAACACTTGGTCGCCATGGCGCAAAGGCTGGTGGAGGTCTATCATAGCCAAGTGCCGGACAATATTGAGGAGTTGCAGACCCTGCAAGGCGTGGGACGCAAGACCGCCAATGTCGTTTGTGCCGTGATCTGGAACCAGCCTACGATGGCTGTCGATACCCACATCTTCCGAGTCAGCGAACGGATCGGTCTGACGACGAACAGCAAGAATCCGCTGCAGACCGAGAAAGCCTTAGTCAAATATATCCCTGCGGAGGTCATTCCGAAGGCGCATCATTGGCTTTTGCTGCACGGACGGTATGTCTGCACCGCACGCAAACCCCATTGCGAACAATGCGGAATAGCGGCATATTGCAGATATTTTTCAAAAAAATGAGCACATCCTTGCGTATGTGCTTTTTTTTTAGTAATTTTGCAGTCGGAATGACGTAATTACGTCATGACGACATTACGAAACATTAAAATACACTATATTATGGCAGAGAAACAAGGGCCATCGGCAGAGAAGCTGAAAGCACTGCAAGCCGCGATGGCAAAGATTGACAAAGAGTTCGGCAAAGGCGCCATCATGAAGTTGGGCGACGAGAAGATAGACAATGTGCCGGTTATTCCGACCGGCAGTCTGGGTCTGAACTACGCTTTGGGCGTAGGCGGTTACCCGAAAGGACGTATCATTGAGATCTACGGTCCGGAGTCGTCCGGTAAGACCACGCTGGCTATCCACGCCATGGCGGAGGTTCAGAAAGCCGGCGGTATCGCCGCTATCATCGATGCCGAGCACGCGTTCGACCGCTTCTACGCAGAGAAATTAGGCGTCAACACCGACGAACTGCTGATCTCCCAACCGGATAGCGGTGAGCAGGGACTGGAGATCGCGGACCAGCTGATCTGTTCCGCAGCAGTGGACCTGATCGTCATTGACTCCGTAGCGGCATTGACGCCGAAAGCAGAGATCACCGGCGATATGGGCGACAACAAAGTGGGTCTGCAGGCTCGTTTGATGTCGCAGGCATTGCGCAAGATGACTGCTTCGGTGAACAAGACCGGCACGACCGTTATCTTCATCAACCAGTTGCGCGATAGGATCGGCGTCATGTTCGGTAACCCGGAGACCACGACAGGCGGTAACGCGCTGAAATTCTACGCTTCCGTTCGTCTGGACATCCGTCGCATCGGTCAGATCAAAGACGGCGACCAGATCAAAGGTAACCAAGTGCGCGTGAAGGTAGTGAAGAACAAAGTGGCTCCTCCGTTCAAGAAAGCAGAGTTCGACCTGATGTTCAACGAAGGTATCTCGCGCATCGGAGAGATCCTCGATTTCGCTGTTGCGACAGAGGTGATCAAGAAGAGCGGTTCGTTCTTCTCCTATGGCGACACCAAACTCGGTCAAGGCCGCGACAATGTGAAGAATGTACTGGCTGAGAACCCGGATCTCTGCGACGAGATCGAGGCTAAGATCAACGAGAAGATCAAAGAGCTGGGTCTCGAAGCGGTGCTGAGTAAGATGGGTAAGAAATCATCGGGCGAATAAAAGCCCTATGGGTACTATTCAGTATATATTATCTCCGAAAGAGGCGTATGAGGCTGCCCGGAAATGGCGGGTGGTAAAGCGTTCAGTAGATGCACGACAGCGAGAGCTGAAAGTGCATCTTACTGTATTGACGGACGATGAAGGAAAACCGATCGCGAAAGATGCACCTATTCCGCTTTACGAGCCGCCGGTGTACCAAGATGTGCATGAGGCAAAACGCAAAGCCATCATCATCGGAGCCGGTCCGGCGGGACTCTTTGCTGCGCTGACCCTGCTGGAGCATGGGATCAAGCCTGTTATCTATGAGCGGGGCAAGGAAGTGAGTGAACGGAAGAAAGACATCGCATTGCTGAACCGCAACGAGGGACTGAATCCAGAGTCGAACTACTGCTTCGGCGAAGGCGGTGCAGGTACGTTCTCCGACGGCAAACTGTTCTCCCGATCCAAGAAACGGGGTAATATGCAGCGTGTGATGGAGATATTCCATTATTTCGGTGCGCCGGACACGGTGCTCTACGAAGCGCACGCGCATATAGGTTCCGACAAACTGCCGACGATCATCAAACGGATGAGGGAATGTATTCTGGAGCACGGAGGAGAGATACATTTTGAGACTTGCGTGAGAAGCCTCAAAGATGTACAAAGGGACAATGTACAATGTACAAAGGGAAGTTCCCCGATTATTCTTGCGATCGGGCACTCGGCGCATGATACGTATCGGATGTTAGCCGCTGAAGGGGTTGCGATGGAGACCAAGGGTTTTGCGATGGGCGTTCGCGCCGAACATCCGCAGGAGCTGATCAATAGGCTGATGTATCATCTGGGTAAACCCCACCTAACCTCCCCACAAGGGAGGAACATTCCCCTTGAGGGGGAGAAGGAGGGGGTTATCAAATACATTGGAAACGCTTCCTACAGCCTGGTGACGCAGGTGGATGGACGGGGTGTCTATTCGTTCTGTATGTGTCCGGGCGGACATATCGTGCCGGCAGGAAGCGCAGAAGGGATGTGTGTGGTAAATGGCATGAGTGCGAGCCACCGCAACTCGCCGTACGCCAACAGCGGCATGGTCGTTCAGATCAATCCGGAGGACATACCCGGCAATGATCCGCTCCGAGGGCTGGAGTACCAAGAAGAGTTGGAACGGCTTGCATGGGAGCAGTCAGCAGTCAGCCGTCAGCAGTCAGCCACCAGCTATCAGCTGTCAGCGGTGGCACCGGCGCAGAGGATGCGGGATTTCGTGGAGGGGAGAGCAAGCAAGGATCTGCCGAAATGCAGTTACTTGCCGGGTATTGTGCCGAGCCGATTAGACCAATGGTTGCCGGCAGGCATAGGCAAGAGGCTGCAACAAGGATTCCGTGATTTCGACAAGAAATACCCCGGTTTTCTGACAAATGAGGCTGTTATCGTAGGCGTGGAGAGCCGTAGCAGCAGCCCTGTGCGTATCATCCGCGACCCGGAGACGATGGAGTCGGTCAGTACGCCTGGATTATACCCCTGCGGCGAAGGCGCAGGCTATGCAGGGGGGATCACCAGTAGTGCGTTGGATGGTATCAATGCCGCCATTCTCATAGCGACGTCATACGAACGACCCACTAATCACCCACTAATCACCCACTAATCACCCACTAATCACCCACTCGTACACCGAAAATGGAAGGGAAAAAGGAGGTAAGGAGGTGCAAAAGAAAAGGCTCGCGATTGCGAGCCTTTTTGTTGATCAGCCATGCATGGCTGATGATGCTTTGGATTAAAGCTTTGCACCAAATCTAAAAGGCCGTTGGTGTAAATCAAAGCTTTGCACCAAGTGCGTTGTAGCGAACGCCGTTCTTGAGGATGATGAGCTGGCCGTTCTCGAAGAACTTAACAGCCTTCTCGCCAGCCTCGATGTTGTCGATAGCCTGACCTTCTTTGAGATTCTCAATGCGGATACCGCTTACATTGATTGTGTTTTTAACAACTTTCAATATTACATCACCTGCATCATAGCTACCAGCAGGGAGATCAAACGATGCAACACACAAATTTTTGCCAGTAGCAAAACGATACTCTACAGGGTCGTTGTCATAGATTTGCAAACTACATCCACGTACATTTTCACCAGTCTTAGAAGAATCGTCTCCGTTGAGTTGGTAGAATACAGAAACCTTACCAGCGGCAGTGGTCGTAAATGCGCCGAATTTCAATGTACATCCAGAAGCAGCACGCCACTGAGTACCAACGGTCAAAGAGTCAACACCCTCCAAACCATCAGCTACAAAATAAGTAGTATTATAATCTGGTTTTGCGTTCCATTTGCAATCTCCTTCTTTTCCCTCACTATTCTTAAAGCCGGTTAAAACAGAGCCATTCGGGAGAGTAAGAGGAGCCTCGCTAGTGATAGTTGCGTTAGCAATGTCAGAATTAGCCATCAAAGCCTGGAACTCAATGTAGTTAGCATACTCAGTGATTACCTTAACCACCTTGTCTTGAGCGTTGATTGTCATAGCTGCAACAACAGCAGCAGCGAAGAGGAAAATTTTCTTCATAATGATTTTTGATTTTAAAGTTAATAATATTTGTTAGTTAGTTTTAGCCGAAAGTCGAAAGACAAAAGACCGCCCCACGGGCTCAAGCCATTTGCTAAATTGACTTTTCAATTTCGAGTGCAAAGATACTACATTTTCGGCAAATATGCAAGTATATTTTGCCGAAAAATGTAGATTTTTTGCTTTTTACTCCGCCGCGTCGGGGTCTTTGCCATTATAACGGACGTTTTTGATCTTTTTGTAGTCCGTAATAGGCATCGGTTTGGGGTTGATCTGGCAGTTGGTGAAGTTGATATCTTCCGCATACTCCATCTTAATACCGCCTCGGTTACCGATGATCGTTACTTGGTCGAAGAGGATATTATGAACCGGTTTTCCTTTGAGTCCCTGGATATCTACCGCCTGTTTGGAACCAATACAGGTGATGTTGCGGAAGGTGATATTGGACCAGTCGGGGAAGAAGGCATTCTTATCATCGGAGTCGGTAGCGGACACGCCTGCTCCCTTGTCGGCATAGCCGGAGGAGATGAGGAAGGCGGATTCGCGGATATCCTTCATGATGATATTATAGCAATAGATGTCCTCGCACCAACCACCACGTCCGGGAGCGGATTTGAAACGGCAACCGATGTCAGTACCTTCGAAACGGCAGTCTTTGACCACCAGACGCTGCATACCGCCGGAGAACTCGGAACCGATGACAAAGCCACCGTGTGCACGATAGACGGTATCGTTGGTGATGAGGAAATCGCGTTGCGGTCCGGCATCGACACCTTTCTGTCCCACGCCGCCTTTCATACAGATACCATCGTCACCGCAGGAGATATTGCAGTTGACGATAAGCGCTACCTGGATATTTCCCGGGTCCATGGCATCGCCGTTCTGCGCCCAGTGCGGACAGCGGATGTTGACACCATCTATAATAAGGTTTTGCACGCGCGTAGGCACGAAGTGGAATTTCGGAGAGTTGAGCAGATGCACATTCTCCACGAGGATATTCTTGGAGTCGGTGATGTTCACCAGATGCGGACGCATCTTCTCCTGAATGATCGGATCCTTGGCTATATTAGGGATGTTATACTCCTTATTGAGGTTGAACGGATACCAAACGAGCCATTTCTTGCTATTGCCATCGGGTTTGGTGACGCCACCCATAGCGAGCACGTCTTCCCACACATTGCCATCAGCAGCCACAACCTCCGGAGCCACTACTTTCTTTTGCTTGATCGGACGCCAGTAGATACCCTGTCCGTCGATGGTGCCATGTCCGGTGATAGAGACATTCTCCAGTTTGGAACCATAGACGAGCGCGTGGCATTTCTTGGAACCATCACGGAGGGTGTCGTTCTTCTGGACATAGAGTTCCTTATTGGTCGAACCCAGAATAACCGCATTGTCCGCAAGGTGCAGATCCAAGTTGCTAACCAATTTAATCGGACCGGTAAGCCATTTGCCATCGGGTACGATGAGGTGACCGCCGCCTTGTTTTTTGAGGTGTTTGAGCGCCTTAGCGAACGCTTCGGTATTATCCGTCACGCCGTCACCGACACCACCGAAATCCTCGATATTCACCGTGTACTCAGGGATGACCACCGGCTGCACATGCTCTACCGCACAGGGCAGATCGGTATAGTACTTGTCATAGGGATTCTGGGCGAAAGCGGCTACGCTTACCAGCGCCAGGATAGAAAGAAAGAGTTTTTTCATATTCGTTTCTAATTTGGATTTCTGCTATTAGTACAAATTCCGTACCAAATGGCACATATATACGTCCAGATTCGTGTGCCCGGAGACGAGAGTTATCTCTCGCGCATCGTTTGTATTATTGGGATCCAGCCCAAATTCGATCTCCCAGTCGTCAGGGATACCGTCATAATCCGAGTCCACCAGGCGCGTAGCAGCGTTGAGTTCAGGCCATCCGCCCACGTCCGACTGGGTGTCGATGAGTCCGTTTCTGGAGCCGTTGGAGCCGTTGAAAGTATATTTGCCGTCTCTGACCTCGCTTACGATACGCGTATCGACCGCATCGCGAGAGAGCGAACAACCGGCTTTCGCCAGCACCGTTTCGTAGGCTGCCTCTGCGGTCTGCTCATTCTTCAGAGCGGTGATGCCCGTCCAGCGAGAAGAGGCTTTCACAGCGTCTGTTTTTACCGTTGATCCCTCCCAGTTATTCTGCGTCACAGTCTCCGAGCCGTACATGTAGTTGCCGTTGAGATAGATCTTCGGTCCCTGTACCGTTCCTCCCGGATGGTCCGCACAATTAGAGCAGGAAACGGTCGGATCGACGAGCCGCGTCCTCTTTCCTGTAGCCGGTCCGTACTTGTAGTAATTATTGACGAAATTGATATGCCGTCCGCCGGCACCCTTGCTGGTTCCTTCTCCGCCGTATGTGGAGTTACCGCTCCAGTTATAGACCACATTATTGACATAGTCAATCGGTCCGGCATGAGTACCATCTACATAGTCATGGTCGAAACGCGGGTTACGACTGTCGTGGTGGGCAAGTAAATTATGATGGAACGAGGCGTTTTTGCCTCCCCAGATACCGCCATAGCCATGTGATCCCTTGCCATGAACCGAGTTTTTGAGCGACTCGGAAATGATACAATACTGCATTGTAAAATCCTCGTTTCCATAGCAACTGACGCACTCGTCCACCGACCAAGAGCAGGAGAGGTGGTCCAGCACAACTCCTTTAGAGTCATTGACCGAAACCGCATCGAACTCTTTCAGACTCTCGTCGCCTAGACGTACACGTATAAAACGGACGATCACATTGGAGGCATTGATCACCAGCGGGTAGTCGGCAATACAGATACCGTCTCCGGGAGCGGACTGACCGTCGATCGTGAGACTGCCTGTTTTGATACGCAACTCGCTCGTCAGATGGATTGTACCGGATGTATTAAAGATCACGCGCCTTGCTCCGGTCTGGGTGACGGCATAGCGCAGCGTGCCCGCCATCGGTCGTCCGGTATTCGGATCCAGTGCATCGTCCATACGGCTGACGCGATAGACCGTACCGCCATCGCCTCCTGTGACAGAGGCACCGCCGCCCTCTATATGGCTGCATGCCGCAACTAACTCAGGGTTGGTGTCGATGGTTTTCTGCTCCGGGTTATTAGGAGTGTTGCACGCCGCCATGAACCATGACAGCATGCAACACAATGATATCGTTTTCCAATTTTTCATTCGAAGAAATTACTCAACGTAATCGTAGTCGTTCCAAAGTGCGCCTTCCGATTGACCTACGTTCACGGAGAAGATCGGCCAGTATTGACGTCCGTTCAGACGATCCGGATATTCGCGATCGAAGAGCATGTAGTTATCCGGAGCCAGTTCACGACCGGACGAACCAAGATAGATTGCGGTCTTGACCCAACCATTCTCTTTGCTATACGTTTTCGGAGCACCGGTTTCGCCTTTCTTGAGACCATAAGTCGAGTCCGGATTGATGATAAAGCCCTTGATGCCTGCTGCAAAGCTATACTCATCTCCTACGTATTTGTATTTGAAATAGATGGTATCCGGCAGTCCGGCGAATTCGCCTTCGTGCTTGTCCATCAGCGCCAGACGCTCGTGAGCGGCGATGAGGGTCTCTTTGAGAATACCCCAACGCATCAGGTCATACTTACGGATATACTCGCCGGTGAACTCAAACTTACGCTCCTCCTGAAGGTTCTTCATCGTGAGATCGACCGTACCCACGTGTGCACGCGTGCGTACCTTATCAAAACATGCTTTACCGTCGATACCGTAGGTGTTGGTCGGCATATCTCCGCCGATACCGCCGATCGAAGCCTCAGCCGCCATCAGCAGCACGTCCGCATAACGGATGATCGGGAAATTGACACCGTCATCGTTACCCGTACGGTTACGGACCATCCACTCTACGCGGTATTTATTGAGATACCAGTCGCCTACCATCTGGTTCTTCTGGTAAAGGATCTTGTCATCCGTACCCTTCTCCGGGAATGCCAGCGCTACATTGTCCGCGGTGCTGTTGAACTCGCTTCCGTTGTCATATACCCATATATAACGCGCCATGGTCACGTCGCGGCGTACATCGCCGTCCGCGAAGTCGTAATAGAGCGTCGGAACAATGGTGACAGCCGAGTTAGAAGAGCCACCCTCGTTGTTTTTCAGACCACCAAGAGCCTTATCCACCTTGGTACAGTTGTATTGGAGCACCTGACCGCGGCTACCATCTGCGAAAGCGATCTCCCAGAAGACCTCCGAGTTGTAATAATTGGTCTCGTCGGCACAGATCTTCTTGAAGATATCCTCGTAGTTGTCTTGGAATTTAGCAGCCTCATTACTATTATTAATGATTTGCGCGCACGCCCACATGACCTCTGTATTCAGCTCCTGACGCAGCGAAGCATCGTCAACGAGGAACTCCGGTCCTTGTTTCCAAGTAGCAGGACGGACGCCCTTTCCGGCATAAGTCAAGTCAACACGAGCCAAGAGGGCATAAGCAGCACCCTTGGAAGGACGGCCGGTGTAGTTAGCCGCCGTACCCGGGCACTCGCTCGACCAAGGCATCAACTCAGCTGCTTTCTTCAGGTCTATACGGATCTGTTTGAGCACGTCGGTACGGTCCGATTTCTTTATTTTGAGACCGGACTCATCTTTGGAGATAGAGGTGAAACGAGCAGGTACATCGCCCCAGATCTGAACCATTTGGAAATAGCAGAAGGAACGCAGGAAATACGCCTCACCGAGGAGGTAACGCATGCGTGCGACAGCATCTTTCTTTTTCTCATCGGTAGTCGGCATAGTATCACCATATTGCTCTATACCCTCGATGATATTGTTGCAACGCTCAATAGCGGAGTTGAGGTAACCCCACGGGTCCTTACCGTTCGCGGTAGAGAGATCGCCGCTGGTCGGAGTCATGGCATAGATATTCCACTCGGCGCGGCCGGAGTTCTTGTTGCCATGCTCTACATCGGTATTCATTCCCTGATAGCCGCAAGCCAGACGGTTACGGTAGGATTTGTCTTGACCGAACTGCTCATAGACACCGGCGATCACCTGCTCGGTGCTATTGGGATTGGCAAAGACCGTAGCGGCATCCATCGCTGAGGGAGACGACGAATCGAAGAAATTGCACCCTGCCAGCGTCACTGCAGCTGCCGCGATTGCTATATATTTTAATGTTTTCATATGCTGATTACTTTTAGATATTTTGACACGTTATTAGAAGGACAGATTGATACCAAAGTTGAACGCACGGCTCTTCGGGAATGCAGAGAAATCTACGCCGGTAGCCAACGGATTGATCTTCGAACGGGTATCGACCTCAGGATCCGCACCCGAGTACGGGGTAACGCAGAAGAGGTTGGAAGCCGTGAAGAAAATACGCGCGGTCTTGATATAAGCTTTGCTGATCCAGCGGTCCGGCAGCGAATAACCGACCGTCAGGGACGAGAGACGCAGGAAAGAAGCATCCTCTACGTATTTGTCGGTCAGGGCGATATTGTCGCTGATCGGGTTAGCCGTACGTGCTCCGGCGTTAGCGCTTGCCAGCGCAGCTGCCATAGCCGCATAGTCCTCGCCTTCTACCTTGCCGCTTGCGCCTACATGCTCAGACGGGATGAACGTACCGTTCTCGCGGAAGAGCGAATAACGCATGCCGTATGCCACATCGGCGGTGTTGTTACGCAGTTTCGATTTGTCGAAGATCGTTCCGTAATCCAGCGCCGAGAGATTGAGCACTTCGTTGCCTACGCTGTAGGTGAACTGAGCGCTGAGGTCAACTTTACCCCATTTCTCGCCACCGATATTGAAATTGAGACCGAAACCACCTTGGATGTCCGCTTGGGTATTCCCCAGCACTACGCGGTCCTCGTCATTGATCACTCCGTCGCCGTTCTGGTCCACGATCTTCGTCATACCCGGACGAGCCTCACCGAGGATCGTGTTGATAGCTGCGCCTTCAGCTCCATACCAACGGTTGTTGCTCGGGTTGTACGATACGAAATCGTCTGTGGTGTACCATCCTGCGGTTTGATAGCCGTAGATATTACCTACTTTGTCACCCGGACGGAGTTTGAACTCATAGTCGGTGTTGTTGTAGTTGGACGAGAAGCACTGCGAGGAAACGAGGTACTCATCCATACCGCCGAGATCAACTACCTTGTTGTAGTTATGCGATATATTGGCATTGATGCTCAATCCGTAGCTCAGGCTCTTAGCGCGTTTGTCCAAGATCACGCCGTTGAGCGAGAGCTCGACACCCTTGTTGTCGGTAGAACCGATGTTACGGTATTGGTAGTTATAACCACCGACTGCCATCTTGTAACGAAGGATCAGGTCCTTGGTCGTGTTCCAATAGAGGTCGATCGTACCGCTCAAGCGCTCGTTCCAGAAACCGAAATCGAGACCGAGGTCACGGGTGATGGTGGTCTCCCATTTCAGTTTGTTATTCGCCGCAATGACATCCGATCCGCCATCCGCCAACTTGGTAGAGAAGACCTCGCTGTATGCGGTGGAAGAAGCCAGATACTCCGGACGGAGGTAGCCCAGATCCACGTTGTTGTTACCTACCGAACCATAGGACAGACGGAGCTTGAAGTTAGACATCACGTCCTGCGCCGGAGCCATCCACTCTTCGTCGATGATACGCCATGCGATAGCGGCTGACGGGAAGAAGCCCCACTGGTTACCTCTCGAAAAACGCGTAGAAGCGTCTGCACGGAAAGTAGCGGTGATATAATAGCGGTTGAATAATATATAGTTCGCGCGAGCGAAGAACGACAGCATGTTATCCGTCGGGTTGACATACGATTTGCTGGTATAAGCTTTGGCCGAACCGATGAAGTTGAACACCTGGTCGCCGGTCAGGCTGGCGTCGTAACCATAACCGTTATTGGTACGCAGCTCGCCATGCAGGATCTGCATCTCCTCACCGATCAAGATACCCAGGTCGTGATCCTCACCCCATTTTTTCTTGAACTCCAAGGTGTTGGTGTTTTTGAAACGGCTGGTCTTCTCGTCGGTTGCTACGATATGTCCGTATCCGGCACCGCCTGCATAGGTGAAACCGTCACCTGCGCGGGAGTAATAAGTGGTCGGACCATAGTAACGATCCTGCTTCTGGTAGCGGCCCTCATAACCTACCTCGGTTTTCCAGGTGAACATCTTCGCAAACTTATAGCTAACATAACCTTGCAGGTTGAATTTGTCATCTATTTTCTTGCGGTAGTTATGGTCGATCGTGGTGATCGGGTCATAGAGCGAACCGAAGGAGTCGTAGTCATCCAAACCGGCTACGTTGTCTTTTGCGAACAACTCGATCGGCGAATAAGCAATCGCGTTACGCACGCGGCTCTCGGTCTTCGATCCTGCATCCTGCGCGGTGTTGGTACCCGAACCCAGCACGTTGGTATTAGAATAACGGGCGGTGAAGCTGATCGTCAGGTCTTTGATCGGTTTGAATTTAGCCTTGAAACTCAGGTTATTACGAGCATAATCCGAACCGTACATGATACCCTTGTCGTCAATACGGTTGTATGAGAGCGAGAAGTTAGCCGCTTTGTTACCGCCGCTGACGGTGAAGCTGTGGTTGCTGTTCAGACCATGACGGCCGAAAGTACGATCCTGCCAGTCCGTTACGACAGCCGAGTCACGCCAATATTGCTGGATCTCAGGGATAGACATCACTTGGTCTTTATCCTGGGTACGGTGATAACGCGGATCGAAATATTCATTGAAATTGGTCGGGATATTCGCCGTGTTGCCTTTGGCTTTATGATGCGCATACTCGTACTGCATCAGCACGAAATCATCCACGTCAAGCATATCGTATTTTTTCGCCATCTGCTTCCATCCCATATAACCGGTATAGTCGAAATGGATCTGCATTTTGTCATCCGCGTTATTGTCCGCGTCTTTGGTGGTGATGATAATTACACCGTTGGCACCCTGCGCACCGTAGATTGCGGTAGCCGCAGCGTCTTTCAATACATCCATCGACTGGATATCGCTCGGCGAAATGTCTGCAATACTGCTTACCTGGAATCCATCCACGATGTAGAGAGGATCGCTCGACTGGGTCAGAGAGGTACCTCCACGCACACGGATCTTCACATCTGCATCCGGGCTACCCTCGGTCGTCGTGACCGACACACCTGCCAACTTACCTTGCAGCGCCTCGCTGGCAGAAGCCACCGGAATATCCTTCAGTTGCTCTGCGTTCACGGAACTTACCGCCGTCACCAAGTCGCGCTTCTTGGTCGTGCCATAACCGGTCACAACCACTTCCTCCAGCACCTCACTGTTCTCGGAAAGCACTACATTCATCACATCACCGGTGATGTTCAACTCCTGCGTCTGCATACCGACGTACGAGAAAACAAGCACCTTCGCATCATTCGGAACATCGAGGCTGTAATTACCGTCGAAATCCGTCACTGTACCAATTGAGGTACCCTTCACCACAACCGAGGCGGAGATAATGGTCTCGCCTGTTGCGTCTTTTACAACTCCGCTGATCACACGAGCCTCAGCAGCCATGCCGACAAACAGCAAAGCCGAGAGAATCATGGTACGGAACACACTGGAATTCAGTTTCATAAAGAGAATTTGTTTGTGTTGATATTAATTTATTTGGGTTAGTAAAAATTTGTTGTTCTTTGTGCGCGTAAACGCGTGTAAAACCAAAAACGGCTGCAAAAGTACACAAAAAACGTCAACTTTATGTGGAAAAATTGACGTAAAAATTACACATTTGCACTTTTTTGCTAACTTTAGTTGTCAAACGGCTCTGCGTAAGAACATCCTTCTCGCCATCTGGAACATCCATAGCGGGTATTGCCGCGAATGATCAAGCCTTGGCGGCAGACGGGGCATAACATACCGGCTTTATTGGTCTTCACATCCCGTACGACGCCCGAGGTCATCTCTTTCAGTTCGTCCAGGAACTGCCGCGCCGTATATTCGCCGCGCTCTATCTCGCGCAGTTTCTTCTCCCATAGGCCGGTCAACTCAGCGGATTTCAGCAGCGGAGACACGATCGTATGGATCAGGTCGATTCCGACCTCCGTCGCGCGGAGCGATTTGCCTTGTTTGACGATATACTTGCGCTGGTATAGTTTCTCGATGATCGCCGCGCGGGTGGACGGACGACCGATACCATTCTCTTTCATCGCCTCGCGCAACTCGTCGTTCTCCACCGTCTTGCCGGCAGTCTCCATCGCGCGCAGCAGCGTTGCCTCCGTGTAGTATTTGGGCGGCGTGGTCGTTTTCTCTTTCAGCACCGGCTCATGCGCACCGCTCTCGCCTTTCGTGAATGCCGGCAGCGACTTTGCTGAGTCGGGGTTTTCGGCTGGGTCATTAGAGTCGCCAGAGTCATTAAGGTCGTTAAGGTCCTTAGGGTCGTTAAGGTCCTTAGGGGCTTTCTCGAAGACCGTTCTCCATCCGGGTTTGAGTACCTCGCGACCGGTCACTTTGAAATCAATCTCGCCCGCTTTAGCCAGCACCGTCGTGTTGCTCACTTCGCATTCGGGATAGAACGCCGCGATGAAATGCAGCGCCACCAGGTCATACACCTTCTTCTCGTCCGCCGTCAGTGCATCCGGACGCTGCCCCGTAGGGATGATGGCATGGTGATCCGTCACTTTCTTGTTGTCAAACACCTTCTTGGATTTAGGCAGCGAGCCTGCTCCTTTTTTGCCGTCGGCTTTCAGCCCCAGCAGCGGGGCTACAGAGGGGAAATAATCTTTTATTCCGGCTAAGGTACCCGGCACTTTGGGATAGAGGTCATCGCTCAGATAGGTCGTATCCACACGCGGATAGGTCGTCACGCGTTTCTCATACAGCGACTGGATCAGTTGCAGCGTCCGGTCAGCGGAAAAACCGTATTTCTTGTTGCAATCGACCTGCAGCGAAGTCAGATCATACAGTTTCGGTGCAAACTCCAGCCCTTTTTTCTTCTCCACCGAAGTAATCACCAGCGGCTCGTCTTTGATGCTGTCCACCAGCGCCTGTCCCTGCTCCGCGGAGGTAATTGCATACTCGTCTTCCTCCACCGGGATCTGGGCGTTAAAGAGTGTATCGCGATAGTTGGTCTTCAACTCCCAATAGGTGCGGGGTTTGAAATTCTCGATCTCAGCCTGCCGTTTCACCACCAGCGCCAGCGTCGGTGTCTGCACGCGTCCCACGGACAGCACCTGACGGCTCTTTCCGCTCCCGCGGGCGTACCTTATTGTATATGCGCGCGTGGCATTCATGCCTAACAGCCAGTCTCCGATAGCGCGCATCAGACCCGCCTCATACAGATGCTGGTACTCCGATTGGTCTTTCAGCGCCTTGAATCCCTCGCGGATAGCTTCTTCCGTCAACGAATTGACCCAAAGCCGTTTCACCGGACACCGGCATCCTGCCTGCTGGTACACCCATCGCTGGATCAGCTCTCCTTCTTGGCCCGCATCGCCGCAGTTGATCACCTCGTCGGCTTGGTCTATCAGCGATTTGATCACATTGAATTGCTTGTGAACCCCTTCGTCGCCGGACACTTTGATAGAGAACCGCGCCGGAATCATCGGCAGCGAACTCAGGCTCCATGCCTTCCATTGCTCCGTATATTCCTGCGGATCCAGCAACGCGCACAGATGTCCGAAGGTCCAGGTCACCTGGTACCCGTTCCCTTCGAAATATCCGTCCTTCCGCTGCTTGGCACCCAGCACATTGGCTATATACGCACCCACAGACGGTTTCTCAGCTACACAAACGATCATTGTTGCCCTCCGTATCCGTAGCCCGCACGCAGACCCTTGACACCATTCAGCACGCATGCCACATTATGCATCCGCTTCTGGTCGATCATATTATTGAGATAGTCAATCATTTCGCTCGGCGTGTATTTGAACCGGCTTACAAAAATCGTCATGTCGGCTACGCGGTCCAGATGGTAGGTATCGCTCACCAGCGCCACCGGAGCCGTATCGACGATGATATAGTCGTACCGCTTGCGCAACTCGGCGAACAGTTCCTCTACCCGCTCTGTCTGCAGCAACTCCGCCGGATTGGGAGGAATCGTGCCGCAAGGGATCAAATCGAGATTCTTATGCTCACCGCTCGCTACGATAATATCGTCCACTGTCACCTCCGGCTCCGCCAGATAGTCCGTCAGATGACCTTTGTTCTTCAGCCCGAAATAGGTCGTCAGCATCGGCTTGCGGATGTCCATACCCACCAGCACCACTTTCTTGCCCAATATAGCCAGAGACAATGCGATATTACACGACACATACGATTTACCCTCGCCGTTGATGCTGCTGGTCACCAGAATCACCGGATTCGCCGCCTCTTTCGGCAGCACGAACCTCAGGTTCGTCCGGATCAGGCGGAACAGCTCTGCCGAAACGGTGGATTCGCCTTCATGGATAGCGATATGCGCATTGCGGCTGTTCTGCACCAACAGACCCAGCAACGGTGCCTTGATCCGCTTCTCGTACTCTTTCGCGTCGTCTATCGTGTCGTTGAGCAGAACCAGGATATACAGTATTCCGGCAGGCAGCAACAGACCCAGCAGGATACAGAGCAGCAGCACTTTGGACAGTTTCGGGCTTTGGCTGCGTACGTCGCGTTGCGGCATATCCAGTATCTTCGCCGGCGTAGCCGTAGCCGCCAGCATCAGTGCGTTCTCTTCGCGTTTCTCGTACAGGAACAGATACAGCCGCTCCTTGATCTGCTGCTGGCGAACGACGCGGACGTACTCGCGTTGCTGCTCAGGAGCATTCCGGATCTGGCGGTTGAACTTGGTGTCCTGCGCTTGCAGGTTCCGCTGACGGATCTTCAGACTCTCGCGAACGGAACCGATCGTCTCGATGATATTCTCCCGCATGGACGCCAGCTGCGCGTTCATCTGTTCGATCACAGGGTTGTCCTCCGTCGCCGTGCGCAGGATGCGCATCCGTTGCAATTGGAGCGCATTGTATTCCGTCAGACCGCTGGCAAGCGAGGCGTCCGACAGACCGATATTGGACGGGATCAGACTGTTGCGCTTGGTGTCGTCGCGCAGGAACTCATCGATGTACTCCACCAGGCTCAGCTGGGTCTCTATCTCCGCCATCGCGCGTTGCTCGGCGCTGCTGGCGTGCAGGAACAGACTCGCTTGCGTGCCGATGTCCGCGATGTTGTTTTGCTGCTTGTAATCCGATACGGCTTCTTCCGCTTCGCCTAATTCTTTGGTGATGATATTCAGCCGCTCGTCGATAAACGCCGCCGTGTTGGTCGCCAGCATGTTCTTATCGACGATCGCGTTCAGGTTGTATTGCTCGATCATCTGGTGCAGCAATGCTTTGTCGCGCTCCGGCACCGGAGACTGGGTAGAGAGACGGATGATATTCGACTCTTTCTTATGCAGCGTGACGCTCAATTTCTTCTGGTATCCGGCTACCACCAACTCGCGGCGCGCATGAGCCACGCGGTAAGTCGTGTCGGTGCTCAACGGGCGGTTGGCATGAATGCGGATCGTGCCCACGCCGGTCTCGATCGGTTCGCTCAGATCCGCCACGAGGGTCGTAGACCGATGGAAAAAGCCCATCTTGGTCTTCACTTTGTACCCCTTCTTCGTCGGTTTCACCTTAACGACAAAAGATTTGATCTGTGCGTCTTCCGTCAGCGCCAGATACTCGATCGTCAATGCCGGATGGCGGAATTCGCCTTCCCATCGCAACCCGCCCCGTTTGGACGGCGCGTCCCATAGATTCAGGGCGTCAATCGCTTGGTAGAGCAGCCCGCGCGAAGAGAGCACTACTACTTCGTCTTCTGCCGCGCGGTTGCCGGAAAGACCCAACATCGACAGAGCATCAATCGACGTGCCGGAGTTCTCTTTCTGGCGCAATACCACACTCGCATCCGTCGTCCACTGAGGCGCTTTGCGCAAATAATAAGCCACACCCAGCATCGTGCAAGCCGCTATGCCGACCACGAACCACCACCAGTGCTCCGCGGCGATGCGCATGATCTTGCGCACGTCTATCTCGTTATTTCTGGTTTCCATAATGATATCTTTTTAGTCCTTGGGACCGTTGTTTATTTTCCTGTAGTTCGAGCGGCGTTCACCACCGTCACAATCACTGTCGCCGCGCTCGCTACGGTGCTCACCATACTCAGCCACAGCCCCGCGTTGGTGCTACTCACCGCACGCACCTTGTTCGGCGAAACATACACCACGTCGTTCTGCTGGAGGTAGTAGTACGGAGAGGTCAGCAAATCCGCGCTGCGCACGTCCACTCTCGCGATCTGCAGCTTGCCGTCCACCTCACGGGTGATCAACACGTTATCGCGTTTGCCGAAAGGCGTCATGTCGCCGGCTGCCGCCAGAGCTTCCAGGATCGTGATACGCCCCGTCGTCATGGGTACCTGACCGGGTTTGTTCACCTCGCCCAGCACCGACACATGCGCATTCACCAGCGATACCTGCACCAGCGGATTGACCACCTGCTGCTCCAACTTCGATTTGATCAATTGGGCTACTTCGCTCCGTTTCAAACCGGCTACATGGATAGCACCCAGCACAGGAAACTCGATGTTGCCCTCTTCGTCCACGATATAGTATTGCAGCATCGGGGTCGTCTGTGTTTTCTCCGTCCCGGGAGTGGCATACGTGACGGTCGGCAGGTTGTATGGCGTCACTGCTTCTATATCCAGCGCGGACACAAAGATCGTCAGTGCATCGCCGCTGCGGATGATTGCTTCTGTCTGCGGCTGGAAACGGGTATTCAGCGAATCCGCCGTTTGTGAATCCGCTTCACGCAGATAAGTCAATTGCTTCTGTGTCACGCAGCTCGCGCTGCCTATCGCCACCAGCAATACTGCTAAAATTCTAAAGTATCTCATCGTCTCAATAATTTTCAATTTTCCATACGGCTTCAGCCGATCGTTCGAGGCTTTGCCGAGATAAGAATTCTCAACTACCACTTGGCTACCGTATCATTGTATATATTCTCCGAAATCTCGGTAATAATGATGTTGCATAGCTCGTCCTGCACATCCGTCAGCAGCCGGCTCGCGTCGTAGGTCTGCGAAGCGGAATAGGTCTTGTCGAACGACTCTTCGGGGTAGATATTATTGGTGAAATGCACCGCCACGCGGATCGTCAGTTTGTTCTCCGATGCGTAGTTATCGACCGAGATAGCACCTTGGCTGATGTCGTACCCGACTATCTCGCCTTCCAGTTCCAAGTCGCCGCCTTTGCTTAAAATCTGCAATCGCGTCTGGCGCTGGAACAGATCCCGGATCGCCTCCGTCAGGTTCGGACTCAGCGTCGGATTCACCATCGCCGCGTTGTTCGGAAAATCAGCGATGGAGATAGAGTGCGTCGTCTGGTAATTGATGTTCGCTCCGTTGAATTTATAACTGATCGAACATCCGCACAGCATCATCCCCGCCAACAACACTATGTATCGCCACTTTTTCACCTTTCAATTCTCAATTATAGCCCATATTCTTTGATTTTTCGGTACAGCGTGCGCTCGGACACACCCAGCCGCGCTGCCGCCTCTTTGCGGTTGCCTTTCGTGAGCTCCAGCGCCTTGCGAATCAAATCCCGTTCGCTGTCTTCTACCCGCAGACTGCCGCTCTCTACATCCTCCGCCTCCTCGGCGTCCACATGCTTGCGCACGGGAGCCTCCGAATGCTGGATCGTAATGGTCGGAGGAGCCGCCTCCGGGGTTGCTTCTCCGTAACCCTTCACCCGTAACCCTTCACCGCTTATAATCGCTTTCAGATCCTCCAGATCTTTCTTGTTCTGCATCACGAGGTTGTATAGAATGCCTATCTCGTGCGAGTAGTCTTTCCCGCCCTGCTCTTGCGCCGGAGCACGTAAGACGATCCCTTGCTGGCTCTCCTCTTTCGGCAGGTAACGCATCATCGTCTCTGCACTGATCTGGTGGTCCATCTCAATCACAGCGATCTGCTCCGCCAGGTTCTTGAGCTGACGGATGTTTCCCCGCCAGTAACTGTTTTGCAGCAACCGCGTCGCCTCTTCGTTCAGCGACAAAGGCGGCATCTGGTATCGCGTGCAAAAATCTACGGCGAACTTGCGGAACAACAGAGGTATATCTTCCTTGCGCTCACGCAATGCGGGCACACGGATCTCTACGGTGTTCAGACGGTAATAGAGATCCTCGCGGAAACGTCCGTCCTCGATCGCCTGACGCATGTTCAGGTTCGTCGCGGCTACCACACGCACGTTCGTCTTCTGCACCTTGCTCGATCCCATCCGCAGGAACTCACCCGTCTCCAGCACACGCAGCAACCGCACTTGGGTCTGCAGCGGCAACTCGCCTACTTCGTCTAAGAACAGCGTACCGCCGTCCGCAATCTCGAAATAACCCTTGTGCTCGCTCTTCGCGTCCGTGAACGCACCTTTCTCATGACCGAACAACTCGCTGTCTATCGTCCCCTCAGGGATAGCACCGCAGTTCACGGCAAAATAAGCGCCGTGTTTGCGCGCTGAATAAGCATGTATGATCTTCGGGAAATGCTCTTTACCCACGCCGGACTCACCGGTTATCAGCACACTCAGATCCGTCCGGGCTACTTGCACGGCGATCTCGATGTCGCGATTCAGCAGCGGACTCTGACCGATAATCCCAAAACGCTGCTTTATTCCCAATAATTCTTGTGGTGTCATATCTAAACTGACAAAATGTCATGCAAAAGTACTACAAAAAATTTGAATACGCAAATTATTTGCGGAAATATTTGCATATTTGAAAAAAATGTAGTACTTTTGCACCCGATTTCGCGATGTTCGGTCGTTTTGGCTAAATGAATCAATGGTCAAATATATCGTAAATCGTAAATGTGTAAATTGTAAATTTATATAGCTATGTACATTTTTTTAACTATTTTAATTGCTATCGCTGCTGTTCTTTTGACGCTTCTTGTTATAGCGCAGAATAGTAAGGGAGGAGGCTTGGCTGCCGGTTTCGCGAGCGGCAACCAGATTATGGGTGCGCCTAAAACGGCGGACTTCTTGGAGAAAGCTACTTGGACGCTCGTAGCGCTTATCGTGGTCTTCAGCATCGCTGCTGTTGGTTTCAGCAAAGGCCAGCAGGCTGTTACTGAGGAGGAATCGGCTATCGTCATCGACGAGGCTCCCGCTGCTCCGGCTCCTGCCGCTGAGCTCCCGGCTGAGTCTGCCGACTAAGCACTACTTTTCAACTAGTCCGCTAACCAACTAGCCAACTAGTTTCCCCACCCACAAAAAACAGACAACCGCTCGGTTGCCTGTTTTTGTTTTCTGCCACTCAATCATGGTTCTTTCGTGGTTTTGTCGTGGTTGTTACGTGGTTGTTTGCTATTATAGATTTCTTATTTTAGCATTCTTTTGATTTTCGCAATAAGTGCCTTTAATGGCTCTATTAAGGGGACTACATCATCTTCCGTTGCATCTACAAAACAGTTATAATCACCTCGTTCTCGTAAGCCTTCTAATTTTGAGAACAAGTGTCCTTCTGTCAAACTCATACCAATACTACTTTATCGTGTTCAACATTTTTGACAAATGGTGTAAACTGCATTTGTTGCCATTGATTTTTGGTATAAATCTGCGGAATAACCATTTGGTCTTCTCCTGATGCCATTAACGTAAATGGATATGCATATTGCGCAAAATCAGTACTTTTCTCCTTATCTTCATCCAATAATATCAGCAAGTCCCAATCAGAATCTTCATGGGCTGTACCTCTGGCACGGGATCCGTACAACCACAACGAAGCCGTACTCGGAAGGATTTCCCTTCCAAGTTTCGACAAACGTCCTATGAATTGCATCGAATCAATCATCCTTTTTACCTTTGACGCCGCAAAGGTACTACAAATATTTGGAATACGCAAGCCTTTGGCATTAAAAATCAGATTTATTGGAATTTTTTACCACTCCATTTCCTACAGCATCGCCGCCACACGCGGGATGCGGGAAAGCCAAGAAAGGACACTCGCGTTCTGACGAGTGGTTTGCATAGTATATTTAGTCTGTATATTCATCAATGCATCAGCCGGTATGTCCAATGCTGCCTCAAACATTAAAGCCGTTGTTGGAGTAAGCGGGCGTTTGCCATTCAGCAATTCATTCAATGCCGTGTAAGAAATATTTACCTGACGCGCAAACTCCCGTTGTGAGATATTTCGCGCCTCCATTTCTTCTTTGATTATTTCTCCTGGATGTACAGGACAAAAAGCATAACCTAATGCAGCCATAGTTCTGATTTATAGAGTCTGCGCAAAGGTACTACTTTTTTTTGATATTCGCAAATTTTGTGAATACTTTCTTCATTTTTTTGCTCTTTTCTTCATTTTAGCCTCTCCAAACACATCCAGCCCTGCCTCACGAAAGAGACAGGGCTGGATGCATCGCCTAATACGGGAGGGTTATCCTTGGTTATGGATCATTCTGCGATCTTTGTTTCTTTCTTTGCCATAATCTCACGGACACGAGCTTCCCATACTTTTCTAAGCCCAACCATTTTGCGCAGTGCTTCCAAGCGTTCCTCTTCCGAATTAAATTTTACGAATACACTGTCATCCATAATGTTCCTCCTTTTTACCTTTTCGACCGCGAAGGTACTACAAAAATCCGAATGTGTAGTAAAAGATATTATAGCAAATCAGAGTGGGTGCCGGTACGCAGGAACAATAATGTCAGTTTCAAATCATTTTGTTCCCACACCAGTAACCAATTCGGTTCAATATGGCATTCCCAACATTTTGCGTATTGGCCGGATAGCTTATGAGGTTTATATTGATTAGGTAAATTTCCTGTTTCCGCCAAGATGTTGGCTGCTTTTTGAAGTTTGGATATATTCAAACCGCGTTTCACACAGCGTTTGACGTCTCGCTCAAAACGATTTGTATATTCAATCGAATACATTTACCCTAAGATTTGTTTGAACATTGCATCTACGCTTTCTGCTTTATATACACGCCCTTTGCGAACGTCTTCTAAAGCTTCGTCTATAGCCGGTCGACGCCTTTGAGTCAAACGCTCAGATATAACTCCTAATGAACTAAGGTACAGAAACAAACTTTTGCCTGCTTGCGTACGCTCATTGATGTTTACTGCATAAACTGCCATAATTTACAATAGATTTTATTAAGAAACATAATCCAACTCATTGCGTCTTATCAGAAGCGGATAACGCTCCGGGTGTTTGAGGGACTCAACCTCCAGATCTATGTCTAACTTGGGCCACTCAATTGCATTTTTTCCACTCATTTGCACATCCAGCACCTCATTGATGGTCGCATCGCGCATCCATGGGACACGGTTGAAGGACAGGAAATAATCCTGGCCTTGTACTGAAATCATAACGCCTTTCTCGTTAATCATCAATACGTCCACCGATGTGGAGCTGATATTGCTTTTTGAAGTAGTCTGCATAGATTTCTACAAGTTGTTGGATTTTATTTATCTCATGCTGGCTAAAGTCGCCTTTGTATGCGATTTCCACTTGGGGCTCTAACCAGAATTTTGCTTCTTTGTCCTCCTTTATTACGTGGATATGCATTCTTTCTTCCTCGTTGGAATAAATCTTAAACGCGTATCCCTTCTCTTTCAAAAAAGTTGGACTCATCTTGTTAATGTTTCTATTTCGACCGCAAAGGTACTACAAAAAAATCAAATATGCAAGTATTTCAATGATTATTCTTGTTTTTTGTATCAAATTTTCCCCTTTATGCCCTCTCCAAACACATCCAGCCCTGCCATTTCTGACAGGGCTGGATGCATCGCCTAATACGGGAGGGTTATCCTTAGTTATGGATCATTCTGCAATCTTTGTTTCTTTCTTTGCCATAATCTCACGGACACGAGCTTCCCAAACTTTTCTAAGCCCGATCATTTTGCGCAGTGCCGCTCAATTGTCATTGCATAAACTGCCATAATTTTTCCCTCCTTTTTACCTTTGACGCCGCAAAGGTACTACAAAAAAATCAAATATGCAAGTATTTCAATGATTATTCTTGTTTTTTGTATGTTTCTGCTCCTATTTATGCTTCTGCCACTCCATCGTGGTTTTGTCGTGGTTGTTTGCTATTATAGATTTCTTATTTTAGCATTCCTTTTTTCGGCACTACTCTCCTTTTGCGTCTAGATGGGTTCATGCTGTTATCCCATATTGCCAAGATGTAGCAAGTATCATTCTCATAGATATAGTAAACTCGATAAGTCCGTTTACCCTTTTTTGCCATAACAAAAAAGTATGTCGTATCTTGAGTTGATAGTTCGAAATCAACAGTACCGGAGGCAGGAAAATTCTCTAATATATCGACAGAAGTAACGATAGCATCTCGAATGGCAGATGCTACTTTCAGGGAAACATTCTTCTTATAATAATTAAATATGCTTCTCAAATGCGTTCTCGCATTCGTTTGCCATTTTATCAGAGCCATGATGCTACTTCTCTCTTGAAATCATCGTGCGATATACCACCTTCGGTACGTGCTTCTGCGGCAGATTGCGCCAATATATCTCGCATTTCTTCTATAGAAAATTGGCATGGCGCTTGGTCTGGCGAGTCTGATACATGTACCAGGCGTATGTCTAACGTACCCAGATAAGCCAATAATGCTTTACCTTGGGTTGTCTGGTCGTCAATTGTCATTGCATAAACTGCCATAATTTTTCCCTCCTTTTTACCTTTGACGCCGCAAAGGTACTACAAAAATTTGGAATACGCAAGCCTTTGGCATTAAAAATCAGATTTATTGGAATTTTTTACCACTCCACCCTACAGCATCGCCGCCACTCGCATATCTAATGCTTCACTGATAAATGCATTTATAGACTCGCCTGCTTGTTTGGCCAACGCGGCTATTGCGCTATGCGTCTCCGGTTTGATACGGATATTTAATTGTCCGGAGTAACTCTTATGAGGCTCTATGCCTTCTGCCACGCAGTATGCGACATAATCATCAACGGCCTCATGAAAAGCCTCCGTTAATTCCCGAACACTTTCTCCCTCGAAATTAACCAAACCGTCAATTCCCTCTATTTTCCCATAGAAGCAGGCATCTTTTTCTGAAAAACTAACAGTCCCGAGATAGCCTTTGTAACTCAATGTATTCATAGTTGTTTTATTTTAGATATCCTTTATTCTCCAGTTCTTCTAATACTTGCCGAAGTGCATACTGCCTTACAATATTCACCGGATGAGGTTTATGGAGCATTATGGGATGACCATCTTCATCTTTAATAGGAATCGTGCTATCAATTTTTCTTTTGAACTCATATTACAAATTTTGTGCAAAGGTAACTATTTTTTAGTTACAAACCAAATCTTTTCCAAAAAAAGTGATATTATTCTTCATTTTTTTGCTCTTTTCCCCATTTATACCCCCTCCAAACACATCCAGCCCTGCCTCTCGAAAGAGACAGGGCTGGATGCATCGCCTAATACGGGAGGGTTATCCTTGGTTATGGATCTTAGTAAAATCATGGAAGGCACTAATCACCTTAATATACATCGGGTGATCCTTGCGCAGAAGGATACTTGAGAAATAACGTACATTATCTATTGTCATCCCTTCGCTGTGCAATGAGAACAGATCGTTCTTCTCGTAGGTTTCGAACCATATTCTAAATAACCTATCGCGGTATTCTTGGCGCATATCTGTCGTGTCACAGATATAGAGCATCACAGGTTCCTTTTGCGCAAAAAACTCCTCTATAATCACTCGTATTGTTTCAAAAACTCCTTTATCCGCCAGAGAAGAACTACCGGACTCATTTATAAGAAAGAATTGGTATACCCCCTCATCGAAGAACGATACATCCGCTACAAATCCTACGGAATAAGAAATTCCGTGTTTTGTTACGAACGAAAAGATATTTTCATCTTCCTGTTCTACTTTATAAGGAGAACGCAGGTTTACTGCTTCAAGAGAGATATGGATCATTCTGCAATCTTTGTTTCTTTCTTTGCCATAATCTCACGGACACGAGCTTCCCAAACTTTTCTAAGCCCGATCATTTTGCGCAGTGCCGCCTTCCTTTTTACCTTTGACGCCGCAAAGGTACTACAAAAAAATCAAATATGCAAGTATTTAATGATTATTCTTGCTTTTTGTATCAAATTTTCCCCGTTTATACCCTCTCCAAACACATCCAGCCCTGCCTCACGAAAGAGACAGGGCTGGGTGATTTCATAAAGCGGAAGGACTTAGATCGTCTCTCCCGGAGTTTCCGGCGCTACGTCTAGGCGCTTCGGAGCGGGATTATAACTTGCTCCCGGAGAAGGAGGAACTAATATGAATGCCTCCGGACCAACCTTCTCTACTGCCATTTCTGGTTGTTTATACATCTTTTTCATAATTTTTCCGTTTCTATTTCGGCTGCAAATTTACTACAAATAATTTAAACTACCAAATAATTTGATAAAAATAATTGTTTTTTATGTTTATTGCTGATTAAGAAATTACATCTTCTTGTGAGGATTTGCGGCGGGCAGAGTTGTTAAATTTATTTAGACAGGCTCTGCCCGTTACAAATACTCGTAGCGTTGTAAACGCGCAATTTCTTAATCAGTGTTTTTTATGTTTTTTTCAACAATCATTTTACCATTTTACCGGTAGCGTCGTACATCTTCTCACCGCGCAGGATATAAACGTGCTCGTTGATAATCACTTTCTGTGCACCGCTCTCGCTTGCATTGATGTTATCTACGCCGGTAGTAACCATCGGGGCTTTAGAGACAAGCATCAGTCCGTAGCCTTCGTTGTTACCCTTATTCAGATCTACCGTGTACTCACCCATCGACAAGTTCCAGATGATATTACCATCTTTCGTCAAGTAGAGGTCTGCATTGTTCTTAGGCTCAGCTACGCTGATGTTGTAAGTTCCGTTAGCCGGAGCATAAACTTTCAGTACGTACGATGCTGTACCATTCGTCCAAGCTGCTTCTTCGATAGACAGACGCTTACCACCGTAGTTCTCTGTCCAAAGCATTGCAGCCGTATTCGATGTTGCATTGTTCATCGTCAACATGTCGTGACCTTGCGTGTACTCACCGGTTGCATCTTCCGAAGCACGAACGATGATTTGGCTTTCGAAGTTCGTTGCCTCATTATGTGTGATACGTACTGCGTAAGCGCACATGCTTGCATCCTCGCGTTTCGGAGCACGATAGGTGCCGCTATGATCAATATTGCCGATAGTAACAGCGGTAGTGGTTTGTACGAAGAACGCGGTACCTACTACGAAGTTGAACTGCAGGGCTGCCGGATCATACGAATCCCATCCGTGAGTATTATTGTTGAATACTTGCGTCAACGTGCTAACATCAATGTAACGCATCGTCGGGTTAGCCAAACCGTTCCAGTTGGAGTGTGTTCCATCTGTAGCTTCTGCACTAGTCACGCTGATGGTAGTTCCGCTGAACAAATTATCCTTCCAGCCTTCAGCAGCTTTGAAGCGGATAGTATTCGGCGTACCCGGGTTGAAACCAATCAGGTAAGCATAACCTGCCTGCATCTTATTGCCGGTTAGACGCTTCCAACCGTTCAACATTGTCTGTGCACGCTTCTCGGTATCATACTCCCAAACCTCGAAGTCTGAACGATAAACCAACTGTGTACCATTCTTCAGCATTACGCCTTCGTTAACATTTACATCAAACGGAACGGCAACGCTATACCAGTAGTCCGGATCTAAATCACCGTCACAGAGCTGGTAATCAAAGTAGAAGTCTCCATCGACATTCAACTGAGCAGCATCTACAATCTGGTTAGACTTACCTGCCTTAGAACTGAAGTAGAGATCTTGAGCAGTTACTTCTGCGCTATTGTTAATGATAGCACCTTCGTTCATATACAAGTCACCTACTTCTTTGTCCACAGAAACAGTCCATGTCTTATCTTCACCGATTACCACGTCGCCGTTATCAGGCACGGCACTTTCATCGGCATCAGTGTTAATCTCTGTCAACGGAATCTCTACATAGAGAGCAACTGCGGATTGACCAGAAGCGTAGCAAGAGAAGATATTTGAACCGCCATTATACTTCAAATGTTTGCGAGTATTAGTTCCATTTGCAGTAATAGATGCAACACCTTCAGAAATCGTAATCGTCCATTGACCATTTGCATCATTTTCTGCTTGAGTCTTCAAGTGGTTATTACTGCTGCTTGCTGCATAGATGTAACCTGCGCCTGTATTGAACTCCCAAGCATTGGTTGTTCCTCCGAGCGTGAAGATCTGCATCGATGAAGTACCCATAAGCACTGCACCTTCGTTCTTCTTCACAACAGCTGTCTCTGCACGGTTATTTTCGTTCTGACCTGCCATTGCAACATTGCTTGCTGCTGCTGCGATGATATACTTGTTACCTGCAACTAATTGTGAAGTCTCCGTTACAAGCGCCCATTTCTGCTTCGACTCTTCTGCCCAAGTAGCCTTGATAACTACATTGTATGCCGGCATCGTGAACTTGCCCTCTTCCGGAGTGATCACTTGGTCGTTCTCTCCATCGTTATAAGAGATAATCCAACCGTCAAACGTGTAACCCGGGTTCGTGAAGAACGTATTCGATTTAACTGTTATAGTCGCGTCTCTCATGTACTCTTCTGCATCAGGAGATGTACCTACACCGCCATTAGCGATATATGTTACCGTATATGTCGGTTTCGGAGTCCATGTAGCGGTGAACGTTACATCTGCAGACAGCGTATATGCTGCACCTGCTTCATAGAGGTTCGTACCATCCGACCACTTAGCGAAGTCTTTATCTGCGCAAGTCGGTGCGGCACACAATGTAATCTCACCTGCCGCAAGACGCTCTGCTGCACAGATACCCGTTACATTGCTTGCTTCACCCTTCAGGTATGTAACTTTATAGCGTGTTACAGGAGAAGATGTGTAGTAAGTTACGCTTCCCGAGTACTCTACATCAATGTGCGTAATCTGGCAGTTACCTGCAGACGGGATAATATAACCTGCACTTACATTCACTTCACTGAAATCAAGAGTTTGGGACGTACCGTCATTCGGAGAAGTTACAATAGCTGCACCATCCGAAGATTCGGAGAAAGCTACTGCTTTTTGAGCTCCACTATTACATGTCAGCACGATTTGAATAATATTAGCCGGACAATCTGGAACTTTAATATAAGCTCCCTTACCGGTGTTAATCTGCATGCCTGTCTGCTTCGAAGCAGATACAATCCATTCACTTCCGTCTGTTGCTGTAATATTTACTTCCGAATTATAAGCGATAGATTTGTCTGCTACATCTGCATTATAATCCAAAACATAATGCAGATTTCCGCCCGTTTCATCTACTTGGCTATAGATACCATACAGTTCTTTCGTAGCTTCGCCGGTCTCCGGAGTATAGCTTTCAATCATCGTCGGTAGTGTCGTTGTCTCGTCAGCGTACTCAGTCTCGGACCAACCGAGGAAGGTAAAGCCTTCAACAACCGGACCTTCTTGCGAGAGAGTATATGGAGCTGTTTGCGGTGCATTAGCCGTTGCTACCTCTACGCCGTTGACCATAAACGAGATAGCACAAGTCTCTACGGTATTCCAAGTTGCCGTAATCGTCACATCCGCAGCTGGCATTGTGAAGTTACCATCGGTAACAGTTACTGCATTGCCGGAAACGGTCTCCGTTACAACCCATCCTGCGAATGCGCTGTTAGCCTTGCTGTACGGACATACTGCCGGCAGGTCAACGGTTGCACCAGGCAACTGGTTAGCAATAACAGGATCAGCACCCGTTCCTTCGCCTGCATTGAACGTAACCGCATAGCGTGTCCGCTTCGCAATCACATGTACATTGAAGGTAGTCGAAGCCTCTGTGTAAATTCCATTTGCAGCAATAGTAGCTGTAACGGTTGCGTCGCCTGCTTCTGCTGCATGCAACTTGTTATTTACGATGGTTACAGCAGCATCGCTACAACTAAATGTAATAGCACCTTCGCTACCGTCTCTATCAATCGTCAAGTCTGCCTCTGCCAAGTCCGCAGTGAAATTAACTTCCATCTCTGCTACATCAGCAACTGTCAAGTTCGGCGTGCGAACAACGGCTACAATCTCACCATTCAAGATTTGGTGCTTCTGTACGGTGTGGCTGTTATTCTCATAGAAGTACAAGTTACCCTCTACTTTAATGAGATCCCCGACTTTTACAGAACTGATACCATCTCCAAGGGTTCCTTCGGATATCTCAATAAACTCAGTATCTTCGATATTATCCTTAATCGTGTACTTGTTGCTTGTAATATTCGTGATGTAGCCTTGTACAAATACCTTATTACCTTCATCGTCCAATTCGAGATTATTCTCTGCAAGATTATCCAGATCAATAATTGAACGTCCTTTTTCTACCGTGTAAGCAGTTTCGATAGTATTTCTAATAGAGCTCAACGTTATTGTATAATCTGCAGTTTGTGCAGGAGCATTACCGAATTGATAACTTACCGTAATAGTTTGCTCAGCCGTAGAACTTGCATCATAATCGCTATCATCAAATGAAGCGAACGCGGTTACATTTTCCGTGGTTTTTACACCATTGTCATCAAAATGAGCGGTCACAGTTGCAGGTTTTTGTACTGCTTGACCAAGATAACCGGTCAATGCTGTTTCGGACAACTCAATAGACTCTAATACTTTCGTTGTAACTGTAACCTCTACATCTTTATAGCCGGAAACAGTGTTGTAAGTTGCCGTAACACGTACAGTACCATCTTCTGTAACTTTTCCTCCTGCCAAGTTATTCGTCCATGTTGCTTCATCAGTAATATCTTTCGAATAACCGGTATTGCTATAAACAGCCGCTGCCGTTAAACCTTCACGGGTAAAGTCATCATTGATAAAATAATCCGTCTTGGTAAGGGTTCCGCCAACCTCTACCGATGAGAGGATAGCTTCCGTGAATTGATAAATATAACTATATACACCGGATTTGTTGTTTTGAGCAAACTCCTTAGTGCCTTGATAGTTTGTCAATTTACCATATACAATCACTTTATCACCGGCCTTGATATCGGTTATCGCATCAAAGGTCTCCTTGTCATACCCTTTATATCCATGGAATACCAACAACTCATTTTCGCGAGTGCCGTTTGCAGAAATATAGTAGTTTATGTTCTTGAAGTTTTCATCCCAAGAAGTTTCATCTACATAACTGATAAGACCGCCTACATAAACATAATCACTATTATCTCCAGCCTCAGGCACTAACGCCAATGCATCTGCAACCGTATAAATTTGCGTGAAGTTAGCCGTTACGGTTACATCGTCGTTCGGCATCGTGAACGAAGTCGAAATGGCATTAGCAGCTTCTGTATTAGCAAAGAGGTTTGCCGGAGTCCAACCTGCAAACATATAGCCATCAGGAACAGTGGTAGAAATATTGATGGTTGCATTGTAGTGAGCCGTGGTCGTAGCACCGTCCAATGTTGCACCTGCGGCAGGACTCTGCGCCAAAGCCACCTCATAGTTTTTCTGAGCAAACGTAGCCGTTACAGTTAATTCACCGGTTGCGTTAGCCGGAATAGTAATCTCTGTCATTTCCTGATTAACGGTAGCATTAGCAACACCGTTCAATGCAATATTAGTCAACTCATAACCGGTTTCTGCAACTGCATTCGTTGTCAGCGTTACCGCTCCGTTGCAGGTCTTAACAGAACTTACAGCCTTCGATCCTTGCTTCAAAGTAATCGTTCCATTCGTCTCACCTGCCTCGACCAAACTTACATTACTGCAAGCAACACAAGTGGTTACATAATTGCTATAGGTAGAAGCACCAGGTGCAGCATACCTTACTTCTATTTGTTTGAAGTAAAGGGCCTTACTGGATGTTTGTGCCCAAGAAATAACAATTTCACCCGTTTCGCTTCCTGTAAACTCATAGCCAGTATTAGTTGATGAAATTGCTACAGGACTTGTGCTATTATCATTCTTATAAGCCACTCCGTTTACACTTGCCGCAACAGTAGCTTCTACATCTTTTGCACCTGAAGTATAAATCTTAACAGAAGTAATTTTTCCATTAATACCACTTGTTGAGAGAGACATGGAAGAAGCGGGGTTGTTACTCGAACCAATTTGTTGTCCTTTGGTCGCATCATAACCATAATTATTACCATTATTAGTCAATGTCCAGCTTACATTAGTAAGAGTTTGCGCACCTCCTGCGGACCATGTTGTTTCTTTAATAGTGTGGGAATATGTATCTTCGACTTCTTCTCCTGGAGTTTCTTCTGCAAACACAGCATAGTAGTTCACATCTGCTGCCGGCATCGTGTGACCAGTATAGGTCTTGATCAAACCTTCCGGTTCATCAGCCGAAGCCTCGGCTAACGGAGCTGTTAACCAACCCATAAATTCAGTACCTGCGCAGTCTCCGGCAGGAGTCGGAGCATCTGGGAATGTCAATTCTGTTCCTGCAACAACCGTTACGGTAGATGCTGTTTGCACTGCTCCATTTACATACCATTTGGCAGTATAGGTTTCCTGTACAGTAAGGCTCAATCCTATCATTACCTCGTCCGCTTGTGCCAAACCGCCGCCGGAGATCATGATAAATTCATCATTAAACGGACCTGCTACGCTGGTTACTGGAGTAACCGTGACCGTTGTTTCTTCCAATGTTCCATCCACGTTAATACTGGTTGGACTAACGGTGAACTTAGTATCATTAGAACTTGCGATCATTAACGTGCCCTGAGCCAGATTCAAACCACTGAGTTTGAATGTTTGTGCAACAGGAGTGCTTCCTTTCGCTACAGAGCCAAAATCCAACTCTGTGATCGGATTCGTTCCGTCTGTTACCACGATGGAAGGATCTTGTTTGACTGCAAACTCAGCAGTAACCGTTACAGCACTTGCCGGCATCGTGAATGTAGCCACATTCTCGGAAATGCTCGGATTTTCGACATTGTTACTCAGCGAGATAGAAGTAAATACATGCGAACCATCTGCCGTTGCTGTTGCCGTTACAGATGTGCCGGCAGTTGCATAACCTTCCTCTGCGTCTCCTTGTGTATAACTCAAAGCTATCGAACCACCCTCTGCTACTTTGTTAATTGCATAAGTCGGAGTAAATGTAGCCGAAACTGTAATAGCATATGTCGGCATTGTCAGCGTTGTGCCATCCCAAACGGTATTAGGAACATCGCTATCGTCACTTGTTTTCTTAACTGCAATCGTTCCGCCGATATAGTGATTTTCTGTACTCGGAGTAGCCGTTATCGTCAACTCTGTTCCTTCAGCAACAGTAGATAAGTTATCTGCACCTGTCACGATCAATGTACCCGAACTATTTGCAGGAGTCTCTACCGTCACTACATTAGAAGCGACTTGGTGGTAATTGATTACCACTTGTGTGAATCCACAAGTATTTCCCATTGTTGCAGACACCGCCCCTGAACCACTTGCAGTTACAGTAACGGTTGTTGTACTTGCTACTGCCGTTGCATTTTCCCATGAGCTATTAGCAAGTATCGTAGCATAATTCTCCGAAGCTGCCGTAAATACAATATTATCTATCTTGTACCCTTCTTCTGGAGTAAATGTTAAAATATTGTTTTTATAGAATCGCGTTGAATTATAACTTGTCGGTATATAATTGTTAACCGCAGTATTGCCATTTCCATTTCTGTCATTTTGCATGGTCACATATGTACCTGTCCAACTGATAAGTTCTGTCGTAGGACTTGCGTCATAAGATGCCGCTGTCAAATCAATAGTCTTGGTCGTTTTGCTATCCGGAGCTGCATTAATCGTCAACTCATAACTTTTCTCAGCCTCACAATAATCTCCATTCTCAGCTGCAGTTGCCGTAATAGTTACCGTACCAGCTTTAACAGCCGTAACCTCACCTGTAGAAGCATCAACTGTTGCTACAGCCGTGTTGCTACTTGAATAAGTGATAGTCTGACCCGTAGCGGATGAATTATATGCTACAGACGCTATGTTTGTATACGTTTCTCCCGCAATAATTGCATCAGGCGATGCCGTCTCAAATGTTACGGTTGGGTTAAAAGAACAGGCCGGTTCTGGTGTGCCACCCCCTGAGGGAGTATAAGTAATCGTGACACTTACAATTGCGAATGAATTAGTTGAGCACTCACCTGTAATTGTTACATTTCCAGTTTGAGCAGTTTCCGGACTAAAAGAAAGTGTTGTGTTCGTTTTAGATTTGGCAATAGATTGTGCTGGCAAAGCATCATTAGTTCCTATTTTTACAGAAATTGAACCAACTCCTTTACTTGTAGAATTGTATACAACATCAACTTTTGATATATTATCAAATGATTCTGGAGATGTTCCGTTGGCACCACTATTTGCTACATTAATTTGTAATCCAATAGGATTATTCGAAGCATTAAACTGCAAACCGTCTTTGTTACTGGTCCAGTTAGCAGCAGAGCCTCCGCTTGTTGCGCCCCAAGATTTGGAGTTAAACGTATAGGTAATCTCTTCTCCCCACACATTCAAACTGCCCAGCAAAAACAGCAACATGAAAGTGATGTGTTTTAGCCTTGAATTCCGTCGGTGAGCCGACGGTGAGCCGACGGTCAAGCACAACGTCTTATTGACGTCTAGCCCCAATAAAGTTAAAAAGTGTTTCATAATGTTTGAAATTTAATTGTTTATATTATTGTACTTTTGTGCAATGGATGATAGCGATCTTTGACGTAATGACATATTGGATTGCTGAATTACTTTTCAAAAAGTGAATATTTGCAATAAAATTACTTTTGCAGAATAAAATTTCGCATCAATATTTGCTTTTTAAAAATAAAAGTGATAGAATACGGAATAGGATACACTTTTGTCAAGTTATCAAGCGGTAATTCCAATTCAAAAACGGAGTTGCCGTTTTTGTTTGGTTATTTCCAATATGTCAGTATTTCAAAGAGCGTGACGCGTGATGCGTAATTTATATCTGGTCGCCGGGCATTGGCTTCTTAGCCGCAAGGGCATGATTGCTTGCCCGCCGGTCGCAAATAAACATGTCCTTTTTTCGGCATATTGAACAAGACTGAAACAAAAGTCAGACACAGTTCTTGCCGTGTCTGACTAAAAAATGGATGTCATAGATCTCTTCATTGATTCAAAAAGCCCTCAAAACTCAGATCCTCATCAATTTGAGGCCAATGAATACCAAATGGAGTACATTGATAGTCCGCTCTTTCCGCCTCAGTTGCATTCAACAACCGAGGATAACGGATAAATGGCTCACATCCTTCACGACCATCCGCGGTACGAATCCATACTTCGGTGTCGGTCAACCATATTTTAGAGACGTTCAGCATAACTCCGTCTTTTTCAAATTTTGCATGCAAAATTACTGCTTTTTTCCGACATACGCAAGTTTTTGAGCAAAAAAAATGCTTTTTTCAGTCTTATTCATTATGTCAATGTTCGTTTAGCGCCTGCTTTCCGCCCCTTCATTCTTCATCCTTCACTCAAAGCCTATTGGGTTGCGAGGAGTTTTGGGCTCTTTGGGCGTTATGCTTAATGCTCCGATAGCATTATATATATTGTCCAGTTCTTGCCGCATATCTTCACTCAGGTCATTCACCGCTTCCAGGTTATTCTCCAATGCATCTTCAAGCATCTTCATTCTCGCCCTCAGTTCCTCTATGGCTAATGCATTCTCGCGTGTTTCTACCACTATCTGACGAGCCATCACAAAAGCACGCATTATCGCTATATTCACCTGCACCGCTGTTTCGCTTCTCAACACGCTGGACAACATTGCCACTCCCTGCTCCGTAAATGCGTAAGGATTATATCCTCCAAAATTATAACCGGGAGGGGTCACAAATTGTGATCCCCCATTGGAAATCAAGAAGTTACATTCGTCTTGCGTCAAGCGAAACATAAAATCCTCCGGAAAACGATTAATATTCCGCTTTACTGCTTGTTTTAGTATTCTAGTCTCCACTCCATACATCGCCGCAAGTTGGAAATCCAGAAGCACCTGTTTTCCTCGCAGCAGCAATATATGCCGTTGTATCTCCGCCAGAGCTTGTTGTCCTACTGGTAATATTTTATCTTCTTCTGCCATCTTTTTATGCTCCTTATTTATATACGCGCGGGCACGTGTTTCAAAACGCAATACGCACTACCCGATAGATAGTGCGCATGTAAAAGGCGAGTTCTTCCCTGTTATCAGCGAGGTTGTCGCGTGTATAATATGGAGAGTTTGAATATTCATTCAGAAGTAGTGTCTTGCCGTTGGTACTATTGTTTTCAATTCCGACTGCAAAGGTACTAAATATTTTTGACATTTGCAAGTCTTTTTACAATTATTTTTGTTTTGTCGCCAAAATCGCTGTTTTATGAGCCTTACCGCTGCCCCAAATACACCATCAAAGGCAGCCGCAGCTGCCTTTGATATCCGCTATTCAAATTCTGAGTAATACCGTGCGATGTGTTTCTTTAATGCAGGTATATCTTGCGTTAATGTCACCCACAACATGTCTTTGCTTATATGAATATAATCGTGTACCAGCACATTACGCATGTTTACAATCGGACGCCAGGCGCTCTTTGTCACGTTTATGCTCTCTCATAGATCAGTAATTTATCTCGGTTGGCAGACTCTTGTGCAAAGGGCAACAGTTCTTCGCGCTCGACCAGATCCACCTCGCGGTGAAGCAAATCCTGCAAGTCCAGTTTCATGGACACATACTGAAGCAGACCTATAGGTTTTGATTTATCCAAGTCAACCAATATATCCACATCGCTTTCAGGAGTCTCTTCCCCACGCGAGAAAGAGCCAAACAAATAGGCTCTGTTTACCGGTTGCCCTGCGAAATAATGCTGCAACATAGGGATCATATTTGCCATCTCGCTTTTCGACATAGACTTTCTCCTTACCTTTGACGTTGCAAAGGTACAACAAAAATTTGGAATATGCAAGCCTTTGGCATTAAAAATCAAATTTATTTTCTTTTTGCGCCTTGAGACTTACGATTTGCACGCTAATGCGAAACAATCGTGCCCTTGCGGCTAAGAAATACTTTTGGAATTACCTAACAAATGGTTGTTTTTTATGTTTATCGCTTTTGAAGGCTTTGTAAGCATCCGGAAGCACGTTTAGATGCCTCCAATCAATAATTTCATTCTAAATCATACCATTAGGGCTGTAACCAATTGGAGTTACAGCCCTAACTTTTTGTATATACCTGTACTTTAATGGATGCTTACATTGCGTCGGGATTTAATCCCGACATCGGCTCTGCCGACCCTATCCCCTCCCACACACAAAGAAACCGCGGCTAATAACCGCGGTTCCTTTTATCTACGCACTCTCGTGCCGGAGATGATCCGATTAATCGATTGTCTGATCATCCTTCGGGTCGTGATTAATGGGTGGACTTACTATCATCAACTGACATCCCCCTAACTCTTCGTGCCCCGTACAAGGGGTCATATATACTTTCTTTTCCATAATATACCTCCTTTTTGTTTATTTTACTAACTTTCCGGTTGCATCATATACATGACCGCCGCGTACCACGTACATCTGACCGTCAATGAGCACTTTCTGGATCTGCTCGCTCTCTACGTTAATTGCGTCGAGGCTCGTCGTTACCTGCTCTGCCTTGTGACTGAGAGAGATACGTTTCTTCACAGGAGCCGAGGATTGATTTACAGATGCCTCATACTCTTCCTTAGACGGGGTTTGCGAGAGGTCGATGTATGCACGGTTTGCAGGAGAGTTACAATTTGTACCCAGTTTCTGGATAGTATTGTTGATAATACCATACTTACCAACCAATACATTATCCGGAGCAGCGGCAATCGCATCAAACGTACCGATGAAGCCGTTAGGCATGTGTTTAGGCTCATCGACTGTTGTCTTTCCGTAGAAGAGTGCAAACGTGCTCTCTGTCGGAATGATCATATACGGCTCGCCGGCGTTCATCTCTTCTACTTGTTCGAAATCAACCATCTGGCAATTCTCCCAACTTGTTCCGTACTTCCAGTACAGCAGCTTGTAAACCTCTGCCCCAACAATACAGCCTGCCGGTACATTGTGATCTACACAAACCGTACCCATTCTGTCAATCGTAACAGGACGTGTGTATCCTCCGAAATGAGAACCTTCTGCCTTGTCTGCGGTGATATTAGCATCAAACTCAATCTTCAAGATACGCATACCTTTTGTTGCATCAGCAATGATATTGACTTCGCCTGCCGGAACAAAGTATGCTTTCGATGTCTTATTTGAGCTTTCCAATGACAAGACCGCATCTTCGCCGATCTTCAAATCCGCATTATTACTGATTCTACGTGCAGTAATGGTCACAAGTCCCGGAACAGTTGTCTTGAAGCTCAATGTACCATAGCCTTGATAGCAACCACTATTATTGGTGTTGTAAGCGTAATCATTCTTTGTTCCCTTGATATAAGCCCACTGATCGCCATTGATATAATTGCCAAGTACCAGTGCTTCTTCATTGTCGATTGTTACGTTTGCAGTTCCTGCTCCCGTCCAATTCCAAGTCATAGAACCGGTTACATCTTTCTGGTCGATGATGTTAACAATCTTCACTACGCAGTTCCCCGATTCTACCTCGTTTCCGAAAGCATCGGTTAAAGTTACCATAACGGTCAGTGTTCCTTCCTCTGTACCGGCGGTAATCTCACCGGTAGATGTATTCAGAGTAGCATCGCTGGCACCGGTGCGGGATACCTCGCTCCATTCCTGACTTGCTACCGCAGCCTTTGCCGGCGTAATAGTAAATACCGGTGTACGGCTTTGCTCCAGACGCAAGTTGAAGCCTTCTTCCAATGCAACACTTGTCAACGGATAACTATTCAGTTCTGCTACCATTAATGCCACTCTAATACTTTGACTATGTTTATCGAAAGTATAATTGCCGCTCGGGATATTAGCAAACACTATATGCGCTGCGGCATCCCCGAATGTTGCAGGTGCTGATGAATATTCAGTATTCGTGGACGTCTCTTTCAGTGTAAGTGTACGCGGACTACCCGAACCGATTACTAACATATGCAAGTTAGCTGTATAGTCTGCTGGAACATGGAACGTTCCGAAATCGCTGTCACCTGAGCGACGGGTAACCGAATAGGTAGTTTCTACTTCATTTACATCCATTGTCAGCGAAGCAGACAAGCTAGAACCATCTGTCGGAGCATTCTCAAAGATGGTACCGTTGTCATTCGTTATGTCATTAGTCGTAGCGTCAGTCGTACTTGCGAACCAATAAGCATACTCCGTTCCAACGAACTTGGTAACCGTGATATCCAGCGTTCCTTTCTTCGTGCCATCAGCAACCGAAGTAGCGGTAATAGTTACACTGCCCGCAGCCTTACCGGTTACAACGCCGTTAGCATCCACGGTTGCTTTCGTCTCATCGCTACTGCTCCAGGTTACGACCTTATTGGCTACGTCTGCTGGCAGAACGGTTGCAGTCAGCGTGATCTGCGACTTAGCCGCTACGGTGGTCTCGCCGCTTACGCTTACACTTTCCACTGCCACATCTTCTGTGAGTGTTACAGTATAAACGGTCACATCAAAATCCTTATCGGTCACAGTGAATGTTCCTTCATATTGCGAAGTTAAGTCATTCCATGAACCGGAAAGAACACCATCCGTTTCGCTCGGATTATTCGAAAGGTAGGCAATATTACTTATGGACAACGATGCAAAGTTCGTTCCACTCGGCATAACACCGGTTATCGTCTTCGTCGAAGCGGCATTATTAACGGTCACATCTATCGAATTAATCGCCATCGAACCTACCAACGGATTCGGATATGCACGATATACTGCTACGTAATCTACGTGAGGATTCCAACTGTCATAATCTCCACCACGTACTAACCATAATGTAGCAGCATCCTCGGTTATAGCCACTTTATTTAATCCCGCATCGGTATTACCGGAAGCTGTACCAATAACATCTGCTTCGAGAGCTGTTTGTGCTTTGAAGACGTGCATTACGTTTGCGGTTCCGTATGTCACATCCAAGGCAACTATGTCACCTTCATTGAATGTTCCTTCGTTCAAAGCAATCTTCAAATAACCATTGCTTTGGAACTTCTTACCGGAAGGAGCAGAACCATCTTTGCCTTTTACATTGCTATTTGCTAATGTCACATCTGCAGCTGCATAATACTTTGACTTCGTTGCATTGTATGTCAACTTATTATCGCCATCTACATCTGCCCATACCAAGCACAACATATCTTTCGGTGCTTCCGTAAAATGCAGCACATAGTCTTGCTCTACAGTTCCATCCTCCGATACTACATGCAGCGTTACATCACCCGTTACGGATGTAATCGGATTCGGGTTCATGGTCACAGCCTCACCAGCGCTCTCTCCGTCGCCCTCATAACCACGAGTATAAGCAATCGTCGGAACAACAGCCGTCTTGTACGGGAACTCTATAGTATATTCATATTTATCTGCTGCAAAGCCCGTAATCGTTGTGCCGTTCACTTTAATATCCGTCAGCGTTGCAAGAGAGGTTGTTGCCGTGAAGCGTGCATAGAGTGTGATGGAAGCAGCTGGTGTATAGCTGGCGCCGCCCAGACCTACCAACGTACCCGTTTCTGTCTCGTCATTAGCAGTAGTGAACCATCCGTCGAAACGACTTCCTTCCTTCTCTGCTTCCGGCAGTGTCAAGGCTGTACCGGTAAAGATAGCCTCATCCGTTGCACAACTACCGCCATTAGTGGTGGCATCGTATGTCACCGTCATCGGGTCTAAGAACGCGATAGCTCTCAGCATATTATAATTGGCAGACGTCTCAGCAATCGTTACAGCCTGCGGGTTAGCGCTATAGTAATAAGAAACGCCAAGATGAGTTGCGTCAGTACCGCCAGGAATAGCCGTCGCAGATGCGCCATTGATTGCAATCGACATTCCGTTAATCTTACCTACGGTCAGTTTGACTATCTTGTCAGCCTCAACATTGAACTGCAACTTATTGTCTGTACTTTTCTTCAGCTTTAGACCTGTATCGAACGCATTGCTCTTATCTAATGCATTCTCGTTCCCGGTTCCTTCCGTTAAGAGATAACCCTTACCGCTCAAGAATTCTGCATAATCAAAAGTCTTATAAGCATCTTCTTCTGCATTATCCAGTACCAGTTGTACCAGATCTACATCTTGTGCAAATGTCTTATTCCACTTGCTGTAGTAACTGGTCGCTTTTGTAATTACTTCTTCTCCGATAGTTGCAACTGCGTGCTCCTGAGCCAAGTCTGCATTATTAAACCAACCTTGGAAGGTTGCCATCGGCAGGTCATCAAAGTTACCGGCATTAATCGGACTCTCACCCTCATATACCGTCTCTTCGCCTAACTTGACTTCGCCATCATAATAAGATACCTTATAAGAAGGACGCGGATTGATAGTCACTAACACCTCATTGGACTTGGTAGTCGTCTTTGCGTATCCGGTCTTGGTATTCGTAACGATTACATAATACGTACCTGAAACGGTCGGAGCGTATGAAGCACTATTGCTGCCCACCTTGGTATCAGTTTCACCTTTCTCATACCACTGATAACTCAGTGTACCGCCATCCGTTACACTTGCCGTTACACTCATGGTAGGATCTTGGTTCCATTCGTATGTACCGCCACCCGGCTGAGTGGTAATAGTCGGTTTTTCTGCCGGATCCAATTCTTCAACAACTTCTGTTCTCGTAATCACAAGCTTGGTAATGAAACCAACAGTACCAGTATGTTGATCGTTCCGAGTTAATTTAAGAGCGTTAGAATTTATACCTTCTGGCACGATATATGTTCGTTCCTCCGGAGAGCCTCCACTATAGATGTTCGGCCAATCTGTTGTTTCTTCTAAGATAGTATTTCCACTACCATCTTTCATCAACGGAGCTGAAGTTGATGCGGAGTTCTTATTGTAATAACCTGTTATTTTAATCTCGTCACCTGTTTTGAGATTCTCTTCCAACGCAAACCGAATATGATCTGTAGAATAATCCGCCTTACCATTCAAACTAATAGTATAGTAATCGACAGAATTAGCCGTATTCTTGTAGTTCACACGTGTATTTCCATCCACTGGACTATCACTATTGTAATGCGTAGCTGTACCACCTTCTTCAATAGCCGTTCCAGAAGGAGACTCCCATGAATAGATAGTCACTTCTTCCTCTGTTCCCCAAATAGCCTTCAACTCAATAGCAGCGTTCACCGTTATAGGCGAAGTCTTATCTACTGCACCGGCACGCCAAGTTATGAACTCATAATCAGTCCTTGTAAACGCCGGTAGAGCCAACTCGATTCCCTCTGCTACGGTCTTCTCATACTTGCCTTCATTCAAGGTCCAACCGGTTGCATCGCTAATCGTTCCCTTATTCGGGTTCAGCGTTACTGTGTACATAGGTATCGCCTCAAAAGTAACGGTTACAGTTGCATCTGCCGTTCCCATAGTGAGCGTTGTGGTCAAACTATTGCTTGCTCCACTTGGACTAATCGTTGCACCTGTACCGCTTACTGCCCAATTGGCTACGCGATAACCGGCTGCCGGAACAGCAGTAATAGTTGTCGTAGCACCCGCCTTAATAGACGAAGCCGCAGCCGATACCGTTCCGAGAGTGTTATCTCCTGTACTCGTGGCTGCCGTTACACTATACGAAGGCAATGCTTTCGTTGTTCCACTAACAGCGACAGTCGTGCCGCCATTTGTACAATATGTCTCACCATCGCCCTTCGACTGAACCTTGCAATAATAGGTAGTCTCGTCAGCCAAGCCGGTGAATTCTTTTGAGGTTGTTGTTACGTTTGCAGAAGCAATCGGATCACCCGTACACCCTGCATTGTCCCATAATTTCACATCATAACTACTAGCGTGATCAGCAGCAGTCCACGTAAACGTGATAGCCTCGGTAGTACGAGCTTCCTCATCCTCTGCCAGGTCTGTTGGAGCTGCTACATCTGTACAACTTGCCGGAGCAACCGTAATCGCCTTACTTACCTGAACCTCGCAACCCGTGCCATTAGAGATGTTACACCAATAAGTTCCTGCATCACCTTCAACACAAGAGTTCTTCGTAAAGGTTGCCGTAGAACCGATAGACGAACCAGCCGAAGCTGTAGCCCAATCTATACCCTTGTACCAAGTAAATGTTGCACTTGTTGCGCCATCAGCCGAAGCCGTCAACTCAATATCTTCACCCTCTGTATAACTCGTCTCTCCACTAATAGCTGCATTCGTCGGTGCCGAGCAAGAAGGTGCAGCCTTGAATTCTACAAAATAGAGAACTCCTTCTGAACTGGTACTACGTTGAATATAAATACCTTCTACTTCTGCCGCAATTTCCATCGTCGCAGAAACACCACCCGCATGTGGCGTTGTTAACGTGCCCAGAGCATCTCCTGCTTTTGTACCCTCATCATCACATGCATATACTGCTACCGCATAATTAGAGCCGGTACCATCTGATTTAAATGCTCCTACACGAAGAGTTCCAGCTACTGCCGGTTTTACAAACCATGCATAACCATCACTATTTAGTTTGGTTCCATACATGCCAGCACCTTCTTTATTGCTACTGAAAGTCAGTCCGTTACTTGGGGAAGATGGTTTTGAACCGGTAAAATACCAATATTTATCATTTTCTCCTGTTGCATCAGAAGAAATAGGAACAACAATGTCTTTATTCACAGACACTGCTTCTTCGCAATAATCGTCTCCACTATACGTAAAGCCGGCTGTAATTTTCGTAAAGCCCGGAGCTACATAATGAATTGTTCCATTAGAAACAGTTGCTGCTGCGGGAACGCTCGAAGTCCAAGTAACCGCTTGTTCTGCAGGAGTGGTAGTTACGCTTGCCACAAAATCGCTCGCTCCAACAACACCATCAGTCGGCTCCGTTGCCCATGCAATTTCTGGGGAATTACAAGTCGGAGTTTCTCCGCCGTCCGGGTAGGTAATAACAAGTTTTTTTACTGCCCAGGAACTATTGGTATTGTAGTAAAATTTATAGCGGCCTGCCGCCAAGGTGCCCAGATTTGTTTCTGCATTATTATTCAAAGTAGCATAAGTGCCAGAAACTACGGATGCATAATTAGCCCAGGTGTAAGCCCCATCACTAACTGCATCGGCCCCCCAAGTAGTAGATATTGTCTTAGTGGTAATTTTTACGTTAGCACTTTGCGACAAAACAAACACAAAATATCCACAACCAGAATACTTCACTCCATCTGAACTATTATACTCAGCCTTTTTCACTGTTGTAGATGTAGTACCAGCACCATAGTAAAAAGTAGTGCTTACTTTACTATCTTCAGCAGGAGACACAGTAAAAGAGTGTCCCGTAGTAACGTTATTCTTTGTATTCGCACTCGATACTGTTGGAATTAATGTTGACGAATAACTAGGGAAATTATACGTGTGAACAACATCCGCCGCCATAACATTACCGATGGCGAATGTGAATAGAATGAATAATGCGCCTAAATAGCGCCAAATAGTTCGTGTCCCTCTCGGAACAGACTTACTTAGAAATTTGTTTTTCATAAGCATTAAATTTAAAGTTAAACAAAAAGATTAGATATTTGATTTGTATAATCGTTGTTGATTATTTTGATTTCTTAAACAGGTCGGAGTGTGTTCCAGTTCTTACCAAAGCCACCAAGCACACGGTTTCTTGCACGTCATACACAAGCAGCCAATTCGGTTCAATGTGACATTCCCAAAAGCCTTTGTAATCCGTCTCGGTGAAGAAACTCTAATATGGTTCTGATATTCTCCATATTCAAGCCTCTGCGTTGACAGAGTTTCAAATCTTTCTTAAACTGGCCGGTGGGTTTTAACTCGTACATACTATCCCAAAATATCTTTTAACATTGTATCAACGTCCGAATACGTCTTCAAATCTCCGTTTCGAGCTTCCTTCATAGCAGCGAGAGTCTCTTTTGTCGGCACATATTCCTCTGAACAGCTGATAATCTTAATGCCTTTCACTTGTTGAATCAGCTCAATTATCGGCCGTACCAATGCATTCGCCGGATTATATTGTATAGTCATTGTCTGCATAAGCATTAAAATTTAAAAAAGTTTAACAAAAAGATTAGTTAGTTTTATTTTGTGTTATTTATCTTCTGGGTTGTAGTTCAAGGAATCATGCACAGCATCATGATAATATAGCAACTTTTCGCCATTTGGTAGCATATAGACACGGTATGCAAAATTAAATCCTTCTACATTGTATTGATTATATCCTGCCTCGCGCCAATCTCTTCGATAGGGTTCTCCATGGAACATTTCGGCATAATCAGCGAAATCGTATAATGCTTTTTCCAACCTGTCAACTATCATGCTTGATAGAATATACGTGCCTTTTCACGCAACTGGTCCATCGCCTCATGCAATGGCATACCATGTTGCTCTGCTTCCTCTATTGTCATCGTCGGCAATTCAGTTTGACGCCTCAGAGTACTGATGTAAAACAATACTTGTTGCATTGCCGCCTTATCCTCTACCATCGGCCCCATGGCTGCAAGGAATTGTTTACTCGCCTGTGTTTGTACTGCTGTCATAGTTGCGTTTTTAAAGTTAAACAAAAGATTAGTTAGTTTTATTTTTGATTGAAAATCAGTTTCAAAGTGTCAAATACAATTCATCGGTTATTTGAATCAGATACTCTACCGCCTCTAACAACGGTGCAAGATCATTCTTGATTACAGAAAATACATACTCCTCATTGATGTCGAAATAACCGTGAGCAATGTGATTTCGCATTCCCATTATTTCTCGCCAAGGGATTTCCGGACGTTGGTTTAGAAATTCCATTCCCAGGCGTTTTTCTACTTTCTTCACTTCCTCGCCAACGACTTCTATCATCATCGCATTGCCTGCCAATCGTTGCATTCCCAACTGAGAATTCAACCATTCATCTACGCTCTCCACATCCTTATTCCACTCTAACAACATCGAAATCGCTTTCTGTATATTCATAAGCGTTTCATGAGCGAGGCGCACATTTTCAGAATACTCTAATTCCATCTCTTTTAATTTCATTTAGGAAAAACGGAGTAAGGCTACGATGCCTTAGGACCATATCTACATGTTTTCCCGTTAATTGCTCTAAATATTCATGTGCACCGCCTACTCCACGCAGCGTTGCCGGCATTTCCACAAACACATCCACATCGCTTTCTTCATTATGCTCGCCTCGAGCAACAGAGCCGAAAAGCTGCATAGATGTTATTCCGAAGCGCTCACGCAGGATTGGTGCATGCTGCCTCAACGTCTCTATGTATTCCGCTGTCGTTTTCATTATTTATGATTTAGATGTCTACTTTTCTATTTCTTAGCCACAAGGGCACGATTAACTTCGTTTTTCACGGCGCAAAGGTACGAAAAATATTTCATGTACGCAAGCGCGGGAGGGCGCGCGCACGATTTTTACACTATTTCCGTCAATTTTTACACAACGGAAGGATGAGATTATGCCGTTGTGGGGCTATTGTGGAGCCGATGTCGTCCTAAGGTGATCGCGTGATGGTCGCGAGATGATCGCGAGATGATCCCGTGATGGTCGCGTCGGCAACCCGAAAGTCAAGCAGAAACATCCCCACTCCTTTTCGGAGCAGGGATGTTTTGGACTAGATGAACTAGGACAACTAGTCTAACTAGGAATTAGCGGTTATTACATATCGCCGTTGAGGGCTGCTTCTGCTGCTTCGCGGGCAGCCTGGATAGCAGCATACTCCTCCTTGTTGTGTACCGAGATCTTGGCAAACTCACGCAGACCGGTTCCGGCAGGAATGAGGTTACCGCAGATCACATTCTCCTTCATTCCCTCGAGGTAATCCACCTTACCGCGGATTGCAGCCTCGTTGAGGACTTTCGTTGTTTCCTGGAAGGAAGCAGCGGACATGAAGGACTTGGTACCCAACGCCGCGCGGGTGATACCTTGGAGAATCTGTTTTGCCGTAGCGCACTCGGCGTCACGAGCCTGAACCAGTTTCTTGTCACGACGGCGGAGCGACGAGTTCTCATCGTGCAGACGACGTGCGGTAACGATCTGACCCTCACGGAGTACTTCGCTGTCACCGGCATCGGTGATCACCTTGCGTCCCCAGATACGATCGTTCTCCTCCAAGAAGTCGAGTTTGTCAACTACATCGCCTTCCAAGAAGCGTGTATCGCCCGGCTCAAGGATCTCTACCTTACGCATCATTTGGCGCACGATGATCTCGAAGTGCTTATCGTTGATTTCCACACCCTGCAGACGGTAAACCTCCTGCGCCTCCTGAACGATATAGTTCTGTACGGCAGTCGGACCTTGGATAGCCAAGATGTCCTCCGGCGTGATAGCACCGTCAGAGAGTGCTACACCGGCGCGAACATAGTCGCCTTCCTGCACGAGGATCTGTTTGGTCAGCGGGATGAGATAAGCCTTCTGCTCACCCAGTTTGGAGGTAACGAACAACTCACGGTTACCACGTTTGATCTTACCGTACGAAACCTCACCGTCGATCTCAGCCACAACAGCCGGGTTGGACGGGTTACGCGCCTCGAAGAGCTCGGTGATACGCGGCAGACCGGAGGTGATATCACCACCGTTGTTAGCGGAACGAGCCATAGAGAAGAGAACCGATCCCGGCTTAACCGCTGCACCCTCTACGAGCGCCAGGTTAGCCTTCACAGGCAGGTTGTACGAACGCAGGATATTGCCATCCTTGTCCAGAATATGTGCCTGCGGCATCTTCGTCTTGTCTTTCGACTCAATGATATAGACTTCCTTCATCTGGGTAGCCTCATCGACTTCCGTCTTGCAGGTCACACCTTCAATGACATCCTCGTAATGGATCGTACCTTCTTGCTCGATGATCAACGGAGCCTTGTACGGATCCCACTCGCAAACGAGTGTGTCCTTCGGGTATTTCTCGCCCGGAGTGATATACAACTTGGATGCATAGCTGATATCGAAGGAAGCCAAGATGACACCGGTCTTCTCGTCCTTGAGGTTCATGGTGTTCTTACGGCTTACAACGATTGTCTCGCCCTTGTCCGTAGTGATAGTACGCAGATCTTCAATCTCTACGATACCGTCGCGGTTCAGTTTGTACTTGTCTTGCGCAGCCGAACCGGACAAACCACCGGCGTGGAAGGTACGCAGAGTCAGCTGGGTACCCGGCTCACCGATTGCCTGTGCAGCAATGACACCGACTGCCTCACCTCTCTGAACCATCTTACGGGATGCGAGGTTCCTGCCGTAGCACTTCGCGCAGACGCCGTGCTTGCTCTCGCAAGTGAGCACCGAACGGATGACTACTTCCTCAATACCTGCAGCCTCGATCGCCTCGCATGCCGCCTCACGGATCTCTTCGCCCGAAGCAACAATCAGCTTGCCGTCTTCGTCGAAGATATCATGAACCGACACACGGCCCAGAATACGGGTGGTCAGAGAAGCCTTGACGTGTCCGTCCTGGTCCTTGATAGCGCGTGCCGTGATACCACGGAGCGTACCGCAGTCTTCCTCGTTGATGATGACATCGTGCGATACATCGACGAGACGACGGGTCAGATAACCGGCGTCGGCAGTCTTCAAAGCGGTATCAGCAAGACCCTTACGGGCACCGTGGGTGGAGATGAAGTACTCCAACACGGACATACCCTCTTTGAAGTTCGCGATAACCGGGTTCTCGATATCGGTACGGGTATCGGTCGAACCGGCTTTCATCGGCTTCGCCATAATACCACGGATACCTGCCAACTGCTTGATCTGTCCGGCGTTACCACGGGCACCCGAATCCATCATCATGTAAACCGAGTTGAATCCTTCGTCCGCCTCAGCCATGTGCTTGATGACGATCTTGGTCAGTTCCTCATCGATATTCTTCCATGTATCCACCGTATCCTGATAACGCTTGTCATCATTGATCTGACCGTACATGTACTGCTCATTGAGCATCTCAACGGTTGCATTACCCTTCGCAACGTACTCTTCGCGCTCCTCCGGGATAATAATATCGTTGAGGTTGAAGCTCAGACCACCGCGGAAAGCGCGATAGTAACCGAGGTCCTTGATGTCGTCGAGGAACTGTGCTGCGCGAGCTACACCGCAGGTCTTGATGACATTGGTGATAATACCCTTGACAGCGCTCTTTTTCATCAGCACGTTCTGGAATCCGATCTCTGCCGGCACGTATTGGTTCACAATCACGCGCCCCGGAGTGGTCAGAATCATTTGTCCGTTGATACGTACATTCACCTTCGCATGGATATCCACCACACCTTCGTTGAGCGCGATGATTGCCTCTTCCTCGGAATAGAAGGAGAGTCCCTCTCCCTTCACGCCTGCGCGCTCCTTAGTAATATAATAGAGACCAAGGATCATATCCTGTGAAGGCACGGTGATCGGGTTACCGTTCGCCGGGTCAAGGATGTTATGCGAGCCGAGCATGAGGAGTTGCGCCTCCAGGATCGCCTCGTTGGACAGAGGCAAGTGAACCGCCATCTGGTCACCATCGAAGTCGGCGTTGAATCCGGCACAAGCCAGCGGGTGGAGCTGGATAGCCTTACCCTCGATCATCTTCGGCTGGAAAGCCAAGATACCGTGACGGTGCAGTGTCGGGGCACGGTTCAGCAGAACAGGGTGACCCTCCATTACATGCTCAAGAATCTCGTAGATCTCCGGATCACGGCGGTCAATGATCTTCTTTGCCGATTTAACGGTTTTAACTTTTCCGCGCTCCAGGAGCTTGCGGATGATAAACGGTTTATAGAGTTCAGCCGCCATCTCTTTGGGCAGACCGCACTCGTGCATCTTCAGCTCCGGACCTACCACGATAACCGAACGCGCAGAGTAGTCCACACGTTTACCGAGCAGGTTCTGACGGAAACGTCCTTGCTTACCCTTCAAGCTGTCGGAGAGAGATTTCAGCGGACGGTTAGCCTCCGATTTCATAGCCGTAGTCTTGCGGCTGTTATCGAAGAGCGAATCCACCGCCTCCTGCAACATACGCTTCTCGTTGCGCAGAATCACATCCGGCGCTTTGATCTCGATGAGTCGTTTCAGACGGTTGTTACGTATGATCACGCGACGATAGAGATCATTGAGGTCGGAGGTAGCGAAACGACCGCCATCCAGCGGCACGAGCGGACGCAACTCCGGAGGAGTAACAGGGATTGCCTGCAGAATCATCCACTCCGGACGGTTCTTGCCCTTCGAAGCACGGAACGCCTCAACGACTTGCAGACGTTTGAGCGCTTCCTGACGACGCTGAGCCGAAGACGATTTGTCCGCCGTTGCGCGGAGTTCGTATGAGAGTTCGTCCAGATCGATTGCAGCCAGCAGGTCATAAACCGCCTCGGCACCCATCTTTATTACTACCTTGTTCGGATCCGTGTCCTCCAGCAGTTCGTTGTCCTCCGGCATGATGCTGAGTACCTGCATGTACTGATCCTCGTCCAGCAACATGCGGTCCTCGATCGGCAGACGGTTCTTGTCCGTCTCGTTCTTCTCGCCGATCTCCTGACCCGCCAGCGCACCGGCACGTACTACGAGATATTTCTCATAATAAATGACGGACTCCAGTTTCTTGGTCGGAATACCGAGCAGCGCAGCCATCTTGGACGGCAGCGAACGGAGATACCAGATATGAGCAACGGGCACTACCAGCTTGATGTGACCCATACGCTCACGACGTACTTTCTTCTCGGTCACCTCTACGCCGCATCGCTCGCAGACGATACCTTTGTAACGGATACGTTTGTATTTACCGCAGTGGCACTCATAGTCCTTGGTAGGACCAAAAATGCGCTCGCAGAACAAACCATCGCGCTCCGGTTTATAGGTACGATAGTTGATTGTTTCCGGTTTAAGCACCTCGCCGGAAGAGATCTGCATGATCTCATCTGGAGACGCAAGACCAATAGAGATCTTGGTGAAACCGGTACGTTTATTTTCTTGTTTAAAAGCCATGATTGTCCTCCAATTTTATTCCATATTGATACTGAGTGCCAGACCTTGCAACTCGTGCAAGAGCACGTTAAGCGACTCGGGGAGTCCCGGTGTCGGGAACGGCTCACCCTTGACGATTGCTTCGTATGTACGGGCACGACCGGTGACGTCATCGGATTTGATGGTCAGGATCTCCTGCAGCACGTGTGCGGCTCCGTGAGCCTCCAGTGCCCAGACCTCCATCTCTCCGAAACGCTGTCCACCGAACTGCGCTTTACCGCCGAGCGGCTGCTGGGTGATCAAGCTGTACGGACCGATCGAACGGGCGTGCATCTTATCGTCCACCATGTGACCCAGTTTCATGAAGTAAGTCACACCGACAGTAGCCATCTGGTCGAACGGTTCACCCGTCTCGCCGTCATAGAGCTGGGTCTTACCGCCGCGCGGCAGACCTGCCTTGTCGGTCCACTCGTCGAGTTGCTCCATCGTACATCCGTCGAAGATAGGCGTAGAGAATTTAACGCCCAGCTCCTGACCTGCCCAACCGAGCACAGCCTCGAAGATCTGGCCGATGTTCATACGGGAAGGCACACCCATCGGGTTCAGCACGATATCGACCGGCGTACCGTCCGCGAGGAACGGCATGTCCTCTACGCGGACAATCTTGGAAACGATACCCTTGTTACCGTGACGACCTGCCATCTTGTCACCCACGCGGATCTTACGACGCTTGGCGATATAAACCTTCGCCATCTGGATAATACCGTTCGGCAGTTCGTCGCCGATAGTGAGGTTGAATTTCTCGCGTTTGAGCGATGCATCCATCTCTTTGTATTTAGCGATATAATTGAGGATACACTGAGCTGCCAACTCGTTCTTGTGCTCGTCGGTAGTCCAGCCCTCCAGCAGTACCGTGAAGTAGTCGATCTCATTGAGACGCTCCTTCGAGAAGTGCTGACCTTTGGAGATCAACTCGGTACCCAGAATGTCCTTCACCGTAACAGCAGCCTTGCCGTTCAGCAGCACATAGAGTTTGTCGATCAGTTTGGCGCGGAGAGCATCGGCTTTAACCTTGAACTCGTTGTCCATCTTCTGCATCGTCTCTTTATCCTCCATCTTCTGCTTGCGGTCCTTATTGGCACGCGTGTAGAGTTTCTTGTCGATGATAACACCATCCAGAGACGGGCTGGCTTTGAGAGAAGCATCCTTCACATCACCCGCCTTCTCACCGAAGATAGCCTTCAGCAGTTTCTCCTCCGGAGACGGATCCGTCTCACCCTTCGGAGTGATCTTACCGATCAGGATATCGCCCGGCTGGATGTACGCACCGACACGAATAATACCGTTTTCGTCGAGGTCTTTGGTAGCATCCTCGGATACGTTCGGGATATCGGCTGTGAACTCCTCCATACCGCGCTTCGTGTCACGCACCTCAAGCAGCTGCTCTACAACGTGAACCGAAGTGTACATATCTTCGCGTACGATGCGCTCGGAGAGCACGATGGCATCCTCGTAGTTGTAACCCTTCCAAGGAATATAAGCCACCTTCAGGTTCTTACCGAGCGCCAGTTCACCCGCCTGGGTTGCATACCCCTCTGTCAGGATCTGACCCTTCGTCACCTTGTCGCCCTTGCGGACAAGCGGATGAAGGTCGATGGTCGTATTCTGGTTCGTCTTCTCGAACTTAGGCATCTTATACTCTTTCTCAGCAGGCTCGAAGCTGATCAGTTCGTCCTCCTCGGAGCGGTCGTAGAGCACGCGGATGACATCTGCATCCACATACGTTACGGTTCCTTCGCCCTCAGCGACGATCTGGGTGCGGCTGTCGGTTACCAACTGCTCCTCGATCCCGGTTCCTACAATAGGAGCCTCGGAGGTGATCAGAGGTACTGCCTGACGCATCATGTTCGATCCCATCAACGCACGGTGGGCATCGTCGTGCTCCAGGAACGGAATAAGAGCCGCAGCAACGGAAGCGATCTGACACGGAGCCACGTCCATCAGGTTCACCTGATCCGGTCCCACAACAGGGAAATCAGCACCCAGACGGGTCTTAACCTTATTGCGGATGAAATGGCCATCCGGTGTCAGCGGTGCGTTACCCTGTGCTACCACCTGCTTCTCCTCGTCCTCTGCGGAGAGGTAGATGACATGGTCGTTATCCAGATCCACGACGCTGTCATGTACCTGACGGTACGGGGTCTCGATGAAACCGAGGTCGTTGATCTTGGCATAGATACACATCGAAGAGATCAGACCGATGTTCGGTCCTTCCGGCGTCTCGATAGGACAGAGACGTCCGTAGTGGGTGTAGTGTACGTCTCGCACCTCGAATCCGGCGCGGTCACGACTCAGACCACCGGGACCGAGAGCCGACATACGGCGCTTGTGGGTGATCTCAGCCAACGGGTTCTGCTGGTCCATGAACTGGCTCAGCGCGTTGGTACCGAAATACGAGTTGATAATCGAGGAGATCGATTTGGCATTGATCAGATCCGTCGGAGTGAAGACCTCATTGTCGCGTACGTTCATACGCTCACGGACGGTGCGCGCCATACGCGCCAGACCGATGCCGAACTGGTTGTAGAGCTGCTCGCCTACCGTGCGGACACGACGGTTGGACAAGTGGTCGATATCGTCCACCTCGGCATTGCTGTTGATCAGTTTAACGAGGTATTTGATAATCTCGATCATATCTTCCTTGGTCAGCACACGGGTATCCTCCGGGATAGACATGTTGAGCTTGCGGTTGATACGATAACGGCCTACTTCACCCAGGTCATAACGCTTCTGGGAGAAGAAGAGGTTCTGGATCATCTCTCGTGCCGTGGCGTCATCCGCCGGCTCTGCATTACGCAACTGGCGGTAGATATAGAGGACTGCCTCTTTCTCCGTCTTTGCCGGATCTTTCTGCAAGGTGTTGAAGATGATAGAGAAATCGTTCTCGCGCTCCTGGTCCTTGTGCAGCAGGACGGATTTGGAACCGGACTCCAGAATGATCTCAATGATCTCCGGCGTCAGTTCTTCCTCACGCTCCACCACAATCTGGTTACGCTCGATGGACGATACCTCGCCGGTATCCTCATCCACGAAATCCTCGATCGTCGGTTTCATTACATAGCCGGCTAACTTACGACCCATGCAAGCCTCCAGCGCCTCGCGGTTCACCTTTACCTCCTCTGCCAAATCGAAGCAGTTGAGGATGTCCTTGTCGGACTCGAAACCGATGGCACGGAGCAAGGTCGTTACCGGCAATTTCTTCTTACGGTCGATGTAAGCATACATGACCTTGTTGATGTCCGTAGCGAACTCGATCCACGAGCCGCGGAACGGAATGATACGCGCCGAATAGAGTTTGGTACCGTTGGAGTGCATCGACGTGCCGAAGAATACACCCGGCGAACGGTGCAACTGACTGACGATCACACGCTCTGCACCATTGATGACAAAGGTGCCTTTCGGCGTCATGTAAGGAATTGTACCCAGGTACACATCGGAAACGACGGTGTCGAAATCCTCGTGATCCGGATCGTCACAGCTCAGACGCAGTTTGGCTTTCAGAGGCACACTATAGGTCAGACCGCGCTTGATGCACTCCTCAATCGAGTAGCGGGGACGGTCCACCGAATAGTCCAAAAACGCCAACGTGAAGCTGTTACGGGTATCCTGAATCGGGAAGTTCTCCGAGAATACCTTAAAGAGTCCCTCTTTACGACGCTGCTCAGGAGTCGAATCCATCTGCAGAAAATCCTGGAAGGACTTCAGCTGAATGTCCAGAAAGTCAGGATAGGGCATCTGCTGTTGCATGCGGCTAAAATTGACTCTCTGCTGTTTTTTTGTTGTAGCCATTATTTTAGATGGTTGATAATTGTTTAACAGAATTAAACTGTTGGTAATGAATAATTTAAATCTAAATCGATGGTGAGTTTATTTATATTATCTTAATCTTCACCCTATAATAATTACCAAATTTTTCAGTTATTTAATCATTCTGTCCTATTGAGCGAAAAAGGTTTAGACTCCCAATATGTCTGGGAATCTAAACCTATTCCACCCGATGAGAGTGGTTGGCTCGTAGGGGTATTACTTGAGTTCTACCTCTGCGCCTACTTCCTCGAGAGCTTTCTTCAGAGCCTCTGCAGTAGCTTTGTCAACACCCTCTTTTACGGTAGAAGGAGCAGCGTCAACGATGTCTTTAGCCTCTTTCAGACCAAGACCGGTTTGCTCTTTAACTGCTTTTACAACCTGGAGTTTGTTAGCACCTGCGCTCTTCAGAACTACGTCGAAAGAGGTCTTCTCCTCAGCAGCCTCAGCAGCAGCGCCGCCGGCAGCAGGAGCAGCAACTGCTACAGCTGCAGCAGCCGGCTCAATTCCGTACTCCTCTTTGAGGATAGTAGCGAGTTCATTTACTTCCTTAACAGTAAGGTTAACTAATGTTTCAGCAATAACTTTAAGATCTGCCATGATCGTATAAATTTTAAATGTTTTTAAATTCAGTTAATAAAATGATTATCCACGCTTCTCCAAAGTCTGGAGTACGCCATGAATGGTGTTTTGTCCGCTCTGAAGTGCAGAAACGACATTCTTTGCCGGCGACTGGAGCAAAGCAACCAATTCGGCGATGAGTTCGTTCTTGGACTTGATAGCGCTGAGGAACTCGAGATTCTGCTTGCCTACGTAAACTGTCTCTTCTACGTACGCAGCTTTGAGTTGGGGCTTAGCCTCTCCGGTCTTGTCACCTTTGGTAAACTCCTTGATGAGTTTAGCCGGTACGTTACCGGTATTGCTAAGCATGAGGGCGGTGTTACCCTTGAGTGCGTCAAAAATAGTTGCGTCCACGCCTTTTTTCTCAAGCGCTTTTTGGAGCAAAGTATTCTTAGCGACCAAGAGTTTGATGTCCTGCTTGAAGCATGCACGACGCAGTTCGCTTGTCTTCGCCGCATCCAATCCCTCAATATTAACGAGGTAGAAATGCGAATACTCAGCGAGTTGGGCGCCAAGGGCTTCAATGACGAGATTTTTATCTTCCTTTTTCATACTTGTCTGTAATTTTTAAGAGATTAAAGCGATTTGGTATCGATCTTAATACCCTGACTCATAGTGCTGGAAAGATAAACGCTCTTGATGTACTCACCTTT
>CADAZU010000021.1 GCA_902792535.1 uncultured Bacteroidales bacterium
CGGACACCTACTTCCAGAAACGTGGTAAGACCCTTTGTACAGGGCGTATCTGCAACCCGCGTACCAAACCCTTCTCTGCCGAAGAGCTCGCGCGCCAAGCCAAATTCGCACAAGCCCGAGCAGCTGTCCTTGCACTCACCGACGAGCAGATCGCTGCCTACGAAACCGCTTTCGAAAAGCAGTTCAAATCGCCCAACCCCAAGTATCAAACCCTCCAAGGCTACATCTTCGCTCAGGAGTACAAAAAACTCGTTTAATTATTAACCTCGCCCTTCCTTTTCTCCTCCCCTTTATGGGGAGGTCGGGAGGGGCTCTAAACCTTATCACTATGGGAAAAGTAGTATTTGAAGACCCGATTCACCATATCTCGGGCAAGATCGCGAAGAAATTTCGCACGATTTACAATTACGCAAAAGCCACCGGACTGAAGTACACTTCCGTTCATGGCGAGCGCAGCACGCAGCCGAGCACGAAGGAGCTGAAAGCACGTGAGCGTTTCACCGCGGTAGCAGCGATGGTTCGCGCACGCAAGATCGACCTGAGCAAGATCGTTATCGATCAGGAGAACTTCCTTGCGCAGAAAGATTCCGCTACCGGCGCAAAGACCATGAAGGCCTACCTGTGGAGGGTTTGCGGACAAGAGTACGACGAGCAGCACCAGGGCTAACCATTGGGAAAAATCGTCCTTCGGGGCGATTTTTTCTCTTTTTATTTGCATAAATGTAAAAAAAGTTGTATCTTTGCACGCTAATTGAGAATCTGATGGGAAAGAAGAAAAATCTACCGGTCTTGGAGCATATCGAGATCACCGGCGTAGCCGCAGAAGGCAAAGCCTTGGCTAAGGTACAAAGTGACCAAAGTGAGAAAGGAATGGTTGTTTTTGTGCCGAACTGCGTACCGGGCGACATCGTGGATCTGCAGGTGACCAAGAAGAAACACTCGTTCATGGAAGCCCGCGTGCTGCGGGTTGTGCAACCCTCCCCTGTACGGTGCGAGGCGCGATGCAAGCATTTCAGCGTCTGCGGCGGCTGCAAATGGCAGATCCTGCCGTACGAGGAGCAACTGAAATACAAACAGCAGCAGATAGTCGATAACCTCACGCGGATCGGCAAGATCGAACTGCCGGAGATCAGTCCTATTCTGGGCTCCAAGCATGTCTATGAGTACCGCAACAAACTGGAGTTCAGTTGCGCCGACCGAAAATGGTTCCCGTGGGAGGCGATTGAGGCGGCAGGCGGACTGGACAAGATCGACACGGCTTACGGCATCGGTTTCCATATACCAGGCGCGTTTGACAAAGTGCTGGACATCGAGGAATGTCACCTCATGCCGGAGATCAACAACCGCATCCGCAATGCCGTACGGACGTACGCCAAAGAACACGGTCTGACCTTCTATAACGAACACACGCACGAAGGACTGCTGCGGACGCTCATTCTGCGCAACAACCACAAAGGCGAGTTGATGCTGATTGTCTCCTTCGGAGAAGCCATCAGCCATCAGCCGGGTCAGACCTGCATCAGCCTTTTGGAATACCTGCACACCGAGTTCCCGGAGATCATTTCCCTGCTCTACGTAGAGAACCTCAAATACAACGACACCATCGGCGACCAGGAGGTGAAAGTCTATTTCGGACAGGATCATATCATGGAGGAGATGGAAAGTCTGCAATTCAAAGTGGGACCCAAATCGTTCTACCAGACCAACACCGAACAGGCGTACGAGCTCTACAAAGTGGCACGTGAGTTTGCTCTTCTCTCCCCCTCTACGGGGGAGCCGGAGGGGGCTCTTCCTTTAGTTTACGACCTCTACACGGGTACCGGCACGATTGCCAATTTCGTTGCAAAACAGGCGCGCCAAGTGATCGGTATTGAGTATGTTCCGGAAGCGATAGAGGACGCAAAAATCAATTCGAAGATTAACGGAATTGAGAATACTCTCTTCTTCGCTGGCGACATGAAGGATATTTTGAACGACGATTTCATTGCGCTACACGGGCGTCCGGACATCATTATTACCGACCCGCCCAGAGCCGGAATGCATGAAGATGTGGTGAACGTGATCCTGAATGCCGAGCCGAAACGGATCGTCTATGTGAGCTGCAATCCGGCGACACAAGCACGCGATCTGGCACTCCTCGACGCCAAATACAAAGTGACCAAAGTGCAACCCGTGGATATGTTCCCCCATACCCAGCATGTGGAGAATGTCGTACAGTTGGAGCTGCGCTCGTTAAATCGTTAAACCGTTAAATTGTTAAATTGTAAAATCGTAAATTGTTATGTCTTTGCTGATTATTTTACATATCTTTTTTGTTTCCTTTTTGGACAAACCGGAGAAGAGTGCTCCGCAATTATCGCCACGCGCCGTAGAGCAACGCGCCAAATGGCATATTCCGACGGACCAAATGGACTACCCTGTCAGTCCGCTGTACTTGAACAACTTGCGGAAAATGGGTGTGCGGGTGCTTCATAAGAGCCGCTGGTTCAACGGTGCAACCGTAGAGATGGACGACGCAACAGCCGCCAAAGTGAAGAACTTAGGCTTCGTCACCGCCGTCGAAATGACACGGGAGGAAAGCGGATCCTCCTATAGTTTGCACAAAAGAGCTGTCAGTCGTCACCAATCCCCCATCACCAATCACCCAGCCCAACTCAATGTCCGTTACACGGATCAACAACTGGCGCTCTATAACCTCACGCCGCTGCACAATCTGGGATATGAAGGACAAGGGATTCTGATGGCGGTATGCGACGGCGGATTCCACCATGCCGACACAATGAGCTGCTTCCGGCAGGAACAGAAGTTGGGGCATCTCGACTTCACGGCCGACCAATACGATTTTTACGACAGCGGAATCTCCGGCGTACACGGGACAGAGTGCCTGACCACCATCAGCGGCATACAAGACGGCTACTACGGCGCAGCGACAAAAGCCAATTACTATCTGATGCGCTCCGAGGAATACAACACCGAGAGCCCCAAAGAGATGGACAATCTGGTGGCGGCACTGGAGAAAGCCGATTCGTTAGGCGTCAATGTGTTCTCGGTTTCGCTGGGCTATGCACAATTCGACAATCCGTTATGGAATATAGACAAGCAGAAGGATTTAGACGGCAAAAAGACTCGTGTGAGCCGCGCCGCCACGATTGCTGCACGAAAAGGCATGCTGGTATGCGTGGCAGCCGGCAATGAAGGCGATGGGGCATGGCGCACCATCAGCGCTCCCTGTGACGCAGACAGTATTCTGACCGTCGGCGCGGTAGATACCGACAGCGTTGCAGCCGATTTCTCCAGTTACGGTCCTACTTCAAACGGACGCATCAAACCGGAAGTGTGCGCAGTGGGCAAGCAGGCCGTTCTGATCCATCCATACAACAGCGCGATTGTGCGGAGCAACGGAACCAGTTTTGCAACGCCTCTGTTAGCCGGCATGGCTGCCAGCTTATGGTCGGCGCTGCCGGATAAAAGCGCGATGCAGATACGCGATCTGATTATCCGATCGGCGCATTTATACCCCGGTTACGACCCGAATAACCAGATGGGATATGGTATTCCCGATGCATGGAAAGCCTATACGATGGGATCAAAAGATTCAGAAAACCTCACCCCTGCCCTCTCACCAAGCGAGGGAGTAAAGTTATTGCAAGACGGACAGATCTATATCCTCCGCGGCGGCAAGAGATATGATCTATTAGGAAGACCTAGGTAGTCCTATGTTGTCCTAGGTAGTCCTATGTTGTCCTAGGTAGTCCTATGTTGTCCTAGGTTGTCCTATGAACACAAAAAAGGCAGGCTAACTACATCGCACCGCTACAACCTCCTACCCTTGCTCCGGTCAAGGCCTGGGGGAGTTCAGAGGGAGCTGGTCGTATAGCACCTGCCTATAACTCTCAAAAGCGGGTGCAAAGGTACTGCTTTTTTTTGAAATACGCAAATATATTTGCAAAAAAATGCATATTTAATGCTGGAAGACTTCATCATAGGACGGATAAAGGCGGAATTACCGTTTGAACCCAATGAGGAAAAAGAGGGACTTTTCAAGGCGCTCGGAGCGTTTATCGTGTCCCGCGACGAGCACAAAGCTTTTATCCTCCGCGGCTATGCCGGAACAGGCAAAACAAGCGTTATGAGTGCCTTGGTGCGCGCATTGATGGGGCTTAAGCAACCCTGCGTTCTACTCGCTCCTACCGGGCGTGCAGCCAAAGTGCTGAGCCGCTATTCGGGTTTTCCGGCATACACCATCCATAAACAGATCTACCGCCAGAACCAATTGGGCGTGGAGGCATTCTCTTTGACCGACAATCTGCACGCTCGAACGCTGTTTATCGTGGACGAGGCGTCTATGTTATCCGGCGAGCGGGACAATGGGACGTTCGGCAGCGGATGTCTGTTGGACGATCTGGTGCGATATGTCTATAACGGCAAAGGCTGCTCCCTGCTTCTCTTGGGCGACGATGCCCAGTTGCCGCCCGTCGGCAGCAGCAATAGTCCGGCACTCGATGCGGATTTTATGAGGGGTTACGGGTTAACGGTGACGGGTTACGGGTTACGGGAAGTGGCGCGGCAAGCGCTGGACAGCGGTATTTTGAAAGAAGCAACGAGGATTCGCGGGGAGTTAAGCCCCACCCTGCCTCCCCATGAAGGGGAGGAGATAAGATTACATCCCAACGGACGGGATGTAGTCAAAGTGCCGGGGGAAGAAGTGATCGAGCAGCTGGAGGACAGTTGGCGCAAAGTAGGCGCAGAGGAGACTTTGATCATTGCCCGCAGCAACAAAATGACCAATCTCTATAATCAAGGAGTGCGCGCACGTGTATTATGGAAAGAGGACGACTTATCGAGCGGCGACCGGCTCATGGTGACCAAAAACAACTATTACTGGGCGCAGGAATACAAAGATCTGGAGTTTCTCGCCAACGGCGATATGTTTGAGATAGAGCGTCTCACCAACCGGCATGAGATGTACGGATTTCAGTTTGCCAACGCCAGCCTGCGGTCGGTGGACTATGATTGGGAGATTGATGCGCTGATATGGATTGACACCCTCATGACCGACAGCCCCGAAGCCAATTATCAGTTGCAGCGCGAACTATTCAGCCGGATTGCAGAGGACTATCCTGAGATCCGGAACAAGAAAGAGTTAATCAAAAAGATCTACGAATCGCCGTATTACAACGCCCTGCAGGTACGATTCGCCTATTGCGTGACCTGCCATAAATCGCAAGGCGGGCAATGGAAACACGTCTATATAGACACCTCCGGCATAGGCGAAGATCAGGAACGAATGGCGGACCCGACCGAACGACGCGAATACCTGCGATGGCTGTACACCGCACTGACCCGAGCAACTGAAAAAATCTATATATTGCGATAAAAGATGAAATAAATACCAATTTACTTGCGTATATAGATTTTTTTTTGTAATTTTGCACGCAAAATTGGAATTAACAAACAAACTCTATAAAATTTATGAATTTAAGACATCTAAATGCAATTATTGCGATTGTGGCGGGATGTATGTTCGCGGGCTGTCATTCGGACATCGACATGAACAACATCGACACCCAATCAGAGATTGAAATGGGTCTCGCGCTGCCGGTAGGCAGTATTCATGCCACGCTCGGCGATTTTCTCGGAAACGGGCAAGTACCCTCCTTGTTTATCGATTCGGTGAACAACAAGGGTGTGATCACATGGAAGGACACTTTCAAAATCGCCCGCAATTTCCACCAAATCGATCTGTCTCAGTACATCTCGAAGAAAAAGCTGAACCTGAATGTGTACGAGAAATTGGAGGCGGCGCATATGATCGGTCCTAACGGCAAAGTAACAGGTACAGGTATGCCTTATACCATGACGTTCGACATGCCGCTGAAGTTAACCGGCATCAACTCGGCAGAAAACCTCAACAACGAGCGTCTGGATAGCGCGCTGATCGACAAGGCCAGTTTCTCCTCTATTATCCGGCGAAACAATCTGCCGTTGGAATGGGAATGGATCGACCAAGTGACCTTGAAATTAGGCGACCAACTTCACCGCCCGGCGGGTGACATCATGGTCGTTTACGACAAGAACAGCGACCACTACGGCTACAACCAGAATATTCCGACTGAGGTAGATCACTTCACAATCAACCTGATGAAGAAAAACGCTGCCGGGCAATATGTAGTCGGAGAGGTAGTTGATTCGTGCGATTTCAAGATCAATTTCACCTTTACCGTCCCTGTAGGTCAAGAGGTAGAGATTCCTGAAAATGCCGGATTTGATTATGAATTAGGCGTTCAATTCATTGAATATCAGGCTATTTGGGGTAAGTTCCAGCGCTCCAATGATATGTACAACGAGGAGGTTGTGGATTTGAGCGAGAGCTGGGGTTCGCTGAACTTCATCTCGGATTGGAAAGTACCGTTTGCCGATCCGAAGATCGACATGTACATCTACACGAAGATCGCCGGTGCAATGAAGGTGGACGGCGACTACCTGTATGCGCTGGACGCAAGCGGAAATCGCCATGAGGCTTCCTTCAAATACGGCAACACCACCCGAAAGGATTTCCATAAACAATTCCAAGTAGGTGAATATCTGGATCCGGATACCAGCATAATCGGCGACTCGACGACCAACATGATGATTCCGTTTGACAAAGACCCCGAGCGCGGACATATTGATGAGTTATTCGTGAATATGCCGCAGAAACTGGGTTACAAATTCGGCATCGATTTCAACTACCAGATGACCCCGCAGATCCGTATCACTCCGAACACGAGTGTCCGTATTGAGGCTGCTTGCCAACTGCCATTCATCTTCAAAAACGGCGTGTTTGTGGACTACAAAGATACGATTCGTGATCTGAACCTCAGCCAATACAGCATTGATTCGTTGCTGGCAGAGGTGAAAGAAGTAGATACACTGAAAGCCACCGATGTAGCGCTTTATATCCGCGCGCAGAACACCATTCCGCTGGATGTGAAGGCATCAATGCGCTGCCTCGATGAGTTCGGCAATGTGATCATGGATCCGGACACGGCTACCAAACCGTTCCTGCTCTTCCCTGCCGACACCATCACACTCAAAGCACCGGAGTTCAAGACCGAAGGCGGTAACTGGAGTATGAAAGAACCCGGCGAGACCATCATCACTGCCAATCTGAACAAACATCAGTTGGATCTGATGCCGAAAATCAAATCCATCGTTTATACCGCAATCGTGGACGACAAGTCGCTCCAAGACGCCTATAGCAAAGGCATGAACAATGTGAAGATCACTGCCGATGAGGGACTGACGATCAAACTCGGTCTGACCGCTCATGTGGATGCAATCTTGAATTTAAGCGGAAACAAAAAACAATAATAGGAGGGCACAAGAATGAAAACGACGAAAAAATCTATCTTAGCAGCCCTCGTGGCATTATTCGCAATCAGTGCGAGCGCACAGCAAGTGACGACGCTCTATTTCCTGGAGAACGCGCCGATGCGTCATACCATCAACCCCGCTTTCCAGCCGGTGAGCAATGGATTTATCAACTTCTCTCCGCTGGGATGGACCTCGATGAGCGTGGGAAATAACTCCCTGACAGTGAGCGATGTACTCTACACCATTCCGGATCCGAACGATCCCGCCAAGCGAATTACCATCACCCCGCTCCACCCGAACGGAAACAAGGTCGCTTTCCTGAACCAGCTGCAGAATATGACGTATTTCAACGGCGACATGACATTCAGCTTCATCAATATGGGCTTCCGTATCAAAGAGAACGGTTATTTCACCCTCGGAGTAAACGAGAAGATAGAGTCCGGCGTGACACTACCCAAAACGATGTTCAACTTCTTTTTAGGCGGCGGAATGCTGAATTTGAATAACGGCGCAATCAATACGATCGGGCTTTCGGGGCTGGGTACCGGCGCTACCGCTTATACGGAGATCAGCGGAGGATACAGCAAAAAAATAAACGACCACTGGACAGTCGGTGGTAAATTAAAAGTGCTGCTGGGACAGATGTATGGCGGGCTGAACGCCAAGAATCTGAATATTGACGCCAGCGCGGAGCAATGGCATCTGTACGGCGATTTGGGACTGAATATAGCAGGACCGATCAACATGGAGTACCTCGCGCAATATGTGGACGGCAAGAATGTGCGCCAGATCTATGAGAGTTTCGCCGGGAACAACGGTGGCGCATCCGGCGCTGGATTCGATCAGAACAAACTGATTGATTTCAGCAATTGGCCGAAGTTAGTAATTCCCTCCGGCTATGGAGCTGCAATCGACTTCGGTTTCGCATGGAAGCCCATCGAGAACCTGCAGATCAGTGCCGCCCTCACGGATCTGGGCTTCATCTATTGGACCAGTAGCAGACAGTTTGTGTGCAGCGTGGATACCATCTTCAATGGTGTGGGCGAGATCAACTATTCCGACCCGAAATACCATGTGAACAACGATCCAAGCCAACCTTTCTCCACCGATAGCTTGATGAGCGCCGTAGGCGAGAACCTGAAAGGTCTGCTGAACGGCATGAGAATGACGAGCAAAGCAGGAGGTTTCGTGCGAATGACTTCAGCCCGTCTGAACGTAGGTATTGACGCTAACTTCTGGGACAACCGCGTTGGTGTAGGCATTGTGTCGGCTACAAGACTATACAACGCGCGGCTATATGAAGAGGTAACTTTCGGTCTGGCATTCCGACCTGTGAACTGGTTTAACATCGCTGCCACCTACTCGCTCATGAATAACGGTAAATACAGCAATATCGGTGCCGGTCTCGGATTTATGCCGTACGACGGTATCAACCTGACCCTCGCGCTGGATTACATTCCGACAAGTTATGCGGCGCTGCCGAACAAAGACGCTTCTGCTCCGAAGCAGTATTTCCTGCCGGACAAAGCGAAAATGGTGAATCTGGCTCTGGGCTTCTCCATCTGCTGGGGTAGCAACAACCGCGACAAAGACAAAGACGGTGTATGGGACAAGATTGATATGTGTCCTGAGACCCCGCGCGGCGTAGCTGTGGACAAAGTTGGATGCCCGTTGGACGAGGACCACGACGGTGTGCCCGATTATTTGGACCATTGTTTAGGTACATTGCCGGAGGCTGTTCCGTATATTGACTCGCTGGGGTGCGACAAAGATTCCGACGGAGACGGAGTGCCGGATTACCTCGACAAATGTCCGGATACGCCGGAAGTAGCAAAAGGCACAGTGGACAAGGACGGTTGCCCGAAAGATACAGACGGCGACGGAGTGACTGACTACCTCGACGAATGTCCGAACACGCCGGAAGCAGCCAGAGGCAAAGTGGACGAGAACGGTTGCCCGAAAGACAGCGACGGCGACGGAGTGCCGGATTACAAAGACGAGTGTCCGGGAACATCTGCGGAAGCGCTAGGGGCTGTAGATAAGAACGGATGCGAAAAGGACAGCGATGGAGACGGAGTGCCGGACTACATCGACGAGTGTCCTGATACACCGGAGAAAGCAATCGGCTTTGTCGATGCCTATGGTTGCGAAAAGGACAGTGACGGAGACGGAGTGCCGGATTACAAAGACGAATGTCCGACCGTACCGGGAGTAAAAGAGAACAAGGGGTGCCCGGAACTCAAACGCGAAGTTCATCAACTGCTGCAAAAAGCAATGCAAGGTATTGAGTTCGAGTCCGGCAAGGCTACCATTAAGCAGAAATCCTTCACGCTTCTGGATCAAGTTGCTGCCTTATTCCTTGAGAACAGCAACTATATCATAGAAGTGCAGGGTCACACCGACAATGTCGGCAATCCGGAGCTGAACAAAGCTCTGTCCGACAGACGCGCACACGCTGTGATGGATTATCTGATCCAAAAAGGCGTAGGGGCAGAACGATTGTCCGCTGTGGGTTATGGTCAAGACCAGCCAATCGCAGACAACAAAACCAAAGAAGGTCGTCAGAAGAACCGCCGCGTGGAGTTCAAGATCACTTTCGAGGAAGTACACTACGAGACCATTCTGAACCATGCAGACTCAGTTCCTGCGCAAAACGCTGAATAAGCATTATGGGTGGTGACCTTGATCGGTCGCCACCTAACTAATTTTATTAACAATTTAAAACTATAATTTTATGGGACGCGCATTTGAATACAGAAAAGCGACAAAACTGAAAAGATGGGGACACATGTCCCGCACATTTACGAAACTGGGAAAAGAGATCACTATTGCTGCCCGTGAGGGCGGTCCGGATCCCGACTCCAACCCTCGTCTGCGCGCATTGATCCAACAATGCAAGCGTGAGAATATGCCGAAGGACAATATCGACCGCGCTATTAAAAAAGCGACCGATAAATCCTCCGAGGGCTACAAGGAGATCAATTATGAAGGATACGGACCACATGGCATCGCTATCTTCATTGAGACCGCGACCGACAATCACATGCGTACGGTAGCGAACATCCGCTCCTATTTCACCAAGTTCGGCGGCACGCTCGGCACACAGGGCAGCCTCCAGTTCCTCTTTGACCGCAAGGCTTGCTTCACCGTAACGATGAAAGACGGCATTGATCTGGACGAGCTGGAGCTTGAGTTGATCGACTTCGGAGTAGAAGAACTCGGCGTGGACGAGGAGGAGAACACCATCGTCATCTATTCCGATTTCAACGAAGCCATCAACATGCAGAAATACCTTGAGGAGAACGGATTTGAGATCCAGGCAATGGAGTTTGTTCGTATTCCGAACGACACCAAGCAGTTGACCGAGGAGCAACGCGAGTCTGTACAGAAACTGATCGACAAGATCGAGGAAGACGAAGATGTACAGAACGTATTCACCAATATGGCGGAGTAATGGATATTTCAGAATACTTTCTACTAACCGATCGTCAGGCTGAGCAAATTGCTCAGCTTGACGCGCTTTACCGCGATTGGAACAGCAAGATCAATGTGATCTCGCGCAAGGATATTGATAATTTGTACGAGCACCATGTGCTGCACTCGCTGGCGATCGCTAAATGGCTGCCTTTCCAACCGGGTACAACGATTCTGGATGTAGGCACAGGAGGCGGTTTTCCGGGTATTCCGCTGGCTATTCTGTTTCCGGAATGTCAGTTCATGCTGATTGATTCGATCGGCAAGAAGATCAAGGTGGCAAGCGAAGTGGCGCAGGCTTTAGGGCTAAGCAATGTGGTATGCAAACAAGAGCGCGCAGAGGAAGAGAAGCAGAAATTCGATTTCGTCGTTTCCCGCGCAGTCATGCCCCTACCCGATTTGGTGAAACTGGTGCGTAAGAATATCTCCGCCAAACAGCGCAATGCCGTTCCTAACGGAATCATCGTGCTCAAAGGCGGAGACCTGAAAGACGAACTGGCTCCTTATCAAAAAACTGCAGAGGTTACCCCCTGCAGTCAATGGTTTAAAGGTGAATGGTTCGAGACCAAACAGGTAATTTATTTACCCCTTTAAGCCTCTGTAAACTGGTCTTTGCCTACACCGCAGAGAGGACAAGTCCAATCAGCAGGAAGGTCTTCAAAGGCTGTGCCGGCTGCGATACCGTTCTCCGGATCGCCTACTGCGGGATCATACTCGTACCCGCATACATCACATACGTACTTTGCCATAATAAATCGATTTAGAGATTAATAATTGGTGCTATTTTAACTCCTGTCCTTGGAGTGTATAGATTTTCTCTCCGCGCTGGATAAACAACTGTCCGTCGCGGAGTATTTTTGTACTCTGGATTTTGTATTCCATATTTTGGATTCCTTCATGCTCCGGCTCTTGATAGCCGTCATCCATCGGAGTTTTGTGCATCGCATCATTGAGATACATCTCCAGCATGGTATAACCGCTCACATGACGGACGTTGTTGTCCGGCGTTTGCGGGTCGCAAGCGTTTGCACTCTCCCACTCGTCCGGCATTCCGTCGCGGTCAGTGTCATAGGAAGCAAGATCATAATTGAGTGAATCCGGGTATGCGTAAAATCCTTCGGCATCTTCCGGGTCGTCAATGATACCTTTTTTCTTTCCTTTAGAACCCTCATAAGTATGCGTGCCGGCACTCAGATCTGCCACCAAGCGCTTCTCTACATGGTCCCGCGGGAAACAGCCGACGGTATCAAGCACCGTAGCATAGGCCTCTTCTGCACTCTGAAAACTGCTTGCCGCATAGGCGTACAGATCGAAATCATAGCGACCGTAGATACTATCTGCCGTCCAACGCCACCAAGGCGTAGCAGGACGGATGAGTGTATCCACGCGCAGCGTATCGGTATTGGTATAGGGCGATTTACCATGCACGGCAGTCCAGTTGTCCGCGGTGGCAGCAGGTACTCCGTCAAACACATTGCCGCTCAGATACCAGTGACTCGGTCCCCAAGATTTGGCACCGGAACGAGCAGCCTCCACCGAAACGAAATCCTTCTGTGACTTGGTGGTATTCGGACCTACTTTATAGTAATTATTAACGAAATTACATTCGTGTACGGAGTTCAGCCCGTTGTATTCTCCCTCAGCCAGTTTCGCGGTATTCTCACCGCCGTAGCAGCCCGTAGAGCCGCCTTCGTAGTTATATTGCACATTATTGATATAGTCGATATAGACCACCCAATCATTGCTCTGTGCGCCATTAAAGCGGCAGGAGCGTGCATTATTGTTAATCAACAAGTTATGGTGGTAAGAAGCCGGAGATCCTCCCCATTGGCAACCATATCCGCGGGAGCCTTTCGGGTGACCGGAGTTGTAGAGACCTTCATGCACGATGCAGTATTGGATGGTCAAAAAATGGCTGTCGTTGGAGTTCATGTTTTCCTCTGTGGACCAGCCGAAATCACAATGGTCGAAGATATAGTTCTCGCAATTTTCTGCTCCTACCGCGTTTGCCTTGATAAATTCTCCGTTAGCGTCCAGCCTGCCTATACGGAAACGGAGGTTGCGGACGATGAAGTTCTTCGATCCGCCGAACTCCACTTTGTGGTGGGTAATGACAATACCCATTCCAGGAGCCGTTTGTCCGGCAAGGGTGAAGTTCTCACGGCGGTTGAAATAGAGGCGATCCACCAAACGGATCTCTCCGGAAACCGCAAAACAAACCGTAAGCGGTTCATCAGGGTATTGCTTGATCGCCCAACGGAGACTGCCTTCCGTCGTTCCTTCTTTGTCATCCGCCAAGGTGGTGACATAGACTACTTTACCGCCGCGGCCGCCGGAAGTGTATTTACCGAATCCTTCAGCTCCGGGGAACGCAACAATCGTGTCCGGCAGCAAGGAAACCTCTCCCCAAGAGAGGGTGAAAGGCATCAGACATAAAACAAGAAAAGATACTATGTTTTTCATGATATTTGGGTTGTTAAAGCGCGCCATAGTGCGTCGTCTGGCACCGGGGCTGTGATACATATTTCTTCTTTGCTAACGGGATGCACAAACTCTATTTGCCGGGCGTGCAGACATATTCCGCCATCGGGATTAGAGCGCTTTGCGCCGTATTTGAGATCGCCTTTTACGGGGCAACCGATAGCCGCTAACTGGCAACGGATCTGATGATGTCTGCCGGTCTCCAGATTGATCTCCAAGAGCGTATAATTATCGCCGCGAACGAGCGTTTTATAGCTTAATATCGCCAACTTGGCATCTTTGGCTCCGGGCTTAGCAATATAACTTTTATTCTGTTTCTCATTGCGAATCAACCAATTCTCCAGCCTTGCTTCCGGCATTTTCGGCGCGCCCTGCACGATAGCCCAATAAGTCTTTTTGATCTGCTCATGACTTTGGAACATAGCATTCAGCCGCGCGAGAGCTTTACTTGTGCGGGCAAAGAGAACTACCCCACTCGTCGGACGATCCAGACGATGGGTTACGCCCAAGAAGACTTCTCCCGGTTTATTGTACTTCTCTTTGATGTACGCCTTAACGGTCTCCGAAAGCGGTGTATCGCCGGTTTTATCGCCCTGCACGATCTCGTTGCAGGTCTTGTTGACGGCAATAATATGGTTGTCTTCGTAGATAACAGTCATTTCGATTTACGATTAGACAATTTACGATTTACTGTTTCTCTGTCTAACCGCTTCATAGATGAACACACCTGCTGCGACAGATACATTCAGGCTCTCAATGACGCCGGTCATCGGCAGACGCACTTGGTCTGTACAGAGTTTGAGGTTCTCCTCGTATATACCTTTTTCCTCGCTTCCCATAACGATACAAGTCGGTACAGTCATGTCCACTTCGGTATAGTTACGATCGGTGTGTTCGGTAGCAGCAACAATGCGAAGTCCGCTTTCTTGTAAGTAACGTAGCGCATTCTGCAAGTTTTCTACCTTACAAATAGGTAATGAATGAAGTGCACCGGCAGACGCTTTGACCGCATCGCCGTTGATTGCTGCGCTCCCGCGCGTACCGATAATAAGCGCGTCCACGCCTGCGCACACGCAGGTACGAGCGATAGCTCCGAAATTGCGCACATCGGTCACGCCGTCGAGTACCATCAGCAGCGGCGTCTTGCCTTCGTCATAGAGGCTCTGAACGAGGTTCTCCAATGGATAGAACTCTATCGGGCTGAGGAAAGCAATCACGCCCTGGTGGTTTTTGTCGGTAAACTGGTTCAGTTTCTCCAGCGGCACACGTTGGATCTGCGTACCGGTTCCCTCCAATTTGATGAGTAACTCGCGTCCGATAGCGGACGACATATCGCGGCGGACGAGCACTTTATCCAGCACTTTGCCGGCATCGATTGCCTCCATCACCGCCCGAACTCCGAAAATCATCTCTTTCTCTTTCGGACGGCGTGTTTCGTATTGTTTCTTCTGTATCATAAGATTAGTATTTGAGCCAGTTGATAAACTCCATCGGGTCGGTGGTAAAGGCGATCGGATCCGCTATCTGCTTGCCCTGCGCGTCAAGCTGGACATAGAACGGCTGTGCATTGGAGCCAAACTGCTCGCGCTGGAGAGCCGAGTTGCGGTCGCCTATTCCGTCACGCTTGTCGTCCACGAAAAGCTCGATGAAGACATAGTTCTGCAAGCGTGCTTTGACGGAGTCGTCATCCAAGACATACGCCTCCATCTTTCGGCAGTTGACGCAGCCGTAGCCCGTGAAGTCAATAATAACGGGTTTGCCTGTCTGGCGGGCAAACGCCATTCCTTCGTCGTAGTCGTTGAAGACCACACGTCCCTCTATCTCCATCGGCGGCGCAAACGCACTGATGGCTTTCACCGGCGCGCCGCGAAGACCCGGTGCCAGGTAAAACGCAAAGGTCAGGGATGGGATGATCACGATTGCACGGATGATCTTACGTGTGGTGGACACGTTCCGTATATTCCACAAGAGATAGATTCCTATGCCCAGGAAGCAAACGATCCATATGGCGATAAAGAGCCATCTCGGCAATATACCCCACCCGTATGCCATGTCTGCCACACTCAAGAACTTCAGCGAAAGCGCCAACTCAAGGAACGCCAACACCACTTTGAAACTCGTCATCCAGTCGCCGGACTTGGGAGCCTGTTTGAGCCACTGAGGGAACATAGCAAACAGCGAGAACGGCAAAGCCAGCGCAATCGCAAAGCCCAACATACCTATCGCCGGAGCCAACAAAGACTTGCCTGCTGCCTCTACCAGCAGCGTGCCAATGATCGGTCCGGTGCAAGAGAAAGAGACGATAACCAGCGTGAATGCCATCAGCAGAATACTGAGGAAACCGCCCGTGCTCCGCGCTTTGCTGTCCAATGCCGTGGACCAGCTGTCCGGCAAAGTGATCTCAAAGAGACCGAAAAAAGAGAGCGCAAAAATCACCAAAATCAAAAAGAAGATGATATTCACTACTGCGTTGGTACTCAGATCATTAAGCGCCGATGCACCAAAGAGAATCGTCACCAGCAGACCCAATCCTACATAGAGAATGATGATACTCAGACCATAGAGAATAGCGTCCTTCAATCCGCCGCCTTTCTTCAAGAAGAAAGAAACGGTCATCGGAATAATAGGCCACACGCAAGGCGTAAAAATCGCCAGCAGACCGCCGAGGAAACCAAGAAGGAATATCACCCACAACGACCGTGAGCCCTCTCTCCCGTCTCCACTAATGGGAGAAGCCCCCTCTCCTGAAGAAAGGGTTGGGGTGAGGTTTTCTTTCCATTCCCACACCTCCGGCGCGGTACACATCTTGTCGTCGCAGGCATTGAAGCGGATCGGGCATAACTCCGTTTTCGCGACGGTAACCACAAACGAGTCCGCAAACTCTTCGTCAAACTCACGTTCGCCAAACTCAATGATATTCATGTGCCATCCTTCTTCGATGGCAGCCTTCAGCCGCACGCTGTCGCCTACCTCTTCTCCACTCCATTTAACGGGCTGAACCATTTGCGCCGCTGCTATCAGCGGCATCAATGCCAATAATATTGTCAGTATTCGTTTCATTTCATTCACCTTTGCGGCTGCAAAGGTACTACTTTTTTTTGAGATACGCAAGAGCGGACGGATTTTTAGTAAAAAATGATAGCACATAGACATAAAAAAAGCCCGAGTACTTAGCTCGGGCTGGTGTAGCAGAAATTTATTCCCTTATTACAACACAAGAAAATTATTTTGCTTTGGTCAAATACATAGTTTCACCTTCTTCACCCTTCAATGTAAGCTTCGAACTGGTAAGTTCTGTGATAGTGTAAAACCACTCATCTACTTGATACCCCTCTCCGATTGTAAGTGTCAATTGTTTTCCATTCTCCAACACCCATTTGCCGGTAGCAGACCAGTTTTCACCTGCCACATTCACTTCTTCTGCATACTTACCATCACTGGTAAAGGTATAGTACATGTACTCACTACCTTCAATCTTTTTTTCAACGTTCACACCATCAATTGTCGTGGACACAGAAGTAACACTCCATTTACCCAAAAGAAGATCAGCTTCGCTTTTTTTTCCACAACTCGTGAACGTCATACCTGCAAATAAAACTACAGCAAGACACATTAAAAACTTTTTCATCTTTCTTTTGCTCCCTTATATCCCATCGAGCATCGGGTTTAAAATGATTAAATTAAGTTAACAAACCATATATATACAAAAAAATATGGGCGTTCCTATCTGTCCCAAGGCTGTAGGAAATGCCCATACACCGATAAGCCACGCCCATATACGTATATACGTTATGGACGCTCGACGACTTATGTTGGTGTATCTCTTGAACTTCCTACATTCTGGGACACCAATAAATCGCAAACGCGAAATTCAATATGTCATGTCATTTTCAAATGACGCTGCAAAGGTACAACTAATTTTTCATATGTGCAAATAAAAAATGCATTTTATAATTTTTTAACATGGCAAAAGTGGCAAAACTAGCAATTTGGACTTTTGTTTTGCCACTTTTGCCACTACAAATAATTCATTTTTTCGAACGCTGTGTTCGAAAAATGGACGTTAGTTGTTCTTATTGATTCATAGTGATCTTTAGCCATCATCGTGGGTAATGCCTGACCCGAAGCATACCTTATGCTGCTATTCCTCTCTTCGGATGCAGGCGCCGATGGCGTTCAACCGGTGTTCGATGTCTTCGTAACCGCGGTCGATCTGGTCGATATGGTCAATCTTGCTGGTTCCTTCGGCGGACATGGCTGCAATCAACATCGCAATACCTGCACGGATATCGGGCGAAGTCATGTTATTGCGCTTCAGTTGGCGGGTGTGGTCATGTCCGATAACCACCGCTCTATGCGGATCGCAGAGGATGATCTGCGCACCCATATCAATCAGTTTATCGACAAAGAAAAGACGGGATTCGAACATCTTCTGGTGAATAAGAACCGATCCTTTCGCCTGTGTAGCTACCACCAAGAGCACCGAGAGCAAGTCCGGCGTGAGACCGGGCCACGGAGCGTCTGCTACCGTGAGGATCGAACCATCAAGGAAGGACTCAATCTGGTAGTGTTCCTGCGCAGGAATGACCAAATCGTCGCCTTCTTCTTCGATACGGATTCCCAGGCGACGAAAGGCATCAGGAATAATACCGAGGTCTTTGATACCCGCCTCTTTGATACGCAGTTCAGAACCTGTGATAGCAGCCATGCCGATGAACGAACCGACCTCAATCATGTCCGGCAGAAGTTTATGCTGCGCGCCGTGAAGCGACTTGACACCTTCTATCGTCAGCAGGTTAGACCCCACTCCGCTGATCTTCGCACCCATATTATTGAGAAGCCGGCAGAGTTGCTGGACGTACGGTTCGCAGGCTGCATTGTAAATCGTCGTTGTACCTTTCGCCATGACCGCAGCCATAATGATATTCGCCGTTCCGGTAACGGACGCTTCGTCAAGCAGCATGTACGCGCCTTTGAGGTGCTTGCCGTCAAAACGGTATGCCAGCAGTTCCCGGTCGTACGTGAACGTAGCGCCGAGGTTGACCATTCCTTGGAAATGGGTGTCCAAACGACGGCGTCCGATCTTGTCTCCTCCGGGCTTGGCGTACGTCACTTCGCCCAGACGCGCCAAAAGCGGACCGATGAGCATGACCGAACCGCGCAGTTTATTGCATTTCTTCAGGAAATCCGCACTCCGCAAATACGCCGTGTCGAGGTTCGCAGCCGTGAAAGCGTACTTGCCTTTCGCCAGTTTCTCCACCGTCACACCCATCGAAGCCAGCAAGTCAATGAGATTGTTCACATCCAGGATATTCGGGATATTATCAATAACCACGGTTTCGCGGGTGAGGAGTACCGCACAGAGAACCTGCAGAGCTTCGTTTTTTGCGCCCTGCGGGGTGATAGAACCATGGAGCTTATGTCCGCCTTCGATTACAAATGTAGCCATATTGTAGTATTTGAGGATTTGACGATTTGAGGATTTGAAGATTAAATATAGTTCACTTCCGGGGAGATGGTGATGCCGAACTTGTCTTGGACGTCCTTGCAGATAGCCGCGGCCAGAGCGACGATGTCATCTGCCGTAGCCGAACCGGTATTGACGAGGACAAGGGGTTGCTTCGGATAGCATTGTGCGCCGCCGATCGATTTGCCTTTCCAACCGCATTGTTCGATAAGCCATGCAGCAGGGATTTTGACGCCTCCTTCCTGCTCGTAATGAGGCACTCTATCGTCTCGTATCTGTCTCGTAAGTGTCTCGTACGCCTCATGTGAAATAACAGGATTCTTGAAGAACGAACCGGCAGAACCGAGTTCGGACACTTCGGGCAGTTTCTGTTGACGAATGCGAATTACTGCTTCGCGAACAGACATAGGCGTCGGATTAGAACCGACTTCGCTGCTCAGATTGCCGTAATTCAACTTCGGCTCGAAATGTTTGTTAAGCCTATAAACGACGTGCGTTATGATATATTTTCCGCGGAGGGAGTTCTTGAAAATACTATCGCGATAGCCATACTGACATTCGGCATTGGAGAAGATCCGTTCCGCGCCATCGGCGATAGAAACAGCACGCACGGACTCAATCACATCTTTCGCTTCCACGCCGTACGCGCCGACGTTCTGAACCGCAGACGCTCCCACTTCGCCCGGAATATAACTGAGGTTTTCGAGTCCCGAAATACCCATATCGCATAGTTGAGCGATCAGTTCGTCAAGGACAAGTCCGTTCTCCGCCTCAATCCACACATAGTCCGCATCCTCGCTTACACACCGCGCGCGACGCATGGCGGAATGAAGGATCACACCGTCGAAGTCCTTGGTAAACAAGAGGTTAGAACCCGCTCCTATATGGAGAAGCGGCTCGCCTTTATATTTCTCCAACAACGCACGCAGTTCTTCCACCGAACTGTATTCGGTAAATATCTTCGCCTTTGCGGGAAGCCCGAAGGTATTGTATGGAAGAAGGGAGATATTCTCTTTTATCGTCATGACGGGATTACGATATTACGAAATCTTAAATACAAGTTGCGTCGCTCGGCATTCTCCAGTCTCCGCGGGGCGAGAGAGAGACTGCAACCACTTTCGGTCCGTCCGGCATTGCGGTTCGTTTGAACTGCTGCGTGCAGAAACGGCGCATGAACGTATTGAGCCATTTGTCGATCGTCTCTTCGTCGTATTTGTCTTCGAACGCTTGGATCGCCATGTAGCGGATCTTTTCGCGCGTGAAGCCGTAGCGGAGGAAATAATAGATGAAGAAATCGTGCAGTTCGTACGGACCCACTTTGTCCTCGGTCTTTTGCGCAATCTCGCCTTGCTCGTCGGTCGGCAGAAGTTCCGGCGAAACAGGCGTCTCCACCACGTCCATCAGCACTTGGCGCAAGTCCTCGCCGAAGAGGTTTTCCGCCGCATAGCGCACGAGGTAACGCACAAGGGTCTTGGGTATTCCGGCATTGACGCCGTACATCGACATCTGGTCGCCGTTATAGGTACACCAACCGAGCGCCAGTTCGCTCAGGTCGCCCGTTCCGACCACAATACCGTTCATTTGGTTCGCTACGTCCATGAGGATCAGCGTGCGCACACGCGCTTGCGCGTTCTCATAAGTGATATCGCGCGTGTCGAGGTCGTGCCCGATGTCCTGCAAGTGCTGGATCGTAGTGTCGCGGATAGGGATCTCGCGGTGGGTGATACCGAGAAGGCGCATCAGATCGAGTGCGTTCTGGTAAGTACGGTCGGAAGTGCCGAAACCGGGCATAGTGATGCCCACAACGCGCGAACGGTCATAACCCATCTGGTCCGCTGCCATGACGCAGACTAACAACGCCAGCGTGCTGTCCAAACCGCCGGAGACACCAAGAACGAGCGTTTCAGAGCGTGTGTGCTCCCAACGGCGCATGAGTGCGCTCGTCTGGATAGAGAACACGTCCATGCAGTAATTGTCTTCGTCGCCTTTCTTCGGCAGGAACGGAGCGGTAGAGAAATGGCGATGGATCGGTTCGGTGAACTCTTCCTCGCGCTCGATCGGCGCTACGTTGATACGGCGGTAATGACCCGCTTTGTCCTTGGTGAAATTGGTATTCCGCTGGCGGTCGGTGCGCAGACGCTCAATGTCTATCTCCTGAATGACCATGGTGTTGCTGCGCTGGAAACGCTCGCCTTCCTCCAGCATCGTGCCGTTCTCGGCGATGTACGTGCTGCCGGAGAAAACAACGTCCGTAGTCGATTCGCCCACGCCCGAAGAGGTGTATATATAGCCGCAGTGGACACGCGCCGACTGCTGGGTGATCATCTGGCGGCGGAAATGATGTTTGCCCACCAGACAATTGGAGCTGGAGAGATTGAAGATCAGTTCGGCTCCTTGGATCGAGAGCTGGGTAGAAGGCGGCAGCGGCGACCAGAGATCCTCGCATATCTCAATACCAAAGGTATAATTGCGGGTGGAGAAAAGGAGGTCCGTTCCGAACGGCACTTCCCCACTCCATATCTCTATTTTCGGAATACGCGGCGCAATGCCTCCGGGCGTGAACTCGCGCGCGGCACGACCGGAAGTGAACCACCGTTTCTCGTAGAACTCACCGGTATTGGGCAGGTTAACTTTTGGTACCACACCAACCACTTCTCCGTCGGTCATGACGAACGCGCAGTTGAAGAGGTCATTCTCCACCTGCAGCGGCGCACCCACCAGCACGATGATCGCTTTGCCGCGCGTGTAGTCGCAGAGACTCTCCAGCTCACGCATGGAGCTTTGCTGGAGTTGCTGGGTGAAGAACAGGTCGGCACACGTGTAGCCGGTGAGGCTCAGTTCCGGAAAACAGATCACTTCCACGCCTTCAGCGATCGCTTCGTCTATCTGTAGCCTGATTTGTGCGGCGTTGTACACGCAGTCCGCTACTTTCATGGTCGGTACAGCTGCCGCCACTCGAACGAATCCAAAGTTTGTATTCATAGAACCATTTATAATTTACACATTTTGCGGTGCAAAGGTACAACTTTTTTTGCACATATCAAAATTTTTTCGTAATTTTGCAGCCGAATATGTCTAAACAACCTGCAATTATAGTTCCGGAGGGGTGCACAAAAGTGCTGCTGCACGCGTGCTGCGCACCCTGCTCCAGCGCGATCGTGGAATGGCTGCTGGCTCATCAGATTGAGCCGGTGATCTATTATTTTAATCCGAATATCTATCCGCAGGAGGAGTATGAAATCCGCAAGAATGAGAGCAAACGGCATGCCGAAAGTTTGGGGATTGAGTGGATTGATGACGATGCCAAAGCCCTTGAAGCCCACATGGAAGGGGGAAGACTATGGGAAAAGCAACATGCGGAATGGCTTCGGGCGGTGACGGGTTTGGAACATGAGCCGGAGCGAGGCAGACGGTGCGAGGCATGTTTCTACCACCGGCTTTTTTATACGGCCCGGAAGGCGCAGGAGCTGGATATTCCGTACTTTGCCACGACCTTGGCTTCCTCACGTTGGAAGAATCTGGATCAAGTGAACGCCGCCGGAATGAAGGCAGAAGAGATGGTGAACAAATATCCGGCGGACAGCGCCGTCCACGAGCCCGTGCATTTCTGGGCACAAAACTGGCGCAAAGACGGACTGCAAGAAAGGCGCAACGAACTACTGAAAGAATACCAATTCTACAACCAGCTTTATTGCGGTTGCGAATTTTCCCTGAACTGACGGGGAGAGAGACCTGTTGCACGCTTGAAGAACCGGCAGAACGAGGACGGATCGGCATAGCCGAGGTGGTCGCTGATTTGCTGCACGGACAAGTCTTGACGGGAGGAAAGCAGATTATTTGCCTGCGAGAGAATATACTGCTCAATGAAATCGCTGGCAGAGACACCCACAACATCCTTGATCACGACCGAAAAATGACGCGTTGTGAGATGAGATTTTTCTGCATAAAAAGCCACCTCGTGCTGTTCTCGGTAGTTTAAGGCGAGAAGATTACAGAATTCATTATAAATGGCAAAATTGCGTCTGAAGGCTCTATTGTGTACGTCCATTGTTGCGCGACAGGCATCCAGCATATCTTTCATGATATCTGTCTGCGCCAGGAGCATATCGTGGCGATGCGGATAGCGTGAAACAGGCGTTTCGCTAATAATTTCCAATAAATCCACCGCCTTCATGTACTGCGCCATTTCCTCATCCGTCAGCAGGCATGCCGGTAAATCATGAAACTTACTGCGATCATGTGTCATCCGTTTTCGGCTCATCTCTTGTTCAAAAGCGATAGAGTGCATAATAATCGTAATGGAGTAATCGGGACTGCATTCGATAGGGTGAATTATGTGATTTGGCAAGATCATCGCCACCTCGTTAGGTCGGAAGACCACTTCACGCATATCATACAAAGCCCGTGACGAACCGGAATGACAGATGAATAACATCATATACGGAGAAATAATATCCCTGTCCCGCGCCGGAAATCCATGCACATCGCGGATCACTGCCACCTCTTTTTTCTCTATCGTGCGGTAAGCCTCCTCAAAAATACGTTTGGTATGAGAATTATTCATTTTTGCATTTTCACATTTACTCATTTAGTCATTTCGGGTACAAAATTACTGCTTTTTTTTGACATTTGCAAGAATTTTTTTTAGAAAATCTTACTTTTGGTATATATTTTCCCATAAACAGGTAACGTGCCTGTGCGAGAAAAGCAGTAATTTTGCAGCGATTTTTATTTTTAGGAATGAACGGTATGAAAAAGATTTGTTTATTCGTAGCAGTATTATGTGCAGTAATGGCGCAGGCTGCCGACTATCCGTATCTGGTGTTCTCCAACACGGCAGGAACAACCACCGTAATGAGTGTTTCGTCTCTGACCATGAGTGTCAGCGGCAGTTCATTACAAGTGACTAATTCAGACGGAACAGAGACGTTCACGCTGACCGAGCTTGTGTCCATGCAGTTCTCCGCGGACGGTTCTGCAACTACCGCCATCGAACATGTACTGGAGGCGGATCGTGCTGTGGAGGTTTTCTCGGTAACCGGTGTGCAAATCGGCTCTTTCGGTTCGCTTCGGAAAGCCGTTCAAGAGCTTAACGCGGGCGCGTACGTAATTAAACAAGGTGTTAACACACAAACGGTTGTAGTAAAATGAAAAGGTTATTTTTAGCTATCAGCATTCAGCTTTCAGCTATCGGTTTATTGTGTGCGCAAGTGAATATCGCTGACACGATGTACTACGTGTTAGTAACGTATAACGGCAACTCGGCAACGGTGGAGATGACGGATGACGTGAAAAGTTATGTCACAGCGAGCGTAAGCGGCGCGGATGTGACGATCACCTCTACCGCTTCCGCGGCGATAAATGAGATTACGTATGGTCTGACGGGCACAACAAGCGATGGCTCGTTTACAATGGTTGGAACGTACAAAGCGACGGTAGAGTTGTTTGGAGTGAATATTACTAATCCCAGCGGTCCGGCAATAGACCTTCAGAACGGCAAACGTATTGAGATAAGTGCCAAAAGCGGAACGACCTCTACGCTGAAAGACGGTACTTCTACGGCTACCGATGCATGGAAAGGGGCTCTACAATGCAAAGGACATATACAATTCAAGGGAAGGGGGACGCTTAACGTCTATGGCAATTACAATCATGCCATCCGAGCCGGCGAATATATAGAGATGAAAAATTGCACTATCAATGTCTATTCGGCAGTAAAAGACGCGATTAACTGCAACCAGTATTTCCTCATGGAAAGCGGAGAGATCAACCTTAGCGGTTTCGGCGACGATGGCATTCAGGTATCGAAAGAAACAAATGATACCTCTGCGGAAAACACCGGTAATTTCACGATGAACGGCGGTACTATCAATATAAACATGGCAGGCGCAAGCGGCGATAGCGTCAAAGCCGAAGGTACGAAGAGTGTTGCAAGTTCTGCTGCGCTGAATGTAACCAACACGCAAGGAGTAGAAGAAATACAAAATAATGAAACACGATACACCAAGGTGGTTCGCGACGGACAGGTGCTCATTGAGCGTGACGGAAAATTATTTACTATAACAGGAAACAAAATCAAGTAAGGTATGAAAAAGATATTATTAGCCATCAGCATTCAGCTTTCAGCTATCGGTTTGTTTGCTCAGACGCTCCATGTGCAAGTGGGCAATGTGACATACCTGTTTCCAGCAAGCCAAGCAGGGGTGATGCCTTTTTCGGACGGCACAACGCTGACGGTGATGAACAAGGCGTTTACTTTGAGCGAAGTAAGCAATATGTATGTGGATGAAACGGCGGTGACAGACAATCTGGTAAGTATCGTGTATAGTTCTTCGTCGGCATCGGTGACCGTTGCAGGCAACGTGGCGCAATACGTAACGCCCACTATCAGCGGTGCGCATGTTACGATTGCGCAAAGCAATACCGATGCGGTGAACAATGACGAGATCACATACCAGCTGAGCGGTACCTCCACGAACGGTTCGTTTTCTCTGTCCGGTTCGTACAAATCGACGGTTTCGCTGGCTGGCGTGACATTGACCAACCCGAGCGGAGCAGCAATTAACATCTCCAACTCCAAGCGTATCCAGTTGTCCGCCAAGAGCGGTACGACAAATACTCTGACCGACTGCGCGTCAGGCTCGCAAAAAGCGTGTATCTATAGCAAAGGTCAGCTGCAGATTCAAGGTAACGGAACGCTGAATGTAATCGGCAAGACCAAACATGGAATCAAGTCTGCTTCGTATATCTCTATCAAGAATCTGACATTAAATATCACTTCGACTGTGGGCGACGGTATCAACTGCGAGGAGTACATGGAGATCAAGAGCGGCACGGTTACGCTCTCCGGTATCGGCGATGACGGTATCCAGTGCGACTTGGGCGGAACGGTCTCTACCGGTATTACCACCGACCATGAGGACGAAGATACAGGCAATATCTATATCTCCGGCGGTACACTAAACATCGCCGTTACCGCAGCGGCTGCCAAAGGTATCAAAGCAAATGGCGATTTGTATATAACAGACGGTACGATCACTGCAACCACCTCCGGCGGCGGAGCATGGGACAGCGATGAGTTGAAAGCCAAGGCTTGTGCAGGACTGAGTGCAGACGGCAATATTGCTATCAGCGGCGGCACACTCACGCTGAGTTCTACCGGAGCCGGAGGCAAAGGAATCAGTGGCGACGGGACGCTCCTCGTTAGCGACTCCGCTTCTATCCGCATCACTACCAGCGGACAGGCTGTCGTTGCGTCCACTTCCGGAACGATCTCTACCGTTTCTAACGCCAGCACTTTAGATAGATATTCGACCAACTACAAGTCTTCGCCGAAAGGTATCAAGATTGATGGAGCTATCTCAATCACCGGCGGTAAGATTTCGGTCACGACTTCCGGCGCAGGCGGCGAAGGAATAGAGAGCAAGAGCACGCTGGATATTACGGGCGGCGAGGTATGCATCAATTCCTATGACGATGCGCTCAATTCCACCTCCACGCTTACCGTCTCCGGTGGCATGGTCTATGCGCGTGCGACCAACAACGATGGTATCGATGCTAATGGTAACTGCTACATCCAAGGCGGTCTGGTTTATGCTATTAGTGCTTCGAGCCCTGAAGTGGCGATAGACGCCAACACCGAAAGCGGTTACAAACTCTATGTGCAAGGCGGTACTATTGTGGCTATCGGAGGTTTGGAGAGCGGAGCGAGTCTGAGTCAGAGTTGCTATACCGCCGGCAGTTCATCCTCCGGAGGAGGCGGTCGTCCGGGAGGCGGCTGGGGAGGCAGCAGCAGTTCCTGGTCCACCAATACGTGGTATGCGCTTACGGTCGGCAGCACGACCTTTGCGTTCAAGACACCCAGCAGCGGCGGTAGTACCATGGTCGTTTCCGGAGCTTCTACGCCGACCCTCAAATCCGGTGTCACGGCTTCCGGCACAAGCATCTTTGACGGCGTGGGTTATTATCCGGCAACTGCATCCGGCGGCTCGTCCGTAAGCCTGTCCTCCTATTCGGGAGGTAACAGCGGTGGCGGTCCCGGAGGATGGTAAGAAAAAATGCAAAATGTTAATATTTTACTCGTAAAATTTGCGCAAATAAAATATTTTCACTAATTTTGCACGCTTTTTGTTACATAAAGAGGAAAAAAGTTGAATAAGATGAAAAAGTATTTATGGGTAGTGCTATGCGTCATTGGGATGATGGCGTGCACGGCGTACAATCCTCCGACGGTATCGGGCGAAACGGGTACCGGCGAGACGAGCGGAGAGGTGAACGACACCACGGAGAACAACGTGGAGAATCAAGTATGGTCGGACACCTTGTTTATTAGCTGGAGCGGCAGTTCTGCCACTGTGACAGGGTCTATCGACAGCATATCGGTAACAAACGAAAACGGCTATGTGACCATTAACTCGTCCGTGACACGGCTCATTACGTATGTGCTGAGCGGCAACGGAAACGGCCAGCTGACGATCTACGGCGCGATCAAGCATCAGATTTTGCTGAACGGACTGACGCTGACCTGTTCGGATGGTCCGGCTATCAACAATCAATGCCACAAGAAATGCTATGTGGTGGTGAACGGAACGAACAGCCTGACGGACGGCAGCAGTTATGCTTCGTCATCAGAGGACCGCAAGGCGGCATTCTTCAGCGAGGGTCAGTTGATTTTCTCCGGCAGCGGCAGTCTGAGCGTCCAAGGCAATTACAAACATGCCATCGCCAGCGACGACTACATCCATCTGACGAACGAAGCGGGTACGTTTGTACTGAATGCGGCGAGCGACGGTCTGCACGCCAACGATGCGCTATATATCAGCGGCGGCAACACTTCTATTACCGCCGGTAGCGACGGCGTGCAATGCGACTCGACGATCACCATTGACGGCGGTAAACTGACGATCAGCGCAGGCGCCGACGGTATCCAGAGCGACACAACGAATATCGTCATCAACGGCGGCGAGATCACCATCAGCAAAGCCGGCGACAAAGGTATTGTGGCTTTCGGCGACATCACCATCACAGACGGCACAATCCGCGTGAACAGCGAATATAAGTGCATCAAAGCGGGCAAGAAAGACGACTATGACAACATCATCAGCGCCGGTAGCATAAACATCTCCGGCGGCGATATACAAGCGATTTGCAGCGGAACTTCCTCTTCCGGAGGCGGCGGAAGGTTTGCACCTCCGGGTGGCAGCGGTCACGGCGGTGGCGGCTGGGGAGGCGGCGATAGTTCGTCCGATTCCAGTCCGGAAGCCATCGAAGCCAAAGGTACGATCACGATCTCCGGCGGGTATGTGTATGCGCAGTCTTCGGACGATGCGATCAATGCAGGCGGCGATTTCACGGTTAGCGGCGGTTGCGTATGTGCCTACTCTACCGGCAACGACGGCATGGACGCTAACGGCAACCTGTATATCAAAGGCGGTCTGGTCTATGCGATCGGTTCGTCGAGTCCCGAAATGGCGATTGACGCCAATTCGGAAGGCGGCAAGAAGCTGTATGTCCAAGGCGGTACACTCGTAGCGATCGGTTCGCTGGAGAGCGGCGCAAGTCT
>CADAZU010000022.1 GCA_902792535.1 uncultured Bacteroidales bacterium
TGCGCAGGGTTGGCGGGATTCGTATAAACAGCCGGAGCCTCCGTCGGGTTGTTGGCTTCATAGACGGCTTGCAGCACAATACCCTCCGCCAAATCACCGGGCAGCACTTGCCATTTGAGGAACGTGAAACCCTCAATACGCGGAGCGTGCGGCACTTGCCATTTCTGCGCCTCCATGTAATGAAGCGATTCGTCTTGTTTCAGATAACTTACTTGCACCGTCTGTTCCTCAAACTGCAGATCGGTTGCCACACCTATTATATTGATGAAATCGCACCAGACCGCCTTGGCTTGATAGAGGTCGATGTAGTCCATCGGCACGTAAAGAATACAGGTCTGTTTGTTGACGTTATTTACCGTGCGCTCGGTAATCGTCTGCGGCGTATATGCATAGTTGTGAATAGCCTGCAAGGCAGAGCAGTTATAGAACGCGTCCTGATTGATGGTTGTCACAGAGGATGGAATAACCACTTCCTCCAATGCCGTACAGCCTTCTAACACGCTGGTTGCCACGGTCTTAATACCCTGCGGAAACTCAAAATGCTTCAGGTTCGTGCAATACATGAATGCGCTTTGTCCGACGCCGGTCACGGTAGCCGGAATAGCGATAGTTTCTATCTTCATGTACTTGCACAAGTATGCAGGAATCACTTGCACGCCGTCCGCAAAAGTGAAAGAGGTAACTTGCGAATTGGTGCTATAGAACGGCGCGCTGTCGTCTGAACCGATAGAGCAGTCTGCCGGTTTCCATACAATCGTGGTCGTCGGGTTGCCCTTGAAAGCGGCATTTCCGATAGAGGTAACCGTACTCGGAATAGTAATCTCCGTCAGGTTGCAGTTATAGAACGCACGCAGACCGATACTCGTCAATCCTTCTTCCAAGTTCACGCTGCCTAATTTCGTGCAGCCGTAGAAAGCGTCCGTTCCGATAGTGGTGACGGATGTCGGCAGGGTCACGGATTGCAGATTCGTCAATGCCTCAAACGCACTTGTCCCGATACTTGTTACAGGATACGTGTAGTTGTTATAGGTCACGGACGCAGGGATAGTAACCGCCGTGTAGTCTTTATAGACGGATTTGTCCGAACTCTGGTCTTTGACCACTTGTGCCGTAGTCGTACCCAACGAATAATACAGACCGTTCAACTTGACGGTTTCGGCATACATCTGAATAAAGCAAGCACATAGTGCAAGCAAAAAGAGATAGATCTTTTTCATATGGCGAATAAATTGTTCTTGTTTTTTTTATGGGCTGCAAAGTTACTGCTTTTTTCTGAATTGTGCAAATTTATTTGCAGAAATCGTATAGCAGGGTGTTTTTTTACATGTTTACACATGTTTATGCATGTAGAATCGGTGTATGAGTGGGTGATTAGTGGGTGATTAGTGGGTGATTAGTGGGTTGTTAGTACGACATCACCGAGAGGAAAACGGCAAATCTTTTACTCAAAACATATATTTTTATGATAAAAACGCCGTCATTCTTGCACAATTCAGAAAAAAGCAGTATCTTTGCAGCAAATTTAATACCAAACACAAAAGATAGTGAAAAACATTACAGTTCGATTTTGCGGAGATTCGGGCGACGGAATGCAGCTGACGGGCAATATGTTTGCCCAGTTGGCGGCAGAGATGGGTAACGAGATCTCCACGTTGCCGGACTTTCCGGCTGAGATTCGTGCGCCGCAAGGCACCTTAGGCGGCGTGAGTGCTTTCCAAGTGGAGCTGGGGCAGGAGGTTTATACCTCGGGTGACAAAGCGGATGTAGTGGTAGCAATGAATGCTGCTGCGTTGAAAGTGTGTACATTAGGTTCGCATTTCAACCACCCGCAGGCGCATTTCGATGAGGAGTTTTCTTTGTTCCACAGGCACGCGATTCTAATTGTAGATACGGATTCGCTGACCGACAAAGACCTTGAGAAAGCACAGTATCACACGCCTAATCCCTTTGAGGAACTGGGTATTCCGGAGAGCGTGCAGATTGTGCCGGTAGCGTTGACGACGCTTACCAAAGAGGCGTTAAAGGATTCCGGCATGGACAACAAATCCGTACTCAAATGCCGGAATATGTTTGCGCTGGGTCTGATCTACTGGCTGTTCGACGAACCGATGGAGAAAGCCATTCACCTTCTCGAAGAGAAGTTCAAGAAGAAACCTGCGCTCGTTGCTCCGAACACCAAAGTCATGGTGGATGGATACAACTACGGTCAAAACCTCGCTCTCAACGTGCAGCAAGTGCACCTTGACCAAGTACCAAGTGACCAAGTACTAAGTGACCAAGTGACCAAGTGCACCTACACCTCCATCGCGGGTAACAAGGCGACGGCCTGGGGACTGATTGCTGCGGCAGAGAAAGCCGGTAAACGGCTGTTCTTGGGTTCGTATCCGATCACGCCGGCGACGGATATTCTGCATGAACTGGCAGCACGCAAGGACATGAATGTCATGGCTATTCAGGCGGAGGACGAGATAGCAGGTGTGTGCACGGCTATCGGAGCGGCTTTTGCCGGCGATCTGGCTTGTACGAGTACGAGCGGTCCCGGTCTGAGTCTCAAATCCGAAGCCATCGGTCTTGCCGTCATGGCGGAACTGCCTTTAGTAGTGATTGACGTACAGCGCGGCGGTCCTTCAACAGGTCTGCCTACTAAAACTGAACAGACGGACTTGCTGCAAGCCCTGTATGGCAGAAACGGCGAGTGTCCGGCTGTGGTGATTGCCGCCTCATCCTCTGCGAACTGCTTTGACTACGCGTACGAGGCATGTAAGATCGCGCTGGAGAACATGACACCGGTTATCTTATTGACCGACACCTATCTGGCAAACGGAACGGCGCTCTGGCGGATTCCCAAACTGGCGGAACTGCCGGAGATCCATCCGCAGACCGTTCCCGAAGAACTGAAAGGACATTATAATCCCGCGTTGCGCGACGCGCGCGGCGTGCGTTATTGGGCTTTCCCCGGAATGGAAGGATACGAGCACCGCAACATCGGTCTGGAGCGCGATGCGGAGAAGGGCACGATCTCTACTAACCCCGAGAACCACGAGCAGATGGTACTCGCCCGCAAACACAAAATCGAGCAGATTGCCAACAGTATTCCTAATCTTCAAATCATCCATACGGCTTCAGCCGATCGTTCGAGGCTTTGCCGAGATAAGAAATCTTCGAATCCTCAAATCCCCATGAGCGATACGCTCCTTGTCGGCTGGGGTAGTACCGAGGGGCATCTCCATGCGGCTGCCAACGAGTTGAACTGCGCGCTCGCGCATTTCAATTACATCTGTCCGCTGCCGAAGAATACGCACGAAATACTGAGCCAATACAAGCGAATTGTTGTTTGCGAACTGAATACGGGTCAATTTGCAGCGTATCTTCGCGCGCAATTCCCGGACCTGCACATCGAACAATACAACGAGATTCAGGGACAGCCGTTTGCGGTGGAGCGCATTGTTAACTTTGTAAAAAATAACTAGGCAAACTAGTATGACTATAAACTAGAAGAACTAGAATATTATGGAAGCATCTCAATTCAAATCCGATCAATATGTACGTTTCTGTCCGGGTTGCGGCGACCACGCTATCTGCATGGCGCTTCAGAAAGCCATGGCGCAAATAGGAATCCCGACTCACCAAGTGGCTGTGATCTCCGGCATCGGTTGTTCCAGCCGAATGCCGCACTATTTGAACACGTATGGTTTTAATACCATCCACGGCCGCGGCGGAGCTATCGCTACGGGCGTGAAGACAAGCCATCCGGAGCTGACCGTTTGGCAGATGAGCGGCGACGGCGACTGCCTCGCTATCGGAGGAAACCATTTCATTCACGAGATCCGCAGAAACGTCGATCTCAATGTGTGTCTGTTCAACAACCGAATCTACGGTCTGACCAAAGGTCAGTACTCGCCCACCAGCCCCAAAGGGTTTGTCTCCAAATCCTCTCCTTTCGGAACGGTAGAGCGTCCGTTCGTGCCGGCAGAACTGGTTCTCGGCGCAAGAGGAACCTTCTTTGCCCGCACGCTGGATGTAGATGTGCCAACGACGGTGGATTGCCTCGTTGCAGCGCAGCAGCACAAAGGAGCGTCGATCGTAGAATGTCTCGTTAACTGTGTGATTTTCAATAACGGAACACATTCATGGATCGCCGATCGCGAACAGCGCGAGGAGCACAGTATCATTCTCCGCCACGGCGAGAAAATGATCTTCGGCAAGAACAAAGACAAAGGTTTGGCTGTAGAGATCGACCCGCAGACCTTTGTTCCGCGGCTGATAGTTGTTCCGGCGGACGATGAGCGCGTGCTTGTTCATGACGCGCACCAGCAAGATCCGACACTCCATAGACTCCTTGCCCTCATGGGACAAGAGCGAAATCTGGAAGTACCAAGTGCACAAGTACCAAGTACCAAGGATGAATTGCCGATCGCACTCGGTGTCATTCGCGATGTGGAGGCAGAGACCTATAACGATGCGGTAAATAACCAGATAGCCGAGGTACGCGGAAAAGCTAAGGCGAAGACCTTCGACGAACTGACCGCCACGTTGGAGCAATGGACCATGTGATAGACCTTTGATAAATCGGAGAAATCTATCAGTACGAAAGTACGATATTTTAAGAAATAATTTACTAAAATGCAGTTTTTGAGTGCGATTCTTGCGAGAGTCGCACTTTCTTTGTACTTTTGCACCGTATTTAATAGGGCTATTAAAGGCATGTATCAGTTAGGAATTGACATAGGAAGTACCACCATAAAGATGGCTTTGCTGAAAGTTTTAAGTAACCAAGTACTAAGTGACCAAGGACAAAGTACCAAGGAGGTGGTAGCGACGGCTTATGAGCGGCATAATGCGGCTCCGGCGGTGGTGGGGAAAGAGATGCTGAAGAGGATGCTTGAATCAGTAGAAATGGGTGAGGAGATAAGTATTGCTATCACCGGGTCTGTGGGAATGGGTTATGCAAGCCGTTTAGGTGTGCCGTTTGTGCAGGAAGTGGTTGCAGCAGCCGAGGTGGTGAAACAATTATATCCCGAGGTGCATACCTTGGTGGATATAGGCGGCGAGGATAGCAAGATGATTTTCTTCGAGCCGGGGCGTGTGCCGGATATGCGAATGAACGGCAACTGCGCAGGCGGAACGGGTGCGTTTATAGACCAGACTGCCACATTGCTTGGCGTGGACGTGACGGAGATTAACGGCTTGGCAGCACAGGCGGAGCACGTCTATCCGATCGCTTCCCGATGCGGCGTGTTCAGCAAGACGGATATTCAGAACCTCATCTCGCGGTCGGTGAGCAAAGCAGATATAGCCGCTTCTATGCTGAATGCTGTTTCCATGCAAGTGGTGAGCGCCCTTGCGCGCGGAACGGAGATCTTACCGAAAGTACTGCTTTGCGGCGGACCGTTTGCTTATATCCCTGAACTGCGGAAGCACCTGCAAAAGGCGATAAATGTGAGTGAAGAAGATATAGTAGTGCCGGAGCATAGCCAGTTTGTGCCGGCTATCGGAACAGCCTTGTTAAGTACCAAGGGGCAAAGTACCAAGTACGACATATCGCACGCGCGTACCTTATTTGATAATACGGACGACAAGACAGCCGACTTGACGCACACTTTGCCGCCTTTGTTCGGCAGCGAAGAGGAATATAAGGAGTGGCTAAAAGATAAAAACCTCACCCCAACCCTCTCCATAAGAGAGGGGGCTTCTCCCCTTTGTGGCAAAGGGAGAGAGGTGCGCTATTTCCTCGGGGTGGATAGCGGAAGTACGACCACAAAAATCGTGCTCTTGGACGAAGAGGGCAGGCTGGCGTACAAGGACTACAGCTACAACAACGGCAACTCATACAACGCTTTCTTATCCGCCATGCAGCGAATGAACGAGGTGATGGGTGGCGACATTGAGATCGCCGGCAGTTGCTCAACGGGTTATGGCGAACAGTTGCTCAAGACCGCTTTTAGCTTGGACTACGGTATCGTAGAGACGATGGCGCATTTTACAGCGGCTAAGTCGATGGTGACGGAGGTGTCTTTCATTCTGGATATTGGCGGACAGGATATGAAAGCGATTTTCGTGGAAAACGGTTCTATCCGGCGAATAGAGATCAACGAAGCGTGTTCTTCAGGTTGCGGCAGTTTTATCATGACGTTTGCCAAACAATTAGGTTATGAAGTGGGTGAGTTCGCGCACATGGCGACCTTGGCGCAACACCCATACGACCTTGGTACCCGTTGCACGGTGTTTATGAACAGCAAGGTTAAACAGGCGATGCGCGAGGGAGCCAAGATAGATGACATAGCCGCCGGATTCAGTTATTCCGTGATCAAGAACTGTCTGTATAAAGTGTTGAAACTGCAGTCTTTTGACCAGTTGGGCGAACATATCATGGTACAAGGCGGTACGTTCCGAAACCATTCGGTAGTGCGGGCTTTGGAGATCTTGACAGGCAAGGATGTGCAATTCAGCCCGATTCCTGAGTTGATGGGTGCGTACGGGTGCGCGTTGTATGCCATGAGGCAGTTCAGAACCATAGACGTATCAGGAGAATAACCTACTAATAACCTACTAGTAACCTAATAATATCCTAATAGATGCAGCTAAAAGAACTGATAGAAGAAAAGACGTTTGAGCAACGGGATGAGGTCTGTCCGGGGTGTCAGAATAAGTGCCAGGTTCGGTGCTATACGTTTGGGAACGGTCGCACGTATTTCTCGGGCAATAACTGTGAGCGGGTTTATTCCAACCATGCGGAGGACGCGCGGCAAGGCGTGAACATGTTTGAGGAGAAATACAAGATGTTGTTTGCGTCCGGCAAGGAGGGTGCAAAGGTCCATACCGCTCCGCTAAATGGGCAGGCAACTCCTGTCTCCGCCGGACATCAGATTACTATCGGTATTCCGCGTGGGTTGGGGATGTATGAGAATTGGCCGTTCTGGCGGACGTTTTTCGCTTGTTGCGGGATACGGACGGTATTGAGCGGCGTGAGTACGAACAGGTTGTACGAGAAAGGCGTTCGGACGATTGTAGCAGATAATATCTGTTTTCCTGCCAAACTGATGCACGGACATGTGATGGATCTGATCAACAAAGGCGTGGATCGTATTTTCTATCCGTGGGTGGTTTATGAGCGCGCGGAGGACGAGAAAGCCAAGAATAGTTTCAACTGTCCGATCGTCAGCGGCTACTCGGATGTGCTGAAAAGTTCCATCCGTCCTGAGGAGAAATACAATGTGCCGCTCGATGCTCCCACTATTTCGTTCAAAGATGAGGAACTGCTGCGGAGTTCGCTCATAGAATACGTCGGGAAAGTACTAAGTGACCAAGTACCAAGAACGAAGGAAATTGTGAACGCGGCTGTGACGCAAGCGATTGAGGCGCAAAAGGAATATCTGGAGGCCTTGGAGCGGCGGGATTTAGAGGTGCTTGAACAAGCTAAGAAAGACGGAAGGATGGTCATTTTGCTTGCTGCGCGGCCGTATCATATCGATCCGTTAATTCAGCATAAGATAGCCGATGCGATCGCTACAATGGGTATTGACGTGGTGACGGAGAATATCGCTACCCACGAAGGGCAAGGTGTGTATGACGAGATCAACGCTTTGTGTCAATGGTCATATCCGAATAGGATATTCAAGGCAGCGCATTTTGTGGGCAACAGCGATTACAAAGGTTTGCATATGGTGCAACTGACTTCGTTCGGTTGCGGACCCGATGCGTTTATCTTGGACGAAGTGCGAGGGATTTTAGGACGCTACGGCAAGAACCTGACCGTGCTGAAAATCGACGATGTGAATAACATCGGTTCTTTGCGGCTGCGGGTGCGGTCGCTGGTGGAAAGCGTGAAGGGAAGTGACCAAGGTACCAAGTACCAAGTACAAAAATCCAGCAAGCCTTGGACGACGAAGCCGTTTGAGGCGGAAGACAAAGAGCGAGTGATATTAGCGCCTTATTTCGCAGAGGGATATAATGAGTTTCTGCCGACGATTTTTGGCTTGGCGGGATATAAGTTAGTGCCGCTTCCGATGGGGACGCAAGCCGATGCAGAGGAAGGGCTGCGGAGTGCGAATAATGATATTTGCTACCCGGCGACGATAGTGGTTGGCAGTTTGTTGCGGGCTCTCAAATCAGGTGCGTATGACCTGAATAATACGGCTGTTTCGATCACGCAGACCGGAGGTCAATGCCGCGCCAGCAATTATTATTCGCTGATCAAGAATGCGCTTGTGGCAGCAGGCATGAGCCAAGTGCCGGTAATCTCGGTTGCCATCGGTCCGGACCAGAAGAACGCGCAGCCGGGATTTACGATCAAATGGAGCGCATTGATCCGCCCTACATTAGAGGCATTGTATTTCGCGGACGCTTTGGCAAAATTATATTATCCGGCTGCGCCGCGGGAGAAAGAGCAGGGTAGTGCGCGCAAACTATACGACCATTATTTGGAGGCTGTGCAACCGCTGCTCGCCAAACGCAATTACCGCGGAATGCGGCGAATGATGGCGGAAGCGGTGGAGGCTTTTGATGCGATTTGTGACCATTCGAAGAAAGTGCCGCAAGTTGGAGTAGTCGGAGAGATATACGTCAAATACAATTCGTTTAGCAATAAGGAGGTTATGAATTGGCTTATTGCGCACGGGGTAGAGGTGGTGCCTCCGGCTATTACGGGATTTTTCTCCACCTCTATTCCAAACGCGTATATCTTTCAAAACCAGCATATCCGAAAGGACGGTTTGAAGCCCTGGCAGGCACGAATACTGAACCGCGTGTTGCGACATTACGCACACGTGTACGACCGGATCTGTGCGCCGTATCCGTACTATCGTCCGTTCTCGGATATCATGGATGTATGGCAGTCGAGCCGAAAAGTGATCAACTCGGCAGCGGATTTCGGAGAAGGGTGGTTCTTGCCGGGCGAGATATGTGAGTTAGCCGAAAGCGGCGTGAAGAAAGTGGTGTCGCTGCAGCCTTTCGGGTGCATTGCCAACCATATTATCAGCAAAGGAATCGAACGGCGGTACAAAGATCTATACCCGGATTTGTCTTTGCTGTTCCTGGATTTCGACGCCGGAACAAGCGAGGCAAACGTTGTGAACAGGTTGCATTTTTTAATTGATAACTAAAGATAAAGAGTTTATGGTAAATGACTCCATGGAGTTGCGTATCCGCGAGGTGGCGCAAGAGTTATTTTTCAAGCAGGGTTATGCTGCGACTTCCACGACGCAGATAGCTCACGAAGTGGGTTGCACACAGGCGCTTGTGCATTATTACTACCGGACGAAGGAGAACCTCTTCCGTCAGATTTTTCTGGAGCAGATAGAAGCGGCATTGAATGTCATCAGCCGCTCGCTGGTGAGTGAGGAGAATTTTGAGAATTTCCTAAGGTCGGCTATCTCGCTGTATTTCGACGCGCTGATGCAAAATCCGCGGTTGCCGTATTTCGTGCTGGAAGAGTTAGCCAACAATCCCGAGCGGCGTAAGTATCTACGGGAGAATTTCGTGAAGAAACCAAGCTACGCGATGCTGTATATGCATCTGGAGGCACGCGTGAAAGCGGAGCAACAGGCGGGTCGGTTAGCAAAAATTGATGCGTTCGATATCATGATGTCCGTGGCGTCGCTCACGGTGTTCACTTTTATTTCGTTGCCTATGTACCAAGACTTGCTCGCCCGGACGGACGAGCAAGTGCATGACTTCATCCAACATCGAAAGGAGGAAGTGACTCGCTTTGTACTACAAGGTTTGCGACCTTAAGCTACTTGCGCAGCCTGTTTGGCTTCGTATTCGGCTTTGACATCCTCGTAGAAGTGTGCGTACGTCGTGGTCATGTACGGCTCCAACCATAGTAAGCCAATACCGCAAGTGAAGATTGCCAAAAAAATCCAGCCGATGAAGGTCAGTTCGAGCACGAACAGCTGCCATTTATGACCACGCATCATCAGACGGCTAGTGCGGAGCACTTCGCGCGCACTCATTTCGGGGTAGTCGTGGATGACAAAGGGTATCATGCCATACGCCAGACCAAGAATAATCGTGCCGATCATTAAGGTCGGAATGAGTACGACGACTAAAACCAAGGTCATTAATAGACCTGCAACGAAGTACTTGCTCCAGTTCGCAGCGAAATCTTTGAAGCAAAAAGAGATATAACTGCCCTCTAATTCCTCGCGTCGCGCATAGCGCAGAAGCAGATTGTAGAACGCGAACTGCAATGGAACGGCGATAAGGAGCGACAGTACTAGCATGGTACACGATCCGAAAATGGAATACATCTCTTCTCCAAAACTACCGGACAACATAGTCGGTGAGGAGCACAACGAAACGATAGCAAACACGATCAAGGTGACAAGAGCCATTTCGTTCCAACGACCTTTCAAGGTCTCTCGCGCCTGAGCGCGATACTCAGAATACATTTTCATAAAAGTGAAATTTAAATTGTTTGTTATTAGGGTTTTATCTGTATTTGGCTTCGTCGCAGTCGCCTAAAAGCGAGAGGTACGACTCATAGCGGCTCATAGCAATCTCTCCGTGCTCTACGGCTTCGATCACCGCGCAACCGGGTTCGTTGGTGTGCGTGCAGTTGTTGAAACGGCAGTCCGCGCTTACCCGGAATATCTCGCGGAAATAATGGGATACCTCTTCTTTGGACATATCAACCGACCCGAACCCTTTGATCCCCGGGGTGTCAATCACCGCGCCGTCCGGCAGGAAATACATTTCGCTGAAGGTGGTGGTGTGCATACCTTTGTCGTGCGCGTTGGATATCTTACCTGTGCGGGTGAGTTCTTTGCCGAAAAGGGCATTCAGAAGGGTACTTTTACCGACGCCCGAATTGCCGGAGAGCAGGGTAGTTTTGCCTGCCAAAAGAGGTAAAATATCTGATGGATGAAGGCTGATCGCCGATAGCTCTATCGTTTCGTAACCGATTGATTCATATAGCGAACGCAGTTCTGCGAGTTGAGCTAATTCGTCCTCGTTCAGCAAATCCACCTTATTAAAGATAAGGATCGCGCGCACGCGATACGCTTCGCAGGTAGCGAGGAAACGGTCAATAAAAGTCGTGGAAGTAGCCGGATGGTTGACGGTTACGATGAGCGCCACTTGGTCGATATTGGCTGCCAGAATATGGCTCTCTTTGCTGAGATTCGTGGAGCGGCGGATGATATAATTGCGCCGCGGCTCTACCTCTGTAATCCAAAAGACGCTGTGTCCTTGGTCACTTTGTACTTTGTCACTTAGTACTTCAACCCAGTCTCCCACGGCGACAGGGTTGGTCGTACGAATACCGCGAATGCGGAAATTGCCTTTGATATGACATTCCACACTCAAACCATCGTCCATCCGGACGATGTAACTGCTACCCGTTGACTTAATGACTAATCCGCGCACTTTGTAGTCCAACGCGACTATACCGTCATGATTTCTTTTTCCTTGGCTGCGTAGAGTGCATCAACTTTTGCGATGTATTTATCGTGGGTCTTCTGCATCTCTTCCTCGGCGTCTTTCTCGATGTCCTCGCTCAGTCCGTTCTTGACGAGTTTCTTGAACTCCTCGATAGCATCGCGGCGGGCATTTCGGATCGACATCTTGGCGTTCTCTGCTTCGGCTTTGCATTGCTTGCAGAGCTCGCGGCGGCGTTCCTCGGTCAGCGGCGGAAGAATCAGACGGATCGTTTCTCCGTTGTTGGATGGCGCAAGTCCGATGTTGGAATTGATGATAGCGCGCTCGATCTCGCTGATGAGTTTCTTCTCCCACGGCGTGATGGCGATCGTGCGTGCGTCCGGCGTTGTGACCGTTGCGCAAGAACTCAGCGGCGACATCGTGCCGTAGTACTCGATTTTGATCGGGTCCAAGATACGCGGGTTGGCTTTACCTGCACGGATGTGCTGAAGGGTGTCGTCCAAGTGAGCGACAGCAGACTGCATTTGCTCTTCGGCTGCAGATTCTAATAATTCGAGTTCGTCTTCCATATTGTTAGATTTTTACGAGAGTTCCAATGGGCTCTCCGTTGATTACTTTTTCGAGGTTGCCGGCTTGATCCATGTTAAAGACATAGATCGGCAGCCCGTTCTCTTTTGCCATGGCGGTAGCGGTCAAGTCCATCACTTTCAGTCCGCGGCGGATCACTTCGTCGTACGTGATCTCGTTGAACTTGGTAGCGGTGGGATCTTTCTCCGGGTCGGCGGTATAGATTCCGTCCACGCGGGTTCCTTTGAGCATCACATCGGCTTTGATCTCCAGCGCGCGGAGGGACGAACCGGTGTCGGTGGTGAAATAAGGTGCACCTGTTCCGCCGGCAAGAATGACCACATTGCCTTTCTCCAGCAGCCGGATTGCTTTGGCAGGGCTGTAGAAATCGCCTATAGGCTCCATGCGGATGGAGGTCAGTACGCGTACGGGTTGACCGATTGCTTCGAGTGCCGAAGCTAATGCTAAAGCATTGATGACGGTCGCTAACATACCCATCTGGTCGCCTTTGACGCGGTCGAAACCTTTCTGCGCACCGCTTAAACCGCGGAAGATATTTCCTCCGCCGATGACGATACCCACTTGCACGCCTTTCGCCGCAATCGCTTTCACTTGCTCGGCGTATTCCGCCAGATGCACGGTGTCAATTCCTTGTTTGCTTGCACCCGCCAGGCTCTCGCCGGAGAGTTTTAATAAAATGCGTTTAAACATAGTTTTATTCTTTGTACCAACTTGCGTACATGGCGTAGTTGTTGGCAATGGTTTTGTTGATCTCTTCGGTCTGCGCGGGGTCGGCTTTCTTGATAAACTTCGCCGGCACGCCGCCCCATATCTCATGAGGACCGATCTGCGTTCCTTTGAGCACCAGCGCTCCTGCTGCCACGATGGCTCCTTCTCCCACATGCGCGCCGTCGAGTAGGGTAGAACCCATTCCGATGAGTGCGTAGTCATCTACATCGGCGCCGTGGATGGTGACGTTGTGTCCGACGGACACGTAGTCACCGAGGGTGATGGTCGATTTCTTATATAAGGTGTGGAGCACAGCTCCGTCCTGGATGTTGCAATGCTTGCCGATGGTGATCGTGTTCACGTCTCCGCGCAGCACGGAGTTGAACCACAGGCTCGTTCCTTCGCCCACCGTCACATCGCCAACAACGGTGGCATTCTCTGCCATGAACACGTCGTCAGCAATGCGCGGGGTGAGGATCTCGCCGTTTCGATTGATGATCTTAACTAAAGCCATATTATCGTGCAGCGATGATAGCGAGGAATTTCTCTGCTACGAGAGCAGCTCCGCCGATCAGACCGCCGTCGATATCCGGGCAAGCGAACAGCTCTGCTGCGTTCTTCTCGTTGCAGCTTCCGCCGTAGAGGATCGTGGTGTCTTCAGCTGCCTCTTTGCCGTATTTCTCAGCTACGAGGCTACGGATGTATGCGTGAATCTCCTCTGCTTGTGCTGGAGTAGCGGTCAGACCTGTTCCGATCGCCCATACCGGCTCGTAAGCGAGGGTGATGTTCTTCCACTCCTCTGCGGAAAGACCGAATACGGAACCTTCGAGTTGTGCTTTTACTACCTCGTTCTGCTTGCCTGCCTCGCGCTCCTCTTTTACCTCGCCGATGCAGAAGATCACTTTCAGACCGTTTGCCAAAGCCAGACGCACTTTCTCTGCCAGCATCTCATAGCTCTCTGCGTAGTACTGACGACGCTCGGAGTGACCGAGGATGACGTACTCTGCTCCGGTGGATTTGACCATCTCTGCGGAAACTTCTCCGGTGTATGCGCCCTTCTCGTGGTCTGCGCAGTTCTCTGCGGCAACCTTGATCGGCGAACCTTTGAGCAGCTCTGCTACGGTAGCCAGATGGATAAACGGCGTACCGATCACCACGGCGCATGAGGGGTTCTTTACTGCTTCTTTCAACTCGGTAGCCAAAGCTACACCTTCCTGCAGGTTCTTGTTCATTTTCCAGTTACCTGCAACCATTTTAATTCTTGCCATATTCTATAATTGTTTTAAGTTATGCTTTTCTGTAATTATTCCGTTTTGCACGACGATCATACCCGGATTGGCGCGCACGATCGTTTTCAACGTCACGGGGTCGGTATAGCAGAAAACGCGCTCTGCGGTCTCTTCGTCCCAACCCATTTGCTGCGCAAAATCATATATGTCTTCTTCGCCGGATCCGGTTAAGCAATACACCGACGAGATACCGACGAGATACCGTGCTATCTTTTGCGCTTGCTCCAGGTTGGTCTTTTTGAGGTCGTACATAATAATCAGCGTCACGGGTTCTTCGCTCTCCAGAATGTCAAATGTGATGTCCTCAAAGTCCATGGTCATAATCTCGAAGTCATGAATCGGCGCTTCGAAGCCTTTCTTGACCAGCACGGATTTCTGATCCACAAAAGTCCATGTGGTGTCGCCTTTGGGGTAGTTTTCCAATGTGAACTCCTGCTGCACGCCGTCTTTCTCGTAGATCAGCGTCGTCTCATACACATCCGGTTCGGCGTCGTCCGGAATCTCCATCAGTTCAGGGATGTTATTTCCTATTTTGTACGGACGGAAGTCCATCGGCGGCAGATGGGTGTAACTGTATCCCATAATACCAGCAACTGCTCCAGCTCCGAGGATAGCGATACATAACTCTCCCCACCAGCTGAAGGTCTGCGGGATCGCTTTGCGGCAGAAGAGCAGAATGATTACCAGACTCAGAAAAACGATGTTTTTCCAGAATGTCTGCCAGTTGGTCAACACGAGTGCGTCGCCGAAACAGCCGCAGTCGGAGACAGGATTCGTCAGCGCGATCCACAGCGTCAGCGGCGTCATGACCAGATAGAAAGCCAGCGAGAGCCAACTCGTCCAGTTCGTGCGCACGTTGAACAGCATACACACGCCCAGCAGCCATTCCACCAAGATCAGACACACGGCGGCTACTCCTGCCAGCGGCAGCAAATCCGTAAAGAACCCGCCGAACGCCTTGAGGTAATCCTCAATCTTATAAACCGTTCCCAGCGGGTCAACCGCTTTCACAAAACCCGAGAAAAGGAACGTGAGCGCGAGCAATGTGCGGCTGATGGAGCCGATGATATGTTTAGCCTTCATAGTGTATCAAATCAAAAATTGCGTAGTTGATAATATCGAAATAATTGCCTTCCACGCCTTCGGAAGCAATCGTTTTGCCTTTGTGGTCCAAGATCGTTTTGATGCGGATGATTTTTGCGAAAATCATATCCACGATGCCTTCTTTGGACATCTCGCGCCATGCTTCGCCGTAGTCGTGGTTCTTGCGCATCATCAGTTCTTTGGCTTCGCCAAGCACTTTGTCGTAGTGCTTCATGGCTTCTTCGTTGCTCATGTCCACGCCGTCTGCATACCCTTCCCGCTCTTGAATGATGGCGGTAATACCATAATTAACGATCGCGCGCAAGTTACCCTCTATATCGTCGCCTACCAGACTCACGCCCGTCTCTTGACGTTGCCGGATGTTGCAGGCTTTGATGTAGAGTTGGTCGGTAATGCCGTGCAGACGGAAGATCCGCCACGATGCGCCGTAGTCCTGCATCTTGTCCACGAAGATCGTCCGGCATTTGGCGGTCACTTCATCGAATTGTTTGTTTGTATCTGCCATTTTCTACAGTTTACGATTTTTAAGATTTGAGTGCTTTAAGCAGTTCTTCCAGAGAGACTAATCTCTGTTCTCCGGAGACCATGTCTTTGAGCATCACTTTGTTTTGCGCCATTTCGTCTCCGCCGACGATTGCCACAAACGGTATATGCTTGCTGTCGGCGTACCCCATCTGCTTTTTCATCTTGGTCGCTTCAGGATAGACTTCAGTGGTGATTCCTGCCTCGCGGAGTGCTTTTACCCAGCCCAGCGCATAGCGCAATTCGTCGGCACCAAAGGTTGCGAATAGGATCTGTGTTTCGGATTGCAACTCCTTCGGGAATAGATCCAACTCCGTTAATACATCGTAGATACGGTCTGCGCCGAACGAGATTCCGACGCCCGAAACACCCGGAAGACCGAAAATACCGGTTAAATTATCGTATCGACCGCCACCGGTGATAGAACCGATCTGTGCGTCCAGAGCTTTAACTTCGAAGATCGCACCGGTGTAGTAATTCAGTCCGCGAGCCAGACATAGATCCAGTTCGATATTCAGTTTGACACCCGTTGTTTCAATCAGTCCGAACACTTCTTCCATCTCCTCTACGCCCTTCAGTCCGATCTCGCTGTTTTTAAGGAACTCGCGAAGTTGAGCCATTTTGTCTTGATTCTTGATTCCTGACTCCTGGTTCAATACCGGCTGGAGTGCCGCTACCGCTTCCTCGCTCAGTCCGCGCTCGCGCAATTCGTCGTTCACGGCGTCCACGCCGATCTTGTCCAACTTGTCGATCGCTACGGTGATGTCGATCATCTTATCCGGCGCACCGATCACTTCGGCGATGCCGGCAAGGATCTTACGGTTGTTGATATGCAGACAGACGTTGATGCCCAGCCGGCGATAAACCTCTTCTACGATTTGGATCAATTCCAGCTCGCCGATGAGACTGTCGCTTCCGATCACATCCACGTCGCACTGGTAGAACTCGCGGTAGCGTCCTTTCTGTGGACGGTCGGCGCGCCAAACAGGCTGGATCTGAAAACGCTTGAAGGGGAAAGAGATCTCCTCGCGGTGTTGTACCACATAGCGCGCAAAAGGAACGGTCAGGTCGTACCTGAGACCTTTCTCCGGCGCTAAATTGGCTTTCTCGCCGCTGTTCTGAATGCGGAAGAGCAACTTGTCGCCTTCCTCGCCGTACTTACCCATCAGCGTTCCGATATTCTCCATTGCCGGAGTCTCAATCTGCTGAAAACCGTACAAACTAAACACACCTTTGATCGTGTCAAAGATATAATTGCGGCGCGCCATCTCGACTTGTCCGAAGTCACGCGTGCCCTTGGGTATACTTGGTTTCTGTGCCATAAATCACAAATAATAAATTACAAATTTCAAATCTCAAATTACAAATCCCTGAAAATCTGCCCATAGATTTTCGCGGTCGCCCCTTTCTCGGACTCAACGTACTCTGCTGCACGTGCCCCGAGTTCCAGATGGCTTTCCAGCGCTGCGTTAAGCGCTTTTTCTAATTCTGCTGCGTTTTTAATACTTCGCCCGGCGCCTGCATCTATCAGCCCTTGTGCTTCGCGGAAATGATGGTAATTAGGTCCGAAAACGACGGGCATTCCATAAACTGCTGCCTCGATCGTGTTGTGGATGCCTTCGCCGAAACCGCCTCCGATATATGCGACATGCCCGAAGCGGTAAGTCGAAGACAGCAATCCCATGACGTCCATAACGAGCACGCGTGCATGCAGCAGAATCGTGCGGCGGCTCATTGCGGGCAACTGTCTGTTGCTCACCGCGGAATAACGGACGTACTGACCCTGGAACAGGTTGAAAATATATTGCAGATGCTTCTCGTTCAGCTCGTGCGGCACCAGAATCAGCTTGATATCCTGTTCTTCCGCCATTCGGTTGATACATTCCGCCAAGATTCGGTCGTCTTCCTCCCATGTGCTGCCGGCTACGACCACTCGTCCGGCTCCTTCTACAAACTGTGCAATAGGCGTCAGTTTCTCGCCGTTGACCTGTTCGCCTTTCGCTTTGACAGCTGCTACGCGGTCGAATCGCGTATCGCCGGCTACGGTCACATTCTGCACGCCGTGCGACGCCAGCAACTGACGCGAAGCCTCGTCCTGCACAAATAAATGGGTGAAACGCTTCAGCACGTTCAGCTGGCTTTTTCCCCACCAGCGGAAGAAATATTGATTCGGACGGAAGATGGAGCAGATGCTATAGGTCGGTATATTCTGTTTCTTCAACTCGCGGATATAAGCCGGCCAGAACTCGTATTTCACGAAAATAGCCATCTTCGGCTGCAGCGCTTTGATAAACCGTTTCGCATTGCCCCGGGTGGCGAAGGGGAGATAATACACCCCGTCCGCTAACTCGTAGTTCTGGCGAGCCTCAAACCCCGAAGGAGAGAAGAATGTGACTACTATTTTTGTCCTTTCGTTTTCCTCCTTTATCCTTTCAATGATCGGTCTTGCCTGTTCGAACTCACCGACAGAAGCGGCATGAATCCATATTGCGCCCTGAACTTTTGTCCACTCCTCCTCGCGGACTTTCGTCAAGGTTGCTTTCTGCCCTTCTACAAGTTTCCGGGCTTTCTTATGTCCGAATAGAGCAGCTATCCTTATTAATAAAAAATAGATATACACGATTAAATTTACAATGTCATATTTATGCTGCAAAAGTACTGCTTTTTTTTCATATATGCAAGTAATTCCTAAAAAAATATTGTTTTTTTTGCGTATGTGCATTTTTTGTTGTACCTTTGCACTCGCAAATTACCAATGACCAATTACCAATGACCAATAAAACTGTCATATTAGCTATCGAATCGAGTTGCGACGACACCTCTGCTGCCGTCATTGTGGACGGTATTCTGCGCAGCAATGTGATTGCGAGCCAGAAGGTGCATGAGGAGTTCGGCGGCGTTGTGCCGGAGTTGGCGAGCCGTGCGCACCAGCAGAATATCCTGCCCGTGGTGGACACTGCGCTGAAGCGCGCAGGAGTGACCAAGGACGAACTCTCCGCGATTGCTTTTACCCGCGGACCGGGACTGCTCGGTTCGCTCCTCGTCGGCACTTCTTTTGCCAAAGGACTGGCGCTCGCGCTGCAAATACCACTCATTGACATCAACCACCTGCAGGGACATATCATGGCGCATTTCGTTGAACCGAGCGAGGAACTCAAAGCTTCGACACCAAGTCTCCGGACCGCGGAGATCAAGCATCCTTCGTTCCCCTTCCTCTGCCTTCTTGTCTCCGGCGGCAACAGCCAGATCGTGCTCGTCAAGGCGTACAACGACATGCAGATTCTCGGACAGACAATCGACGACGCAGCGGGAGAAGCGTTCGATAAATGTGCCAAAGTGCTCGGACTCCCGTATCCCGGAGGACCGTGGATCGACAAACTGGCGAAGCTGGGAGACCCCGCCAAGTATCCTTTTGCCAAACCCAATATCCCGCACTACGACTACTCATTCTCAGGGCTCAAGACCTCTTTCCTCTATACCCTCCGCGACATGCTTAAAGCGCACGGAGTGGAGACGATTGACGAGTTGGCGGAACAAGTGCCGAACCTGCGCGAAGACATGTGCGCATCGCTACAGGCTACCGTCGTGGATATACTGATGCGGAAACTGAAAAAAGCGGCTACGGACCTCAAGATCAACCAAGTGGCGGTAGCCGGAGGAGTGAGTGCCAATAGTGCCATCCGCCAGGCCTTTATCGACTATGGCAAACGCTATCATTGGTCGGTCTTCATTCCCCCGTTCTCTTTCACGACCGATAATGCCGCGATGATATGCCAGGCGGGGTATTTCAAGTATTTGGACCATGATTTCTGTGCGATAGATGAAGTCCCGTTCGCTAAAACAACTATTTGAGCCTTATACCGATGTTATCATTTTTATGGTAACGCTCTTGGCTGCGAATTATTTCTGGAAATTCACCGTTTCGGGAGACGAGAACGGCGATCTGGTGACATGGTTCGGTTTGGATATCACGGCTCCCTTTGAGTTCATGGCTTGTCATATCGCTTCGGTGGTCTATTGGCTGGTTTCGCTTTTCCGCGACACGGCGGTAATGACAGATCCGCATACCATCCATTTCGCTTCCGGATCCGGCACAACCATCATCTGGGGTTGCACGGCTTTGAAGCAGTCTTTTATCTGGTTTTGGCTCATCGCTACGGTTCGTCCGTGGAACTTTCAACTTTCAACTATCAACTTTCAACTTTCAAAACTCTGGTATATCCCTCTCGGATGGGTGGCGTGCTATCTCTTTAATATCCTGCGCATCTTCCTGATCACGCTTTTCATAGAGCACCATCCGGAGTGGTTCCATTTGCTCCACGATTACATCTTCAAATATCTCTTCTACGCGATGCTCTTCGGGCTGTGGGTTATCTTTGTTGAAAAGATAAGAGTTTCGCCTTCATCCAACTGATGATTTTCCATGTGATGCTGGCTTGCGGTTTGTCGCCGGTCAGAATATCCGGAATCTCGTTGCCGGTCTCTTGTTCCGGATAAACGAGCATGTAACTGTGTTCCGCAAAGAATTTGTCCAACATCGTCGGCACTTGGTCAAAGAGCGGGTTGTAGGATGGGGTGGACGGCCGTGCATTGATCATTACAATCATGTCGTCCGGCGCCATCTGTTTGGCGATCATCAGCACGTCTTCCCAGTTCTCCATCTCGCGGTAAGACGCACGCAGGTACTTGCCTTTGCGGCGGCAGAATGCCTGCAGCGCTTTTTGGGTCTCTTCGTTGGTGTAGAATACCACTTTGGCGCCAATCTGGCTGCTGAGTCTGCGCACCAGACCGAAACAAGAGATGAAATCGTGCTCCTTCTCCGCGTAGAGCGGAACAGCTACCAGGATGCGGTTGATCGTGTTCAGCGGCTGTGCAGGGTGATAGACAATCGTCGCTTTCGACTGGCTGTTGATCAGTTGGACCGCTTCTGACCAGTCGCTCTCGCTCGCGTATTTCGGTTTGGTTAGTTCGCCGAGTTCGGTGAGTTCCTGCAACTCGTACGGACGGTTCTCATTGACCGTCATCATCAGCCATGATTCGTCCGTCTTGTTCGCCTCCAGACGCGCTTGTTCTTGCAGCGCTAACCGTTTTGCGGCATATTCCGTCACGAACGAAGCCGTCGTGCATAATACCAGAATCATCAGCACGGAGGCATTCAGTATTTCGTTGGTGAAAATATGCGACTGGTAACCGATGGTCACGATCGCCAATGTGCCTGCTGCCGTTGCGTGCGTCAGACCGAACATCAACCGCCGCTCTTCGGCTTCCATTTGGAATTGCTTCTGCGCGATCCAGGCGGCAATCCATTTGCCTGCCAATTTCGTGCCGATCATTACGACTGCAATCGCGATAGTAGTCCAGCCCGACCATAGGTAATGCACGTCGATCATCATTCCGACACCCAGCAGGAACAACGGCACGAACAGGTTGTTTCCCACGAAATTGATGCGTTGCATCACCGGTCCGCGGTTGGGTACCAGCCGGTTGAGACTCACGCCGCACATGAACGCACCCAGGATCCCTTCTATCCCGGACCAGTCTGCCATCCACGCACTCATTGCCATCAGCGTCATCACCACCAGAAAACCGCTCGTCGAGTCGGACCAGCGCTTGAAAAACCATTTGGCGAGCAGGGGAAAGAAACCGATGACCACAACGAAAGTAGCGGCTATCTTACCGATCATCACCCATCCTGATTGCGGATGGCTGACGGCTGCACTCTGAAGGCTCACCACGGACGGCTGATTGCGGATAACAGCCAGAACGACCAGCGCTAAAGTGATCGTCAGCATCGAACCGCCGATGGCGATATTGGTTGCTGCGTTTTTCTGTACGCCGTAGCGGCTCACAATCGGGTATGTCATCAGCGTGTGACTGCCGTACATCGCGCCTAACAGGGCACTCGTCACCCAGTTGAAACCGAGCGCCAGACTGGTTCCGATGCCTAAAACGAAAGGCAATATAAACGAATAGAAACCAAAGAGCACTGCCCGTTCGCGCTGCTGGTGAAAATCATTGACATCCACTTCGATTCCGGCTTGCAGCATGATATAGAGCATACCGATCTTCCCCAGCATCTGGATGGTGTCGCTTCCGCCCAACCATCCGAAGCCGTTCGGACCGACCACTATACCCACGATGATAAAACCGACGATACTGGGAATACGTATCTTCCGGCATATCATTGGTACCAGCAAAATAGCTGCCAACACCAACGCAATAATAGCCAATGGTTCGGTTATCATATAAACCGTCCTGTCACGGACTTTTTGTCCTTTCTGATCTCTTCTACGCTGCCGGTAGCAACTACCGTTCCGCCGCCGCGACCGCCTTCCGGACCCATGTCGATAATATGGTCGCAGGCTTTGATCACATCGGTGTTGTGCTCGATGATCACTACCGTGTTGCCTTTGTCCACCAGCCGCCGGAGTACGCCCAGCAGCACGCGGATGTCCTCGAAATGCAGACCTGTCGTTGGTTCGTCTAATATATATAAGGTCTTGCCGGTGCTCGGTCTGGATAGCTCGGTCGCCAGTTTGATGCGCTGGCTCTCGCCGCCGGAGAGGGAAGTGGACGACTGACCCAATTTTATATATCCTAATCCGACGTCCTGAATGGTCTTGATCTTGCGAAGTATCTTGGGTTGCGGCTCAAAGAACTCCACGGCTTGATTAACGGTCATGTCCAGCACGTCGGCGATACTTTTGCCTTTCCATCGCACCTCCAGCGTCTCGCGGTTGTACCGCTGTCCGCCGCACACCTCGCACGGCACATACACATCCGGCATGAAATGCATCTGAATGGTCTTGTATCCGTTGCCCGCACACTCCTCGCAACGACCGCCTTTGGCGTTGAAACTGAACCGTCCGGATTTCCATCCGCGGATCTTCGCTTCCGGCAGCTGCGCAAATAGTTCGCGGATGTCGTTGAAGACATTGGTATAGGTCGCCGGATTAGACCGCGGCGTGCGACCGATGGGAGACTGATCGACGTTGATCACTTTGTCGATATGTTCGACGCCTTCTATCTTCTCGTACGGCAGCGGCGGTTGTTTGGAGCGGTAGAATTTCTGGCTCAGGATGGGGTAGAGTGTCTGGTTGATGAGACTGCTCTTGCCGCTTCCGCTCACGCCCGTCACGCATACCATCTTGCCCAGCGGAATCTCGATCGTCACGTTCTTGAGGTTATTGCCCGTGCAACCCGACAAACGGATCACCCGTCCCTCTGACATCTGATGGCTGACAGCTGACGGCTGACTTCTGACTTCCCGTTCTCCTTTCAGGTATTGGGCGGTGAGCGTCTCTGTCTTCAGCAGCTCCTCCGGCGTGCCCGAGAACAGCACTTTGCCGCCTAAGCGACCGGCTTTCGGACCTATGTCAACGATCCAGTCGGCTTGGCGCATCATCTCCTCGTCGTGTTCTACCACGATCACGGAGTTGCCTAAATCGCGCAGCTCTTTCAGGCTGTTGATCAGCCGCTCGTTGTCGCGTTGGTGCAAACCGATGGACGGCTCGTCCAATATATATAGTACGTTCACCAGACGGCTTCCGATCTGTGTTGCCAAACGGATTCGCTGGCTCTCGCCGCCGGACAGACTCTCGCTGCTGCGTCCCAGACTCAGGTAACTCAGACCCACCGACTGCATGAACCGCAACCGCGTACAAATCTCTTTCAGTATCGGTTCCGCGATCGCTTTCTGTTTCTCCGACAGCTGAGAGCTGATGGCTGACAGCTCTTTCAGCAACTCATCTATATCCATGCTCGCGAGCTCGTCTATGTTGTATTTGCCGATGCGGTAACTCAGCGATTCTTTGCTCAGCCGCTTGCCGCCGCATTCCGGACAAACAACCCATTCTTCTTGCTCTTCGTCCTCGTCACCCGTAGCTGATAACCCGTCACCCGTAACCGCTTGCAATTCCTCCCACCAGTTCTCCTGCCGGATGGCTTCGTCAATGTCCTCCTTTGTACTTTGTACATTGTCCCTTTGTACCTTTCCCAGTCCTTTGCAGCACGGACACCAGCCGGACGGGCTGTTGAAAGAGAAGGTATGCGGAGCGGGTTCCTGATAACTCAATCCCGTCTCAGGGCACATCAGACTCCGGCTGAAGAATCTGATTCCTGATGGCTGATCGCTGATGGCTATCCCCATCACGCCGTTGCCTTGCGTCATTGCCCGATCCACGCTCTGCCGTATCCGCCGCAGATCATTCTCGTCCCCGTTCTCCTTCACCTTCAATCGGTCAACCACCACTTCAATCGAGTGCATTTTGTATCGGTCGAGCTTCATTCCGGCTACGATCTCCTGCACTTCGCCGTCCACGCGCACATGCACATACCCCTTCTTGCGCAGGCTCTCAAACAGCTCTTTGTAATGACCTTTCCGACCGCTCACCATCGGCGCTAAAAGCAGGATCTTCTTGCCCGCGTACTCACGCTCGATCAGCTCGATGATTTCCTCGTCGGTGTAATGTACCATTTTCTTGCCGGATAGATACGAATAGGCTTCTCCGGCTCGCGCAAACAGCAGTCGCAGAAAATCATACACCTCTGTCACCGTTCCGACGGTCGAACGGGGATTCTTGCTCGTGGTCTTTTGATCGATGGAAATAACGGGACTCAGACCGGTTATCTTGTCCACGTCGGGACGCTGCATCTGACCTATGAAACCGCGGGCATAGGACGAAAAAGTCTCCATGTACCGCCGCTGACCTTCGGCAAAGATGGTGTCGAAAGCCAACGACGACTTACCCGAACCGCTCAGTCCGGTGATCACTGTCAGTTTCTTGCGGGGGATGGACACGCTGATATTCTTCAGGTTATGCACCCTCGCCCCGATCACTTCTATCTTCCCTTCGTCCTTCATAGGCTAACTGGTCATCCTTCATAGGCTAACCGGTCATCCTTCATAGGCTAACCGGTCGTCCTTCATAGGCTAACCGGTCATCCTTCATAGGCTAACCGGCTACAAAATTACTGCTTTTTTTGCACATACGCAAGAATTTGCTGTTTTTTCTCAAAATATTTTACTTTTCGCCCTCCAAAACGTCTTATCTCGCTCCGCTCGAACGATTCTTTCCGCCGGTTTGTACTTTGTCCATTGCGTCCAAATTTTATTTGGACACGGCTCTGCCGTCCTCTCTCTGCATTTCTCGCGCATTCTTGCGCAAACCCTATGTTGTTCCTTTCGTCTTTTTCTTCTTGGTAGTTTCAGGGCGATGCCATCGCCCGCCCTTTCGTTTTTTTTCAAAAAATTTGCATATTCCAATTATTTTTTGTACCTTTGCACCCGAAATGAAGTCCGAATCGACCCTAAATAAGGCCCGCATAAGGGTACCTTCGTGGGTGTTCTAGACTTTTATTAATTTATACTACGACACAAAAGACTGAAACACAGTACATTACGCGCCATGGCAATGCACTTGAAAACCATAGTAATTAACCGTTTGAAATGGGATGGATTCGATTTTGTCTCACTTCCGGCGTCTGCCACGCCTCACAAACGGGGTGTGCACTATTTCCATGCCTGCGTGGGAGTGAAAGCCTTGTGGGGTGCCATGGACACACGTAAAGAAGGCCAGCACTACAAAAAGCGCATCGTCGTTCGCCCTTCCCGCTTCCGTGACGGACTCTTCGAACTCTACACATACCATTTCCCGAAACACTGGTCTGCCGCCTGTGTCGCCAACCGCGAGTTGATCAAAGAAGCCCAACGTCTGGCGCACGCCATCGAGCATGACCATTCCTTGGAAGCTCTCACTTGGCGCGTACGCTTCTTCAACCATTATTTTACGGTCGTCAAAGGCGGCGCAAAGCCTGAAGAAGGCATGAAACGCTATTCGCGTTTTTATCAATATACCTATGTGGCTATTTACCGCCAGCTGCAGGCGGAGCGCAAGAAAGCGCAGGAAGAGGTCAATTTGGACGATTTGAGTTTTGAGGAAATCAATGTCTCGACCATTCCATTGAAGGGGAACAGGGCATTCTCGCGCACTTTTTGGCAGGAATGGGACGCAACCAGGGCGCAAAGACCCATAAAACCACCTGTTTTCCAAACATAATTGTATTTTCTTGCATGTCTAATGGCGTGTACATCGTGCTAAATGCACTTTTTTTGAATTTTCTTGCTGAAAAATTTGGTCATGTCAAAAAAAAGTAGTAATTTTGCAGCCGTTTTGCGCGTGTTATTGCGCGAACGCATATAAACATATTTATTAATCGCCGAATCGGGCAGTGCGGAAACGCTTAATAGATGTCTGTCGGTTCGGTCTAAAACAAACAAAATTAATGGAATACAATTCGTACAAAACAGTGTCGGTGAACAAGGCTACCGCTAAGAAAGAGTGGGTGGTTATCGACGCTGAGGGCCAGATTCTGGGCCGTATGGCTTCCAAGGTAGCAAAACTGCTCCGCGGTAAGTACAAACCGAGCTACACTCCGAACGTGGACTGTGGCGACAACGTAATTATTATCAATGCCGGCAAAGTACAGCTGACCGGAAACAAATGGAACGACCGCGTATATGTACGCTACACCGGTTTTCCGGGTGGCCAGCGTGAGTTCACTCCGGCTGACCTGCTCGCCAAAGGCGCAGACAAACTCGTTCGCCGCGTAGTAAAAGGCATGCTGCCGAAGAACCGTCTCGGCGCTCGTCAGATCACGAACCTCTATATCTTCGAAGGTCCGGAGCACAACATGCAGGCACAACAACCCAAAGTAATTGATATCAACACCCTCAAATAATAGAAGCAAATGGAAACAGTTAATGCATTAGGACGTCGTAAAGAGGCAGTAGCCCGCGTTTACGTAAACGAAGGAAGCGGCAAGATCGTGATCAACGGCCGCGACATCGAGACTTATTTCCCGTCTTCTATTCTGCGCTATATCGTGCTCCAGCCGCTGAACAAACTCGGCGTGGCTGAGAAATACGATATCAAGGTGACCCTTGACGGCGGTGGTTTCAAAGGTCAGGCAGAGGCTCTCCGTCTGGCTATCGCCCGCGCTCTGGTGAAGATCAATCCGGAAGACAAGGTCGCTCTGAAGGCAGAAGGCTTCATGACTCGTGACGCTCGTGAGGTTGAGCGTAAGAAACCGGGTCAGCCGAAGGCTCGTAAGCACTTCCAGTTCAGTAAGCGTTAATACTCCAAATCGTGTGGACTCCTACGGGATTACCACACGATTGTTTTGGGTTGTCCAACGCCTGCGTGCGTGCGCGTAATAATATATAAGGTTTACGCGTGAAAGACCGACCCGAAAGAACGGAGAAATAATATTTTATTATTCATTAATCATTAATCATTAAAAATTGTGAGAACAAATTTTGATCAACTTCTCGAGGCTGGCGCACATTTCGGCCACCTCAAACGCAAATGGAATCCGGCTATGGCTCCGTACATCTACATGGAGCGCAACGGTATTCACATCATCGACCTCAACAAAACTGCCCTGAAGATTGACGAGGCAGCAGAGGCACTCAAGAACCTCGCTCGCAGCGGCCGCAAAGTACTCTTTGTCGGTACCAAGAAACAGGCTCAAGAGGTAGTTGCTGCACACGCTCAGGAAATCGGTATGCCGTACATCACCGAGCGTTGGGCTGGCGGTATGCTGACCAACTTCCCGACCATCCGCAAGGCGGTTAAGAAAATGGGTCAGATCGACAAGATGATGACCGACGGTACGCTGGAGAACGTTTCCAAACGTGAGAAACTGCAAATCACCCGTCAACGCGAGAAACTGGAGAAGAACCTCGGTTCTATCGCAGACATGACCCGCCTTCCGAGCGCTGTGTTTGTAGTCGATGTAATGAAAGAGCACATCGCTGTAGCAGAGGCTAACCGCCTCGGAATCCCTGTATTCGGTATCGTAGATACGAACTCGAACCCGAACAACATCGATTTCGTTATTCCTGCTAATGACGATGCTACCAAAGCTATCGACGTCATCCTCGGTGCTGTATGCGACGCTATCAAAGAGGGTCTCGAGGAGCGCAAGGTAGAGAAAGCAGACGAAGAGGCTGCAGCAGAGCAGGCTAACGCAGAGGCTCCGGCACCCAAAGAGCGCCGTCAACGCATCCGCAAAGCAACTCCGAAAGCAGAGAAACCCGCCGAGGAGAAACCCGCAGAGGACGCAGAGTAATTGATAATTGATAATTGATAATTGATAATTAATTATGGCAGTTACATTAGCAGATATCAAGAAATTACGTGACATCACCGGTGCAGGTATGATGGACGTAAAGAAAGCATTGGAAGAAGCAAACGGCGACTTCGAGGTAGCGAAGGACTTGCTCCGCAAGCGTGGACAGGCAATCGCAGCCAAGCGTAGCGACCGTGAGGCTTCCGAAGGTTGCGTACTCGCGAAAGTGAAAGGCAATTTCGGCGCTATCGTTGGCGTAAAATGCGAGACCGACTTCGTTGCAAAGAACGAGGACTTCGTTGGCATGGTTAAACTGATCCTCGACGCTGCGCTGGACAACAAGATCCGGACGAAAGAGGAACTGGCTGCTCTCAAGGTCGGCAATTTCACCGTAGCAGAGATCATAACCGAGCGCTCCGGCGTTACCGGAGAGAAGATGGAACTCGCTGACTACGCTTGCCTTGAGGCTCCGGTAGTAGATGCATACAACCACCTCGGCAACAAACTCAGCTCGCTCGTTGCAGCTGCTGAGGGCGCAGATCACGAGACCGTTCACGGTATCTCCATGCAGGTTGCCGCTATGAGCCCGATCGCTCTGGACGCAGACCACGTAGCTGAAGAGATAAAGCAGCATGAGCTTTCCGTAGCTATCGAGAAGACCAAACAGGACGAGATCAACAAAGCCGTTGAGAACGCACTCCGCAAAGCCGGTATCAATCCTGCTCACGTGGACACGGACGAGCACATTGATTCGAACCAGACCAAGGGCTGGATCACCGCTGAGCAGGCACAGCAGGCTCGCGAGATCAAGAAGACCGTGGCTGAGGAAGCAGAGGCTAACCTCGCTAACCAGGCTAAGAAGATCGAGATGATCGCACAAGGTCGTCTGGGTAAGTTCTTGAAAGAGAACACCCTCGTTGAGCAAGCGTATATCATGAGCGAGAGCAAAGAGCTCGTGAAGGATGTACTCAAAGCAAAAGGCGTGACAATCCTTGATTTCCGCCGCGTCACATTATCCGCAGAATAATGGAGTAATTCATGAAAAAATTCTTGAAGATATGTGGATGGGGAGCGCTAGCAATAGTGCTCCTCTTTGCATTGATACTTGCCCTTTCGCCCGTGGCAAAGCATATCGTGAACACGCGCGGCGAGGACATCGTAGGACGGCAACTCCATGCCGACCAAGTGGTGATCAATCCCTTCTGGGGCGGCGTCACAATCGAAGGCTTCCAATGCAAGGAAGCGAACGGAGAGACCGATTTTCTCACCTTCGACCGGCTCTATGTGCAGATCGCTTGGCCGCAACTGATCGCCAAACGCGTGAAGATACGTGCCATCCACCTGAACGGGTTCGACGGACAGGTACTCAAGACCCGCGACAAACTCAATTTCTCGGACATTATCGAGCGTTTCTCCAAGAAGGACTCGATTGAGCAACCCCAAGACACCACTCCCGGCGGGTGGAAAATCTTTCTGGACGACATCCGGATCAACAACAGCAACGTCCGTTACCGCGACGTGATTTCCAATAAGCAATGGAAGATCGAGGATCTCTCGCTGCGCGTGCCCGGTCTCTATTTCGATAACACCCAGACCAACGCCGGCTTGGAGTTCGGTCTGCCGACAGGAGGCAGGGTGGGGATCGTAGCCGGATACAAGATGCAGGCAAACCGCTATGCGGTGAATATCAAGCTTTATGACGTGCACACCGACGTGGTTCTGCCGCTCGTGCAGGATTACCTCAATGTAAGCGGTCTGGGAGCCAAGTTGAACGGCTCCGTCCATGTGGACGGCAGTCTGGATAATATCACGAATATCCAGATGAGAGGCGGGCTCTCGATGGCGGGATTGAGTATCCGCGACACGCACGACGACGAGATCGCCGCGATGGACGAACTGCGCGTGGTGATCGACCGCGGAGACCTGAACACCAACACTTTTATTCTCGATTCGCTCTTCATCACCGGCGTCACCGGCAATTACGAGGTGCACGAGAACTGGAACACTCTCTCGCGGCTGATGAAATCCAAAGAGGACGAGAGTCAGGAACCGGACAGCGTGGCGGTACAAAAGCCCTCCAATAACCAACCGGCTTCCAAACCGCTGGTATGGATGGCAAAGAAAGTGAAGATCACCGGACATGACCTCGCTTACCACGACTACTCGATGAAAAACGACTGGGAGTATGCGATCAAGTCGCTGCAGGTAGAGGGCAGCAATATAGCTACCAACGGACGCAATGCGATCAAGATGAAAGCCGTCCTCACCTCCGACGCACAACTGGATGTGGATTTCACCGGAGGACTGGATCTGGCGAACCAAGACACGCGTATGAGTCTGAAACTCAAGGGAGTCAAACTGGAAGATTTCGATGCGCTATGCCGTAACTATACGGGCTATCCGCTCAACGGCGGAGACCTGAGTCTGGACAGCAAGATTGATGTGCTGGGAGGCAGGATGAACGGCTCCAACAAGATCGTTATTGATCATCCCAACGTGGGCAAGAAAGAGCGTTTCACCAAGGCACCGTATAAGAATATACCTGTGCGCATGGGCTTTAAGATGCTGACTTCGGCGCAAGACATGATCATTCTGGACGTGCCGGTAAGCGGCGATGCCAAGAATCCCAAATTCAGTTTCCGCAAGGTGATCGGACGGGCGTTACTGAAAGTCTTTTTCGGTCCGCTGATGGGTGTCAATGACCGCAAGTCCGTCAGCGAAGAGGAATTGAAAGAGATGCAGGAGTTGCTGGGCGAAGGTGACTCACTCCGCAATGACACGGTGGGAGAGAGTGCGGCAGACGTCGCAATGACCGCAGGCGACAGCGTCGGTCTCACCGAAATAAGCGAGTAAGACCTGCTCACGGCAGAATTGATCCTGCTCGGCGTACTCCAGCATGGCATTCAGCTTGGAGACATAGCGTGCTTGGCGTTCTTCGAAGATAGCGGGCGAGAGGTAGATTTCTGCTTCTCGCTCGTTTGTCATAACGAGGCTGGATCCCACCGTGCGAGGGATATACGTGATAATTCCCCGCTGCGCCAGAGAAACCAATATCTGGTGGGTTGCTTTATTGTCCGCTTCGCGCACATACTGCAGGTCGGTATAGATACCCGAATATTGGCGCATGAGCTGGTCTAATAGCTGCGCTTGCTCCGTAGAAAGGTTGTAGGCTCCCAACTCGTGCCTCGGCACGCGGATCTGCACGCGCGGCTGGGTCTCGTACTCCTCCTCGAAATGGATATACCCCGCTTGGGTCAGGATATGCAGGGCGGAGTAGGTCTGGATCACCGGCAGTTTCATGACGTGGCATAGCTGGTCCATGTGTACCGCAAAGCGATGTCCCAAACCACTACCGGCTCCTATTTGCAGAAAATCCATGGTCTTGTGATAGACCTGCTCCACAAACTCCTTCGGCGGATAGGTGTCCACAATCCGTTTCTTCGTTTTCGCTTTGTCCTCCTGTTCGTTGAAGAGCAGTACGGCATAGGCGGTCTTACCGTCTCGTCCGGCGCGTCCGGCTTCCTGGTAATAACTCTCTATCGTGTTCGGCAGGTCCACATGGATGACCACCCGCACATCGGATTTGTCGATTCCCATTCCGAACGCGTTGGTAGCCACGATGATACGCGTCTGTCCGTTCTTCCATGCCTCCTGCCGCTCGTTGCGTTCTTGTGTTGTTAATCCGGCATGATAGTACTGCGAATTGAGTGCCGTGGATTGAGAGTTGAGCCATTCGGAGAGTTCTTGCGCCCGTTTGCGATTGCGGACATAGACGATTGCGCTGCCCGGCACGCGGGAAAGGATATGCGCCACTTGTGCCGCTTTGTTGTCCGTCCGGCGAACGATATATTGCAAGTTCTCGCGGTGGAAAGACTTGCGGAGAACGTGCTTCTCTTGAAAGCCCAGCTTGTCCTGTATATCGTCGATCGTTTCCGGCGTCGCCGTAGCCGTGAGTGCCAAAACCGGCACATCCGGCAGCAGTTCACGAATCGCTGCAATCTTCAGATACGACGGACGAAAATCATAACCCCACTGCGAGATACAATGCGCTTCGTCCACGGCTATCAGCCCGATCGGTAATTGCGCCAGACGCTTGCGGAACTCCTCGCTCTCCAGCCGCTCCGGCGAGCAATAGAGGAAATGGTATGGCCCGTAGAGACAGTTATCCAGCGCGACGCGCTGTTTGTCCCAACTCATGCCGGTATAGACCGCCGCCGCATGAATACCTTTTTTCTGCAAGTTCTCCACTTGGTCTTTCATCAGCGCAATGAGCGGCGTGATGACGAGGCACAGCCGCTTCTCCGGATTCTCGTTCGCCATGACGAGGGTAGGTACCTGAAAACAGAGGCTCTTTCCCCCGCCGGTCGGCATGAGTGCCAGTGTGTCGCGTCCCGCCAGCACGGACTCAACGATCTCCGCCTGCAACGGGCGGAAATCGTCAAATCCGAAATAGGTATGTAGCGCTTCGCGTGGTGTCATAGGCGTGTAAGCGCTGTGCGGACACGGCGGAGGGTTTCTTCCTTGCCGAGCACATCGGTGATATTCCAGATATGCGGACCGCGGGCGGCGCCGACGAGACAGATACGGAAGGCATTCATGACGATACCCACGCCGTATTCCTTCTCCGCAATCCATGGCATGACGACACCGTCGAGATACCGACGAGATACCGTGTTTCCCTCTGCGTCAATTTCATCGTGACCCTCATACCAATTCTCCTCACTCACACCCTCTAAAATAGTGAGCAGCTCCTGCATGTGCTTCGGCGAGTCCTCTTTCCAGCGCTTTTTAAGCGATTTCTCGTCGTACTCGGTCGGAGCGACAAAGAAGAAATTGACCTGCTCCCAGAGTTCCGGCACGAAGTTCACACGGTCTTTGGTTAAGCCGATCACTTTGGCTACCATCGATTTATCAATGTTTCGATATGTCGATTCATCGAGGTGCTCTTTCAAAACCGGCATAAACATCTCTGCGAGCTCCTCGTTGGAGCGGAGTTGGAGGTATTGGTGGTTGAACCATTTGCCTTTCTCATAGTCGAACTTGGCTCCTGACTTGGACACGCGGTCGAGGGAGAAATCCTTGATCAGTTCATCCATGGTGTACATCTCCTGGTCGCCGGAACCATGCCAGCCAAGGAGCGCGAGGAAGTTAATCACCGCTTCCGGCAAGTATCCGCTCTCGCGGTAACCGGATGAAACGGTGCCATCTTTCTGGTTGTGGAACTCCAGCGGGAAGACGGGGAAACCGAGACGGTCACCGTCGCGCTTGGAGAGTTTGCCGTTGCCATCGGGCTTGAGCAGCAGCGGCAGGTGAGCAAACTGCGGCATGGTGTCCTCCCATCCGAACGCGCGGTAAAGGAGCACGTGGAGCGGGGCGGAAGGCAACCATTCCTCGCCGCGGATGACATGGCTTATCTCCATCAGATGGTCGTCCACGATGTTCGCCAGATGGTAGGTGGGCAGGTCGTCCGCCGACTTATACAGCACTTTGTCGTCCAGGATATTGCTGTTGATCACCACTTCGCCGCGGATCAAGTCATGCACATGCACGTCCTCGTCCGGCTCGACCTTGAAGCGGACAACATATTTCTCGCCTTTGTCCAGCAACGCTTGCACCTCGTCTGCGCTCATGGTCAGCGAGTTGCGCATTTGCATGCGTGTGCGTGCATCGTACTGGAAATTAGGAATCTCCGCGCGCTTGGCATCCAGTTCCTCCGGCGTGTCAAACGCAATGTATGCATGCCCGGAATCCAGCAGTTGCTTCACGTACTGGTGGTAGATCTCGCGTCGCTCGGACTGGCGGTACGGTCCGTGTTCTCCGACCGCCTCAATCTCTTTCGTGCCTTTCTTCAGCCGCATACCTTCATCAATACCGATACCCAGCCAATCGAGGGCTTCCAGAATATACTCCTCTGCGCCCGGCACAAAACGGGTACTATCCGTATCCTCAATACGCAGCAGCATGTCGCCGCCGTGCTGGCGGGCAAACAGATAATTGTACAAAGCGGTTCGAACACCGCCGATGTGTAATGCGCCCGTAGGAGACGGCGCAAAACGAACTCTTACTCTTCTTTCCATATATTATTAATCTTTAAATTTTCAATTCTCATGCAGCGTGTTCTTTCAGGAACGAATCTTTGAAGCCGAGGAAATACAGGATTCCGTCCAAGCCTACGGTAGAGATAGCCTGGCTGGCACTCTCTTTCACTTTCGGTTTGGCGTGGAAAGCAATACCGAGACCGGCTTTGCCCAACATCTGCAGATCGTTGGCTCCGTCACCAACGGCGATCACTTGCGCGCGGTCGATATGCTCTACTTGCGCGATCAGCTCCAGCAACTCCGCTTTGCGGCGTGCATCCACCACATCGCCTATATAGCGTCCGGTAAACTTGCCGTCCTGCTCCTCCAGTTCGTTGGCATAGACGTAATCCACTCCGAAACGCTCCTGCAGGTACTTGCCCACAAAGGTAAATCCGCCGGAGAGGATAGCAATCTTGAATCCGCAGCGTTTGAGGATGCTGAAGAGACGGTCGGCTCCTTCGGTGATCGGCAGATGGTCAATGATATCCTGTTTGGCGGAGACGTCCAGCCCTTTGAGCAAGGCGCAGCGGCGTGTGAAACTCTCCTTGAAATCAATCTCGCCCCGCATAGCCGAGAGGGTGATGGCTTTCACTTGTTCGCCCACGCCTGCGCGTTCCGCCAATTCGTCAATGACCTCCGTCTGGATAAACGTGGAGTCCATATCGACGCAGATCAACCGTCTGTTGCGGCGGAACATATCGTCCCTCTGGAAGGAGATGTCGATCCCTTCTTCTTTGGATACCTCCATCAGTTCGCGCTGCAGCGACTCGCGGTCGGGTAGGTTGCCGCGGAGGGAGAACTCGATACAGGAATGTCGTTTCTCCACCGGCACGTCAATGCCCGGACGCTCGCTCAGACGCAAGATATTATCAATATTCAGTTGCCGGTCTGCCAGCAGCGCTGTCACCCGCGCTATATGCCGCGCATTGATCTCGCGCGCCAGCATGGTCACTACATAGCGGTCCTGCTCCTGCCGTCCCACCCAAGCCGAATACTCCTCTTCGCTCAGCGGCGTGAAGCGGACGATCATCTCCAGTTTGGAGCAGCAGAAAAGAACCTCTTTGATCATGTCGCCGGAGGTGGAAGGATCGTCCACGCGGATGAGGATACTGAGGTTGAGTTGGTGGTGAAGGTTCGACTGTCCGATATCCTGCACAAAAGCGCCGTACTTACCCAGCACTTCCGTGACCGCAGATGTTACACCCGGTTTGTCAAAACCGATGATGTTAATGAGTATAAATTCCCGTTCCATTGAATTATAGAATAGCTTTTTTAATGTTGTCAATGATGTATTGCGCATCTTCGTCGGTTACCATCGGACCGCTCGGCAGGCAAAGCCCCCGCTTGAACATGGCTTCCGAGACGCCGTTGATGTAAGCCGGTGCGTTTCTGAAAACCGGTTGTTTGTGCATGGGTTTCCAAAGCGGCCGGCTCTCAATGCCGGCTTGATCCAGACATATCCGCATCGCCTCTACATTGCGGTTCGGTTCGCAATCCGTATGAACGCTGCCTCCGGCATGTACCACTCCCGCTGCTCCTCCTACGGCTCCTTGAACCGCCTCTGCATAAGCTGCTTCTTCATTCTTGACGCGCAGGTTCTCGTCCAGCAGAATGGTACAGAGCCAGTAGTTGGCGTCGTACTCTGCGGAAGGCGCGTCGTGGAAAGTGATGCCTTCGATCGAAGCAAACGCTTCGCGATATATCTGTGCGATGTGTTTATGATGCGCCAGATGGTCGTTCAGAACGGTCATCTGACCTCGTCCGATGCCTGCGCAGATATTCGACAGACGGTAGTTGAAACCGATTGCCTCATGCTGGTAATACGGGTACGCCTCGCGCGCCTGCGTCGCGTACCACATTATTTTATCTTTTGCCGCTTGGTCTTTGCAGATCAGTGCTCCGCCGCCGGAGGTAGTGATCATTTTGTTTCCGTTGAAAGAGAGCACGCCGTATTCTCCGAACGTGCCGAGGACACGCCCTTTCCATCGGCTGCCCATGCCTTCTGCTGCATCCTCAATCACCGGAATGCCGTATTTGTCCGCAATCGCCATAATTTCCTCAATCCGGTACGGCATGCCGTATAGCGCCACAGGAATGATTGCTTTCGGGTACTTGCCGGTTTTCGCTTTGCGGTCTATGACAGCTTGCTCCAGCAGGGCAGGATCCATATTCCAAGAACCGGGCTCCGAGTCTATAAACACCGGCGTTGCGCCTACATAGGTGACAGGGTTTGCAGACGCGCAGAAGGTGAAACTCTGGCAGATCACTTCGTCTCCGGCTCCCACGCCGCAAGCGATCAATGCCAGATGGATTGCCGCCGTGCCGGAAGACAGCGCAACCACTTCTTTGTTCTCTCCTACAAAATGCTTCAGGTCTTCTTCAAAACCATTAACGTTCGGTCCCAAGGGTACGACCCAGTTGGTGTCAAAAGCCTCTTGAATAAATTGCTGTTCTTGCCCGCTCATGTGAGCCAGACAAAGGTATATACGTTTCGCCATAGTGTTAAATTATTTCGTTGTTGTATGTCATTTTTTTGCCGAGGACAGTACATAAAATCATCTTTATATCGTCGGCGAAGGAGTAGTGCTCCGCATAATAGCGGTTAATTCGCACCTTATCGGGGTAAATCATTTCATCGTTGTACCGAATCGGATCTTCCACCGTTGCCAGCAATTCTTCTTCGTTCCGGTACTTGAGTGTAGCGGGGCCGGTAATGCCCGGTCGAAGAGTCAGAATAATTCGATCCTCGCCCTGTAACTTATCTGCATACCCCGGTACATCCGGTCTGGGACCTACAAAAGACATGTTACCGATCAGCACATCCCATAGTTCGGGCAGTTCGTCGAGTTTGTATCTGCGCAGTTTGGCTCCCAGCGGCGTAATGCGGCTCTCTCCGGCTACGCTGACGCTGCTGCCGTTATGCCCGACGCTCATCGAGCGGAACTTATGGCATGCAAAGAGTTTGCCGCCTTTGCCGACTCGTTGCTGTACAAAGAACACCGGTCCGGGCATTTGGCACTTGATCATAAAAGCCACAATCAGCAACACAGGCCATAGAAAGAGTAGGCCGAGGAAGGCAACTGTTCTATCAAATATGTATTTCAGTATGGACATATCGTAATTTTTTGTATGCTCCGAAAATAGCATTAAGGCATGTGTAAAAACCAGCCGCAATCGGATTGCATTGCATTTCTTGACGCCACAGGCGGTAATGCCAAGATAGCAATACAGCAATCGAAGCATCGCTCACAGAGCCGTTATGTTTATTGTATGCGAACAAGTCTTCGTCCAACAGATAGCAATCCGCCTTTCGGATCACATGCAGCCACATAGCGTAGTCGTTGTTTTTTCGCAGGTCGGTGATCTGGATGAGACCTATTTTCTCCCGGTTGTACATCACAGTCGGACAAGCAGGCCAGCAGAAGGCGTACATACCCATTTTCGTAATATGTCTTGGTCCTGAGATATGGAGTGGTTTGTCTGTCCGATGGAAGGTAGTATAAGTAAAGGCATAGCCGTTTTGCTCCATGAAGGCAACCTGTTTCTCTATTTTCTCCGGCATCCAACTATCGTCAGCGTCCAGAAAAGCAATGTATTTTCCTTTCGCCTCGCGTAGTGCTTTGTTTCGCGAGAGAGCGGCTCCGGAATTCTGTTCGTTACGGAAATAATGGATCCGCTCGTCTTGGTAAGACGCAATGATAGCTGCCGTGTCG
>CADAZU010000023.1 GCA_902792535.1 uncultured Bacteroidales bacterium
GAGCTCTTCGGCAGAGAAGGGTTTGGTACGCGGGTTGCAGATACGCCCTGTACAAAGGGTCTTACCACGTTTCTGGAAGTAGGTGTCCGAGTGGGAACATATCTTCCCTCGGTAGTGGTCCACCATGTCAATCGGTTTGTAGTGTGCCATAGTTAAAGTTGGGTTTGATCGCCCAAGCTTGGTCGATGCAGGGATCCGCCAAACTTGGCGGATACAAAGACCATGCGGGCGAGGGTTAAACAAATGCGAGAGCAGCGCGACGTCGGCGCGACGTCAGCGGATTGAACGGTTTTTGAAAGGTACCTAAAACACCGCCTCTCTCACGAAAGACGGTGCAAAGATAATACGATATTCATTTTAGTGTTCCTCCAAAGGTGCGAATTTTATCAAAAAATCGTACTTTTTTCGTTTTTTGGCTTCATTGAATTTTATCAAAAAATCGTACTTTTTTCGTTTTTTGGCTTCATTAAAGAACCAAACAATGATAGTTTGTACTCGCTTCGGAGTGATTCCGTGCTTCTCTGCGACTTGTTTTCGCGCATCACGGGCATTGGAGCCTTTGTCCCTCGCGATGAAATAATCATCCACCACGGCTTGGTTGCGGAGTTCGAGGGCGTGGCGCTGCTCGGACATGTGGAAATCGTTGGGGTCGCGGACCAAATAGGGTACGTCATATAACGGGTAGTCCATAATCTTGTTTTTTTTAGTCAAAAATAATCAAAATTTCTTTTTTAGTCGACGAAGGGTAATACGTCTCTGACAAATTCGAGGTTTTGCGCCTCCATCGTTTCTCTTGTGCAACAGAGGCAATGCCTGTTGTATCGAACGATGACCAGCGGAATCCCTTCCTCCAGCGCTTCATCCTGCTCCCATCCGTTGAGGAACTTGGGTTGCGGGTTGGCATTTTTCTGGATCGCATAATAGGGGTTAAAATCGACAAACTCACCCAAACTCTTTTTCTCCGCGATAGTACGATAGATGAGTTCTCTACGTTTTTCGGGGAACGCGTTCCACATTTTTTCGCAACTACGTTTGAGACTTTCATACTCAGCTCCAACTTGTAACAAAAGCCATAAATCATTAAAAGTAAACATAAAAAAATAAATAAAATTTAATAAATTATTTTTTTTATTATTTACGCGTGTGAGGAGATCGAGTGCTCCTTTGGACGTAAGCCCATCTCCTCGGAATTCCGGTGCAAAAGTAGTACAAAAAAGCGACCCCACCAAAAGTAGGATCGCTAATTAAATAGGCGTTAAATGGAAATTAAATGCGCCCCGAAAAAAGGGCGCAAAAAATCAAATGGGATTAAATGAACTAATCAAAATAGAGGGTGAAATTGGTGTATGAATACTTGATTGTTCCGGGGAAACATTGTTTGAGATGCTCGTAAATTTTTTTCTTGTTTTCGCCATGAAAATCAAGGTATTGGAGTTTGTAATACTTCTTAAGGAAGGCTCCTAAGGTTTTTGCATCTTGTTCGCAAGCCTGTTGCAACAAACGCGTGAATTCTTCTTCGGAGTGGACGCCCGTTTCCGCCAATTTATCTTTGTCAATGTATCGGCAAGCAGTTGAAGGTTGTGGAGTGGTTTGTTGTTCCGTTTCGGTCATCCATTGTTGGAGATAATACTCCATTCCGTCGAACAAGCAAGTACGGAATTTCTCGACCTGCTCGGTATTGAGCGTATCAATGCCGAAACATTTCCACGCCACTATTCCCTGCCAATCTTTACGGAGCGCTTGCAATAGTTCGGCAGCAATTTTCGGGCTTCTCTCTTGGGCGATATATTGTAGGTTTTCTCGGAAGGATTCGGTGTCAAAGAAGCAGATGGATGTGTCCACTCCCTCCGGTACTTCTTCCACCAAGCTCCGTTTAATAAAATTACGTCCGTCCGTGACGATCAAGTTCCAAAAGAGCATGCCTTTAAGCACATTCCCTTCGCCGTTGAGGTATGTGTCTTGTAGGGCAGAAGGTCTATAATCCGCGAGAAACAAGACTCGTTCATTGACCATTTTGTCCAGCCAATCGAAAGAGCATCGTGAAGCATCAAACTGCATGGTTGCAATTTTGCCGCTAATAATCGTGTCTAATGGCCGTTCCTCGATCGGTTGCCAGACGTATGGATGAGATGCAATGAAGGCTATCTCCGCAATGCGCGGAATGTTATAGACGTCCGTTATTTTCGCCCAATCGTACGCTTCGAAATCTTGCATACATGTTTGTACCAAGAGGTGAGACGAAATCCAATAAGGGAACAAGGTAAACCCCGGCGGCATAAGAGCCTCCACACGACGCTCTTTATTCATCAGGCTGAGGATAAGTTTATCTTGCGTCGTTTGATAGGCTTTCTGTTTAAGTAGTTCTTGCAACTCTTCGATAGTGACATATTGTGGAATCTCATCATCTATTAAGAGTTTAAATTCAGATGTTGCATTTGGATCAAATTTCATATTCGTACTCTTTCATAAACGTATTATTGAAACGGAGTGCAAAGGTACAATAATTTTTTGATTCAGGCAAACAATCTGCTTAAAAAATCCATTTTGTAAAATCGGATTTAGCAATCGAAAATTAGTTCGTTGGTAATCAAATAATTAGCGCCAACCTCAAAGGCTGGCGCTATGAATAGATTTGGATTACTTTTTGGAAGGGCTGTTCGCTCTGCCACCTCCACTTGGATTACCGGTCGTCGATGGAAACATCGGTCCCGGACAACTGTGTCTTGACATACTAAACTCTCGTTGTTAGCTGTCTTGCCGACAGCCTGTTATTTTTCAATTATCTCCCAGTATCCGGTTTTGTCCGGGCCAACCCTACGAATAATTCCTTGGGTTTGCAGATTACGGAGGACTTTTCTAACTCCGCTATCAGACATAGACAAAGCAACCATCATTCGTGCAATCGTGATAGATGGATTTGCAGTAATTAGGCGAAGAATTTTATCGGATGTCTTTTCCGTTACTTTACCCGTTACTTTACCCGTCACTTTACCCGTTACTTTACCCGTCACTTTACCCGTTGCTTTACCCGTCACTTTTTCTTGCACATCGACCCAGTTGTAAGGCACTACCATTCTTACATAGTTGTCGCCGAACTCAAAATTATCTTGGGTGTATTTTCGCATGATACGTTGCATACCCGATCCAAGAGATTCAACCAATTCTACATCACGGAATACGCGCATCAATTCACGATTGCGTGGTAAACTAACTCCTCTGAAAAAGTCCTCACGAGAAAGTCCTTGTGGAATGCGCCCAATGGATGTTATCTCCAAATGATCTGAGAAAAGTTCAATCTTCGATGGCGCACCATAGATGTAATCATTATGCACGATAGCGTTGATAACTGCTTCGCGAATAGCCAACCTGTCCCATTGTGGAGTGTCAATACGTCGAGTCGGAGTAATCACAGACGAAACCTTATTCTCTACATCTAGTTTGTCCAACACCTTTTGAGTGGCAGTCAGCAAGCAGCAATAGCCGTATTCGTTATTGGAAATGAGTTCGTAGCGGTCTTGTCCGGCATATTTAGCCAATTTCATGGAGTTCCCATTCTCGTCCGCCAACAGGTATGCCACATAATTGAGTTTACCATCATCCGTGAGCAAATCCAGCGAACGAAGGAAATTGTCATTCAGTTGCATTCCTTTTTCGGCATAATAGATGCGGAGTTGAGCAAAAGTGAGGTCTTGGCGCGGTGATACTACATTCTTTAAAGAGTTATGCACGCGGTGGGTATAGAGGTCATCTATCTGCGCTTGCGTCATGGGCTCCGCTGCCGTTCCAATACGGACAAAACATCCTTTGGGAGAAAGACCATACTGCTTTTTGTAATAAGGTTTCTCCGAACCGCTGGAAATGAAAACCTTAATGACCGGTTTCTCCTCGATGCGCTCTACAGTCACATCAAAGAGTCCCATTGGTGAAGGCATGATACCGTCACGAATACGGTTCTTGATAGTGAGCATGTCGCTGTCAATATCCTTCACGCCGACAGGCTTGCCGGAATCATCTACGCCGATGTAGATAATACCTCCCTCACGGTAGTTGAGGAAAGCAACAACTTCTTTCTCAATGTCGAGTTCGCGAGTCAGTTCGCGCTTAAACTCTATACGGTTGGATTCTGTCATAATCGTTTTATTTTTCCAAGAGCCAGGAGATGGAATGGCGGTAGAGGGTTTCGAAACTGATGACCGCTTCCAAAGGGAAACCAAAGACCAAAGTCCGGGCACCGGATTGGGGGTTGGTATAGCCCACCGCTGCCGTACAGCGCATATCCTGGTACTCCGCTACCCGGAAAGCTCCATTCTCCGGCTTCAAGCCCTCCGGATGGCAGGTGAAGAGCTGCTCCTCGTTGGGTTCGAGAAGAAGCTTATAATTGCTTCGGCTGCGCCGATTGATAATTGCTCCGGCTGCGCCGGTTGGTTCGGGCACTTCGAATGAGATTCTGCCGCTGCGGGTGGCATGGGAGGCATAAAAGGACGTATGCAAGTTCTGCTTCGCCCATTTGTCGTCAATGACGGAGAAATGGTCGGTACTCAAAAGCACTTTGCCTCCCCGGCTGATACAATCGGCGATATGGTTTCGCAGGAAATCGGGGAGGGGATTGCGCTGTCTGCCGCAGATGAGGTCGAGGACATTTGACATTTGATATTTGACATTTGACATTTGGTCATTTACCATTCCGGCGGTGGAGGAGATGTAAGAGATCTTCATTTTCTGAAGCACTCGTCCGTGCCGTGCCGCCCAATCGCGTGTATTGCCGATGGTGAACTGTCCGGCATGGTCTCTGTCGCACGCTCCCCAACCGCAGTTATCGTCATTGATCCATTTATGGGTGCGGTCATAATCCCATTGCTGCCCCAGATAAGCGCAAGAGAAATGATCCTCGCAGGCATACGTGCCCGGCACAATACCCGCATAAGTGGAGTCCGCAAACCATTCCGGTCCATAGACATCGTCGAAAGCATCAATGATATTTATCATTGGACAATTGACATTTGACATTTGACATTTGACATTTGACATTTGAGATTTGTCATTTACCATTTGGTCATTGATATAGGCGCTGATGACGGGGCTGGGGAAACTGAGTCCGCCGTCATTGCCCGCCACGACATAATAATTATACCGCACTCCCGGAGTGAGGGAGAGTTGGAGCCGGGTACCTTGATCCACCTGCTGGACATCCCATTCTCCGTCGTTCTCCTGAACATAGACCATGTAATAGAGCGGTTCGGCAGATGGTTCGAGCGTGTCCACCGGAGCCTGCCATTGCAAGAGACCTGTTTGGTCAATCGCCAGTTGGCGCACGGGCAGCGGCTGGACAGTGGCATCACGTCCGTTGAGATAGCGCAGGATGCCTTTATAGACCGCTCGCGAAGCGGCAAAACGGAAGGCAGGATCCAATCCGTACTTCATATCCGCCATGTTCTTATGGCTCAATAGCTCCAAGATGATACTGGGCACGACGGGGACGCGCGATTCGCAATAATTGGCTTCGCGCAGTTGTCTTCTGGTCCATTCGGGTGCTATATGTCGCAAGTCCTCCGTGATCTGGGTCTGTATCCAGTCTCCGAGATTGCGGTTGGTGGTCTCCCGGTCTTTTCCGTTTCTCAAGACTGTCTGTCCTTCGTCGTCATGGGCGGTATAGATGACGAGCGTACCGATGATCGTGGAGTCGTCTTCGCTGTCGTATCCATCGGTATGCAACGCCACGCAGAGGTCGATCGGTGCGTCCTGCGCATTGACCCACATAGCACGGCATTTCATGTCGTCCTTGTACTCGTTTCCATCATACAGATTCCAAAGCGCCGAGTCCACCCCTTGGCTCTCCAGCCAATAGCGTGCTCCTTCCGCCCATTGGGGCATGCCGGAGACACCTATATCATGTTGGTCCAAGTCGGCACGCGGCATCAAGACGGTCGCTCCTGCGTTCTCCAGCATGCGTTTGATGACGCGCACGTACTCCACGCTATAGAGGTCTTCGACAGTGGTCCAGAGGGTAGCGCGCTGCCAGATCCATTCGCCGCGCTCGCGGTGGTAGAACATACCATGGCTGGGGTAGAGCACGACGGTCTTGTCCGTCAAGTCGCAATAGCGGTCGGACGAAATCTTGCATTTGGCAGTAGGTGCTTGGGTTTTGGCGCAAGCGGTGACAAGCGTCTCGATGTCCGTTCCGGCGGAATAGATCGTGACTTTGCCATCCGGTTCTCCCAATGTCCAGAGACTCACTTTGCGCTTGATCTCCGCTATATTACCGGGTGTCCATCGGAAATCGCGGAGCGTGGCATTGGTTTTGATGGAAACGTGTTTCCCATTGATACGCATGTTCTGCACGCGCACTTTCGGCGCCCAGACAGGCGAGAAACCGGTGTACGCCATGAGCGAATCGCCCAACTCCCGCATTCCAAGCGTTTCCGCGCTAATTGAAAATTGAAAATTGAAAATTGAAAGGATGACTAATCCTAACAATCGAATCTTCTTAGAAATCGTCATCGCTCAGATCGGTGTTGCTCTTTTTGTTTTTCAGCGCAGCCTCTTGGTACGACTTTAATAGATCCGCCGCCATCTTAGGCTGGTAACCCTCTGCGATGTCATAATCCTTGGCATCATTGGCTTTGAAGACAATACGCACTTTGATGATCGCCACGCCTGCTTCGAGTTCGGAAATGATCTCGGGCGTGACCTCATAGACGGTCTCAGTCCAGTACTTGGTGATCGTTGCACGCGCATCTTTCTCGGAGCGTTTCTCTTTCTTTACCTCCGATCCGGCAACGCGGTTGAGACGCGCAGTCTTACCATCCGCAAAGCGGATCAGGACACGCGATTCATCGGTGAACTCGTTGAAATCATTGGTGTTAACGGTTTTGACGATAAGAGTCGTAACATCCTTTCCGTCCTTGTGGTCCTGGCAGAAAGCGATCTGCGGCTTCAGATTCTTGTTGACGGAAGCGTCCAGATGGATAAACTTGCCGCGCTCGGCAGCATTGACACTCATACTCAGCGCTACAACCAGCGCTACCAATACAGAAAATACCTTTTTCATTGTTGATTTGTTATTTGTGATTTGTTATTTGTTTATTCAGTTGAATCCCCCTGTTAACGGGTCTGACGCGGTATCCGGCGGCACGGAGGAGTTGGAGCAGCCCTTTCTCTCCGCCTAAATAGACTGCGTCCAGGACGATAAAGGCTTTGCCTTCCGTCAAGATGGGTTTGAGCCGCTTCACCCATTGCTCGTTGCGGGCGCAATAGACCTTGTAGTCCGAGAAGGAGATGGAGGTTGTGTTATCGGGTCCCTCCACTTGAAACGCCATGTCCGTCAGGCGTCCGAAGCGGTACATATCTCGGAGTGTGCGTTCCTGTTTGACTTCGTTCTCGGGGTACTCAATGACCTTCAGCAACTCTTTGCATTGCCAATGGAAGGGTTCTCGGTCGAAGAGCATATACATCGTCTCTCCGATATTATCCAGTCCGACCACCGGCATGTTCCTTTCCGCCGCTACGGCTTCAAAGAATCCGACCATCGATTTTTGCTCGTCATAATTGAGCCATTGCTTCATCAATTCGGTGCGAAACATCTCCGTCAAATAGGAGGGTTTCATGCGGCATAATTTATCCAACCCCATGCCCAAATTGATACGAAGGCTGTTGTCGATGAACTCATACTCGCTTTCGCTGTAGAAATTGGACAGTTTGATTGAATCGGGCAGGATAGCCGCTTGTCGTAGCGCAGCGATCGCTTCATAGTCCTGCATGGCAAATTCCGTGACCACTTTGCGGCAGTTTCCGAAGCATTTGAAGACATTCGGAATGGTGTCGATAAACTGCATTTCGACGTATTTATTGGTAGCAAGGACATATGATTTCTGGCGCGCGCCGCCCTTGCTGATTTCATACAACACTTGCGCGGAACACAAGGCAGTATGAAAGAGCAAGAACACGAGGATAAAAATGTTCCATTTCGTATCTATTTTACATAGGTGCTGCATAGCTATTGCATACTTTACTTAAATCTTGTGATCATATTATACGCCTGATAAATACCCAATTCTCCGGCTTTGGAGAGGTCTGTCAGCCCTTTTTCGTTCTCGCCGGTGTAGATATAAGTGAGCCCGCGGTTGAAGTACGCTTCGGCGAAATCACCGTCCTGCTGAATGGCGCGGGTGTAATAGTCGATGGCGTCTTTGTATTCCTTCTGCGCGCAGAGGATATTGGCTTTGTTATAGAGCGCAAAGACGAAATCGGGCTGCATGCGCAGTACTTGGTCGTAGTCGCGCAGCATGATCTCGAAATCCATGTTGGCGGTAGCTTCCTGTTCTCCGGTCGTGCGCTGGTATTCGAGCAAACGATAGCGCCAGTTAGCGCGGCAGAAATAGAGCACGGGTTCCAGACTCTTGTCCGCCATCAGCGCCGCGCGGGTGCAATCATCAATCGCGGAGGTATAGTCCTGGACGATCGCAAACTCAATCGCCCGTGCGAAATAGAGCGCAGCGGTCGGTGCTTCGTCTATATAACGCGAGAGGCGCGCAATCTCCGTGAAATGGAAATCCACCATTTCGGCGGTCAACGCCATCTCTTCGGACGTGAAGCGCAACGCCGCCGGCAGTGCGCCGCTGTTGTTGAGTTGCTCCACCAGCGGATGGTAGTAATTGGTGCGTCGGAGGCTGATGTCCTGGCTGTAATAGGAGAGGACGATATTAGACTCGTTGACCACGTCCTGGTGACGTTTTTGCACCGTTCCTCGGGTCTGCGAGTCATATTTCTGTTCCTCTTCGGGCAGTTCGGTCTGGTTTTGCGCGGTAGAGGAAGAGAACTCCTTGCGGTGGTCTTTCTTCTGCGGCTGCGCTTGTGCGATCTGCATGTCGGTATTGGGCTGCGAGGCTTGCTGCGCCTGTATCTGCTCTTTGTGGGACTCCAAGTCCTGCGCTTTCTGGCGGTATTGGAACGCGCCTTTGGTGTCGCCCAACTTGGTTTTGGCTTGCGACGCCAGATAGTAAGCCGGCAGGAAATAGGGATATCGGTCTATCATCGCCTGCATATCTTTGACGACCGCCCGCCATTGTTTTAACTGCATCTCCACCAAGGCGCGCTGGTAGCGCATCTCGGTGCGATCCGGAGCTAAAGAGATCGCGGTATTCAGATCCTCCAAGGCGCGGTTGTAATCGCCCACTTCCTGGCGCATCACACCACGGTTGTAGTAACAATCGGCATCGCGCGGCGCCATCTTCACCGCTTGGTCATAGTCGCTCAATGCGCCGCGGTAGTTATGGCGGTGGTAATGGATCACGCCTCGGTTGATATAGTCTCCCGCCCATTTGGAACCCAGATTGATGGCTTGGGTCAGTTGCACATAAGCGTCGTCCTCGCGCTCCAGCATGAGGTTGGTGACACCCAGCGCAGACCAGACGGCAGGGTTGTTCTTGTCGTACTGAGCGGCTTTCTCAAACGCTTCCAGCGCGGTCAGGGTATCTTTTTTATTGATACAGATCTGTCCTTTCTCGCTCCAGACGGAAGCGGATTGCGGTTCGCGTTTGAGCATCTGCTCGATATCCTCCAGCGCGGCGTCGTAGTGCTTCATCATCGCGCGTGTGTCTGCGCGCAGTAACATATAGGTGCGGTTCTCCGGCGAGAAATGGAGCGCCTCGGTGTAGTCCGCTTCGGCTTTCTCCAGTTCGTTCAACTGGCGGTAGATATATCCGCGGGCATAATAGCAGCCCGGCGAGAACGGATTGCGCTCAATCGCCGCATTGCAATCCCGCAGAGCGCCGTTATAGTCCTCCAGTTGGATCTTCGCGATCGCGCGGTAGAAATAGGGTTCCGCGAGGTATGGCTTGAGGTGGATGACCTGGTTGAAATACTGGATGGAGAGCACGTAGTCCTCGAAATACAGCGCATTCCGTCCGATCGCGGTAATACGGTCGGTGTTCAGTTGGGCGTACGTACCAAGGGACAAAGTACCAAGTACCAAGGATAATATGTATCTTCTAATATCTCTTACTCGCATCCTTCGTTCGGATTAAACCATGCCGGTATATCGAATTGCTCATTGGGGCTATAACCCAGTTCCGGATCCGCCAGCACTTTCTGCATATACAGCGCGCAGATGGGCAACGCCATCGACGCACCTTGTCCTTCTGCCATGTTATCAAAATGTATGCCACGATCTTCTCCGCCGACCCACGTACCGCTGACGAGCGACGGAGTGAAGCACATGAACCAGCCGTCGGAGTTATTATTGGTCGTACCTGTTTTGCCGCCCATCGGAGCGGTGATACCGTATTTGAAGCGCACGCGCACACCTGTACCGTGATCCAGCACGGCGCGGAGCATATAGATCATTTTGTATGCCGTGGTCTCGCTGATGATTTCATGCGTGCGCGGGGTGAACATACCGATGATATTGCCGTTGGCGTCCTCGATACGGGTGACGTAGAGCGGTTCGGTACGAATACCTTTGTTGGCAAAGGTGGTATAAGCGTCCACCATCTCCTCCACACTCACTTCGCACGGACCCAGGCAGAGCGAAACGACCGGATCCAACTGACCTTGAATACCGAAGGAGCGCATCATCTTAACCAACTGCTCCGGCGTGAAAAGCGACATCAAATAAGCGGAGATCCAGTTGGAGGAGTTCATCAGACCCCATGTGAGCGTCACGGTGTCGCCGAGGTATTTATCGTGTGTGTCGCGCGGCGTCCATTCATTGCCGTTGCCGTCAATGAGCGTGATCGGTTCGTTCACGGTCTTCTCGCACGGCCACATACCTTCGTCCATCGCCAGCGTATAGAGATACGGCTTGACGGTCGAACCCACTTGCCGACGACCTTTGGTGGCCATATCGTATTGGAAATGAGCAAAGTTCGGTCCGCCTACGTAGGCTTTCACGTGCCCTGTATGCGGGTCCATGGACATGAATCCGCAACGCAGGAAACTCTTCTCCCATTTGATCGAATCATAGGGCGAAAGGACAGTGTCAATCACGCCGCGGTCGTACGAGAAGAGCTGCATCTCGCGCGGGGTATGGAAAGCCGCCATAATGGAATCTCTGCTTGCTCCGGCGCGTTTCATCACCCGGTAACGCTCGGACTGACGCATTGTGCGATTCATGATTCCGTCCACTTCCTCCTGAGTCAGCGAACGGGAGAAAGGAGCGTTCTTTTTCTTTTTCAGCTCCTTGAAGAACGATTTCTGCTGCGCTTGCATGTGTTCGCTGACCGCTTCTTCGGCATAGCGCTGCATGCGCGAATCGATGGTCGTATAGATCTTCAGACCGTCCTGATAAATGTCATATTTGCTGCCGTCCGGCTTCTTGTTTTTCTCGCAAAAACCATAGAGCGGGTTGTTATCCCACTGGTATTTATCGAGTTGGTATTGCTGTTTGTTCCATTCCGAGTAGTCGCTCTCTTTGGGTTCCTTGGCAGTCAACACGCCACGCAGGTACTCGCGGAAATACGGTGCGATACCTTGCTTGTGATCCACCGAACGGTAGTGCAACTCCAGCGGCAGAGCAGCGAGCGAATCGCGCGTAGTTTCGTCTATATAGCCGTATTTCTCCATCTGCCCGAGCACGGTGTTGCGGCGGTTGGTGGCACGCACGGGATGACGCACAGGATTATAGAGCGACGGGTTCTTACACATACCGACCAGCATCGCCGCTTCCTCGATTTTCAGGTCTTTCGGCGTGGTGGAGAAGTAGACCTGCGAAGCGGACTGGATTCCCACGGCGTTATAGAGAAAATCAAACTGGTTGAGGTACATCAGCAGAATCTCATCCTTCGAATAGAGCCGCTCCAGTTTGGTCGCAATGACCCATTCGATGGGTTTCTGCATGGCACGTTCGAAGATATTGTTCGCCCGCGGCGACCAGAGTTGTTTCGCCAGCTGCTGGGTGAGGGTAGAACCGCCTCCGGCGCGTCCCAGTTTGAGGATCGCACGAAACATGGATTTGAAATCCACTCCGGTATGCTGGTAGAAACGCGCATCTTCGGTCGCAATCAACGCATTGATCAAGTCCTGCGAAAGATCCGTGTATTGCACGCCGATACGGTTTTCGTACCGGTAATAACGTCCCAGCGACTGCATATCCGAGGAAATAATCTCACTCGCAAAGGTGTTCTTCGGGTTTTGCAGCTCCTCCAGCGGTGGCAAATAACCCAACGCACCTTTCGTAATCAGCCAAATCACAAGGAAAGCAACCGCTATTCCTCCTAAAAAGAGTCCCCAAAACCACAATAAAAATGGTTTATACCAACTTTTCTTCATATCATTAAATCTTCAATTATTCTATTCAATATATGCAGCCCCTTTTGGGTCGCTACAATGCGTCCGTCTTCCGTTTGGCGCAAAAGTCCGTTTTTGAGGTAGTCCGCAAGGTCGACGACGTCTCGACGAGAGGTCGTGTCTGAAGGTATCGTTATACCTCTGTTAGTGCGCAGTCCCAACATGATCCGTTCATTATACAGGTCGGTCTCCGTTAAGGTCTCGCTTTCCCGCACTAAATCGCCGTTTTTGATGCCGCGGATATAGGTCTCCAGATCGTCCGGATTCCAACTTCGTATATTCCCTATATAACTATGCGCGCCCGCGCCTACGCCCACGTACGGCGTGCCGTTCCAGTAGCTGCTGTTATGCTTGGCTTCCAGCCCCGGCAGCGCAAAATTGCTGACCTCATAGTGCACAAAACCCGCTTCTTTGAGCCGTCCGCAGAGGTAATCGTACATGGCGTTTTCTGTATCTTCGTCCACGGCAGAGATCGCGCCGACGTCGCGCTGCTTTGAGATAGCAGTTCCTTCTTCGTACATCAGCCCGTAAGACGATATATGCTGCACGTTGAGCCCCAATGCCGTCTCTATATCAGCTTTCCATTGATCCATCGTTTGCGTCGGCAGCGCGTACATCAGATCAATGGAGAGGTTCTCAAATCCCGCTTCTTGCGCCATGCGGACGGCTTCAATCGCTTGCGCGGCATTGTGCCGGCGACCGATTAAGCGCAGCAGCGTGTCTTGGAACGACTGGATGCCGATGGAGAGCCGGTTGATGCCTGCATTTTTGACGGCTTGCATATATTCCAAGGTCGCATCGCCCGGATTGAGTTCCATCGTGATCTCCTCAGTTTCTGTAGCTCCGATGGCGTCTATTATTCGCCGGATCTGTTCCGGTTTCAATGTGCTCGGAGTTCCGCCGCCGATATAGATCGTGCGGATTTCTCCCGCTTCGTCGCGCCGGGAGCGTATCTCTGTTAATAGCGCCTCGATGTACTCTTCCCGCCGCTCCAAAAGGGTGGTGGAGAAGAAATCGCAATACAGGCAGCGCGATTTGCAAAACGGTATATGTACGTACAGCCCTGCCACTATTCTTTCTTCCAAAATACCGTTCCGACCAGATCGTCCGGCAGGTATTGCTGTTCTACCCAATGCCCCGGAAAATCATGCGGATACTTGTATCCGTCCGCGTATCCCAGTTCTTTCATCAGACTTGTCGGCGCATTGCGAAGATGCAACGGAACGGGCAAATTACCCGTTTCGCGCACTTTTGCCAGCGCTTCGTCGATCGCCAGATAAGCCGAGTTATCCTTGCGGCAAGTAGCCAGATAAATCGTCGTTTCCGCCAGCGGAATACGTCCTTCAGGCCAGCCGATCTTATTCACCACCTCGAAACAGGTGTTCGCCAGCAACATGGCATTCGGGTTCGCCAACCCGATATCTTCGCTCGCGGAGATGACTAATCGCCGCGCAATGAACTTCGGATCTTCTCCGCCTTCGATCATTCGTGCCAGCCAATAAATTGCCGCTTGCGGATCGCTGCCGCGGATGGATTTGATGAACGCCGAAATGATGTCATAGTGCATCTCTCCGTCCTTGTCATAGGCAACGGGATTTTGCTGCAACTGCTTGGTAACCGTCTCATTCGTAATGATTTTGACGCCGCTGTTGCCAACCAACTCAATGATGTTAAGCAACTTGCGTGCATCGCCTCCGCTGTAGCGCAGGATTGCTTCGGTGTCCTTTATTTCCAAGCCCAGTGAGCGGATGTATTCGTCCTGGGTCAAGGCGCGCTGCAGCAGTTCCAGCAAGTCTTCTTTGTCCAGCGATTTGAGCACATAGACTTGGCAGCGGCTCAAAAGCGGTGTGATCACTTCGAAGCTCGGATTCTCTGTCGTCGCTCCGACTAACGTGATCGTGCCTTCTTCCACTGCGCCCAACAAACTGTCCTGCTGGCTCTTGCTGAACCGATGGATCTCGTCGATAAAAAGGATCGGACTACGGCTGTCTGCCGGCGCAAAAAGTCCGCTGTTGATGGACGCATTGCGTTTGGCCTTGTCGATCACGTCGCGCACTTCTTTGACGCCACTGGTCACGGCGCTCAGCGTATAGAACGGTCGCTGCAGTTGGTGCGCAATGATACGCGCCAGCGTCGTTTTACCGACGCCCGGAGGACCCCATAAAATGAAGCTGGCTATATTGCCGCTCTCTATCATTTGGCGCAGGATCGCTCCTTCGCCCACCAGGTGTTTCTGGCCGATATATTCATCCAGCGTCTTTGGACGCATTCGTTCTGCTAATGGCAACATAATAACTGTTTGGCATTTGCAATCGCTTCCGGCGAGGGATTTTTACCGCTCAGCATGGTAGCGATTTCTGTGATTCGTTCTTCGTCGTTCAGCTGCGAGATATGGGTCTCAGTGCGTTGCGCTGTGTCGGCTTTGAACACTTTGTAATGTGTCTGTCCGAGCGCTGCAATCTGCGGCAGATGGGTGATCGCAATGATCTGACGGTGCGCCGCCATTTCGCGCATGATAGATGCCATTTGGGTAGCTATGTCTCCGCTTACGCCGGTGTCAATCTCGTCGAAAATGATGGTCGGCAGACCTTTTGTGCTGGCGATCAGGGCTTTGACGCACAGCATCAGACGGCTGATCTCACCGCCGGAAGCCACTTCGCTCACAGCCCGCAGACTCTGGTTGAGGTTCGCAGCGAACATCAGTTGCACTTCGTCGCTGCCGTTGGGCGTGAAATCCGGCGTGGCGGTAATAGGAATCTCCACTTTGGCGTGCGCCACACCCAGCCGTTTGAGCCCGTCCACCAACCGTTCGCATATCTGCGGAATGACGGCTTGGCGGCTCTTGGTCAACGCTTGGGCAGAGTGGGTGAGGGTCGTTTTCTTTGCCGACACCTCTTTCTGCGCCTGCTCGATGTCGTATTCGAAACTATCCATCCGGTTCACTTGCTCTGCCAACTCATCGCGGGTAGCGATCAGTTCGTCTATCGTCTCCGCGCTGAATTTGCGCAGCAGGTCATTCAGCATTCCTATTCGCTCTTCCACCCATTCCAGCCGTTGCGGATCCATCTCAATATTGTTCGCTAAATGCTCCGCCTCTTCGGCTATGTCCTGCAACTCAATCCGTGCGCTGTCGATCCGCTCTTGTAACTCCGGTGCGGCATCGTCCAAACGGCAGGCATGCAATGCCTCCAGCGCACTTCCTTGTTCGCCGTTCAGCGCTTCAACTGCCGTCATCAATGCCGTACGAATATCCTCCGCGTGGCTCAAACGATACTGCTCTTGCTCCAATTCCTCCAACTCTCCGGATTGCAAATTTGCTTCGTCCAGAATCTTATACCGATATTGGATATACTCCGCGTCTTGTTGGCTTTTCTTTGCCAAGGATTGCAACTTATTGAGCGCTTCTACTGCCGCCGTATAGGCTTCAAAATCCGTAGAATACTGCGCCATCTGTGTATCATTCTGCGCGATGGCGTCAATGATACTCAATTGAAAATCAGCGTTTTCTATCAGCAGGTTTGCGTGCTGGGAATGAATATCAATCAGTTTGTTTGCCAGCCCTTTCAGCTCCTGCAACGTCACTAATCCGTCGTCCACGAACGAACGGCTTTTGCCGTTGGCATAGAGTTCGCGGCGGATGATACACTCGTCAAACTCCGCCTCAATGATGCATTTGTCTTCTCCGTCGGTGATCGCTTTGCTGTCCGCGCGGGCACCTAATACCAACGCCAGAGCACCTAAAATGATACTCTTTCCTGCGCCCGTCTCACCGGTTAGTACGGAAAATCCGGCTCCGAAATCAATGTCCAGATGGCTGATCAGCGCGTAATTCTGTATGTGTAAATGCTTTAGCATAATTAATTGTTGATTCGCTCGTACGTATTTTGCCGCGTCGGATCTATATCCATCAGCAGCTCGTAAACGGCTTTTTTCTCTTTGTCTGTTCCTTTGCTGAAAATATCCACCAGCTCATCGGCTTTGGCGTCCAGAAAAGTGTTGATCACGTACGTCGCCGGACGAGCCCGGAATGCCTCTTTGAGCACCGGCATACCTTCTGCAATCCGCGCGCGACCGTTCGTCACATTGCCGCTCATCTCGTCCAAACCCAGACGGTGGTATTCATAGTAATAATTGCGATATTTCTTGAATGCTTCGTCTAACAGGTTGTTTATCAACGCATAGCGGTTTCTGTTGCTCTCGAAAGCCAGCCATCCTCTCTGCTCCGAATTGTCCATGCTGGCGCTCTGGCACATATTGACGATCTCCTCGCATTGCTGGAAGTAAGGCGTACCGCCGAGCCGCTGGAAACTGTCTTGGTCATGCCCGATGATCAGATAGCAGTAATACGCCAGCATCGCTGTCAGGTTGGTTGTAAACTGGTTTTGCTGCCATTCGATGCGGTCGTACTCCTGATACGTGAACGTAAAGGAATTATCCTTGAAATTCAGCAGCGGAGTGGTGTACGTCGTGCCATATACAGGTCGGCGGCTCTGCAGCGTCATTTCGCAAGTGAACAAATTGTCCTCCATCTTTTGGACCACAATCAGCATGCTGCATTCGATCTTCTCGTGCTCGGCATAACTCATGTTCGTCCAGCGGTTCTGGCTCATGTATTCCTCGATAGAGGTCTTCAATGTATTGAAGATCTGTTTGTTACTGCCCTCAATCTGCTCGGAATTGATCGTCACGGTGCAATTCAATTCTTGCGCCGAGAGACAAACGGAAGCCAATAGGGCTACTATGATGGTTAACTTTCTCATTTTGAAATAGAAACTATGTTTCCTGTCTTTTCGCTAAATACGATTTTCGGCAACTCTTTGCCGGTGAATAAACTCTTAGGCAGCGGTACATCGATACCTAATTGCGCCACCGGCACTTCGCGGTTGGCAAGTTGGCGACCTTTGTACAGCACATTCACTTCGCATTGACCCGGGATATTATATACGATTTGCGATAGTTTGCCACCTTTTTTCTTTGCTTTCGGATCTGCCGGAGCGGCATTTTGTGCCCGACATGTCATACGAATCTCAATCGTGTCGGCATCAATATTATCGCCTTCGGTAAATCCGTTTTCGTCGGAGAAGAACAGCAGATGTCCTTCGTCCGTCGGCTCCAAGCGAACCATTTTATGCGCTTTCTTGCAATGCTTTTTTCCGACAAATAATTCGGTCAATGCACGCTCCTGTTTGTCTAACTCATTGAGAACCAATTCCATTGATTTGCCATCTGCCGGAGCATGCTCCACTTCTCCGTTCAGCAGATACATTCTTGTTTCGCGAATACGGAATATCTGTTTGGCTACTTCCTGCGCTTGCTCTCTCAATGAACCGGTTTTCAGTACTTCTTCAGGGTAAGGTGCTATCTTTATGCTGTTAATCCTAGACTTTACAGCAGACCTCGCGCTGACCTTGCGCTGCTGTTGGGCTCCTTTTTTACCTTCCGCTGCCACATTATAACCCGTCAGCAGACCTTTCTCATTGATGCTAAGCAGCATCGGAAATCCGCTCTCTATATCCACTTTATGCGGACGGGAGTAGTCCGTGGCGGTAGATGCACTGATTTTTACCTCTTTGAGCACGCAGTTTGTCTCGTTCGATTCGATCGCTTCGGTCGCGCCCAGTAAATCCTCTGCAAACTCCGCATAGATTCCGCGCTCTTGCGTCTCCACCGTATAGGTGAAATCCAGCGAAATAGCGGTCTCGGGGCTATAATACACGAGAGCCGATTCACCTTCCGTCAACACTTGTGCGCTTATTGCGCAACTGATCATTGCTCCGACGAGCACAAAAAATAATTTTCTCATATTACGAATATTCATTATTCTTTATTCATTATTCCAAATCTTCCACGCCGCTTTGGCTTGCCCGACCAACATCTCCATTCCATTGCGAGTGGTGGCACCTTGCGCTTTGCCTTTCTGCAGGAAAAGTGTCTCTTCGGGGTTATACACGCAATCAAACAGCAAATGGCGTGCCGAAATCCATTGATACGGAATATCGGGGAACGTGTCTGTCTCCGGTGCCATTCCAAGCGGTGTACAATTGACGATGACGGTATATTGCGCCATCACATCCTCTGTCAGTTCGTCGTAACCCAGCATGCCTTCTCTGGGCGTACGGCTCACGAGAGTGGGGGAGACACCCAATTTGCGCAGCCCGTAACACACCGCTTTGGACGCTCCTCCTGTGCCTAATACCAAAGCCTGCTTGTCGTCCGGACGAAGCAACGGACGGATGGAATCGATAAATCCCAAGCAGTCGGTGTTATAACCCACGCGGTCGTGAATAACATTCACCGCTCCGATCGCTTCTGCCGTCTCGTCCAACCGATCCAAATAAGGAATGACGGCTTTCTTGTATGGCATGGTCACATTCATGCCATCCAGAGACTGCATGAGTTCATCCAGCCGTTTGCGCGTCAGATCCTTTATCGGATACAAACTATATTCCGCCTCTATCTTCTCCCGTTCAAACTTCTCGTTGAAATATCTCGCCGAGAAGGAATGAATCAGCGGAAATCCTATGATACCGTAGTGATGCATAATTTTCCTTTTTTTATCGTTGCTTGGTGGGTCTTTGAGGTAAAAACCTTGCCTCCTTCTCCTCGTTGCAACGCATCGTAAATTTTATCTATTTCGGCAAATCCATACATGCGAAGTTCCTCGTAAAGCTTAGCAATCCCTGCTTCGCGCGTCTCTTTGCCGTCTAATATATCTGCATAGCCCTGCATGTATTCTGCCGTTTGAGCCATGTGCTCAATCTCTGTTTTGCTGTAGTTTTTCAACTGCTCACGGATTGCATTGCGAGTGATAGAGGTGTCGCTATTCGTGCTGTCTGTCACCCATTCCAAACCGCGTTTGTCACGCAGGTAGTGCTCTATATAATCGCGCGTGGTACACAGCAGCGGACGCACAATCGGCACTCCGTCAGGAACCATGGGATTCGTGCTTTTGGGACGCATTCCCGCTAATCCGCGCAGACCTGTTCCGCGCTTGAGATTCAGCAGAATGGTCTCTGCCTGATCGTTCTGGTGATGTGCCACAGCCACCGCTTGACATCCATGTGCACGAGCTGTTTCTTCGAACCAAGCATAGCGCAACTCCCGCGCTGCCATCTCCATACTTATATTATGCGTACGCGCGTACGTAAGTGTGTCAAATTGCACGACCTCTAACGGCACATTCATTTGCAGGCATAATTCGCGCACAAAATTCTCGTCGCGGTCGCTCTCTGCGCCCCGAAGATGAAAATTGCAATGCGCGGCAATGCACGAATAGCCTGCACGAACCAGTACGTCCAGCAGAGACACACTGTCTGCGCCTCCGCTCAGAGCCACCAACACCGGTTTGTCTTTTTCCAACAATTCCCGCTGCCGGATATATGTACTTACCCGCCGTAACAATTCTCAATTCTCAACTCTCAACTCTCAATTCTCAATTAGTCCGCGGTAGCGGGCGCGCTTCGGCTGGCACGCTTCTTCTCCCAGACGCATTTTCTTGTTCTCCTCGTATTCCGAGTAACTGCCTTCGAACCAGAACACTTTACCGTCGCCTTCGTACGCCAGAATATGCGTGCAGATACGATCCAGGAACCAGCGGTCGTGGCTGATCACAACAGCACAGCCGGCGAAGTTCTCTAATCCTTCTTCCAATGCCCGCAGGGCGTTGACATCAATATCGTTCGTCGGCTCGTCCAGCAACAGCACGTTCGCTTCGGATTTGAGCGTCAGAGCCAGATGAAGCCTGTTTCGCTCACCACCGGAGAGCACACCGCATTTCTTCTCTTGGTCTGCGCCGGTGAAGTTAAAACGACTCAGATAAGCACGCGCATTGATCTCTCTGCCTGCCACGCGGATAAACTCTGTTCCGCCGCTGATGGTCTCGAAAACGGACTTATTGGGATCGATGTCTGCGTGTTGTTGGTCCACATAGCCTATTTTGACCGTCTCGCCGACCGAGAACGTACCTTTGTCCGCTTTCTCGGTACCGATGATCATACGGAAGAGGGTCGTTTTTCCTGCTCCGTTCGGTCCGATCACACCCACAATACCGTTCGGCGGCAACATAAAGTTCAGATCTTCGAACAGCAAGCGGTCGCCAAACGATTTGGCAACTCCTTCCGCGTTGATCACTTTGTTTCCCAAACGCGGACCGTTCGGAATAAAGATCTCCAGTTTCTCCTCGCGCTCTTTCTGCTCCTCATTCAGCATCTTGTCGTATGCCTCCAGACGCGCTTTCTGCTTTGCATGACGCGCTTTTGGCGCCATGTGGATCCATTCCAACTCGCGCTCCAAGGTCTTGCGGCGTTTGGAAGCCTGTTTCTCCTCTTGCGCCATCCGGTTGGTCTTCTGCTCCAGCCAAGACGAATAATTGCCCTTCCAAGGAATACCTTCTCCTCGGTCAAGCTCCAGAATCCATCCGGCTACATGGTCCAAGAAATAGCGGTCGTGGGTAATACAGATCACCGTTCCGGCATATTGCTGCAAGTGCTGCTCCAGCCAATCGATCGATTCCGCGTCCAAATGGTTTGTCGGCTCGTCCAGCAAGAGCACATCGGGTTGCTGCAGCAAGAGACGGCATAAAGCCACACGGCGGCGTTCACCTCCTGAGAGGGTAGTGACACTCGCGTCATCCGGCGGACAGCGCAGAGCGTCCATCGCACGATCCAACTTCTGGTCTATATTCCATGCGTCCGCTGCGTCCAACTTGTCCTGCAACTCCGCCTGACGGGCTAACAGTTTGTCGAAATCAGCATCCGGTTCGCCGAATGCCATATTGATCTCGTCGTACTCGCGCAACATGTCCATAATAGGCTGCACACCTTCTTGTACTACTTCGCGCACCGTCTTGCTCGGATCCAGTTTCGGATCTTGCTCCAAGTAGCCGACGCTGTAACCTGGCGACCAAACGACTTCGCCTTGGTATTCTTTTTCTACACCGGCTATGATCTTCAGCAAAGTCGATTTACCGGCTCCGTTGAGACCGATAATACCGATCTTAGCGCCATAGAAGAAGCTAAGGTAGATATTGTTTAACACGCGTTTCTGAGGACCGAAATTCTTACTCAGTCCCACCATCGAAAAAATAATCTTTTTATCGTCTGCCATAATCTTAAATTTTCCTCAAACTCAATTGTATTCTGCCTCGCGCGCGATCCACATCTACTACGCGCACTTTCACATGCTGATGCAGTTTGACCACCTCTTGCGGATTAGAAACCCGTTTGTCCGCCATCTCCGAGATATGAATCAAGCCGTCCTTGTGTACGCCTAAATCGACGAACGCGCCAAATGCGCTGATGTTGGTCACAATTCCCGGCAGAATCATACCTGCTTGCAGGTCGTCTATCGTGTGGACATGTTCGTCAAAATGAAACTCCTCCGTTTCGCCGCGGGGATCGCGTCCCGGTTGCGCCAATTCCTTTAGAATATCGGTCAGAGTGGGCATACCCACTTCGGCGGTCACATACCGGCTCAAATCAATCTTGTCCCGCAACTCCCTGTGCGCAATCAGATCTGCCACCGTACATCCTTGATCTTTCGCCATTCGCTCTACGATCGCATAACTCTCGGGGTGAACGGCACTATTATCCAACGGATTCTTACCTTTCAGACGCAAGAATCCTGCGGCTTGTTCAAATGTCTTTGCACCTAATTTAGGCACTTTAAGCAACTCTTTGCGAGACGCAAAAGCGCCGTTCTGCGCACGGTAATCCACAATACTCTGTGCCAAGGTCGGTCCCAAACCGGAAACATATGTCAGCAAGTGTTGGCTGGCGGTATTCACGTCCACACCCACATAGTTTACCACGCTCTCCACGGTCTGTTGCAGACTCTTGCGCAGCTCCGTCTGGTTCACGTCATGCTGGTATTGTCCCACGCCGATGGATTTCGGCTCTATCTTCACCAATTCTGCCAACGGATCAATGAGCCGTCGTCCGATACTGACTGCGCCGCGCACCGTGACATCTTCGTTCGGAAACTCGTCTCTTGCAATCTTGCTGGCGCTATAAACCGATGCACCGGCTTCGCTGACCACAAAGATCTGCGGAGCATTTAGTCCCTTGGTACTTAGTCCCTTTGTCACTTCTCGTGCCATTTGCTCCGTTTCGCGGCTCGCTGTTCCGTTGCCGATCGCAATCGCTTCAATCCGGTATTTGGTGATCAGCTCTTGCAGTCGTTGGGTCGATTGCAGGTTATGCAAAAAGATTACATCGTGCAAAATCAAATCACCTTGTTCATTCAGCACAACGGTCTTGCAACCCGTTCTGAATCCCGGGTCAAGCGCCAGAACACGTTTCTGACCCAATGGAGCAGAGAGCAGTAACTGACGCAAGTTGTCCGCAAAGATCTGAATGGCTTCTGCGTCCGCTTTCTCTTTGGATAGTGCTGCAAACTCGGTCTCGATAGCCGGTTTGAGCAGCCGTTTGAATCCGTCCTCCATCGCCAGTTCTACCTGATAAGCCGTGTCGTTGGAGGCGTGAAGCCACAAATCCGCCAGCTTGTCCAATGCCTTCTCGCCGTCCGGCGATATATCTACGCGGATATAACCTTCGGCTTCGGCACGCCGGATAGCCAGCATCTGATGGCTCTTGATATGCTTCAGCGGAGACTTGAAATCGAAGTAATCTTTGTAGTTCTGGGCTTCGGGGGTGTCGCATTTGCCTTTGACCGCTTTGGTCGTAAGGATTGCGGTATAGTTAAACTCACGCCGGATCGCATTGCGGCTCTTTTCGTCTTCGGAGATACGCTGTGCAATAATGTCCCGTGCGCCCTGCAGGTCTTCCTCGTTTTTAGGAAGTAGCATCGGGCGTTGCTTCAGTATCTCTTCCGCTAATGGCAGTAGACCGCGCTCGATAGCTATGTCTGCGCGGGTCTTGCGATGCGGTTTATAGGGTAGATAGAGGTCTTCCAGCTCCGTGCTGTCCCAACACTCTTCGATCCGTTTGCGCAAAGCGGCATCGTCAATTCCTAATTCGTCCAGACGGTCAAAGATTGTCTCTTTGCGTTTGGCGAGTTCCTGCAGTTTGGTGTATTGCGCGTCGATTGCTGCGATCTGCACTTCGTCCAGACTGCCTGTTCTCTCCTTTCTATAACGCGCGATAAACGGAATCGTGGCTCCTTCGTCCAGGAGCGCCAAAACCGCTGCTACATTACGCTCATTGATAGAAAGCGATTTGCTGATAATATATGCAAAATTATTTTCGGACATATTCTGCAAAGGTGAATGCATAAGGGTTCTTTTCGTCCGCTTCGTGCCGTTCTGCGGCGATTAACTGCCATTCCGTCTCTTTGATCTCCGGGAAGAACGTATCTGCGTCCTCCCAGGAATGGTGGATATGGGTGATATAGAGTTTGTCGGCGCGCTCCATCATCTGGCGATACACCATTCCGCCGCCGATCACAAACGCTTCTTCTTTCGGCGAGATCTTTGCGCATAGTTCGTCCAGCGAATAAACCGCTTCGGCTCCTTCAAAAGTCTTGCCTTTTACGTCCGTCAGAACGATATTCCGCCTGTTTGGAAGCGGATGTTTGGGAAGCGAAAAGAATGTCCGCTCGCCCATAAGTACTGTATGACCGGAAGTGATCTCCTTGAAATGCTTCAGATCCGCCGGCAGATGGCAAAGCAGATCGCCTTTCTTTCCGATCGCGTAATTTTCAGCGATAGCTACTATAATGGAAATCATACACTTACAACTCCTGCGATGTGGGGGTGGGGATCATAACCTTCCAATTGAAAATCTTCGTATTGGAAGCTAAACAGATCCTTTACCTCAGGATTAATAATCATTTTCGGCAACGCTCTCGGTTCGCGCGTCAGTTGCAGTTTCACCTGCTCCAAGTGGTTCAGATAGATATGTGCGTCGCCGAGCGTGTGAATGAAATCGCCGCATTGGAGTCCGGTCACTTGCGCCATCATCTGGAGCAAAAGGGCATAGGAAGCGATATTGAACGGCACACCGAGGAATATATCTGCGCTACGCTGGTAGAGCTGAAGCGACAGCTTTCCGTCCGCCACGTAGAATTGGAACAAACAATGACAAGGAGGAAGCGCCATTTTCTCCACTTCCGCCACGTTCCAGGCGCTCACCATCATTCGTCGGCTGTCCGGATTCTTTTTGATCGTCTCCACAATGTTTGCAATCTGGTCTATCGTGCCTCCGTTATAATCGGGCCAACTTCTCCACTGGTGACCATAGACCGGACCCAATTCGCCGTTCTCATCTGCCCATTCATTCCATATCCGCACGCCGTGTTCCTGCAGATAGCGGACGTTCGTATCACCTTGCAAGAACCATAACAGCTCATAAATAATGGATTTGAGATGCAGTTTCTTGGTCGTCAGGAGAGGAAAACCGTCCTCCATATGGAATCGCATCTGGTGTCCGAAAACAGAGATCGTTCCTGTTCCGGTTCGGTCATGTTTGATCGTGCCTTCATCCAGCACGCGTTGGCATAAATCTAAATATTGTTTCATTAATACAACTTATAAGTCGTTTTGAGTACTTTAAATTCCGTCCGACGGTTGATCTGGTTGCAAATCTCCTGCTTGTCTTCCGGCAAGGAGAGAATGAACGCTTCGTCCAACGCCTGATCTACCGGAATGAACGGATATTGCTTATTCAGCGTCTTGTCGCATATTACCGGTTTTGTTTTGCCATATCCTACCGGCGTCAGACGCTCGCGCTCAATTCCTTGTTTGATCAGGAAATCGCAGCAACTCTGCGCACGTTTCTGCGACAGCTCGTTGTTGAACTCATCGGTTCCTTTCAAATCCGTGTGCGCAGACAGTTCAATCGTGATATTGGGATTGTCTTGCAGCAGTTTTACCAGATGCAGCAATTCTGTCTCCGACGCTTTGGTTACTTCCCATCGTCCGAACTCATACAGGATATTCTCCATCTTCACAGGACGGCTGATGGGGTTGAGTGCAAAATTAACCGTGTACGTCTTGCTGTCTTTCAGATTGAGTGTCGTCCATTGCTCTTTGGCATTGAGGTGTCCGCGGCAAGTAGCCAGCATCACATATTTGACGTCTTTTTTGAGTTTGATCTTATAACTGCCATCGCGCCGTGCATTCAGCTTGCTGTTCGTACCGTCAGAACCCACCAGACGCAGATGCGCGTCAGAGAGCGGATTGCCTCCTTCGTCCGTGATCAGACCTTCTACGATAAACTCCATCTCCGGCAAGGTAAAGCGGTAAATCTTGTCGTATCCTTTCTTGTCACCTCTGTTGGACGAGAAGAAACCGTCCTGGGTGTTGCCGGCAAAAGTGATTCCGAAATCGTCTCCAATGCCGTTGAACGGCGCGCCCATGTTATAAAGCACCCATACAACCGAATCTTTGTTCGTCGTGTCCCGCACAGCTTTGTACAGATCCAGTCCGCCATATCCAGGATGACCGTTTGACGCAAAATAGAGCGTGCCATCTGCATGCACATACGGATACATTTCATCTGCCGGAGTGTTGATTCCTTTGCCCAACGGATGTGCATTCACCCATTCGGAACCATCCAATTCCGCCATCCAAATATCTTTGCCTCCTTCGCCTCCTTCTGCGTCACTCACGAAATAAATCGTGTCGCCTGTCGGGTTCAAAGCCGGATGTCCGACCGTGATTGAACTGTCCGCAAAAAGTTTCACCTCTTGCGCTTCTCCCCATTCTCCGCTGGAGCGGTCACTTTTGTAGATCTTGGCACCAAGGTCTTTTCCGTTGATCGGTTTCGAATAGGTGAAATACATCGTGCGACCGTCTTTGGTGAAGCAGCACACACCCATCTCCGCTGTTCCGGCTTGTTTGCCTCCGGTTGAATCGTTTGCCTGTTTCTCCTCTTCCGGCGCGTCGTAAAGTCCTTCCGCAAGTACGATCTCTTCCCATTTACCTGCGGCATTCTTGCGCGTCTGGTAAAGTTGATAAAGCTGCTGTCCTGTGACGTTACTGGGTCGTTTCAACTTCTTTGTCCCGCTTTTCGCTTTCTCCTGGCGGTTGGAAGTGAACATCAGCGCATCGGTATTATCTCCGATAAACATTGGTGCGAAGTTACCCGTGCGTTTCTGGTTAAACTCCTTCGCTTCGGAAACCTTGTACCGACTAGTCTCTTTCTTCCATTCGTCAATCTTGTTGCAAGCGTATTTGCCGGCTAAAGCAACATAATTGTCCGGATGGGATTGCAGATACAGTTCATAACTCTTAGCTGCGTCTTTG
>CADAZU010000024.1 GCA_902792535.1 uncultured Bacteroidales bacterium
GACCGTGACTTCTGTGGTGGCTATATAATAGGGAGAAAGGAAGACAAGGTGTGCAGGTTTGTCCGTATAAATGTCAGGATCGTATTGGTCTTTTGTAGCGCCCATCATAAACGAACCGCCTTCAACCCTTTGCATAATGAAATGCAAATCTTTTCCGTCCGAACTATCTTTTCCTGCTATATGAATCTTTATGTCTATCCGTTGTAGCGAGTCCGGCACAACTGATTTATGTCTCCGTGCTGCCAAAGGTAGCACGAACATAAGAGACACAGTTAATATCAGCCATTTTCGAAACACGCATGTGCATCTACAATTTTTGTGCCAAACATCAATTCTAGATAATTGAAAAAAAGATGATAAAATTCTTGCATATGTCAGAAAAAAGTAGTACCTTTGCGACCGAATTTGAACGCAAGGGTACTATAAAAACGACACCCGATAGTTTGACTTGCGTCAGGGACTACCGGGAATTCCGATGCAAAAGTACTACATTTTTTTGAATTAAGAAATTTTTATCAAATAAAAATACATTTTATATGAAATAGCATCACCAAAGACGGATATTAACCATTATTCTTAAATTGCAGATTTATGAAACGGCTATTTATTATACTCCTATCCTGTCTCTGTCTGACGGCTTGTCACAAAAACACGACAACAAAGAGTACGGAAAAGACAACCGCAGAGGATAGCATCTTGTTGGAAAGCATTAAAAGGGCTACTCTGCAATATGTGGATCAGTTAAACCAACAATATGAGGAAGATCCCATTGAACCAACAAACGTTTCTGTCCGCTGGTCTCTCTATCCGGATAAGATGGTATTGGTTAGTTTTAATGCAGTCGATTACACTTTGGCTTTGGTGGATTATCAGGATACCACTATCTCGGACATCCTATCAGACTTTTATGATGTTGAATGCGATAAAATAGACGGCATCGGCTTGAGCGATTCTGTTAAGATTAGGAACCATTTCAAATGTGGGTATCAATTGAATGATCAGTTGCTGACCATCTCCGATTCCGATATATATGTCTTAAAGGACTATAGAGCAGAACCTATTACAGGAAGGGATTTTAGTGATACGTTGCTCTTTGAATTATCAGAAACAACCTATTCCATTGAGAGCGGTAAGTTTGTCAAAATGCAGCACCGAGACACCACATTGAGATATTATCAATGGTCTGTAAAATCTTATTTTAAGGAGTGGATGTATAATAACTACTTGGCGAGTTTGTATGAAAAAATCATGAGGAACGAGACTATCACAGACAAGGAACTGCTGCACGCTATGCCCAAAAACAAGGAGCAATACAAGGTGTATGATTATGAATGTAACTACCCCTGTAACTTTCGGTCTTTGGTATTCGACAGCATAGCGATAGCTCGTTCTAAAGACCAACCGCTCTTCCGGGATGCATATCTTAGAATGGGTCAATGGTCAGACGGAGCTGCTTCTGAGTTACTTTTTGAAGGACACTACCCGCTTTTCTTCCACTTGGATTCCGTATATTTCCGAGATGCTGTCCGCCGTATCTTACCGAAATACATAGATGTGTTCGAAGACGATAGTATTGCCGATGAATTTGGAGACGAAGGATGGCTCAGATGGACCCGCGAGCACAGAGAAGTGATTTTAGACTCCTATTCTCGCCGGTATAATCATTGAGGGATTCGAAAATTACGAAATATGCGTATAGGCTACCCATAAGCGGCAAAGACGATTATGGAATGTAGCATAACGCAGATGAGTAATAATCGTGCGAGGGTTGATCCCGAGCTAAGAACTCCCGATCGGGGGTTGAGAAGGCCCCCACTATCCAAATAAATGAAGAAGGATGCCCGTCAATGGACATCCTTTTCATTTACCCTGCGGAGAGTGAGGGATTCGAACCCCCGATACGACGTAATGCGTATACCGCATTTCGAGTGCGGCTCTTTCGACCACTCAGACAACTCTCCTTCGCTCTTTTAGGCGAAAAGCGGGTGCAAAGGTACTGCTTTTTTTTTATATACGCAAATTTTTTTGCGAAATAGTGCATTTTTAGGTCAAAAAGCAGTACAAACACAGTACAAAAGTATCACTTGCGCAGTACAAAATGCAATTCGGAAGTATCACTTGCGCAGGAACAGATCGGTTGTTTTGATCTGCGGATGGCGGTACTGACGGTCTTTGAGGGTAGGTTTGTTGCCTGCTTCGATCGCTTGCTGCGGACAGGCATGCAGACAGGCAAGGCAGGCAGTACAATGCGGACCGATGGCGGCAATCTCCGCGGAATGGCCAGGTACTGCCGTTTCGCGGTCGGTGAGCGCAATATTGCGCATCGGACAGACGCGGGTGCAGATACCGCAACCGATACATTTCTCCGGGTTGACCGAGGGACGGAAGGTGCGGATCATCCATTCTTGCATCCGCTCCGTGCCCATTATCCATGCCAGCGGACTCCACCAGCTGTAATGATGCGCATGCCGCTCCGCGCGGATGTCGGCGATGATGGTCTCCAAGCGTTTGGAGAAGCGTTCGAATTTCCATTTCTGGTCATTGGGATTGCGCCCGAAGACTATCGCACTATTATCCGGCACACGGATTTTATGGATATATGCGACTTCTATCCCTTTCTGCCGCAGGAGTTTGCGGATGGTCCATGAGGAGTTGCCCGCCTGCGCGCCGCAAGGGATAACAATGAACACGTACGCCTGCGGATTGAGTTTCAGGCGCGGAACGAGGTTGCGCACCGCCGGAGGCGCATTGAAATCATAAGAAGGATAGACCAGACCGATGCGTTTTTCGTTACTCAGATCCTGCCGCACGGCTTCCACTAAGGGCAGAACCTGATCTTTCGTTGCCTCTGCAATCGAACGGGCGATAGCAAGACTGTTTCCTGTGCCGGAGAAATAAATGACCATAGTAGATTTGCTGAATTTCCGGCGCAAAGGTACAACAAAAATTCGAAATTATAAATTTTAAATTAGGAATTATGCAAAAATATGGTAAAAAATTGCCAAATAGCAGTTTTTCTTTGCATATATGCAAAAATTATTGTACCTTTGCACCCAAATTGTAAATTAGGAGTAAAATGTTTGATAATTTAAGCGAACGATTAGAGAGAAGTTTTAAGATTCTCAAAGGTGAGGGTCGTATTACCGAGATCAATATTGCGGAGACAGTAAAGGACATCCGCAAGGCGCTGCTGGAGGCGGATGTGAACTACAAGACCGCGAAGCAGTTTACCGACCGCGTGAAGGAAAAAGCGATCGGTCAGAACGTGATCAACGCTGTGCGTCCGGGTCAGTTGATGATCAAGATCACCCATGACGAGCTGGCAGAGCTGATGGGTGGCGAAGCACAGGATGTGAACCTGAAAGGCAATCCGGCAGTCATTCTGATGTCCGGTCTGCAGGGTAGCGGTAAGACGACTTTTGCTGCCAAGCTGGCGAACTATCTGCAGACGAAGAAGAACAAGCGCGTGATGCTCGTTGCCTGCGACGTGTACAGGCCTGCGGCTATCGAGCAGTTGCGCGTGCTGGGCGAGCAGATCAAGGCGAACGTCTATCTCGGTCTGGACGAAGCCAACCCCGTGAAGAAAGCGCAGGCGGCTATCGCTGAGGCGAAACGGATGGGGTACGACGTAGTGATCGTCGATACAGCCGGACGTCTGGCGGTCGATGAGCAGATGATGCAGGAGATCGCCGCCATCAAAGAAGCAATCAGTCCGAGCGAGACGCTGTTCGTGGTGGATGCCATGACAGGTCAGGACGCTGTGAACACCGCGAAAGAGTTCAACGACCGGATTGATTTCGACGGCGTGGTACTGACCAAACTGGACGGCGACGCACGAGGTGGTGCGGCTCTCTCGATCCGTTCGGTAGTAGATAAGCCGATCAAGTTCATCGGAACGGGCGAGAAGATGGAGGCGCTGGACGTGTTCCATCCGGCGCGTATGGCAGACCGAATCCTCGGAATGGGTGATGTCGTTTCGCTCGTTGAGCGCGCGCAGGAGCAGTACGACGAAGCGGAGGCTCGCCGGATCAGCAAGAAAATTGCCAAGAACCAGTTCGATTTCAATGATTTCTTAGGTCAGCTGGCGCAGATCAAGAAGATGGGTTCGATGAAGGAACTGATGGGTATGATCCCGGGCATGGACAAAGCGCTGAAGGGCGTGGAGATCAGCGACGACGCGTTCAAACCGATCGAGGCGATGATCAACTCCATGACGCCGGAAGAGCGTTCTAACCCTGCCATCCTGAACGGCAGCCGCAAAGCGCGTATCGCTCGCGGCGCAGGAGTCGATATAGCGGCACTCAACCGGTTCCTGAAACAGTTTGACCAGACCGCCAAGATGATGCGCAAAGTGCAGCAAATGGGAGGAAGGAGAAGGTAGTTGAGAGTTGAAAGAGGAGAAGACATATCAGCCGGGATGGGGTGAGAAAGAGAAACATCATCACCATCACACCCATCGCTCGACCAACAACAGGATGGGCGGTTGGCTCCGAATGAAGGACAAACAAGCCTATTACGGGCTGATGTTAGTGGTGGTGGCAGTAGTGGGCTTCGGTGCGTACAAACTGGTCAAGATGTTTGTTGACGAGTTGCGCGCCATGCCGAATGACGACCCGGCAACGGAGATGAAAGTGGATGAGTTGCGGATCCATAAAGCCGAGGAGCAGGACGCGATCCTATTAGGCGACAGTCTGGCGCAGGCATACAATGTAGATTCACTCAAACGCAATGTGCAGATCGAGACACGACCTGTTTACCGTCCGCCCAAGCGCGAAGAAAAATGGTACATCACCAAGCGCGAATGGAAGAAGATTTGGGAGGAATTCAAGGTGATGCGATGGGAGAAGAAACATGAAAAGATGAAGGAGGAAGGCAAATGATTTTAGACGGAAAGAAAATAGCCGCCGAGATCCGCTGCGAGTTGCGGGAGCAGATAGAGACTCTCCGCGCGGCAGGCAAGCGTGCACCGAAGTTGGCGATTGTGATCGTGGGACATAACCCTGCGAGCGAAACCTATGTGGCGAACAAGATCAAAGCTTGCGCCGAAGTGGGTATCGAGGCGGAGAAGATTGCCTATGACGAATATATCACGGAGCAGACACTCCTCACGGAGATTCAACGGCTCAACAACGACTCAACAATAGACGGTTTCATTGTGCAGCTGCCGTTGCCGGAGCATATCAGCGAGGCGAAAGTGCTTTCCGCGATCAACTACCGCAAGGATGTGGACGGTCTGACGCCGGCAAATGTGGGGCGGACTGTTCAGGGACTGCCGTCGATCATCAGCGCCACGCCCCGCGGCATCCGCGAACTGCTGGCGCGGTATAACATTCCGACGGAGGGTAAGCATGTGGTGGTGATCGGACGGTCCAATATCGTCGGTAAGCCGGTGGCTTTGCTGCTGATGCAGCGTCCGTATCTGAGTCTGCCGGGCATGAGTGCTTCTTCGCTGGGTGACGCCACCGTCACGATATGCCATTCCAAGACGCGCGATCTGGGTGCTATTTGCCGGACGGCGGATATTATCATCGTCGCTGCAGGCAGTCCGAAGTTGCTGACCGCAGAGATGGTCAAACCCGGCGCAACGATCATTGATGTGGGAATCAACCGAGTGGACGATCCCGCTTCGCCGAAAGGTTACCGGCTCGTCGGCGACGTCGATTTCGAACACGTGGAGCCTGTAGCCGGAGCAATCACCCCTGTGCCCGGAGGAGTAGGTCCGATGACCATAGTCAGCCTGCTGCAAAACACATTGCAGGCGTATGATTTGAGATTTGACATTTATTAATTTGTAAAACATTGGATATTTTATCAAAAATAGAAGGACTGGAGGCGAAGTTTCACGAGGTGTCTCTTTTGATTACCGACCCGGCTGTGATAGCCGATCAGGCGCGCTATGTGCGTCTCAACCGCGACTACCATGATCTGGAGCGCGTGCTGGAGTGCGCGCGGCGGTACAAGAAAGCTGTGACCGATCTGCAGGCAGCCAAAGATCTGTTTTTCAATGAGTCGGATCCCGAACTGAAGGAGATGGCGAAGGCGGAGATAGATGAACTGGAGCCGCAGATTCCGAAGCTGGAGGAAGAACTGAAGCTGCAACTGCTGCCGCAGGATCCCGAGGACGGCAAGAACGTAGTGATGGAGATCCGCGGCGGTACGGGAGGAGACGAGGCGGCGATCTTTGCCGGAGACCTCTTCCGTATGTACACCAAGTATTTCGAAATCAAGGGATTCAAATACACCGTTTCATCTTTCACCGAAGGCGCTTCCGGCGGATACAAAGAGATCATTTTCAATGTGACGGGCGTGAACGTCTATGGCACGCTCAAATACGAGAGCGGCGTCCACCGTGTGCAGCGCGTGCCGGTGACGGAGACACAGGGACGTGTACACACGTCCGCGGCTACGGTCGCAGTGCTGCCCGAAGCGGATGAGTTCGAAGTGCATATCAACGAAGGCGAGATCAAATGGGAGACTTTCCGTTCCGGCGGTGCAGGAGGACAGAACGTCAACAAAGTGGAGTCGGGTGTCCGTCTGCGCTATAACTGGCGAAACCCCAATACCGGCGAAGTGCAGGAGATTCTGATCGAGTGTACCGAGACACGCGACCAGCCAAAGAATAAGGAACGCGCGCTCTCGCGCCTGCGCACGCAGATATATGATAAGGAACACCAGAAATATATCGACGACATCGCTGCGCGCCGCAAGACGATGGTCTCTACGGGTGACCGAAGTGCCAAGATCCGCACGTACAACTACCCGCAGGGACGCATTACCGATCACCGTATCGGATATACGATTTATAACCTCGCGGCGTTCATGGACGGCGACATACAAGGCGTGATCGACGCCCTGCAGGTAGCCGAAAACGCCGAGCGACTCAAAGAATCGGAGCTATAATGTACCTCTTTTATTGTCCGGACATAGAGACCAAGCAGACGCTTTCCGAAGAGGAGAGCGGGCATTGCGTGCGGGTGCTGCGATACAGCGTCGGCGATGAGATCTTAATTACTGACGGAAAGGGCACTACGTACACCGCGCGGATCACCAACCCGCATCCCAAACATTGTGATTTTGAGATCGTCAGCCGCGAAGCACAAGAGGCGTTGCATGATTTTAATTTGCACATAGCGGTCGCACCGACGAAGAATATTGAGCGGGTGGAGTGGCTGGTGGAAAAATGTACAGAGATAGGCGCGGACGAGATGACGATGCTTCTTTGCCGGTTCTCCGAACGCAAGCAGATCCGCATGGACCGCTTGGAGAAAGTCATGCTATCTGCTGCCAAACAGAGCCTGAAACACTACTTGCCCAAACTCCATGACCTGCGGGATTTCAAGACTTTTATTCACGAAGAAGCGCAGAAAGACCAGGATTGCTTTATCGCTCATTGCTATAAAGACGACAAGCGCGAACTGAAGACCGAGATTACTCCCGGTCGCGATGTGTTAGTGCTGATCGGTCCGGAAGGGGATTTCAGCGAAGAGGAAGTGAACGAAGCACTTGCGCTGGGATTCAAGCCGGTGGGATTAGGCAAAGCCAGACTCCGCACCGAGACGGCGGCCATCGTTGCCTGTCATACGGCGGTGCTGATGAACGAATGAATCAGGACAGCGACATATTACTATGGATCAACGGTCATTATTCTGAATGGATGGATGCGTTGATGTGGACGATTAGTGCGGCAAAAACATGGATTCCGCTTTATGTGCTGCTGGTAGGATTGATTGCTTGGAAATACCGCAGTTGGAAGACGGTGTTGGTGATTTTGGTGGGTTTTGGTATTGCGGTGGGGCTGAGCGATTTCGTATGCAGCGGAGTGATCAAACCGATTGTGTGCAGGCTGCGTCCGACGCACGAACCGACGCTCGATCCGCTGCATCTGGTGAACGGATACACGGGCGGAAGATACGGTTTTTGTTCCTCTCATGCGGCGAACACGATGGCGGTGGGACTGCTATTCAGCCTGCTGTACCGAAATAAAATAGCCACCGCAGGTCTGATGACCTGGGTGGCGATGAATTGCTATAGCCGGATGTATCTCGGGGTGCATTACCCCTCCGATATCATTGTTGGTCTGCTGGTTGGGGTGCTGTGGGCGGTGCTTGTCTTTGCCGCATTAAGGTATTGGCTCCGCGTGGACGTCGCGGCTGCTCGGCAGGGTGGTTCATAAACCGCTCGAACTCTTCCTTCGTCAGGAGTTGTTTCAGCTCGTTGTAGATGGCTTGCATGCGCTCCATGTTCTCCGCGCGGCTCAGACCCTTCTGGCGATACTTGGCATACTTCAGGTGCATACGATAAATCGTGTCAATGCGTACAGAGTCGTGAATGCCCAACTCGCGCACTAAACGCGTCGTCTGCTTCAGAGCCTCCTCCTCGGGAGTGCGCTGAGGATGATCACCGGCAGGCTCTTGCGCCCATAAACAGCCCGAAATAAGGGCGATAGATAGAATTAAAAATAGTTTTTTGAACATACATTATAGGTTGTCCTAGGTTCACCTAGGTATTCCTAAAATTCACTACAAAAATCATGCCGAAGATACCCGAAATAGCATTGGCAATGCGACTTTATTTTTCCGCCGAAGAAGAGGGACGTCATTCGCGTCCTGCCATTCGCGTGGCGTTGGCAGGAATGGTGGTCGGCGTGATGGTAATGATTTTGACGATCTGTATCGTCGTGGGATTCAAGCAGACGGTAACACAAAAAGTAGCGGGATTCGGTGCGCATATACAAGTTGTGTCGTTCGACAACAACAACACGTACGACCTTCAGCCGATCCCGGTGTCGGACTCGCTGTTGACGAAACTCAGTGAGTATCCCCATGTCGTGGCGGCAGCGCCGTTTGTGACCAAGCCGGGGATGCTTAAGACGGACAGCGCGTTTCACGGCATGGTACTGAAGGGCACGGATTATTGGTCTTTTTTCGCTCATAATTTAGTAGAGGGTGAGTTGCCCGTCGAACCCAATCAAGTGCTTCTCTCCCGTGCGGTGGCGAGTGATCTATGTTTGGAGGTGGGCGATCCGGTCTTTGCTTATTTCGTGGACGAGAGCGATGTGCGCGCGCGGCGGTTTAGTATATCGGGTATCTACGAAACGGGTTTCTCTCAATTCGACGAACTGTTTGTCGTAGCTCCGCTTGAGACGGCGCAGCGGCTTTTGAGAGTCTCTCATCCAGCCGAAGAGGAAGGGGCTTACTACTCCGGCGTGGAAATTTTGGTGGACGACACGCGATACCTGGACGAGACGGCGGACCGCATCTATTTTGCTACGGTGAACCATCTGGACGAGGACGGGTATAATGTCTATTATGTCCAGACATTGAAGGAGCAGAACCCTGCTATCTTCGCCTGGCTGGATCTGCTGGATATGAATGTGGTGGTCATTATTATCTTAATGCTCCTTGTAGCAGGTTTCAATATCGTCTCGGGGCTCATCATATTGATTTTGGACGGTGTGCAAGTGATCGGTACGCTGAAGGCGCTGGGTGCAAATAACCGTTTTGTGCGCAGGGTCTTTTTGGCGCAAGCAGCGCTCCTGATCGGCAAGGGTGTGCTCTATGGAAATATATGGGGTTTCGGTTTGGCGGCAATTCAGTATTTCGCGCATCTCATTCCGCTCGACGCAGCGACGTATTATGTCTCTTATGTGCCGATTGCATTCCCTTGGGGATGGCTGGTGGCGCTGAATATAATGACCATTGTATTGTCGCTGTTGATCCTTCTTTTGCCGTCTATGATCATTGCGAAAATCAGCCCTGCAAGGGTGATGCACTTCGAGTAATGAATAATGAATATTTTTCGGCAGGATGCTTAAATTACAGACCATAGTAGATATCAAGCCGTCGGAATGGCAGATCGGGTATGAGGATCGGGTTCTGATGCTGGGTTCGTGTTTTGCGGACGAGATGGGTGAGCAGATGCGCCGCCGCGGTCTGCACGTCACTTCTAATCCTTTCGGCACGCTCTATAACCCGCTGTCGATCGCGCAAGCTGTCAATTCTCAATTTTCAATTCTTAGCCCCTCAGGGGCACGATTATTTCTCAATTCTCAATTGGTTGAGTACGGCGGTCTTTGGCACTCGATGGATCACCATGGTTCGTTCTCACGTCCTACAAAAGAGGAGGCGGAAGCGGCTGTGGCGCAGTCCGTTGAGGAAATGCAGAAGGCTTTGAGTGATGCCTCCGTAGTGATTGTTACTTTCGGCTCCGCGTGGGTGTATGAGATGGAGGGCAGGGTTGTTGCTAACTGTCATAAAATGCCGGAGGCGTGGTTTAGGCGCCGCCGTCTGTCGGTCGATGAGATCGTCGAAGCTTGGCGTCCGATAGTGAACCGCTATCCCGACAAACATTGGCTTTTCACCGTTTCTCCCATCCGTCATATCCGCGACGGGTTGCACGAGAACCAGCTGAGCAAAGCTACGCTACTGATGGCAATAGAGGAACTTATCAATCACCCGTTACCAATCACCAGAAAAATCTCTTATTTCCCTTCCTATGAGATCGTGCAGGACGAATTGCGCGACTATAGGTTCTATGCGGATGATTTAGTGCATCCTTCTTCTCTTGCGGTGAATTATATCTGGGAGCGTTTTGCGGATACTTATTGCTCGCCCGCTACACGCAATGAGATGCTTATTCAACTCAAGCGGTGGAAGAGCGAGCAGCATATTCCGTTACATTAGAGTATAAAAAAATCAATCTGCATGAAAAAATGCAGATTTTTTTTGTGTATATCAAAAAATATTCGTATCTTTGCGCGGAAATTTATTTATTTACTTATAAATCAAAGCCCTATGAGCGAATTCAATGACATTAACAGCAATGCTTTCGGTAATTTCGAAGGCACAGCAGCAGAGGAAGCCAGCCCAGCCGATATCTTCGGTAGAGCCGAACAAGCATCTGTAACCCCACCCCCTCCGGTGGAGCCTGTAGAACCCGTTATGGGACCGAAAGGATCCTTTGAGCCCAAAGGGTCTGCGGAGTTTAAAGGCGAGCCGGATAAGAAGGACAATAAGAAGTTCCAGTGGATCGGTATAGGAGTGGCGGTTGTTGCCATCGTTGTATGTGCCCTTCTGTTCATGCCGGGTAGCAAAGAGGAGCAGTCCCAAGAGGCTGCAGTTGAGGCAGTAGCTCCGGCAGAAGAGCCGGCAGCCAAAGTGCAAGCATCCCAGCCTGCGGCGCAACCCGCCGCTAAACCGAGCGCTTCGGCTAACAAACTGGACTATGGTCAGTGGTCCGGTTCGTGGAAGGGCGGAAAGCCGAATGGAGTGGGTACGATGCGCTATACCAAATCGCATCTGATTGACTCCCGCGACCCGCAACACCGCACCGCCGAGAAAGGCGACTATATCATCGGTGAGTTCGTGGACGGCAAGTTGGTACAGGGCGTGTGGTACGACTCCGCCAATAATGTGAAGGGTAGTATTATTATCGGAATGTGATGCGCTGCCGCAGTGGCATATCGGCTCTCTTGCTGTTGCTCGGACTGAGCGTCCGAGCGGCAGGGGTGCCTTGCGCTACTGACCATCCGCAGATATGCGATTTCTTAGATCGCTATATCGCGTCCTTGCGTGCATGGGACGAACCGAATGTCTCCGTTTATCAGAAGATGTATGACGATAAGTTCGTCGTACTGTCCGGCTCTATTGAAGCACTGGATGCGGCTACGGATACCACGGCTTTTTCCCTTCGGAGGTATGACGACAAGGCGTACGAGGTAACATGGGCGAATGGCGTTGATACGCTCCTGTGTGTTACTTTCCCCATCTCCTATGAACTGATTTGGGGGCTATCCCTGCCGGAGATAGAGAAGCAGATGCCTTCCCGCATTGCCGCAGCTCCCGAACGCAAACAGCGTCTCGACACGGTTCGTTTCCCCGAAATCAATCTGCCTTCGCCCTCTGCGCTCGATACTACGATCCTTCGACTCTTCTGCGGAGAGGAGAGAAAGAATTATCTGCTCCAAATCACCCAGTCCCTCTATGGATTCAAGCAGGCACACTATACCGTCTCCTTGGAGCAGTGGCTCAATTATCTGGCGGCGGAGCAGATGAGTTGTTTCGCTGCGATCGAAGAGGAGTCCGAAGAGAGCCTGCGGGTGCTCGTTATTGCTCAAAACAACGACTTGGCATACCGGCATGTCCTCTCTGTTTGGGTTCCGCGGAAGCTCCTTTCAGGGGACGACGGGATACTGGAGACGAGCCTTACGGCATTCATACCGATCCATAATATCAAACAATAAAATCCTATTACTATGCGAAAATATCTCTTTTCTATTTTGATGCTTCTGCCCGTCTTCGCGATGGCAAATGTGCAAATCACCATCTCCGACGGTCTGGAGAATGAAGCTGTGCGGGCTAAGATAGAGCGCGATTTGTCTGCTCTGCTGACCGAGATCAACGATGCACAGACCGGAGGACGTGCACTCAATCTGGCTGCTTTCCGTCTTACTCCTTCGATCCAGCTCTCCCTCTCTATGCTGTGGGAGAATGCGCCTTTCGTATGCACCGAAGAGAATATCTCGGAGCATTGTATCACGACCGGAACCGGATACCAGATCCGCAATATTCCGCTGATGATGAAACCCCGCGAGGATCGTTCGTTCAACGAGCAGGAGTATCAGGAAGCGGTCGTCAGCTTCGACACCCGCGGCAACATGGAGTCTTTCTATCTCTCCCTCAGCAATAATCTCTATCAGGCGGTCATCAAGTCCAACAAGCAGATCACCGACCTTCGCCGCCGTCAGCTGATTCTCGACTACGTAGAGCAGTTCAGAACGTCCTATAATACCAAGGATATCAATTTCCTGGAGCAGGTCTTCTCGGACGACGCCCTGATCATCACAGGCAAAGTGATTTCCCGCAAGAAAGACAATATCGCTCTGCCGGATAAGATCGTCTATAAGAAACAGTCCAAGCAAGAGTATCTGACCAATCTCCGCCGGACTTTTGCCAACAATGCTTATATCCGCGTTACGTTCGATGATATCAAGGTGCTCCGCCATCCTGTGAACCCGCATTTCTACGGCGTTACGCTCCATCAGGGTTATACTTCGTCCCGCTATCACGACGAGGGGTATCTCTTCCTCCTGTGGGACTTCACCAACGAGAACCAGCCTCAGATCCACGTCCGTACATGGCAGCCGGACCAGCTCAACGGTTCGCGCATTCCGGACGACGAGATCTTCAGTCTCAATGATTTTGATATTTAATCGTTATTATCATATCTATGAAAAAATTAATACTCTTATTCTTCGCCTTTTGTTCCCTCGCGCTCTATGCGCAAGAGGAGGGAATGGCGGTAGTCTCTTTTAAACAGGATCTGCAGGATCTCGCTGCACGCACCTCGCCGCGTTTCGACATGGACAGCGACCTGTGCGCACTGGTTAAGATTCAGGTTCTATGCGAAGATCCCATTACCTTCCAGGGCAGTTATATCTTAGGACCCGCAGAAAAACACCAGAATGAATACTGGGTATATATGGCGAAGGGAGCGAAGAAGGTCTCTGTTTCCCATCCCCGTTATGAGGTGTTGCCGGTACTCTTTGCCGAAGCGTCTTCAGGTGAGATTAAATCGCTGGAGATCGGTTCGACTTACCGGCTGGTGATCTCTGTACCGGAGAAAGAGGTGGACACCGTTCTGGTAGCTGAGTCCTTCGAGGCGAAGCTGGAAGAGGCAAGACGCCTGTATAAGGATCGCTTTGAACATTCCGACTCGGAGTATTTCCGCAAGGCGGCAGGCATGTACGACGCGGCAATGAAGCATACCGACTGTCCGTCCGAGATGTTGCAACCCCTGCAGGACGAATATGACAATATGCGGTATATGCGTAAGTTTACTTTCCTCTACGAGAAAGCGAACCGCATCGCTTCGGAGCAAGCTGCTACGTATGGCTATAACTCGGATTCGACTTATCACTACCTCCAGTTGGCGTACAAGGCAGCGCTCAAACTATCCCAGAAATACCCGCAGTCCAAGCCTTTCAAACAAATGACCTCTACTGCGCAGGAGAAACTCACTTCCCATCCGCTCGGTCAGACCACCAAGAAAGTGACCGTTACCAAAACGCGTCCTTCCGCTCATGGCGTAGTGACCTTGCGCAAATCCACGATGGCACTCAATACCATCTCTATCTATGCCTGCACGGAGGCTAAACCCAAAGCCAAGTCGCCGAAGAAACTTGTCGGTTCTGTGCGAGCAGACGGATCTTATTCTGTGATCCTGCCGGACGGGTATGACTATATTATCCTGGATGGCGAAAAAGCGGCACACCATGTACCCGCTGCGGACTCCGAAATCAACATTACTTTATAAATCCTTATATTAATAAAATCCTATGAAAAAGATTTTTTCTTACTTACTGTTGGCTATAGTAGCCATGTTCTCCCTTCAAGTGTCGGCTGCGAAGCCTAAAAAAGAGAAAGCTCCCTATGTATGGGATTGGGATGGTACCCGAACCGGAAATCAGACGTTTGACACCTATCTGGACGATGTGACGAAGATATGGAAGGAGATAGAGGAGTACGAGAAGACGTTCGCCAAATTTACGTACCATGTAGATACGATGGCTTACAATGACAAGTATTATCTGCTGGCGTACATGACTGACTCGGTTGGCAATATCGTTACTCGTTCGCAAGTGAACTGGCAGGTTTATCACTCTGTCCTTTCGGCTACGAACATTGTGCTGGATGCCACCACGGCTTCTCTCTCTACGGCTACCGCTACGCTGGAGTTGCCGAACCTCGGACTCAATGCATTTACTTATGCCAAATATGTCAAGGGTGGTCCGATGGTGATTGCCAAAGGAATGAAAGAGATCGGCGCGATCGCGAAAGTCAATAAAGCCAATGCCAAGTCATGGAAGGCGATGAAGACCGCAGCAGTCGATCCTGCTACATTCGGTTGCTTCGACGAAGAGACGGTCAAGGCGATGAATAAGTGCTGTTTCTTCAAAGAGGTGGTAGAGACCGATCCCGAATATACGGCAATCGAGTCCGTTCAGTCCACCAAGACGCCGGAGGAGCTGAAGGCAGAAGCCGATCGTATCGGTAACACCTTCGCGGAGGCTACCATCCTGCCGGAGGACAAGAATCAGAGTCTTGACGACGAGTCCTTTGACGAGTTAGATACAGAGGAGACCGAAGCAGCATAAAAAAATGGAGCCGTGCGCTCCATTTTTTTTATCCTTTCAGCGCTTTGATCGCTTCTTCGAGGGAAGCGATACGCGCCTCTGCATCCGCTTTTTTCTTGCGTTCGAGTTCTACGATTTCGGGTTTCGCATTCGCTACAAACCGCTCGTTGGAGAGTTTCGCCATTACGCCGCGGAGGAATCCTTGCTGGTGTGCCAGGTCGGCTTCCAGTTTCTTCAACTCTTCCTCGACATTGATGAATGCGTCCATCGGAATGGCATATTCGACAGTTCCTACAAGGAACGTCGATTTGTTATTTGACATTTGAGATTTGTCATTGGCGATTGCTACGTTGGCGAGTTTCTGGAGCAGAGCGGCGTATTCGTAGGCGTCGGCTCCCTCGAAATAGAGCGTCAGAGTCTCTTTCTGGGGAATGTTCTTCGACGCGCGGATATTACGTACACCGGATACTATTTCTTTCAGGGTATTCATCCGATTCAGTACCGTCTCGTTTACGTCTCGTTTACGTCTCGTTTCCGTCTCGTTTACGTCTTTGACAGCAACCATAATACTTTCTCCATCTTTTCTGGTGTAGAGTTCGTGCCAGAGTTCTTCGGTAATGAACGGCATGAAGGGGTGGAGCAGACGGAGCAGCCGGTCGAAGAACGCCAGCGTCGCTTCGTAAGTTGCGCGGTCGATCGGCTGTTGGTATGCGGGTTTGATCATCTCCAGATACCAGCCGCTGAACTCGTCCGTATAGAGCTTGTAGATCGCCATAAGCGCCTCGGAGAGACGGTATTTGGAGAAGAGATCCGCCACTTCGGCTTCGGTCTCTCCCAGTTTGGCTTCGAACCATTCGATCGCATCTTTTGCTGTTTTGGGCTGCTCAATGTCTGCTACTTCAAACCCTTTGACGAGGCGGAAACAATTCCATATCTTGTTGCAGAAGTTACGTCCCTGTTCGCAGAGCGAATCATCGTACAGAATATCGTTTCCTGCGGGCGCCGAGAGGAGAATACCCATACGCACGCCGTCGGCTCCGAAACGCTCGATGAGGTCCAGCGGATCAGGACTGTTACCCAGCGATTTGGACATCTTGCGACCGAGTTTGTCGCGCACGATACCCGTGAAATAGACGTGCTTGAACGGCATCTTGCCCACGTATTCGTAGCCCGCCATGATCATTCGTGCCACCCAGAAGAAGATGATATCCGGTCCGGTTACAAGATCGGCGGTGGGGTAGTAATACTGTATCTCTTTGTTGCCCGGATTCTCGATGCCGTCGAAGAGGCTGATCGGCCAGAGCCAGGAGCTGAACCATGTATCCAGCGCGCCCTCGTCCTGTACGTAGTTGCCTTCGGGTTTGGTTTCCGAAACGATGATCTTGTCGTCCGGGTAGTTCTCCAGACCCGTCTGCGCCAGCAGATCCGTGTCGTAGTACGCCGGAATACGGTGTCCCCACCAGAGCTGGCGGCTGATACACCAGTCTTTGATGTTCTCCAGCCAGTTGCGGTAGGTGTTCTTGTATTTGGCGGGGTAGAAGACGATCTCGTCGTTCATTACCGGCGGGAGTGCGATGTCTGCGAAATGCTGCATCTTGACGAACCACTGGAGCGAGAGCCGCGGCTCAATAGGCACGTTCGTACGCTCGGAGTAACCCACTTTGTTGTCGTAGTCTTCTATTTTCTCCACGAGTCCGAGCGCCTGCAGGTCTTCCACGATCTGCTTGCGGCAGTCAAAACGGTCCATGCCGTGGTATTTGCGTACGTTGGGCTGGAGTTCCAGTTCTACCGTGTCCATGTTCAGATGGGCGTCCGGCGTGAAGATGTCGATGGTCTTCAGGTTGTATTTCTGTCCGAGGGCGTAGTCGTTCACGTCGTGCGCCGGCGTCACTTTGAGGCAGCCGGTACCGAAACCGATCTCTACGTAACGGTCCTCGATGATAGGGATCACACGTCCCACGCCCGGCACGATCACATGCTTGCCTTTGAGCCACTGGTTCTTCTCCTCCTTGGGGTTGATGCAGACGGCTATATCGCCGAAGATGGTCTCCGGACGGGTAGTAGCTACGATGGCGTACTTGCCCGGCTCCTCCGCTACTTCGTAGCGCAGGTAGTAGAATTTGTTATGCTCGTCGTGGTAGATTACCTCCTCGTCGGAGAGGGCAGTCTGGCGCTCCGGATCCCAGTTGACCATTCGCAGACCGCGGTAGATGAGTCCTTTCTTATAGAGGTCGCAGAAGACATGAATGACTGCCTTGGAGCGCGTTTCGTCCATGGTGAAGGCGGTGCGGTCCCAGTCGCAGGAGCAACCGAGCTTGCGTAACTGCTTAAGGATGATACCTCCGTGCTCGTCCGTCCAGTCCCAGGCGTGTTTGAGGAACTGCTCGCGGGTCAGGTCGGACTTGTTAATTCCTTGCTCTTTGAGCCTCTTGATCACTTTCGCTTCCGTGGCGATGGAGGCATGGTCCGTACCGGGTACCCAGCAGGCATTCTTGCCCTCCAGACGTGCGCGGCGAACGAGAATGTCCTGGATCGTCTCGTTCAGCACATGCCCCATGTGGAGCACACCCGTTACGTTAGGCGGGGGAATAACGATGGTGTAAGGAGCGCGCCCGTCCGGCTCGCTGTGAAATAACTTATTGTCCAGCCAGTATTGATACCAGCGGGCTTCAATTTCAGTAGGATTGTACTTTGAGTCCATAAAAGTATTTACGATTTGACAATTTAGCAATTAAATATTGCGCACAAAAATGCGTGCAAAGTTACTGCTTTTTTTCGAAATACGCAAGAGAAATCGCTTTTTGGGTTGATTTTTCTTCTTGAATCCTATTCTGAGAGGTTACTGTGGTTATACTCCGGCTATACAAATAACATAATAATAACATAATAATAACATAATAATCACATAATAATATCATAATGATTACAGCAAGAATGGAGAATGGGGAAAAAAGGGGTGTTTGTAGTATGTAGACGAATTTTAGCGAGTACGGACGAATTTTTTCTTTTTATTTGCATATTTGGCAAAGTTTTTGTATCTTTGCAGCGAATTTGATTTAGTTTGGCTAAAAATGCGAAAAAGACACTATATAGAACAAAAAGGGCTTTATCTATTAATACTCCTGTTTGTCGGTCTGTTTGTTGCTCAGCCTATGTTGTGTGTGTGTTGTGCGGCGGAGACCAATTACACGGTTGTGCTGGATGCCGGACATGGCGGTAAAGATCCCGGAGCGGTCGGACGTTTCTCTAATGAGAAAGACTTGAACCTCTCCTTGGTACTCAAGATGGGCGAATTGCTGAACGAGCAGTATCCGGACGTGAAAGTGGTCTATACCCGTTCAACGGATGTGTTTATTCCGCTGCAGACGCGCGCCGACATAGCGAACAAGAACAATGCGGATCTGTTTATTTCGATCCATGCAAACGCCTCTCCGAACAAAGACGCAAAGGGCGTGGAGACCTTTATTCTGGGGACGGAGAAGATGGATAAGAACCTTGACGTGGCGATGCGCGAGAATGCGGTAATGAAACTGGAGTCGGACTATAAGACCACTTATCAGGGTTTCGATCCGAATTCCATCGATTCGTATATCATGTTCGAGTTGATGCAGAACAGTTTTATGGATCAGTCTCTTCAGTTCGCAGAGCAGATCCAGAAACGGTTTGTGGGGCATCTGAACCGATCTGACAGAGGCGTGCAACAGGCATCTTTCTGGGTGCTTTTGAAGACCGCTTGCCCATCGGTTCTCTTTGAGATGGGATTTATCTCCAATCCGGATGAGGAGCGGTATCTGAACCAAGAAGCTTCGATCGCGCAGATGGCGCACGCGCTGGTAAATGCGTTTGGCGCGTACACCCATAAACAAGCGGTAAGGAAAGAGAAACTGGAGATCGATACGACCTCGGTCGCAGCTCCGAAAAATAGTGGAACCAGTCAAACGAGTAAAACTAGTAAAAAAAGTTCTGAACCGATGACCTATTATGCTTTGCAGGTATGCGCTTCGCGGACGGAGTTGACGCCGAATGATCCGAAACTGAAGGGACTGCCTTGCGAATGTCGCAAAGTGGGCGATTGGTATAAATATTATGCCATCATAGACACGGATCGCAGCAAAGTGGTTGAGAAGCAGAAAGAGGTTAAAAAACTCTTCCCCGATTGCTGGATAACTAAATTTGAAAAATAATAACTGATTATAATATAATGAAATACGCACGTGAAATTAAAGTTGGCGCACTTGCCACAATCTGTCTTTTTCTGTTGTTCTTTGGATTTAATTTTCTCAAAGGCGTGAATATATTCTCGCCTACCAATTCCTTCCATGGCACGTACTATGACCTGCACGGCCTGGAGGAACAAGCTGCGGTAAAGATCCGCGGACATAAGGTGGGACAGGTGGACAGGATAAGTTATGATTTCACGCGCGACAGCGCTTTCACGGTGGATATATCCATCAAAAAAGACATCGTTCTGCCGCAAGGTACGCAGATGGCGCTTGTTGCCGACGGACTGCTCGGCGGCATGGCGATTGAGCTGCAACTGCCTGAGGAGACTGCGGAGCCGATTGCCAAGGGGGCTTTCCTGCCGACGACTTATGTTCCCGGGCTGATGGAGAGTGTGCAGGGCGAGCTGCTGGCGCATGTGGACGAAGCGATCCAAGATGTGGATTCGCTGGTAGCGCAACTACGCGAACAGGTGGAGGGCGACCACCTCAAAAACACCCTCACGAATGTGGATCGTATCTCCGGCGACCTCACGGGCGTTTCGGCGGATCTCAAGCGGATGATGAACAAGCAAGTACCGACGATTGTGAACAATGCCGACACGGCGATTGCAAACCTGAATGTCATCGTTGCTGACCTCAAGAAAGCAGACCTCGCCGCTACTGTGGCGCGCGTGGATACGGCTGTGGACGGCGTGAACGGACTGATTGCCGATGTCCGCTCCAAGGAAGGGACACTCGGACAGCTGATTTATAACAAATCGCTGTATAATCATATCGACGCCACGGTGATTTCGGCGGACTCGCTTCTTGTCGATCTAAAGGCACACCCCAAACGCTATGTTCATTTCTCTATTTTCGGGAAAAAAGATAAATAAATGTCAGCAAAATATTAAAAAACCGAACACTCTCTTGTTTGGCTGTTTTCTAAATTGCAAAAATTTTAAACAAGTACTTCTGCGCTGTAAATCAACAGATTGTGAAACTTATCAACAAGTGGTATTTGTGGAACATTTTTTGTGATTCCGCTAAAAATCAGCACTTTACAAGTTCCACGATTTTGTAAATGCTTGTCTTTTCAAATATTACGACTTAACTTGCTATAAATGCGCCAGTTAGGTTTCGACGCATTTTGCTCAGTCGAGTTGCGATTTGGTCATGTCAAAAAAAAGCAGTACCTTTGCACTCGATTTCGTACCAGAGGCACGTCACCCAGGAAACGCTCCGGGTGTTTTTTTAGCCCCCAAATCGAAACACTCCTTATATAATATATATATAGAAATGCAAACACTACAACAACAATGGGCTCAATGCCAGACGATTCTGGCGGACAACCTGACCAGCAGCGCATACCGCACCTGGTTCGGTCCGATTGTGCCGTTGCAGTTTGCTGAAGGAGTGCTAATTTTGCAGGTGAAATCGCAGTTTGTGGCGGAGTATATCGAACAGAATTATCTGCCGTTGCTCTCCGCGGCGATCATCCGTGTTTTCGGGCAAGGAACGAAACTGGAATACCGTGTGTTGATTGACTCCACCTCCGGAGCGGGAACGAGTCTTCCTTCTGCCGGAGCTCCGGTAAATGCACAGCCGATGCCGATCAGTCGTCCGGCACAAGCGGGCGCTTTTGACTCCCAGCTCAACACGCTCTACACCTTCGACTCGTTCATTGCGGGCGAGCCGAACAAACTGGCGCGCACCGCGGGACTCGCGATCGCCAAGCAACCGGGCTATACCGCTTTCAACCCCCTCTTCGTGTATGGCGGGAGCGGAGTGGGTAAGACCCACCTTGTGAATGCCATCGGAAACCAGGTTCGCGCGCTGGATCCGCAGGCGAGGGTGATATATGTCAGTGCCAACACGTTCAAGCTTCAATACCAGGACGCGACGAAGAATAACAAGATTCCGGATTTCCTGAATTTCTACCAATCGGTGGATGTGTTGATCATGGATGATATCCAGTATTTCGCGGGGCTCAAAGGCACCCAGGATACATTCTTCCATATCTTCAATTATCTCCAGCAGAGCCGGAAACAGCTGATTCTGACGTCCGACCGTCCGCCGGTAGAACTGAAGGATATCGAGGAGCGGTTGCTGACCCGTTTCAAATGGGGACTCTCGGCGGAGATCAAGGAGCCGGACTATATTCTGCGCAAGAATATCCTGCTCTCCAAGATGCACCGCGACGGTATCTCGTTGAGCGAGGAGGTAGTGGATTTCATTGCGCAAAACGTGCGTAATTCGGTTCGCGATCTGGAGGGTATATTGGCTTCTCTCTTGGCGCACTCTACGCTCACGGACCGCGAGATAGACCTGGCGCTGGCGGAGCAGGTGGTGAGCCATATCGTCGCTATCCAGCCCCGCGCTATAACGATCGGAGACGTGATTGGCGCAGTATCGGAGCACTATGGTATCTCCGAGAAAGCCATTCTCTCATCCAATCGGTCGAAGGAGATCGCGCAGGTTCGGCATATCGCGGCTTATCTATGCAAGGAGCTGACCAACAGTTCGCTGACCGAGATCGGATTCAAGATGGGTAAACGCACCCACGCGACGATGCTCCATTCGATGGCTATAGTCAAGAACCAATTGGAGTTTGACCCTGCGTTGAGGCAACAGATTGCCCAACTGGAGTCGGCTCTTCGGAATTAATAATGTGTACAAAAAAAAGCACCCGCACGGGTGCTTTTTTGATGGATTCAGGTCGGGATTACATCATTCCTCCCATACCTCCTGCCGGCATGGCGGGTGCGGGGTGCTCCTCCGGATGATCCACGATGACACATTCGGTGGTCAGGAACATACCTGCTACGGAGGCAGCGTTCTCCAGAGCCACGCGGGTCACCTTAGCCGGATCGACTACGCCTGCTTCGAACAGGTTCTCGTACTTGTCCTGACGGGCGTTGTATCCGAAATCACCCTTGCCGCTCCGTACTTTATCTACGACCACAGCGCCTTCCTTGCCTGCATTGGCAACGATCTGACGAAGCGGCTCTTCGATCGCGCGGCGGATGATCTCAATACCGGTTTGTTCATCTTCGTTCTCGCCCTTGAGCCCTTCCAGCGCAGCTTGCGCACGGATGTACATTACGCCGCCGCCCGGTACGACACCTTCTTCCACCGCGGCGCGGGTAGCACTCAGTGCATCGTCCACGCGGTCTTTCTTCTCTTTCATCTCCACCTCCGAAGCGGCACCTACGTTCAGTTGAGCCACGCCGCCGGCGAGTTTAGCCAGACGCTCCTGCAGTTTCTCTTTGTCGTAGGTCGATTTGGTGGCAGCGATCTGTGCTTTGATCTGTTGTGCGCGTGCCTCGATAGCCTCTTTTGCACCGGCACCGTTGACGATCGTGGTGTTGTCTTTGCTGACGGTGATCGTCTCGGCGGAACCCAGCATGTCGATCGTAGCCTGGTCCAGTTTGATACCTTTCTCTTCGCTGATGACGGTTCCTCCGGTGAGGATCGCGATGTCTTCCAGCATCTCTTTGCGGCGGTCTCCGAATCCCGGCGCTTTGACCGCGCATATCTTCAACTGTGCACGCAGACGGTTGACAACCAATGCAGTCAGGGCTTCGCTGTCCACGTCCTCGGCAATGATCAGCAGCGGTCTGCCGCTCTGTACTGCCGGCTCCAAGACAGGCAGCAACTCTTTGAGGTTCGAGATCTTTTTGTCGTAAATCAAAATATACGGCTTGTCCATCTCAACCAGCATCTCCTCGGTGTTGGTGACGAAATACGGACTGATGTATCCGCGGTCGAACTGCATACCTTGTACCACGTCGATGGTGGTGTCCATTCCTTTGGCTTCTCCGATTGTGATTACGCCGTCTTTGCTGACTTTGCGCATCGCGTCTGCGATCAGTTTGCCGATCTCGGCGTCGTTATTGGCAGAGACGGTAGCTACTTGCTCGATCTTGTCGAAGTCGTTTCCTACGACCACGGCGTTTTTCTTGATCTCTGCTACGACAGCGGCAACGGCTTTGTCCATACCGCGTTTGAGGTCCAGCGGATTAGCTCCTGCGGTGACGTTCTTCAGCCCCACACCGATGATCGCTTGCGCGAGAACGGTAGCGGTCGTGGTGCCGTCTCCGGCTTGGTCGCCGGTTTTGGAAGCCACCTCTTTGACGAGCTGTGCGCCTAAGTTCTCAGCCGCGTCTGCCAGTTCTACTGCTTTAGCTACGGTCACGCCATCTTTGGTGATGTGCGGAGCACCGTATTTGGCATCAATCACTACATTGCGTCCCTTCGGACCCAGTGTCACTTTGACGGCGTTCGCCAATTGGTCAACGCCTCGCTTCAGCGCTTCCCGCGCCTCGGTATTATAGGTAATATCTTTTGCCATAGTTTATTGAATTTTTGCTAATACTTCACTTTGTTTCATGATTTGGAATTTCTCGCCGTCCAGTTCGAACTCCGTGCCAGCCCATTTGCCGAACAACACTTCGTCGCCTACTTTCAGAACCATAGGCTCGTCTTTCGTTCCTTCGCCTACAGCGATCACTTCGCCGCGCATGGGCTTCTCTTTCGGGTCATCAGGAATAATAATTCCTCCTACTGTCTTTTCCGGTGCAACCGCCGCCTTGATCAGCACGCGGTCTGCTAATGGTTGAATCTTGCTCATGATAATATGTTTTTTAGTTATTAATCTAGTTTATCTAGTTTAACTAGTCGAACTAGGGGATCTAGTTTATCTAGTAGAATCAGGCTCGCTATGAATATGACAAACGGCATGCCAAGAGTGGCAAATATGCCATTTTGGCAGAATTATCGACAAAGCGACAACTTTTTTTGCACATGTCAAAAAAAAAGTGTACCTTTGCACCGCAAATGGAGCAGGAAAAGCAACATATAGGTCAACTCTTCGATCGCATCGCCCGTACTTACGATGGTTTGAATCATGGTCTGTCGCTGAATATCGATCGCTCTTGGCGGCGCAAGACGGTGCGCCGGATGAAGCCAGCCCAGCATGTCTTGGACGTAGCGATCGGTACGGCGGATCTGACGATAGAGATGCTGCGGAGAGGCAAAGCCGAGCGGGTGACAGGATTGGATTTGTCTCGGGAAATGATGGCAATCGGTGAGCAAAAAACAGCCTCGCGCCAACTCTCTTCCCGGGTGACGTTTGTCTATGGGAATGCCCAGCAGATGCCTTTTCCCGATTCCTCTTTTGATGCGGTTACATGCGCCTTCGGCTGCCGCAATTTCAGTGACCTCGATGCCGGACTGAGAGAGATGTGCCGTGTCCTGAAACCCGGTGGGCAGGTGACAATTCTGGAGTTCTCCTATCCCTCTAATCCCCTCGTGCGCGCGCTATACGATATTTATTTCACGCGCGTGTTGCCTTTCGTCGGACGGTTGGTCAGCCGCGACAAGACGGCGTACACCTATCTCAATAGGAGCGTCAAGTCCTTCTGCTGGGGAGAGACCTTTGTGCAACATTTGCGCGAAGCGGGGTTCGGGCAAGCGCATTTCGAACCGCTTACTTTTGGTATTGCAACGATTTATACAGCTATAAAATGGTAAAACACATTATTCTTTGGAAACTGCGTTCGGAGCTGAGCGCAGACGACAAACGCGCAGCAGCGCAAGCAATCAAACAAGGTCTGGAGGCTCTCAAAGGTCAGGTTCCGGGGCTCCTTGATATCCATGTCCAGATTGACGGACGGCTCGAAACCAGCAATGCGGACATCATGCTGGATTCAACGCTGGATTCCTTTGACTCGCTAAAGGGCTATGCCGTTCATCCTGCGCACGTGGCGGTGGCAAACGGAGTGGTGAGACCAAATACAGAGTTGCGCACTTGTTTGGATTTTGAATGTTGATACTATGAAGTTTAGAATCACGTTTCTTTTGCTCATGGCTTCAGCCGTGGCTTTTGCTCGTCCCCAGAAACGCGGCGTCGTAGTGGATACGGTCTGCAATGCCCCGCTCTCGGCGATGCTGGAAGCGGCGTCCAAATACTGCCGCCAGTTCCAGATCCAGTCCGATTCATTGTATCAGTGGGCGTATGTAGGCATTGATAAGAAAGAGAAAGAGGATACTTTGAAGAAACAGACCAAGGAGAGCCGCAATGCGATTCTCCTGAACTACAAGGAACGCGTATATGATCCGGTGCTCAAAACCGGAGATATCACGATCGATATTTATGTGCTGGGTGTGCGTTGGTGGAAGGACCAGCATCTGGGTACCAAATATACCCTCACTCGCCCTGCCTCAAGCCAATATCCCCTTACGGCAAAGATGGCCGCTACCTATAGCGGCTCGATTCTGGAGGGTGGGGAGGTAATCTTCCGTCTGGATCCGATTGACGAGACTCACACGCGCGTGCATTATGAGTTCAATCTCACTTTCGGAAGAGTGCTTTCGGCTTTTATATCGGATAAGATATGGAAAAACGCCATCGAGTGGCGTTTCCAAATAATCATCCAAAATCTGGTTGAGTATGCCGAAACCGGCACGGTGAGCCGGAAGAATTACGTTCGAACGCAGTGAGATAAGAACCCCCGGATTCGATCCGTTTGTAGCACAAAAAAGAGCCCATAAGGCTCTTTTTTAGTAGTGCTACCCGGACTCGAACCGGGGTTTACGGCGTGAGAGGCCGTTGTCCTAGGCCACTAGACGATAGCACCCAGCGCCTTCATTCTCGAAAGCGGGTGCAAAAGTACTGCTTTTTTTTGAATTGACAAAATATTTTTGAAAAAAAATGCACTTTACCCCCCATTTTTTTGCATATTTGAGGAAAAAGTAGTAATTTTGCGCCGTAAAATGCTAATTACGCCCCCCAAAATGACGGAGAATCAAAAAAAATTATCTAAAGCAGGAGGTTTCTGGATCTTATTGATCGCAGCTCTGATCTTGGAGGCCACGGCGTGTCTCCAGTATTTCTATAGCCGCGCCGCTATCCGGCATGAGGCGGAGAGTCGTGCGCGCGCCGAACTGCGGGCTGCCGAGTTGGAAATCAATGCTGCTACGGCGGAACTCGAAGCCGCGGCGAAGATGTTGACCAACATGGTGGAGCTCAGTCTGGACTACCCGGAAGAAATGTACACTTGTACCCGCACGTTGGTCGAGACTCTGGAGCATGTGGAGAGCGCCGGCGTGGCGTTCATCCCGGACTATTATCCCTCCCAGGGGCGATGGTTCGAGATCTGCAGCAGCCGGATCTCTTCCGGTGATAGCGCGCGCATATACACGCGTCAAATAGGTGGTAAGGATCACGATTACTTCCAATCGGAGTGGTTTAATAACGGTCTCACGATTGATAGCACTTGGTGGAGTGAACCTTATCTGGATGATGCCGGAGCTCAGACGATGGTCGTCAGCTGCTCTTACCCGGTTCATGACAAGGCGGGGAAGGTGGTGGCGGTGGTCTGCATCGACCTCTCTATCAGCCGTCTCCACCGTGTATCGGACTACCTCCAGGTCTATAAGGACAGCTATTATTCGATCGCTTCTGCTACGGGAGTGGACATCGTTGCCCGGCCTGATACCATGCCCGGACGGAAATATATGATCTTCGAGGAAGAGATCGACGCTACGGGATGGCATATGTCCATCATTATTCCGGAGGATATCTTGTATGCGGACCTGCGCCATGTGGGCTTGATCGTGACGATTCTGATGCTCTTGGGTCTGGCGTTGCTGATCTTCATCATGTATCATAGCGGGCGAAATATCCAGAATCTGATTTCTGTTAATTCCCAGAAGGAGCGAATGATGAGCGAACTGGAAATCGCCCAAACGATCCAGCGTGCGATGCTGCCGAAGGTCTTTCCGCCTTTTGCGGACCGCCTTGATCTGAATATCTATGGCATGGTCGATCCGGCGAAGGAGATTGGCGGCGACTTGTATGATTTCTATGTGCGCCACGACAAACTCTTCTTCTGCGTCGGCGATGTCAGCGGAAAGGGTGTGCCGGCTTCGCTGGTCATGGCTACGATCCGTTCGCTTTTCCGCAGCGTCACGGCGCACGAGGAGCACGCACATCTGATCGCGACCCAGATCAACGACACGCTCGCAGAGCAGAACGACCAGAATATGTTCGTCACCCTCTTTATCGGTGTCTTGGACCTGAAAAACGGACATCTCCATTATTGCAATGCCGGCCATAACGCGCCGCTGCTCAATGGCGAGATGCTGTCTGTCTTGCCGAACCTGCCGATCGGAGTCCTCTCCGGCTTCGAGTATCAGTCGCAGGAGATAGACCTTCGCCCCTCCGACCTCTTCTTCCTTTATACGGATGGTCTGACCGAGGCGGAGAACACGCGCAAGGAACTCTACGGCGAGTCGCGTTTGCTGGCGGCGATCAAAGGCAAGCTCGCTCTCCGTCCGCGTCAGATTGTGGACGCCATGCGTGCTGAACTGGCGGCTTTCGTTGGTTCTGCGCAGCAGAGCGACGACCTCACTATGCTCGCGATCCGATACCAACTGCCGGCGATTGTCATGCGCAATGACATCCAGCAGATCCCCACGCTCGCTGAATGGGTCGAAGGGCTGAATGTGCCTGCTGAACTGAATATGCCGATCAATCTGGCGCTGGAGGAAGCGGTCAGCAATGTGATGCTTTATGCTTATCCCGACAGAACGGACGGCGAGGTCTTGGTCGAATACCTTGAGATGCCGGACGGCGAAGGTAAACAGCTGATCTTTACGATCTCCGACTCCGGCATACCCTTTGACCCGACTGCGAAAGCCGATGCAGACATCACTCTCTCGGCGGAAGAGCGCGCGATCGGAGGACTCGGAATCCATCTCGTACGCCAACTCATGGATCAGATCACGTACGAGCGCATTGATGAAAAGAATATCTTGACCCTCATCAAAAAATTGTAAATTATTAAATAGTAAATAAAATTATGTCAACTCAAATTCAAGAATCCGGCGATCAAATCATTGCCTATTTCGACGGACGTCTGGACACCGCGGCAGCGGTCGCTACGGCGGAGGAAGTAAAACCCCTTCAGGAGGCTTCTCATAAAGAGATCATCCTCGATTGTACCAAGCTGGAGTACATTTCTTCATCCGGTCTGCGTATCTTCCTTTCCATTCGCAAGGACGCTACTGCCCATGGCTCGAAAGTGATTGTTCGCAACATCAACGCCGATATTCGCCAGGTCTTTATCATGACCGGGTTTATCAGCCTTTTTGAGATTCAGTAATGGAGACGCTTGATCTACATTGCCAGCTTATCTTGGACGAGTACCGCGATTCCCTGCCGCTCTTGGAACAGATGAAGGAGGAAGTGCTCGCGAAACTCCGTGAAGCGCTGGATCGCAACGGACTCTATGTCACGGCGATTGAGGCGCGAATCAAAACCGAGGAGAGTCTGGCGGGCAAACTGGCGCTAAAGGGCGCTAAATACGCGACGCTCGAGGATATAACGGATGTCCTCGGAGCGCGGATTATTACGTTCTACACCGATGACGTGGACCGTGTCGCGGCGATGGCGGAGCAGATGTTTGATATCGACTGGGACAATTCGGTGGACAAACGCCGTCTCCACCAGCTCGATAGCTTCGGGTATAACTCGCTGCATTATATCTGCCGTTTGCCGGGCTATCCGCTGCGGTTTGAACTCCAGCTCCGTACGACCCTCCAGCACGCGTGGGCGTCGATCAACCATGACACGGGCTATAAATCCGGCATCGAGATCCCGCGCGAGTATATGCGCCGAATGAACCGCCTTGCCGGGATGTTGGAGATGGCGGACGACGAGTTCAGCCGGATCCGCACGGAGATCAACGACTACCGCCGCCGTGTCCAGCAACTGGTCAGCTCCGGACGTCTGGATGAAGTGCTGCTGGATGGCGATACCTTCCGGTCCTACCTCCAGGCGAAGCCGTTCGATGCACTCAACAAACGCATTGCGGCGATCAACCAAGCGGAGATTATGGATGCGCCGCTCATTCGCTATCTGCGTGTCCTCAAGGAACTCCAATGCAACACGCTCGGAGACGTCAGCCGTCTCATCAAACGCTATGAAGAGGACGCCTATCGTTTGGCGAGACACCAGCTTGGTAACACCGACTTGGATATTATCTCTTCCGCGGTCGGGCTGCAAAATATCTGTATCGTCTGTGTCCTCAGCACGGGCGGCGGCAAGATCGGCTTGGAGCGGCTTTTCGACATCCTCAACGGGCATAACAGCCATAATGCCGAGCTGGCGGAACTGACGTACACCCAAGCTCTCAACCTCCCCTTCATGCAAAAATAATTTTCCATTTTTAATTTTTAATTTTTAATTTCACATTCCCATGACCCAGATTGATCTCAACGACTATATCCGCACCGGCGAAGGAGCCAATGGTGCCAGTTACAACCATAAGTCGGACCCCAATATCATGCTCAAACTCTATTTCCGCAATTTTGATGCAGCGGCTTTGGAGTTGGAACTCGCGCAAAAAGTGTATGCCTTGGGCATCCCTTCGCCCGAACCGGGGGACTTGGTTACGGACGGCAAACAGGTCGGAATCCGTTTCCGCCGTCTGGAGGGCAAACGCTCTTATTCGCGCGCTTGTGGCGATGAACCGGAGCGCACGGAGGAGTATGCACGTGAGTTCGCGCGCCTCTGTATCAAACTGCACTCCATCCATGTCCCGACAGACCAGTTTGAATCGGTCAAAGACCGTCTCTACCACATGCTGGCCGCGAATCCCGACTTCACGCCCGACCAAAAACAGAAGATCCGCTCTTTCATTGCCGCTGCGCCGGAAGCAGACACGGCTATCCATGGCGACCTCCAGTTCTCCAACGGCATCTTCACCGAGAAAGACGGTGTCCGCACGCCGTATTTCATCGACCTCGGCGATTTCTGCTACGGCTATCCGATGTTCGACCTCGGAATGGTCTATCTCTGCTGCTGCCTCAATAATGAAGCGTGGACCATGGAGCAATACCACATGTCCAATGCCACCGCGCGACGCTTCTGGGACGCGTTCGCCGCAGGGTATTTCCTCTCGCCCGATTGTCCGCTGATCCCTTATGGCTTCAAGGATAAAAACGGCAATCCCCTCTTCGGACCCGGAGCTGATCTCGCCGAAGTGGAGCGCCAAATCAAGATCTACGCAGGGCTCAAAACACTCATCGTCGAGCGCGACACCCATTGCCCTATGCCCGAGTTCCGGGCTATGCTGGAGGGTACAATTTACTAATCATTCTTGCATCTATGGCGAATAAATATATTGATTCAGACCTCTTGGACCGCGCAATCATCTTTGCGGTCAACGCCCATCATAACACGGAGCGCCGGGGAAAAGGTTTTCCGTACATCGTCCATCCTCTCGAAGCGGTGGAGATTGTAGCCACCATCACTTCCGACCAGGAACTCTTGGCGGCGGCAGCCCTCCATGACACGATTGAGGACACCGATGTCACGATTGACCAGCTCCGCTCTCTCTTTGGCGACAGAGTAGCGCAACTCGTTCAGGACGAAAGCGATGTCTTTATCGATGGTGTCTCCGAAGCCGACAGTTGGCATGCACGCAAAGAGGCGGCAATCAACCGTATTGCGGCGGCTCCTTTTGACGCAAAAGTCGTAGCGATGGGCGATAAACTCAGTAATATGCGCGCGATTTGGCGCGACTACCAAATCAAAGGCGATGACCTTTGGTCGATCTTCCATGTCACGGACAAGTTCTATCACGAGTGGCACTACCGCGGACTCGCAGACGCCCTCTCGCCTCTCGCCGACACTTTTGCCTACCAAGAGTTCCTCCGCCTCATCAACGATGTCTTCTATCCCCGTTATTAACAATTTAACGGTTTATCTTTGTTTATTTACTTAAAAACAAAAAGTGGAAGTAGCTTTTGACAACATAGTGAACGCCCGCGACTTGGGAGGAATGATCGGTGCTGGAGGACACGCCGTCCGACCGCATCGTATCTTGCGTACCGCGCATCTCCATGACGCTTCGCCTGCCGACTTAAAACGTCTGCATGACGAGTTCAACCTCGTCCGCATCTTCGATTTCCGTTCCTTCGGAGAAGCGGAAGCCTTACCCGACCAGCCCGTGGAGGGCGCAACCCACCATCTCCTGCCGACCATCGACCTCAGCGCAGAGAGACTGACAGAGCAGCCGATCCCGCAAGAAGCTTTCCTCGACCTCGAAAGCCACATCGTCAACTATTCGTTCTACCCCGAGGTGCAAGCCATGGCGGCAAACATGTACCCATCGCTCATCCGTAGCGAATATTCCCAACTCCAATATGCCACTTTTCTTCGCCTGATTGTCGAGAGCCCGGAGGACGGAGGAATACTCTGGCATTGTTTCCAAGGCAAGGACAGAACAGGGTGGGGGGCAGCGTATCTGCTCTTTGCTCTTGGCGTGGACAGAGAAGCGATCATTGCGGACTTTGACCTCTCCAATGCGGCATATCGCACACTCGTGGATCGCCTCAATGCGGAAATCATCCGTCGTGGCGGAGGCGAACCCGAAATGGAAGTTATCCGTGCCTTCATGGGCGTTTCCACCAATAATTTCATCCGCACTCTCAACCTCATCGACCGTGAGTTTGGCGGCATGCCCTCGTATCTGGAGAACCAACTCCTCCTCACCTCCGCCGATCTCCACCTCCTCCGCCGCCGTTTCCTCCTCTAATCTGCCATTTTGTCAGCCTTATTCTGCCAAAACCCATTTGGCACAAACTTTGTCTTACTCATAGCGAACCTGGTTCGACTAGATCAACTAGATCCCCTAGTTCGACTAGTTAAACTGGATAAACTGGATTATTAACTAAAAATACATACAACTATGAGCAAGATTATTGGAATTGACCTCGGTACCACGAACTCGTGTGTAGCCGTAATGGAGGGTAACGAACCTATCGTTATTGCCAACTCGGAAGGTAAACGTACTACTCCTTCTGTTGTCGGATTTATTGATGGTGGTGAGCGCAAAGTGGGAGACCCTGCTAAACGTCAAGCCATTACCAACCCGACCAAAACTATTTATTCGATCAAGCGTTTCATGGGCGAGACCTACGACCGCTTGCAGTCTGAGATCGCACGCGTTCCTTATAAAGTATCGAAGGGCGACAACAACACCCCGCGTGTGGACATCGACGGACGTCTCTATACCCCGCAGGAGATCTCGGCTATCATCCTCCAGAAGATGAAAAAGACCGCAGAGGAATACCTCGGACAGGAGGTTACCGAAGCTGTCATCACCGTTCCTGCGTACTTCAATGACTCGCAGCGTCAGGCTACCAAGGAAGCCGGTGAGATCGCAGGACTCAATGTCCGCCGTATCGTCAACGAGCCGACTGCAGCAGCACTCGCGTACGGTCTTGATAAGTCCAACAAGGATATGAAGATTGTGGTCTTCGACTGCGGTGGTGGTACACACGATGTATCGGTTCTCGAGCTCGGCGACGGTGTCTTCGAGGTAAAAGCAACCGATGGTGATACCCACCTCGGTGGTGACGATTTCGACCACCGTATTATCGAATGGCTCGTTTCGGAGTTCAAGGCGGAGAACGGCGGTGCCGATCTGAGCAAGGACCCGATGGCGATGCAGCGACTCAAAGAGGCGGCTGAGAAAGCGAAGATCGAACTTTCTTCCTCGACCTCTACGGAAATCAACCTGCCGTATATCATGCCGGTGAACGGAGTGCCTGCGCACCTCGTTAAGACCCTGACCCGTGCTAAATTCGAGCAGCTCATCGACGACCTCATCCAGCGTACCATCGCTCCGTGTCGTACCGCTCTTGAACACGCGGGACTCAAAACATCCGATATTGACGAGATTATCCTCGTAGGTGGTTCGACACGTATCCCGGCTATCCAACAGGCGGTTGAGAAGTTCTTCGGCAAAGCGCCGTCCAAAGGCGTTAACCCGGACGAAGTAGTGGCTGTCGGAGCTGCTATCCAAGGCGGTGTCCTTACCGGTGAAGTAAAGGATGTCCTCCTCCTCGATGTCACCCCGTTGTCCCTCGGTATCGAGACCATGGGCGGTGTCATGACCAAGATGATTGAGGCGAACACCACCATCCCGACCAAGAAAACAGAGACTTTCACCACCGCGGTGGATAATCAACCTTCTGTCGAGATCGTCATCTACCAGGGCGAGCGGCCTATGGCGGCGCAGAACAAACTGCTCGGACGCTTCCACTTGGACGGTATCATGCCCGCACGGCGTGGAGAACCGCAGATCGAAGTTACCTTCGATATCGACGCCAACGGTATCCTTAATGTAACTGCAAAGGATAAAGCTACCGGCAAAGACGCGAAGATCCGTATCGAAGCTTCGTCCGGACTCTCCGATGAGGAGATCAAACGAATGAAAGCCGAAGCCGAAGCCAATGCCGAAGCCGATAAGAAGGCGAAAGAGCAGGCGGAGAAACTCAACCGTGCCGACGCTACGATCTTCCAGACCGAGAAACAACTCGCGGAATTCGGCGATAAGATCCCGGCGGACAAGAAAGCTCCGATTGAGGAAGCCCTCAAGAAACTCAAAGAGGCGTACGAGAAACGCGACGCAGATGCCTGCGAAGCAGCCAACAACGAACTCATGACCGCTTTCCAAGCCGCTTCCGCTGAGATGTACGCTGCCCAGCAGCAGGCTCAGCAGAATGCCGGTCAACCCGGAAATGCCGGAACCTCTGGCAACTCTGGAAACAACGGCAATAACGGAGACAACCCTTCTGCAGAGGACGTTGACTTCGAAGAAGTGAAGTAATAACCCTCCCGCTTTCCCGAATCGGTTTCGATATATCGATAGTTCGATCTCTCGAAATCTCGGAAAATCGGTCTACCGCCCCGCTCTCTTTAGAGTGGGGCGTTTTCGTTCTCTTTCCCTCTCTCTACATATGCGCGTGCGCGCGTTCCTTAATATACGCGTATAGGCACGCGTACTGAGCTCCTCATACCTCCAAATCTCCTTTTTTACTCTTTATCGCCCAAAAACACTAAAAAAAGCCTAAAAATACGGTTATTGATTTTCAATGAGTTACAAAGAAAGTGCATTTTTTAATGCATTTTTTTGCTAAAATATTTGGTCGGTTCAAAAATTTGTAGTACCTTTGCACTCGCTTTCGCCCAAAAAACAGGGGTTACCCAAAAGGGCGCAAGCAAAAAATGATCTTTGAAAGAATGTCTATTCATAACAAGATGTAGTACAAGAACTGAGTATCCGCCAAGTTTGGCGGATTACAAAATAGCATCGACCATACATGGTCGATCAAGGTTCCCGAAAAAATTCTACACTTGATAAATTCGATTATTCTGAGCTAAGTTATAATTTCTTTTACAACGAAGAGTTTGATCCTGGCTCAGGATGAACGCTAGCGACAGGCC
>CADAZU010000025.1 GCA_902792535.1 uncultured Bacteroidales bacterium
TAGTAATTAGGTCCTTCATCGCCTCCGTTGGCGGCATACATCCATTCTATTTCATTTTCTGTCAATTTATAAATCGTAACAGGCGTTGGAATACCTTCTCCTACAGGATCGGAAGAAGAAAACATGCCTTCCGCAGTAAGTAGCCATGTGCCATTCTCTTTCTTATCTATGGAGTATGGTACGATGTCGGAATAATGTGCATACCCGGATGCTTGGTCTAAGACGACTTTATAAATAGAATTATTTTCTATAATGTAATTTGTATAATTCACATCATGCGTGGAGAACCATCTTGTGCCGGCATCACCGGTAGGTGTTAACACGGTCTCTTTGTAAACTTCCCATTCTCCGGTTAACTGTGTAATGTCTGTTTCCGGAAAAAAGATATGTGTGACATGTATAAAGTCGTAGTGTCCTTCAAGATAGTGATTTCCTTCTATTATGGCAAAAGATCCGGTAGAAATGGTGTCAAGGATGGCAAGCACTTGCGGATCGTCGCTTACCAAATAATAGTGTCCCCCGGATGCTAACACAATGGTTAGACATGGCGGACATGGCTCGGTCTCATCTACACAGGGAAAAATTGGGTTGTTCGGTACTTGTCTGTGCTGCCGGCATACACCAGTTGCCGGCCTCGTTGGTCATCCACACGCTGCTTGCAATAACAAGCACAAGCGTAAAAATCATCTTTCTCATAGTATTGCTGTTTTTTGTAGTTTGTCTTGTAGTTGCCCGCCGGAAACGCCGAGTTTGCGAGCAGTAAGGTCTTTGAGTTTGCCGATACTCTTGGGCGAACAGTTGAGCATTTCGGCTATCTGTTTGTGGCTCAAACCGATGAGTACAAGCACACAGATACGGATGTCCTGCTCGTTCAGCCCTTGTGCGGACAGTTTGCCGGTAAAGGCGTTGAAAATACGGTCTGTCTGAGTGCAGAAAGATTGAAAATCAGTCCATGCTAATTCCTGCCGGAGATTCTTCGTTTCTTGCAGATGGCGCACGTTTTGTTCCAACTCAAACAGCCGAGCCTGCTCGAACTCCGATTTCTCGGATTGTAACCGCCTTTCCCTCCTTCGTATAATAGCTCCCCATACGCACAAACCTATTCCCAATGCGAAGATAAGTGCCACAATCCATAGCGAAGAATGCTTTTGCGGGCTTAATTCTTGTCGCAAGATTTCCACGGCTTTCGTCAGTTCGCCGTGTCGCTCTTTGATGGCTTTTTGTACGTCGGCTCTGTCGGAAGAAAGAGCCAGGATACGCTCTTTGTTAGCCGTGCTATCGTTGTGCGTCAGGATATAATAGAGGTCATCCAATGCAAAAAGGTTCGTCGTTCGAGGCAGTAAAACTTGTGCATAATAACTCGCCGAATCGTCCATCTGCAAATAGGAAAATGCCTGCGCACGAAGCGTAAGGAGATACTCATTCGCCGGAGGCGTGGTATAGACAAGCACCGAGTCATATTCCTTCGCAAACAGACACGCTGCGGCTCTGCTTTCCCGCACTTTCTCCAACAACGGCTCCTGCGGATAGACCCTTACTGCCTTTTCCACAAGTGCCAAAGCGCTGTCTTTATGCCCCATCGCTGCCTGTTCCCATGCCATATTATTAAGCGCGTAGGCATATGCAAGCGTGTCTGCGGCTTTTTGAAAATGTTCGGCTGAAAGGGTATATACCTCAAACGCCGTAGAATGGTCGTTCGCTTGCCGGCACATGTTCGCCATATTCGAATACACGCGTCCCAACAGAGCCTCGTCATCCGTTCCGCTATGCGCAGCCTCAATGAAAGCCTGCATGGCTTCCACCTGTTTGCCTTCTTCGCGTAACGCGCGTCCTTGTTGGTATAGCGCGAGTGCGTCTTTGTCCGTATGAGAGCACCCTGCCGCCACCAAGCAGAGAATATACAAAACGAATATGTAGCGACTTACTTTTTGTACCATTGTACATGCCTTTCGAAATCCGGTGCAAAATTACTGCTTTTTGAGGATACTTGCAAGAAAAAGCATTTGAAAAATACAAAATGCAACTAAATGAAATACTGCTATTTACGGATAATAGCATTTGAAATGTCCGTATTCGGGGCACATTTCAGTCGTTTTAATCCCAAGGCAATGAATATTCTTTATCCTCGGCATAAACGGCTTTGATGGAGTCGCAGACATGCCGCGGATTCTTCAGCAAGGGACGGGTGGAGTAGAAACACTCGCCGGAGATCTCCGGGATAGTGCGGTTGAGGCGCATTTGACGGCTGATTTCGTTGCCTTGCCCCCACGGCGTTTTGGGACTTGCGTTCTCCAGACGGTACGGCGCCATGCCAATATAGAGTTTGCAGCGGGTGCCACGCACTTCGTTTGCCCACCAGCGGGCGAGGATCTCGTAATCCGCCACTTTCTTTCCGATTTCCCAATAGAGTTGCGGCAGGACATAGTCGATCCATCCTTCTTTGATCCAAAGGCGGATGTCGGCGTAGAGGTCGTCGTAGTTGGTGATGCCTGCTCGTGTGGCAGAACCGGTTGAGTCCACATTATTGTTGCGCCAGACGCCGAAAGGCGAGATACCGAACTCGACGGAGGGTTTACAGTCGCGGATAGTCTCGCTGATGGCTTGGATTGCCAGATTGACGTTGTTGCGCCGCCAATCGTGGATATTATCGAATCCGCGCGGGTATTGCTCAAAGGTCTTGGTGTCCGGCAGAGGCTGTTTGCCCGCCGGATAAGGGTAGAAATAGTCGTCCATGTGGATCGCCTGGATGTCATAGCGCTGGACGATGTCTTGTACAATAGTACAAATCCATTCTCGGGTCTGCTCCAGCCCGGGGTTGAAATACCACTGTTTGTTGTACTCCCAAAACCAATCGGGATGGCGTCGCATGATATGGTCGGGGGCAAGGATGGACGTGTCTGTTTTAGCGAGATTGACGCGGTATGGGTTAAGCCAGACATGGACTTCCATATTGCGGGCATGTGCTTGTTCTATCGTCCATTGCAACGGGTCCCATGGTTTCTGCTCGTTCCAAGAACCCTGCTTCCCTGTGAGCCAATGGGAGACGGGTTCGTATTCGCTGCGATAGAGAGCGTCGGCGGTGGGGCGGACTTGGAAGATGATGGCGTTGATGCCGATGGAATGGAGCGAATCGAGGAGGAAGATCATCTCCGATTGCTGCAAGTCGGTGTTGCCGACCGCTTCGGGCGTGGGCCAGTCGATGTTTGCGACCGTAGCAATCCAAGCGCCGCGGAAAGAGACGGCAGACCGCTCGTTGGATTGAAACCCCTCTCCGGCTCTCCCCACAAGGGAGAGGGAAAGGAATATTAATATGGTGATGATTTTTTTCGGCATTTCGGTATTTCGAGTTATTGGATTACGCCATTCTCCACGTGGAATATCTTCGCGCTTGCGCTAGGCTTGACAATCTCCGTGAGGTGCTCGCGGTCGGTGTCGGTGATGAAGATCTGGCCGAACTCATCGCCTTGTACCATCTCGACGATACGTTCAACGCGTTCGGAGTCGAGGCGGTCGAAGATGTCGTCAAGGAGCAAGATCGGTTTACCTATGTACAAAGCTTGTGCCAATTTCATCGCGAGGACGAAAGTTCGTTGCTGTCCTTGGGAACCGACTTGCTTCAGCGGGTAGTCTCCGAGGCGCATTTCGAGGTCGTCTTTGTGTATGCCCTGCGAGGTCCAGCCGAGGATGAGGTCGCGTTGGCGTGTCCGCACATAGGCATCGCGCAAGTCGCGGTCTTGGAGCTGGGAGATGTAACGCAAGACCGGAATCTCCTGACTTTCCGGAATCTCCTGACTTTCCGAGCCTGCTATGCGGCGATAGACATCTTCGAAATATGGTTGGAACGTCTCAAAGAACTGCGTGCGGGCGTGGAAGATGTACTCGGCAGGTTCGACCATCTGCCATTCGAGGACTTCGAGAAGTGCTGCCCCCTCCTGCTCCCCCATGGAGGGGGAGGAAAATTTATCCGCCAGTTGTTTGAGAAGAGCGTTGCGCTGTTTGAGGAGGGCGCTATAGCGTGTGAGACAGTCGAGGTATTTGCGGTCTAACTGGCTGATTACCACGTCCATAAAGCGTCGGCGTTCGTCCGATCCTTCGTCGATGAGTTGTTGGTCAGACGGGCTGATCATGACCAGCGGAATGAGTCCGATATGGTCGATGAGGCGAGGGTAGTCTTTTTTGTCGCGGCGGAACTGCTTCTTGACCCCTTTGCGGAGACCGCAGGAGATGGTAAAGCCATTTACCATTTGGTCATTTGTTTCATATTTGCCTTGCACCATCGCCATTTCTTCGCCGTGGGTGATGTTGAGGGAGTCTTGGGAGGTAAAAGCGGATTTGGCGAAGGAGAGGAGGTAGATCGCATCCAAGACGTTGGTTTTGCCTTGTCCGTTAAGTCCCACGAAGCAGTTGAGTTTGGGAGAAAACTCCAAACTCGCTTCGCGGATATTGCGGTAATTGAGGATATTAAGCGTAGATATCCACATCTTCTTTGGTTATTTGCGGTCCGGCGAGGATGATGAGACGCTCGACGACATTGCGGAGCTGACGTATGTTGCCCGTCCAGTTCTTGGCTTGGAGCGCTTTGATAGCGTCCGGAGCAAAGGTTTTGAGGGCGATGCCTTGTTCGGAGCAGATCTGTTCTGCGAAGTAATCCACAAGGAGCGGAATATCTTCGATACGGTCGTTGAGCGACGGTACGGCAATCGGAATGACGTTGAGCCGGTGGAAGAGGTCTTCGCGGAAGTTGCCTGCTGCGATCTCTTTTTGCAGATCTTTGTTGGTGGCAGCGAGGACGCGGACGTTCACTTTGATGGCTTTGTCAGATCCGACGCGGGTTATTTCTGATTCCTGGAGCGCGCGCAGCACTTTGGTTTGCGCGGCAAGGGACATATCGCCTATTTCGTCGAGGAAGAGCGTACCTCCGTCGGCTTGCTCGAACTTACCAGCACGGTCTTTGACGGCTCCTGTGAACGAGCCTTTCATGTGTCCGAAGAGTTCGGATTCGATGAGTTCGGACGGGATAGCTGCGCAGTTGACTTCGACCATCGGTCCGTTGGCACGCGCGGAGAGGGAGTGGATCATGTGTGCAACGACCTCTTTTCCTGTTCCATTGGGTCCGGTGATGAGGACGCGTGCCTCGGTGGGCGCCACCTTGTTTATTATCTCGCGCACGTGTGTGATTGCTGCGCTTTCGCCGATCATCTGCAGCCCTTTGGCAGCTACTTTCTTGCGGAGTTGTTTGGTCTCCTGACGAAGCGACTTGGATTCCAAGGCATTCTTGGTGGTGATGAGAATGCGGTTGAGGTCGAGGGGTTTGAGCAGAAAGTCGTACGCGCCTGTTTTGAGCGCTTGTACGGCGGTCTCCACGTCGCCATGTCCGGTGATCATTACAACGGGAGTGTCGATGGCATCTTCGCCCTGTTTGAGCGCAGTGAGGAGTTCGATACCGTCCATTTCGGGCATTTTGATGTCAGAGAAGATGAGGTCGTACGCTTTGGCAGTCGCCATTTCGAGTCCCTGCTTGCCGTTTTCGGCTACGTCCACTTCGTGTCCCTCGTCCGCGAGGATTTCGCGGAGGGTGTTGCGGATTCCCCGCTCGTCGTCTATGATTAGTAATTTGCTCATTTGCCTTGCTATTTAAGAAAATAAACCAAGATAAACCCCTCTGCCGTTTGTAAGCCCTAAGGGCCAATGTATCTTTGTTTGTTGTAGCGCCCTTGTGAGCGAGCTCCCAAGCCGCTCCACCAACCAAATCTACACTCCTTGCGGAGTTACAAACGTCCGAGGCAATAAACCTAAATAAAGGTTATTTAGTCGTTTTAGCGTGCAAAGATACGACATTTTTTTGATATATGCAAGCAAAGAGAGATTTTTGTGAAAAAAAGCAAATAAATTTGCCTATGTCAAAAATAAGTAGTACCTTTGTGCCGTAAATCGGGATGCGACTCGAATACATGTTTAAAAACATATAAAACCAATTTTTTTATTTAACTAAATTCATTATTACCATGAAGAAATTTTTCTCTTTTGTTGCTGCAGCACTCTTTGCAGGCAGTATGATGGCTGCCAATTTGCTGAGCATTGATTTTACGCAGGGTCAGGGTGAATGGACCATTGACAACAAGGAACTGGGCGGTCTGGATTTCGTATGGGCACAAAGCAGCCAGTATGGTATGAAGGCGACCGGTTATGTAAACGGAAACCACGCTACGGAGGCATGGCTTATTTCTCCGGCTATTGACCTGAGTGCAGTAGAAGCAGCTACTCTTTCTTTCTCGCATGCACGCCGTTATGGCGATAATTCGCAGCTCTCTGTCAAGGCTAAGGCCGGCGAGGGCGCATGGGCTGATTTGTCCGTTTCTGCATGGCCCGACGGCTCCAACTGGACTTTCATTGACGCTACGGCTGATTTGGCTTCATATGTCGGTCAGGCAGGCGTGCAGATCGCTTTCGTTTATACATCTACGGCCGAAGGCGGCGCTACTTGGGAAATCAAGAGCGTTACGGTAGCTGATCAGGGCGGAGCGGTTACTCCGGTTGATCCGACTGATGACGCAGATGTTACTTTCACTCCGGCTGACTTTGAGGGGCAGGGTCAAGCAGCTACTTTGGAAACCCCGGGTGGTGCTGTTACCGCTACCAAGAACGGCGTGACCGTAGCTACGGACAACGGATACGGACATAACTTGGCTCTCCGTGTATATGCCAACGGACACTTCTCTATCACTTCAGCAACAGAGCAGATAGGTAAGATCAAGTTCCAATTCTATAGCACTTACGATGGTGGTTTGGATCAGGAAGTAGTGGTAAATGGCATGTCGTACGAAGTCGCTTCTATGGCTAAGCAAGCACGAATCGAGAAGATTCAGGTTTATTTCGGAACTGCAGAAGAGATTAAAGTTGAGCCGATTACGGTAGCTAAAGCAATCGAGATCGCACAAGCTCTGACTCCGGAAGTAGGCAGTACCGCAACTACGGCAGAGAAATACTATGTAAAGGGCTTTATCGTAGGTATTTCGTCCAAATATGAGAATACATGGTATATGGCGGATGAGGCAGGCGCTTACGGCGAGTTCCAGGCATTCCGCTGCTCATCTATTGACTACGCAGTATCGGAAGGTGATCTCGTTATTGTAAGCGGTAAGATCTCGAACTATCATGGCGAAGGTCAAAACGGAGAATTCTACAGCTATGAGATCTCCGGCGGTGTGCTGGAGCATGTATATGCTGAGGGCATCGAGAACGTTGTTATGACCGAGAAAGCACAGAAAGTGATTGTTGACGGTGTGCTGTATATCGTTCGCGACGGCAAGATGTTCAACGTACAAGGCGCACAGGTTCGCTAATTGCGCTATCGTGCGATAGAAAGAGATCCGCCAAATGTGGCGGATACAGGAGAGGGACGCAGGAATGCGCCCCTCTTTTTTGCGGAAAAACCACTCCCAAAAGGAGGAAAGGGAGGAAGGGGAAATGCCGACTGGCAGTCGGCGCAATACAAAGAATCTAACGGCGGCAAAAATGCCACCGAACAGAACAACGAGGAAGAAAGAAAAAGGGGGATTTTGCAAAGTAGAGTTTACAAAGAAACTTTTGGACTAGAAAAAGTTTCCGAGTTTCTTGCGCATGTCGAAAAAATATAGTAATTTTGCAGCCGCTTTTGCGGCTAGGGAGGACTAGGACTAGATAATCCGGACAAACTAGACAAACTAGACAGACTAGACGAACTAGTATAACTAGTAGAACTATGGCAAGGAGATAAACGATGGAAAATGACCAGCGGGGAAATATAATCAAGACGGCAGGCGAGATGTTCTTTCGCCTGGGAATCCGTAGTGTGTCGATAGACGATATATGCCGCGAGTTGGGTATGTCGAAAAAGACATTCTACGTTTATTTTGAGTCCAAAGATGAGTTGGTGGCACAACTTTTGCATGCAAACGTGGCGCATATATCCGCCAAAATGGAAGAGTTGCAAAACCTGCATGACTTCAAGCAGTTGGTGACCAAATTCCTGAAACACCAAGAGGCAGAGAAGAATGACGTGCGGAGAGTGCCGCAGCTGGTTTATGACCTGAAGAAATACTATCCCCGTCAGTTTGCGGATTTTCAGCATGAGTGCTTTGAGACCCAAAAAGAATATATCCGGGCATACCTGGAACAGGGGCAGCAGGAAGGTCTCGTGCGCGCGAACCTTAATATAGAATTAACAGCTACGCTTTTTGCGAAGATCCATAATGATGCGATTCGGGACCTGGAGCAGATCGAGGCAAACGGCGTCAATATGCATCAGTTGGGACATGCTGCGATGGATATTTTCGTGCGCGGCGTGCTGAGCGAGGAGGGGATGAAGCTGTATAATTGAGAATTGAAAATTGAAAATTGAGAATTATATGAAGAAACGAATTTTAGTAATGATTGCTGCAGTAGCGATGGTGGGAAGTCTGGCGTGCGGGAGTGCGCTGGCGGAGGATCATGTGATGGCAGCAACGAAGAGCGGACACCGGTCTGAGGTGAGAAACCAACAGGAACGTGATACGACGGTAGAGGAAACGCTGAATCTGAGTCTCAAAGAGGCACAAGAATATGCTGTGAAGCAGAACCGGAGTTTGAGGAATGCTTCGCTGGCGGTTCAGGAAGCTTATGCGCAGAGATGGCAGACGATTGCTTCGATGTTGCCGACCCTGGACGGATCGTACTCATATAGCAACTATCTGGGCTATTCGGCTACGCTCGGTATGATGGGTAATGAGATTCAAATCAACATGCCGAACGTTGGTTCGCTGGGTCTGACAGCCGCTATCGGTATCAACGGTCAGGGCGTGGTCGGTGTGCTGCTGAATAACATCGCGATCGAGATGAAGAAAATCGCGCTGGAGAAATCCGAGATTGAGTTGCGCAGCAGCGTCATGAGTGCCTACGTGAGTGTGCTGGCGCTCCAGAGTATCTCGTCGCTGTTGGATTCCAGTCTGGTGAACATCCAGGACTTGGAACAGATGACGCAGAATGCGGTCAATGTGGGAGCTGCGGAACAGACAACCGCGGACCAGATCCGTGTGCGCGTGAACACGCTGAAGAACAGCATCAACACGCAGAAACGCAATATCGAGTTGGCGACCAACAGTCTCAAAGTGCTGCTGGATGTGCCGGTTGAGACCGAGTTGGTGTTGACGGAGAACCTGGACGAAGTGCTTTCGCCCGAGAAAGTGATGGAGCTGCTGTCGGAGAACTTCAACATCGAGAACAACCTCAATTATCAGTTGCTGAAGAAACAGACCGAGTTGGCGAAACGCAACGTACACATGGCAGGTTGGGCATACGGACCGACCGTTGCGCTGGCGTACAACTACCAGAACCAGAAATACTACGGCGAAGGCGGTATGCGTATGGCTCCGCCGAACGTGATCCAAGTGACGGTGAAGATGCCGCTTTGGTCTTCCGCCAAGCGCGCAGCAGGCGTGGTAGAGAAGAAGATCGCGTACGAAGAGGCGAAAAACACGCTGTCGGAGACCGCAGATAATCTGACGATCCAATACAGGCAGCTGTGCTTCAACCTGACGAATGCGTATGAGACGTACATGAACGAGAAAGACAATATCGACGTGGCGCGCCGTGTGTTCGCTTCGGCGACCAACAAGTTCAAATACGGCGCAAGCAGCAATGTGGAGCTGACGAACGCGTCGAACGACCTGATCAACGCGCAGTCGAGTTATGTGAACTCGATGCTGACGCTGATCGAGGCACAGTCGGATCTGGAGGAGTTTTTGAATAGATAAGCCTTCGAAATCCCGAAGTATCGAAATATCGAAATATCGAAAATCCATTATAGAAAATGAAAAAGAACATTCTTTATTTAGTTGCTGCGCTGGCGTTGGTAAGCTGCGGCAATAATTCGACCACGACGACGGAGGAAGAAGAGCGTGTGGAGCAAGTGCGCACGGTGGTACTTCAACCCCGTGAGATAGAGCGTGAGATCTCGGTTTCGACGAACCTGCAGGGCTATCTGACGCAGAACGTGGCTCCTTCGCTCACGGGTAAGATCGAGCATATCTACCGCGAGGTGGGAGACAGAGTGAGCACCGGTTCGGATCTGGTGCGCATGGACCAGACGCAGTACAAGACCACGAAAATCTCGATGGCGAACCTGGAGGTTGAGAAGAACCGTATCGAGCAACTGCTGAAGACCGGATCGGCTACGCAACAGCAGTACGACCAGATCACGACGCAGTACAACTCGACCAAAGAGCAACTGGAGTTTCTGGAGACCAACACGTACGTGAAAGCGCCGTTTAGCGGCGTGATCTCGGCGAAGAACTACGAGGATGGCGAGCTCTACGGAGGTCAGCCGATTCTGATTCTGACCCAGATCGACAAACTCAAAGCGCTGGTGGCGATTCCGGAGACCTATTTCCCGCTGTTCAAGGCAGGCATGAAGTTGACGCTGACGACGGATATTTACCCCGAGCAGGTGTTCCCGGCGACGGTGGAGATCGTTTATCCGACGATTGATCCCTCCAGCCACACTTTCCAATGCAAGATCGTCATTCCGAACGGCAAGAACCTGCTTCGCCCGGGTATGTACGTGACGACAAGTATCGGTTTGGGTAAGGCGAAAGCGATCGTGGTGCCTTACCAGAGCGTGGAGAAACTGGTGGGTGCGAACGACCGCTATGTGTTCATCGTGGAGGAAGGTCGCGCCAAACGGGTGGCTGTGACGCTCGGACAGCGTTTCGACCAAGATATCGAGATCATCGCGCCGGAGATCCATGAAGGCGTCGAGTTCGTCACCACAGGTCAGCATAAGCTCGTGGACGGCGTGAAGGTTAATGTAGTGGAGTAAGAGTCGAAAGTCGAAAGCAAAAAGTCGAAAGCAGAATTAGCTATGATACACAATTTTAGGGATCTGGACGTATGGAAGAAGTCAATGGCATTGGCAAGTGCTATTTACGCTGTCACACGATCTTTTCCTCAATATGAGGCGTATGGGCTGTGCTCTCAGATGCAGCGTGCTGCTACATCTATTCCGTCAAATATAGCGGAAGGTTCAGGACGGTTTTCTGACAAAGAGCTTTCGCACTTTTTGAACATATCGTTAGGCTCTGCATATGAGTTGGAAACGGAATTGCTGGTGGCTTTTAATGCACAATATCTATCTCAAGAACAATGTGACGAAATGCGCCAGCAGATAGTAGAAATCCAAAAGATGCTTTATGCATTGATAAGAAAATATAATGTTTAACCATAATGTATCGCAGGTTAGAGTCGAAACAAACTATGCTTTTGACTTTCGACTTTTGACTTTCGACTAAAAAAATCCTATGAGCATTTATAAATCAGCAATCGAAAAACCGGTGACCACCGTCCTGATCTTTGTGGCGGTGATCGTCATTGGTATCTATAGTTTCCTGAAACTGCCGATTGACCAGTTCCCGGAGATGGATCCGCCGTATATCACGGTGATGACCACTTATCCGGGTGCGTCGGCGAGTGAGATGGAGACGAACGTGACGAAGATCATGGAGAACGCCCTGACCTCCGTTGACCACCTGAAGCATATCACTTCGCAGAGTAAGGATAATATCTCGATGGTCGTTCTGGAGCTGGAGTGGGGTAGCAACATGGACGAGGCGGTGAATGATGTGCGTTCGTTCGTGGATATGGCGGCGAATAACCTGCCGGACAACTGTTCCAAGCCGGTGATTTTCAAGCTGTCCACGAGTTCGATGCCTATTTGCCAGTATTCGATCACGGCGGACGAGACGTACGCAGGTTTGGACAAGATTCTGAACGACGAGGTAGTGCCGCAGTTGAACCATATCGACGGAATCGGAAATATCTCGCTTTCGGGTGCGCCGGACCGCTATGTGTATGTCAATATCGACCAGCAGAAACTGGATGCGTACGGTATCACGCTGGAGCAGGTGGGGCAGGTCGTTACGGCGAATAACCTGAACCTCTCTTCGGGTACGATCAAGATGCCGCAGGAGCAATACCAGATGCAGGTGCGGTCCGAGTATATCGAGTCGTCGGAGATAGCGAACCTGATGGTGGCTATGACGCCGCAAGGTCAGCAGGTCTTCATCCGTGACATCGCGACCGTCAAAGATACGATCAAGGATCTCTCGCTGGACGAGAAGACGAACGGCCGTGAGGCGGTGCGTCTGATCATCGCCAAACAGACGGGTGCGAACACCGTGCAGGTTTGTAAGGACGTGCGCAAAGAGTTGGCGCAGATCCAGAAACAGCTGCCTTCGGACGTGAAGATAGAGAAGATCTACGACTCGTCGGAGAACATCCAGAACTCCATCAATTCGCTGGAGGAATCCGTGCTCTACGCGTTGCTTTTCGTGGTGCTCGTGGTGCTTTTCTTCCTCGGCAAATGGCGCGCGACAATCATCATCGGTATCACCATTCCTATTGCCCTGATTGTGGCGTTTATCTACCTCGGTATGGCGGATTCGAGTCTGAATATCATCTCGCTCTGTTCGCTGACCATCGCCATCGGTATGGTGGTCGATGATGCGATCGTGGTGCTGGAGAATATCACGCGCCATGTGGAGCGCGGCGAGGATCCGCACGAGGCGTCTATCTATGCGACGAACGAGGTGTGGGTATCTGTTATCGCGACGACGCTGGTGCTCGTGGCGGTGTTCGTGCCGCTGACGATGCTGACCGGAATGGCGGGTATCATGTTCCACGAATTGGGCTGGATCGTGACGGTGGTCTGCTGTACTTCGACCCTCGTGGCTATCTCGCTGACCCCGATGCTGTGCTCCAAGCTGCTGAAAGCAAAACAAGTGCATGTGGATGAGAATGGTAATCTGGTGGACGACGAGGCGGGCAAGAACTCGTGGTACGATCGTACGGTGGTTCATATGCTGGATGTGATTGATGAGAAATATGCCAAATCGCTGGGTTGGTGTCTGAACCATAAGGCGGTCACGCTGCTGATCCTGTTGGCATTCTTCGTTGCTTCGCTCACGCCGGTCTTTATGGGTAAGATCGGAACGGACTTCATGCAGCAGCAGGATAACGGACGTCTGTCCGTGACGATCAAGCTGCAGCGCGGTACGCGTATCGAGGAGACGCTGAAGACCGCCCGTGCGCTGGAGGCGCGTTTCGTGGCGCTCGTTCCGGAGATTGAGCTGATCAACACCTCTGCCGGTTCGAACGACGACGCTACGATAGCGGCTATGTTCTCCTCTACGATGAACAACAAGATCCAGATGACCGTCCGTCTGCCTAAGAAATGGGAGCGCGACCGCGATATTTGGACCATCGCCGAGATCCTGCGTCAGGAGATGGCGAAATATCCGGAGATCAACGAGTATCAATGCCAGGTTTCGTCCGGCGGTCCCGGCGGAAACGGTAATACGGTGGATCTGGAGATCTACGGCTATGATTTCGACCGTACATCCCAGTTGGCGGAGCAATGCCGCCAGTTGATTTCGCAACTGCCGGGTGCGCGCGACGTGAATATCAGCCGTGAGGACGACCGTCCGGATATCAAGGTTACGGTGGATAAAGAGAAAGCTTCGCGTCTCGGTCTGAGTTCCGCAACGATCTCCACTTATCTGCGAAACCGTGTGGCGGGTATGTCTTGCGGCTATCTGAAGGACGACGGATCGGAATACGATATCGTGGTGCGTCTGGAGGAAGACGACCGCAACTCGATCTCGGATATTCTGGACCTCTCGATCCCGACGGCGACGGGTAAGACCGTCAAACTATCCGAAGTGGCTTCGGTCGGTGAGTACTGGGCTCCGCCTACGATCGAGCGTAAGAGCCGTCAGCGTATCGTTACCGTCAAGGCTACGCCGTATAACACGACGCTGGGTGAGTTGGCTGAGGCTATCACGACCCAAGTGGTGCCGCAACTTGATCTGCCGGTGGGTTATTCAACCCATATCGGCGGTAATGTGGAGACCCAGCAGGATACGTTCCGCGACATGGGTCTGCTGATGGCATTGATCGTGCTGCTGGTTTATATCGTGATGGCGTCGCAGTTCGAGTCTCTGCGCATGCCGGGTATCATCATGTTCACTATTCCGTTTGCCCTCTCGGGTGTTATCATCGCGCTCTGGCTCACGGGACGAAGCCTTGATATGATCGGTGCGCTGGGTCTGGTGCTGCTGGTGGGTATTGTGGTGAAGAACGGTATTGTGCTGGTGGACTATATCAACCTGATGCGCGAGCGCGGCTATGAACTCAACCAGGCGATCCAGATGTCCGGTCGCAGCCGTATCCGTCCGGTCCTTATGACGGCGTTCACTACCATCCTCGGTATGATCCCGATGGCTGTTTCGAGCGGTGAAGGTGCCGAGATGTGGCAGCCGCTGGGTATCGTTGTTATCGGCGGTCTGACCGTCTCGACTTTCCTGACGCTCTACGTAGTGCCCGTGCTCTACGGTGTCATGTCCCGCCACGGCGACCGTGACAAACAGGAAGCCCTTCGCAAGAAATTCATCTTCATGAATCTGAAAGTAAAGAAAGGAGACGAGAAATGAAATCTGTCATGATAGTTTTCAACCAGGCGAATACCGGTCGTGTCGAGTATATGCTGGATGTGCTGGGAATCAAGGGCTTTACGTTCTTTGAGCAAGTACAGGGTCGTGGTACCAACGGCGGAGAACCGCGACGCGGGACGCACGCTTGGCCCGAGATGAACAGTTGTGTCATCACCGTGGTCGAGGACGACCAAGTGCCGGCACTCCTGGAGTCCGTCAAGAAACTGGACATGCGCAATGAGGAAGTCGGTGTGCGCGCCTTTGTTTGGAATATAGAAGCTACGATCTGATATGAAACGTCTTGTCAACTCCCTCTATTGGGGAATCGCGCTGTTTGTGCTGGTAGCAGGCTCGATCACTTACTACCAAATCTTCAATGTCTATCCTGTTCCGGAGGCAGAGATGAGTCATCTCCATTCCCAATTGGAGCTGATTGTCCGCTCTTTCTATGGGGCGATCAACCTCTTCCTCTTCAATATCGACACCGATGCGGTCGTCGGCTGGTTGGAGAGCGGTGAGGAGGGCAGTTCGGAGGCTCCGATGATATGGCTTCATTCCCTTGCTATTGTGGCGTCTATTTGGACCATCATCTTCGTCGCCTGGATCTTTGCCAGCGCTTCGTGGATGAATATCAAACGCTATTTCCATTCGCTCTTTCATCGTCAGACGCTCTTTGTCTTTTGGGGCATCAACGAGCGTTCCGTGCGATTGGCGAAAGAGCTGAACGGGAAAGGAGAGTACACGCTCTTTCTGGTTGAGCGCGCCACGGACACCGAGGAAGAGCCGGATGGCATAGACTCCATCGTGGCTCAGGGTCGTCGCCGCGTCCAGCTCCATCGAGCGATAGAGGGTGCCAGCGCTTCGATCTTCGAGACCGAGAAAGGCGTGCTGCCGAAGCTCGTCCGCCGCTATGTGAAGAATAGCAAAGAGGTGCATTTCCTCCTTCTCGGCGATAACGAGATGGGGAATATCGATACCGCGCTTCGTATCTCTGACCATCGGACGTGGGGGGATATAGATGCCAAGATCACGGTGCATTGCCATGCCCGCCGCAACACGTCGAGCCGTTCGATTGAGCACCTGCCGGGACATTACCGCATAACGATCGTGGACTCCTCGCACATGGCGATTGAGATGCTGAAGAAAGAGGTGCAAGCCGGTATTCCGCTCTATCATCCGGTGCGATATGTGGATTTCTCTACGGAGAACCCGGGAACGGTCACTTCTGCCTTCCGCTCTATGATCATCGGTTTCTCCGAGACGGGTCAGGACGCGCTGGCTTTCCTGTATGAGTTTGGCGCTTTCATGAGCTCCTCGAACGACCAGGACCACGATGCCCGCAGCCCCTTCCATTGCGATGTGGTGGACCGCCATTTCGGACCCTCGGCGCGGCGATGGATCACTCATGCCAAAGGGGTCTTCGAATCGCACAATGAGGATGGTTCTCTTTGCATTGACCTGCATGGAGATACGGACTACCGCGATGCGGATTTCTATTCACGGATCCTCGGTCCGGCGATCGATGCCGGGCTCAATTATGTGGTGATCGCGCTGGGAGATGACCAGGCGGGGATGGACTTGGCGGTGGATATCCTGCGTTATGCTTCGGTGCATAAACGGGTTAATCTCACGGCGTCTTATCCCGATACGCCCACATCCGACCGGTTCACGGTTTATGTCCGTTCTTATGACGCCTCGAAATATGACTACATGTCCCGTATCGCAGCCCAGTACGCGCCGTTTGTCGTGCTCTTTGGTGCTGCAAAAGATATGTACACGCGACGCATGTTGATTGACGAGGAATTGCGCACCAAGGCGATGAATTATTTCTTTAATTATGAGAAGACGGCGGCGAACGACCGGCATGAAGCGTTTGATCCAAAGGCGACGCCTGCTTCGATGTGGGAGACGCGCCGCGAGAAATACTCCGGCACGCTCGCCGGACGGGTCGATCTCCGCCGGCGCGAGAGCCAGGACTATGCCAATGCACTCCATGAGCAGACCAAACGCGTGCTCTTCTCCGTCGGGTCTCCCGAACTGCGTATGGCGCAGACCGAGCACCTGCGGTGGATGGCGGCGCATGAGATTATGGGATACCATTTGGCACCCGAGCGCAATATACTCCGTTATGAGCATGAGAGTATGATTCCGTGGAATCAACTCTCGGACATCACGAAATATTATGATTTCCTGACCCTCAAAAATATCACCTCTCCTTCCGCATGATCCGAATCGAGCATATTAATAAGTCTTTCGGCTCCCAGCAAGTCCTGCGGGATGTCACGCTGGAGATCCCGGACGGACAGATCGTCGGTCTGCTCGGACCCAACGGTGCCGGCAAATCGACGCTGATGAAGATCCTGATGGGACTCTGGAGACCCGATTCCGGTTCGGTCTCTGTGCCGGAACGGATAGGCTATCTGCCGGAGAATAACCCGCTCTACGAAGATATGTACGTCTCCGAGTACCTCGCTTTCATGGCAGGGCTGACCAATTCTCAATTGTCAATTGTCAATTCTCAATTGTCAAATATCTCCTCCCTTATAGCGCTTGTAGGTCTGACTCCCGAGCGGCACAAACATATCCGTTCGCTCTCCAAGGGCTATCGCCAGCGTGTCGGCTTGGCGCAAGCGCTCCTCGGCAATCCTGAACTGCTCATCCTCGATGAACCGACCACCGGACTCGACCCCAACCAGCTGGTAGAGATCCGCTCGTTGATTAAGAGTCTTGCCAAACTCCCTCCCTTGAGGGGTGAAGAGCTCCGCTCGATCGAGCGTCCTGTGGACGGTCGTAGAACTCCCTTGGGGTGGGGGTGTCCGTCTGTTATTCTCTCCACCCATATCATGCAGGAAGTGCGAGAGATGTGCGACCGGGTGATCATCCTCGATCATGGCACTATCAAGGCTGACCTGCCCATCGACCAGATAGAAAACTTAGAAACATTATTCCACGAAAAAACTACTATATGTCCGACTTCGATATAAGACAGCAATCCTCCGAGAAAGAGCAAGACTCCGCTCTGCGTCCCTTATGCTTTGCCGACTTCGCCGGTCAAAGCAAGGTCACTTCGAATCTCAAGATCTTCGTTGAGGCGGCTAAGCTGCGCGGCGAGGCACTCGACCATGTCCTGCTCTTCGGCCCTCCGGGACTGGGTAAAACGACCCTCAGTAATATTATCGCGAATGAGCTTGGGGTGGGGTTCAAAGTGACCTCCGGTCCGGTGCTGGACAAGCCGGGTGATCTGGCGGGACTGCTGACCTCGCTGGAGCCCAATGATGTCCTGTTCATTGATGAGATCCATCGTCTGTCGCCGATCGTGGAGGAGTACCTCTATTCCGCGATGGAGGACTACCGGATTGATATCATGATTGATAAGGGTCCTTCGGCGCGGACGATCCAGATTGACCTCAATCATTTCACCCTCATTGGCGCCACCACCCGCTCCGGACTCTTGACCTCGCCGTTGCGTGCGCGGTTTGGTATCAACTGCCATCTGGAGTACTACGATGCGGATATCCTTGCGGGTATCGTCAAACGCTCGGCGCGGCTTCTCGGGGTGGAGATCAACGAGAAAGCGGCAGGCGAGATTGCCCGTCGCTCGCGTGGTACGCCTCGTATCGCCAATGCGCTTCTGCGGCGTGTACGCGATTTTGCGCAGGTCAAAGGGGATGGTACGATTGATCTAGAGATAGCGCGTTATGCGCTGGAGGCGCTTAATATCGATACCTTCGGACTCGACCAGATTGATAATAAACTGCTTCTGACTATCATCGATAAGTTCCGCGGCGGACCTGTCGGACTCAATACGATTGCTACGGCGATGGGAGAAGACGCCGGCACGATAGAGGATGTCTATGAGCCTTACCTCATCAAAGAGGGATTCATCAAACGCACTCCTCGCGGACGCGAAGCGACCGAACTGGCATACCGCCATCTCGGCAAGACACCCCTCGCCCCGGACGGCCAGCAGTCAATCTTCTAATTTCTGACGGCCACCTTCGGTTCGCGTCTCCTTCGGGTTGCCAACGCGACCATCACGGGATCATCTCGCGACCAACACGCGACCATCACGCGACCATCTTAGGACGACATCGGCACGACAATAGCCCCACAACGGCTTTTGCCGTGCTTTTTTGTCATAAGTTTTAAAGCTTCCCGGTTGCTGATTCTAGTAAATAAATTAAGATAAACTATGCAGCGTGTAGCAGGCAATTTGTTTAATTTGTGAACTTAATTTTTGACTAATAAAAATTTTTTTATGTTTATTGCTTTTGAAGGCTTTTACTCGCAGAGTTGCGGAGTTTGATGTTAAAAACTATCCGAAAGCTTGCTTGCGAGGAGTTTTTAGCAGCAAAGTACGCAAGAGCGAAGCTCAAAAGCCTTCAAAAGGGTTTATCTTTGTTTTTTTTCTTAAAATTATCGCAACACTACTATTTATCTATCTTTATTTACTTTTTTAGTGGACAGTAGTGATAGCACTTTTACAAAAAAATGCAAAAAAATAACATTTTTCTTGCGTATTCAAAAAAAATGTAGTACTTTTGCACCGAAAACTTACGCTGACGGGGATGTCTCTCGTGCTAAAGGTGGGTTTTCGGACATATTGAATAGCGTTTATTGACGCTTTGCTGTTTGTTAACAGAAACTTCGCAACTTTCTAAAACACAACAACTTGAAGGCAAAGTTACAATAGATGCCTATGGGTATGACACATACTCTGCTCTGCTGTTCTAGCAGTGTGGTTCGTCATATCAGCGTAGGTTTCCTGTTGTTTATTGAAGTTGTTAGGCAATGCGAAGGCCTCTGTTGACGGATAGGCAACATGAGGTCTGCGCTTCTTTTATGCACCTATGTGTGCACACACGCGCGTTCCTCTTAATATAATATGTATTGACATGTTGGACGTATAGTGGTAGTGTGCATAGGTGCGGTTTTTTTCATTTTGTTTTAGGATTTCACTCATCCGCACCTATGCCGCCACTTTCCACCACAAAAATGTTTTTTATGTTTATGTCCTTTGATGTTTGTGACTCCGTAAGGAGTGTAGATTTGGTTGATGGAGCGGCATGGGAGCTTGCTCACAAGGACGCTACAGCGAGCAAAGATACAATAGCCCATCGGGCTGCAAACAGCAAAGGGGTTTTATAGGTTTTTGTCTATAAACCTCAACAGCGATCTTTGACATATTGGATTACCGTTTAATACGCAAAATTTGCTTAATTTGCTGAATTTGTGAATTATTATTTGCGTATGTCGTAAAAAACCTGTATCTTTGCAGCAAATTTTGATGCAAAGGAGGTTTATTATGACTACTGCAACAGCAACACAACCTACATTAGACAATGGAGTAACGCCAATGATACAGACAACTCAACCGTCTGTTACCGGCTCTAAAAGACCCCTGCATTCTATCGAAGAATTTGCAGATAGATTAGGGAAGAAATTAGGACAGCATTATGGTGTGGCTGACATTCGCGATTTATTGCAATGAGACAATTCGATGTAAAATTGAGCGATCAGGCTTTGGAAGATGCTGATCGTGTGTACGAATACATCGCGAATGAAGTGTTTGCCCCGATGACAGCAGCTTTGTATTATCAAGGTTTGCTAAATAAAATGCGTAGTCTTCAAATAGGAGCAGATGCAATTTCTGTTGATGTAGGATTGTCTATGATTTATGGAGTTCCTATTCGGCGCATAAACTATAAGAAGCTAGCAATATTATATTCAATAGAAGATGATACAGTCATTATTGAGAGTATTCTTCCTCAGAAAATGATAAAATAATTTTATATTTTCACCCCCAAAACTTTTAAGCGGTAATCCAATCAAGCGGATTACCGCTTTTTTTGCATACTTAGATAAAAACTTTATCTATGTTTATCGCCTCGGGCGTTTGTACTCCGCAAGGAGTGTGAGTTTGGTCGGCGGAGCGGCATGGGAGCTTGCTCACAATGACACTACGACGAACGAAGGCACATCAGCCCGCAGGGCTACAAACGACAGAGGGGTTTTATAGGTTTTTGTCTAAACAGAACATAATGACGAAGCAAAAATAATTAACAATTATTAACTAAAATACTTATCAACCGAGGGCAACAATCCTCACAAAAAAAATCCAAAAACAAAATTAAAAACAACCAAAGAAAGGAAACTTTTTTAATCAACCGAGGACTTGTTCCTCAAATTATTAACAAAAATCTTAAAACAAAACATGAAGGTTCGTGCTAGTCGAGTGTAAGCTTGCTTACCCGACTCGACGACGCCGAAACTCCAGAAATTTAAAAATTTTAAATTTATGAAAAAATTATTCTTAATCCCGCTTATGGCACTATGTACATGTGTCATGGCGTTTGCAGTAGACATCACGAGTCGTGCTGAACTGCAATCTTTCTTGGAGACAGCTGGCACCAATAGTGGTGTTATTGCTGCTAATCTTGATTTGTCAGCTGAAGGCGCACAATTCGTTGTCGCTGGCACAAAAGACCTCACTATCAACGATGGTGTTACTCTTTCTTTGAAGAGCGCTTTTGCGGATAAGGCAGTTGAGGCGGTTTATTCTGATGAAGAGAAACTTGCAGGCTTCTGTTTCCGTGTTCCGAACGGCGCTAAACTGACCCTTAAAGGTAACGGTACGATCGCTGCTGACCGTAGTGTTGTACTCGTAGAAAAGGGCGGTGAATTAGTTATTGGTGAAGAGAGCAAGGCTTCTCAATTGCACGTTACCACATTTGAGGCTCGTGTTAAAAACCGTATTGTTGTTGTAAAAGAAGGAACTGCTACTATCTACAATGCTAATATGCTTGGTCGAAATGGTGTACTTTGGAATTCAGGTACAATCAAGATTGATGGTGGTATCTATCATGGACAATCTTCATATTCGGACAATACTAAGGTAGAAGATGCTCTACAAGACCAATACACCTATGCATTCAATAGCCGCGGTATTGCAGTGCTGAAGAACGCTACTTTCTTAGGTTGTCACGGTTCTGTTTCACCGGAAGAGAACGGTAGAATGGAAATTGATAATTGTACTATCAAGACCGATCCTGCAAATGGTGCTTACTCTGGCGCAAGCAGTTTCCATGGTCTCTATATTTGTACATATGGTATTGCAACTGTTCGTAATTCAAAGTTATATTCGGCTACCGGTCGTGCTCTTTGGATTGGTAACAATGATAAACTACACACGTTTGGCTTAGCTTATATTTATGAGAATGTTTATTTCAAAGGAGGTAGTGCAGCGACTAACTATCCGTACTTGCAGCCCAAAAAATATACTGACGATGAAGCCCTGTTCCCTGTAGAAATTGATAAGGAGTCCGATTGGTATAAAATTGCTGCAACAGGATCTAATAATGTTAACAAATTCCCGCTTCCTGTTGGATATGCTTATCGTACAATCATCAAAGAAGGTGAGCCTACTGAAGATCAAGTTCTTGATGCAGCTGCGTATGCTGAAGGCTATCGTGTAAAAGTTGTAAGCACCATTCCTGCTGAGCAGCAAGAAGCGGCTTCTGTTGATCCTTCCGCTACCATTCCTTGGCAACAAGAGACCACTTGGACAGGAGACGTTCCTGCCGCTACTGATGTTGTTACGATTCCGGAAGGAAAAGTCGTTGTTGTTAAGAATGATGAAGCTACTACTGATGTTAAAGCAGCACAAGTTAAGATTGAGGGTGAAGGTGCTTCTTTGACTGTAGAAGATGGTACTTCTCTCGAAATTGGTCAAAGCTTGAATATTACTCCGGGTGCTAAGCTTGTCGTTGAGGCTGGTGCAATGGTTACCGTTGGTGAAGGTGGTGTAGTTGCCGCTGAAGATGATGCTATTGAGGTAAAGACTCAAGAAGGTAAGACCGGAACATTCATGATCGCTCCGGGCGTAAAAGAGAATACTCACCCGATGGCTAAGGTAGAGTTGGTATCGAAGGCTTACAAGCGTGGAGAAGGCGACTTTGTATTCCAACGTTTCGGTGTGCCTGCTTATATGCAAGGTGTTAAGCGTAGTGATATGCATTATGACCACGTAGCTGCTCCGACGGCTGTTTGGAAACTGGATTATGCTCATAATACTTGGGCAGATATGGCAGATGAAGACGAGTTCATTCCTTTCCGCTGCTATGAGTTGACCACTACCGCTGCCGCTCCGGGTGCTGTTTATACGTTTACTTGCCCGTTGATGGGTAACGGTAATGCAGAGTTGGAACTGAATGGTGAGTGGAACTACTACGCAAACAGCTACACTGCTCCGATTGATGTAAAAGAGCTGATTAAATCATTCGTTGATAACTATGATGAATACATGTCCGCTACGGTTTATCTGTACAGAGCTTCAGATAACTGGTGGTATGAGTTGAACGATATGGCATATCTCTTCGATAATACTCTCCCGACAAAAATCGATCCTATGCAAGCGTTCATTTTCCAAAGACGTGCAAATGGAGCAAACCCGGTAGTAAACTATGAGGCTAACGTTTGGGATCCGATTATGAACCCGAGCGTTCCTGCAGGTGCTCCGGCACGCAATCGTGAGTCATACAACAAGGCAATGATTGAGATTACTGCAGCCGATGGTACGAAAGATGCTATCCGTTTGGTTGAGAATGGCAAGTTCTCTGCTGCGTTTGATAACAGTTACGATGCAGCCAAGTATATGAATGAGAATTCGTTCAACTTGTTTGTTGACGCAAACGATGAGAAACTTGGAAGCGTTGCAACGGATGATCTGAATGGAATGACCATCAGCATGACGACCAAGGGTCAGACTTCGTTCACGATGACGATCAGCCACGTAAGCGGCATGAACTATGCAGTTCGCGATATGCTGACCGGTACGGAGATTGATATGGTAGAAGGGGCAACCTATATGTTCAGCGTTCCTGCGGATGCTAATGTAGAAGGCCGCTTCCAGATTATCGAAAAAGCAAATGCTCCGACCGCAATTGACAATATCGAGGCTACTGCTGCTGTTAAGGGTATCTATACCATTACCGGTCAGTTCGTGGGCAATGATTATCACAGCCTGCCGAATGGTATCTACGTAGTGGACGGCAAGAAAATTGTAAAATAACCCATGACAAGAATTAATAAAAAAGTCTATATGGCTCCGGAGACAGAGATTCTGTCTCTGGAGTCGATGGGCGCGACAATGACTAATCCTGTGTCTCAGTTCGGTCACCGAGATGCCCCCGCAGCAACAGGAAATTTTCACGCCCCGAAGAAAAAAGTATTTTAATCTAATAAAAATAGTAATTAATTATGAAAAAAATAGTATTTTTAGCAAGTTTGATGTGCGCCACAATGGCAATGGCAGCGCCCTCCATTACAGCTACATCGCAAATTGATCTCGCTACTGCTGGTCAGACTGACAAGTATGTAAGATTTGTAATGTCTCCCTCCTTCTCGGATGGATTCGACAATACTTGGGATACCCCGGCACCAAATGAGAGCGGTATTTATGTTTTCAGCAACAATGCCCGCTATACCGGTTGGGCAAGCAACCAGTATTCTGAGAATCTTGCTCTTGGTTTCTACACAGGTGACAACACATCCTATACGCTGAAATTTAGCAGTTTCTCGGGTACATCATATGAGATTTTTGACCGTGTTACAAAACAATCTATCACAGTAGATGGTTCTACTCCTGATTATGATTTTACCATCGAAGAAAGTGAGAAGAACAGCCAAATCAACGATCGTTTTGTAATCAACTTCACCGTTGCACCGTCTCTTTGTTTCAACTACAACGAATTGGAGATTAATGGTCATAAGGGTGAGAGTCTTGTCGTTAAAAAAGACAATACTGTCATTGAGGAAGTTGCTTCTCTGCCTATCCTTTACACGCTCGACCTCAATGCGTACACAGGCCGCTTGGTAGTTACCCTCAACGGTACCGACTACCAGATTGACGCTAACCCCGCAGTTACTCCGGTCCCCTAATCCCGGACCCCGCGCTTGTTCTTTGAGAAAAAAGAATGTTTTTTATGTTTATGTCCTTTGATGTTTGTACTCCGCAAGGAGTGTAGCTTGGATCGGTGGAGCGGCATGGGAGCTTGCTCACAGTGACGTTACAGCGAGCAAAGATACAATAGCCCATCGGGCTGCAAACGGCAAAGGGGTTTTATAGGTTTTTGTCTATAAGCCATAAACATTGTCCATTCCGTTTGGATGCCATCCGAACAATAAAATGACCTTTGACATATTGGATTACCGCTAAAAATGCAGCTTAAATTGCATTTTTAAGTAGAAAAATTTGCATGTTTCAAAAATAAGTTGTAATTTTGCAGCGCAAAATATAAACAACTACAATTATGAAACAGGTTCACATGGGCGGATATTCTATCGTTATCCCCGAAAATTATGTCCACCGCATTAAGGTGAGCCGAGTAAAAGGTTCACGCGATGTTAGACTTGGACTTACCGAAGCAGAGCGCGCTGCTGCAACTGCCAGTGCTTTTGCGGAATACCCTTGTTGGGAAAGCGACTTACACTAAACTGGCTCTTTGGGATACCGGAGCTGAGATGTCCGGTGTCAGCGAAGAACTGGCTGCGTGGTTACAATTAGAACTGCGCGATGAGGGTATGTATATGCAGTCTGCTTCCGGAACGGTGTCAGTTAAAGTGGCTACCTGCCAGTTTGAATTGCCATCCGGCGAGTTGTTCGAGCAAGACGTTTTAGTCCTCCCTACTAATGATACACCTGTCATTGTAGGTTTAGATATCATTAAGCAAGGTTTCTTTTTCTTGAAACCGGAACCTGATAGCTTGCATTTTCACTACGAATTAATATAACGTATGGTCGTTATAATAATCCAAAGCGGTAATCCAATAAAAGGACTACCGCTTTTTGTGTCCGCTCCGCGTCTAGTTAGTCTAGTGCGACTAGTTCACTAGATCCACTAGTTCGCCTCGCCGCACAAAAAACGCCCCTTTTAAACATTAAAAACAAATTGTCTTTAATTTTTGGTAATTGTTGACCAAAAGAAAAAGAATGTTTTTTATGTTTATGTCCTTTGATGTTTGTACTCCGTAAGGAGTGTAGCTTGGATCGGTGGAGCGGCATGGGAGCTAGCTCACAATGACGTTACAGCGAGCAAAGATACAAGAGCCCATCGGGCTGCAAACGGCAAAGGGGTTTTATAGGTTTTTGTCTATAAAAATCTGTTGAATTTGTGTAATCTGTGGACAGACAAATCAAAGAACATCAAAGCGCAAAAACAACATCAATAATCCTCGCAAAAGAAAGGATATATAATGTTGGTAAAG
>CADAZU010000026.1 GCA_902792535.1 uncultured Bacteroidales bacterium
CTTACGCATTGCGGAGTTAGGTTTCTTCGGGGTCGTTGTGTAAACACGTACACAAACGCCACGACGCTGCGGACAGCTGTCAAGAGCCGGGCTCTTCGATTTGTCCACCAGTTCTGCTCTTCCTTTTCTAACTAATTGTTGAATTGTAGGCATTTTGTTGTTTGTTAATTAAATTTGTTATTAAATGTTTCCATATGCTCTCGCGTTTCGCGCCGCTCATTTATTTATTACATATACGTATGTGCGAGACGGCCACACGGCGAAAAAGCATGCAAAAGTACTGCTTTTTTTTGACATGACCAAATTATTTCGCAAGAAAATGCATTTTTTTTGCTTTTTTTACGAATTTTCGTGTTTTGGAGGCACTTATAGCCCATCGGACTTGTACGAAATGGGGTATAGTGCATACAAAACAGGGCTCTGCCCAAAAAGCAAAAAAAATGCATTTTCTCCACCTCCCCCTCTATTTCGGAGGGAACCCGCTTGCGGGGCGTGCCGAAATATTTCGCCCCCTCTGCCCAAAATTCAAAAAAAATGCATTTTGCATGATTTATTAGGCATTTTAGGGCTAATGGTTCGGAATTGCCCCCTCTATTTCGGAGGGCAATAATCGACAGAGCGTAGCGGCGGAGAACCCGCTTGCGGGGCGTGCCGAAATATTTCGCCCCCTCTGCCCCAAAAGCAAAAAAATGCATTTTTAATTTTGAATTTTCATTTTTTTCTTGCGTATTTCCCCAAAAAGCACTACCTTTGCACCCGCAAAGGTTTATGAGCATGAAATCGCAAAATCAAATGTCTAATTTTACCCCCCCCAGTGGGAAAAATGTTCTAAAGAGCGTTAGTCTCTTTCTCCTTCTTTTTATTTTCTTTGGTGCGTACATGCGCGGCTATCAAGCCGGCATGTGTAGTTCCGGTTTCGGGAATAACACCTGCGGTGCGGCGTGCGGCACGGCGGAGCCCCGACCCGTCGAACTGACCCGATCGCTATTCTACAATCCCGATTCGATGGCGTATTATGCCGCCGTAGCGGAGGTCAAGGACGACCCCCGTGCGCTCTTCATTGCAGGCATGGCGGCGCACCTCGCGCTCGACGACCCCGACTACCCCAAGGACATACCTACCGTCCCCTTCCCCGATGCCGACTATTATCTTCTCCTCGCCGCCGAACTCGGCAACACGGACGCCATAACTTACATCCGCTGCCTCGACGCACACGGATGCTGGAACCATTTTGTACCACAAGAAAAGAAATAATGCCATGGATAGAATAATTATGATACAAACAGTGGGGATTAATTACCTCACCTCCAACATTGAAAACGGAGAATTTAGCTACTCTCAAGTTATAGAGCGCCCTTTATCTGGTCATTTCAAATTAGACATTCGTTTTTTTGACAAAGAAAGCAAGACCGCGGTGCTCATAGAGACAAAGCAACGTTTTAAAGAAGAAGATAAAACTCAATTATTTGCGTACGTCGCTCTAGAGCAGGAGTATAACATAGCCCAAAACATAGTAGCTATTTTAGCTAACACTTCGAACGATAAAATTCAAGTGTGGCAAATAGCCAAAGGAAAAGAAGCCGAACTATTGAGTGATAAAAAACTCAAATCCATGGCTGAGTATATCGAGTATTTCAAGCCTCAAAACATAAACGACAAATCTGCAGTACTTGAAAACACAGCAGAACTTAACCGCAAATTGCATGATAATGGTATTAAAGAGAAAATTCGCAGTCAATTTGTTGGTACTTGTTTGTTGGCTCTCAAAAATGGTCTGACTTATAAAGGAATTTCCACAAGCCAAATCATCATAGGCATAAAAGAAATTCTTGGCAGAATGATTAAGGATGATAGTTCAGACAAAGCCATCAAAATTGCTATTTTACAGACGAAAGTTCTTGAAGACCATGATGTCGAAAATCTTGCTAAAGATAATTTTGTTCAATTACTTGACTACATTCAAGAAAAAATCATCCCATACATTAATGCAGCGACAAGTGAGGGACATGATATTCTTAGTTATTTCTTCACCACTTTTAATAAATATGTGCAGAAAGATGACAAGAATCAGGCTTTTACACCAAACCATATAGCACATTTTATGAGTAAAGTGGCAAAAGTATGTAAAACGTCCCACATATTAGACCCGACTTGCGGATCCGGTACTTTCTTGGTGCAAGCTATGACTATGGCTCTTAATCAATGCGAGACAGAGGCGGAGCGCACAAATATTAAGAAGAACCAAATATACGGAATAGAAAAAGATCCTGATGTATTTGGTCTTTCCACTACTAACATGCTTATACACGGAGACGGAAATTCAAATATCCGCTGTGCGTCTTGTTTTGAGGTGGAGAAATGGATAAAAGATGCTCAAGCAGATATAGTATTAATGAACCCGCCTTATAATGCATCTAAGAGCCAAGTGCCAGAGTCTTTCGCGAAGAAATACGGTAAATCTACGACAGACCCTTCTAAAGGACTCTATTTTGTTAAGTACATAGCCGATACAGTAGGGAAAGGGCGTTTAGTCACTCTGCTCCCCATGTCGTGTGCCATTACTACAAATGGTATAATTGCTGACATTAAGGAACAACTATTAGACAAACACACACTTGATGCTGTTTTCTCATTCCCTGCTGAAATGTTCTACCCCGGAGCAAGTGCAGTCGCTTGTTGTATGGTGTTTGAATTGGGACGTCCGCATAGCGATGACAAAGAAACTTTCTTCGGATATTTCAAAGACGATGGCTTTGAGAAACGAAAAGGTGTAGGTCGTGTGGACATTAAGAACAAATGGGATGAAATAGAGAAGGAATGGCTTTCGCTTTACGAGCACCGAGAGACCAAAATCGGTAAGTCTATTACCCAAAGGGTAACCGCCGAAGATGAGTGGTGTGCAGAGGCTTATATGGAAACAGACTATAGTAATTTAAGCGAAGAAGATTTCATAAATACCTTGCGCGACTACGCTGCATTCTTAATTCAAAATGAGCAAGAACTATTATGAACAGGAATAATTGGCGGTGGTTTAGGGTCGGAGATTTATTCACTCCTCAGAAATGCAAGTGCTCTAATGCTACTGAATTATTAGAGGACGGAGATGAAATCGCATATATCGGAGCAAAGAAATCTTGCAATGGTGTTATGCGTTACGTTAAGCGGGTGGAAAAATTAGTCTCTCGCGGAAATTGTATTGTTTTTATAGGGGATGGTCAAGGCTCTGTCGGGTATTGCCTATACCAGCCGGTAGATTTTATTGGCTCAACAACCCTAATTGCAGGGTATAATGAACACCTTAATCCATACAATGCCGCTTTCATAGTCTCAGTATTGGATCAAGAGCGTTTCCGTTATTCTTTTGGACGCAAGTATAAGAAAGAGGTGATAGCAAATACAAAAATACAACTTCCAGCTATAAATTTTGAGAATGGGGACTATGCTCCCGACTGGAAATATATGGAAGATTTCGTCAAAGACCAAATAATCCCTCAACTCCCAAAGAAAGCGCAAAAAGTGTGGCTACAAAAATACGACACAAAACCTATGCAGCAAGAGAAAATGAAACTTAATACAGACGAGTGGAAATGGTTTACCATAGAGGATATTTGTGAGTACCCATATAAAGCGAAAGCGTATAATGCAAACGAACTAACAGAGTGTACTAATAATTCTGAAAAAGCAATTTTATATGTTACTAGAACGGATGTAAATAATGGTTGTAAAGGATTTGTAGTAAATGAAGGTTTCGAAAATGTAGAAAGAGGTGGTGCAATTACTATCGGCGACACGACTTCTACTATTTTCTATCAGAATAGAGATTTCATTTGCGGGGATCACATGGTAGTTTTGCGATCAAAAATTTTCAACATATACACAGGTTTATTTATAGTTGCATTGCTAAATAAAGAAAGGTTTCGATATAATTACGGTCGGGCTTTTACAATGGAGATAATTGCAAAAACTAAAATCAAACTCCCTGTAACGCCTGCCGGTACTCCGGACTGGCAATTCATGGAGGATTATATCAAGTCCCTGCCTTTCTCTAAAAACATCGAGCCAAGCAAGCCCAACGAGATCGTGGACGAGTTGATGGAAGTCAAAAAGAGAGTTATTGAAATGCAGCAACAACTCGCCGCACAACAACAAGCCAATATTAACAACTACGGCACCGTAAACATTTACGAAAAGTAATCGTGCCCTTTAGGGCTAAGAAATAAAACCGCGGTCGCTCCGAGACCCTAAACCGGAGGACATATTTAGCGCGCAGCGCAAGATGGCATTATTCTTAACGGCAAGTCGGCAAACTTACAAGTAATGAAAAGAATACATGTCCCTTTAACCCGTGTAGCATGGGCGTGAGGGATATTCATTACAAGTTTGCCGACTTTGCCGTTTATCCCTCACGCCTGTGCCTTTTTTTTTGTTTAAACTATGATTGCAAACATCAACAATTTCGGTGTCGTCAACTTCTACGAAAACGGCACCTCAGCACCCCAAAAGGAACAGGCTCAGCCTGCCAACGTCGAGGAAATCACACCCGTCGAGGAAACTACTCCAAAAAAGGAGCAGGCTTACACCCCGCCGATACCGAGAGAAGGGGACTACAACGGGGTGAGAATGTATATCGAGGAGAGAAAAAAGTACGACGAGCAATTCAAGGACTTTTGCCTGCACCACAACCGCAAAGAACTATGCACCTTCCTGACCAAGGAGTTCGGATGGTTTGTTGACGACAAATCGCTCGGCAGAAACATCCAGAGGAATATATAATTTTTTTAGGTTTATTGCCTCATTAAGAGGGATACCGCTCTGCGGTGAAGATCCGTCCTGACGGACTACGGTAAATTCATTTATCGGTAGGCTGGCGGGGCGGATTTTTTGTTTTTTTCTTTAAAAGCGACACAAGCGACAACTATGCGACACAGGCGACAAAATAAGCGACATTTGTCCCTCGCAGGCGACATAAAAACCTCTACCTTTGCACCGCATTTCGGAACAAACATCCCTCCGACTTGCGGTGTTATGATTTATACTTTTTTATCTTCGGTGTTTATCGCCTTGTTTTTCGTAGTGGGGGCGATGTCCCTCTACTGCTTTTTGGAAAATTCCCAAAAACTTCTGCCCTTTGAGTGGCTTTTCTACAAGCATGTGATCGTGCTCGCGATCGTTGCAGCCGTGTGTTTCATTTTAGCCTGTGTTTTCGGCTCTCTAATCCCTGCCTGCTATGCGTAATTTCACGATCACAAGGCTGCCCGACAAAGAGCAGTCTTTCCTCCACAATAACGTCCGCGTCCACTACGTCGGCACGTGCACGGAAACGGGCATCTCTTTCTATTGCGCCGTCACCCAAAACTACGGCGTGCGGGTCTATCCCAACGGACAGAAAGCACAACTCAATGCGACAAAACTCGATTCGCCCAACGTCAGCAACAAGTATAATGCTGCGCGAAAACAGCGCTATTTGCTATTCCAAAACGCTTTCGGACATCACAAGTCAATCTACGTCTCCCATGCCGTTTGGATGGCGATGGGCAGGACGATCGGCGAAGGCATGACGATGGATCACATCAACGGCTGCACGACGGATAACCGGATTCAGAACCTGCGATGTATAGATCTGAAGACGAACATGCGTGATGGCGGATTCCTGCGCAAGCTCCGTAACAAAGGCATCGACCCAACCACCGTGGACAAGTCCTACCTCTTGCGCTATTTCGCACGGATGGCGAAGATCAAAGAGACACTTATGGCGTGGCAATACAAAAACCTCGACCGCGAAGAGCTCTATTTGGTGCTCTTTATGTCTCAAAACAACCTTTTTTTTCACTTCCTTAATCGATATAAAGTAGAAATTGATTTTGACCTATGAACATTCCCGATTTAAAACAAGCCCTCTACGAGGGCATCGTCCTCTTCCAGTTTGTCAAAAAGGACGGCACGCTCCGTCATGCACGCGGGACGACGTGCCCCGATCTCGTACCCACCGACGACACCCCCAAAGGCACGCGCAAGCCCGAGACACAGGCTAAGTTCGACCGCCAGACCGTCGCCTTCTATGACATCGACAAGAAAGGTTGGCGATCCATGCGCATCGACACCATCTGGAGTTACCAACGCGCTCTCAAACTCAGCGAATAGAGCCCAAAAGAGAAAAGGAGCAAAAGAGAAATACTATGCAGATGGGATATAATCTCTTAAAAAAAATATTTATTTTAATATAAAAAAAGCCCCTCTTATTTATGGAAACGATCACAGACGCTATCGATAAGCGCTTCGGCAAATCGCTCGTCGCCTTTCTGAAATTAGTCGATCCCGAACGTAAATACCGGATCGAGGAGAACTTGGGAAAGGCATGGGACCGTCTGAGTCTCGACGAGCAGCGGAAGTTGTACTTATACCTTCTTTACCGCCGGTGGCGCGGGCTGGACATCTACGGCGAGCCGTACTACATCATTATGAACTGCCACCCGGTGCCTTATGACTGGAACGGCTCGCAACGATGCGCGGAACTGATCGCCGAGCGTAAAGTGCAGATCGCCAAGCACAACGGCAGTTACGGCTGGTACACCAAAGACGAAATCCGTCTGTACGGGCTGGAGGTCAAAAAGTAACTCCACAATGCGCAAAATTGAACATTCGTGACAACTCTTTTATCGGGGTTGTATCGTGGTTTTAACGTGGTTAAAAATTGAACATTTATGAAAAAAGACGCTATTACATTCGAAACTATTTGCTCCCGGCTGGAGCGCGCTATCCATGCCGACGTAGACATGCGCGGATTGAACATCCTGCTCTACGGCTGGCTTAAGCGGAATGGTCGGTTGGTCACCCGCCAAAGTCTCTGGGCGCGACTCAATGCCGACGGAGAGGAGTGGCTCACCCCTTACGAACTGGACTCTTTCTCCCGGTATGCCGGCTATGACCTGAGCAAAGATTAGGTTTTGTCAAATTTTTGACGCGGGCGGAGCGGCTTTTTTGGTCGTTCCGCTTTTTTGTAGTACTTTTGCACCCGATTTAAAAAATTCGCATTATGAAAGACCTGAAAGAACGTTATTTGCAGCTCATCACTGCCTTCCTGCTCGCCCTCTCCGGCGTCGCGCTCCTCTTTGTCGGAGCTCTGATCGCGCCGCAGGGAGAGATTCACGAGTCCATATTGGTGGGCTTCGGAGAGGTTGCGACGTTCGCAGGTTCGATCATAGGCATTGACTATCATTATACATACAAAAACCGTAAGACCCATGATCAAGATCCTACTCCAACGCACCCGCCGGAAGGGTAAAGGCGTAGTCGGCTTGATGACGATCCCGTTCTCGCGCTTCCCCGTCAAGGAAGACGAACAAGACGCCACCGTCGCCACCCTTGAGAACGCCGACTACCTCATCCCCGCCGGAACCTACCACCTCGTAAGGACGTTCTCGCCCAAGTTCAAAAAGCAACTGCCGCTCCTGGAGAACGTACCCGACCGCGAAGGTATTCGCATTCATCGAGGTTCGATCCCCGAGCACTCCAAGGGCTGTATTTTAGTCGATATGCGGGGCGCTGCATTGCTCGACATAGTGTTTAACCGTATTAACACCTTTTACGAAGATGAAGAAGCTTACATCCAAATCGAAGATCGTTACTAACCAATCTCCCTCCCTTGTGGGGAGGGTCGGGGTGGGGTTTGTGGGGCTTTTGATCCTCTTTGCGCTCGCGCTCCCTTCCTGCCGCGCATGGCGGACGGTCACCACCACCTCCACCTACACCAGCCGAAACGACTCCGCCCAGACCTCGATCTCCATCCAGACCAAGACCGTCGAGGACTACCAGGGAAAAAAGAAGTAAAGCCGCAAAGGAGACACGGCTTTAAAGAATGGCTCCGTAACTACTTACTCACACCCTCGCCCTTTCTCCCTCCCTGCGGGGGAGGGTCGGGGTGGGGCTTTTCCCTCCAAGCGGTCGGGAGTTATGACGACCGCAAACTATGTCTAAAGTAGTATTTTTGGACCCGATTGACTACATCTCGGGCAAAATTGCGAAAAAGCATCGTACTATCTACTGCCGCAAAAAGGCTTCCGGACTGAACTACACCACCGTCCATGGCGACCGTACCACCCAGCCGAGCACGAAGGAGCTGAAAGCACGCGAGCGTTTCACCGCCGTAGCAGCGATGGTTCGGGCGCGTAAGATCGACCTGAGCAAGATCGTCACCGATCAGGAAGCCTTCCTCGCCCAGAAGGACACCGCTACCGGCGCAAAGACCATGAAGGCCTACCTCTGGCGCGTCTGCGGTCAGGAGTACGACGAGCAGCATCAGAACGGCTAACCGCCGCGACAAAAAGCGTCCGAAAGGGCGCTTTTTTTTGTTTGGCACGGTATTTGCAACGATCGCTGTGAGCTCACAAAATAACATTGAAAATTAAAACATTAAGCGTTATGAAAAAGATTATGATTCTGGCGATAAGCGCCATCGTAGCCGTCAACCTGAGTGCTCAGGAGGCCAAAGCCGAAAAGGCAGAGTGCAAGAAAGAAAAGAAAGAGTGCAAACTCACACCCGAACAACGCGTTGAGCAGGATATCAAGGTTTTGAGCGAAGAACTCTATCTGAGTGAAGAACAAGCCGCCAAGTTCGCCGTTACCTACCGCGAGTTCATGGCAGCCAAAGCCAAACTGAACAAGGAGTTTGAAGGCAAGTTCGCCAAAGACCTCAACGCCCGCCAAGTGAAAGCCGTCCTCCGTTACCACGGACCCAAGCACAAAGAGCCGTGATCTTATCGCTTCTTCTGCCATTAGCAATAGTGGCAGAGGAAGTTTCGTATGTGAAAGCACCAAAAAGCGCCCAAAAGGACACTTTTGGGTGTTTTTTTCAATAATTTTGAATTTTGAATTTTGAATTTTGAATTTTTTGTTGTACCTTTGCAGCCGAAATGAAAAAGTGGCTTTGGATCATACTAATCGGTCTCGCTCTTGCGGCGTGTAACAGACCTTCGCGCGTCGAGCAATACCGCGCTCAGAAACATGCGCAGGACAGTATCCGGCTGGAGGAACAGGTGCGCAGCATGGCGTTCTACCAGAGCCAGCTGGACAGCCTCATGCCCCTTGCCGACAGCCTGATGAACGACTTCCGCTACGAGCGAAACGAGAAATACCAGGATCACGGCTTCTACGTCGTGAAGGACGGAAAACAGAAGATCAAAGGACGAAGGATCCTCGTGCGCGACGACGGCTATGAGATCCTGGTCTATCGGGACGGAAAACGGATCGAGGACGAGAAGGAGAGGAGAAAGGACGAAGGTGCTTTCGCCTTAGCCGAGCACCTGCAGATCGTCATTCGAGACATACATGAGCTGGAACACAGAATAAGAAAAACCTCATTTGAAATACAAAAATACCAAAAACGATTAACACCATGAGCGAATCGAAATACGAGAGCAAGATCACTTCTGCTCCCTGTCCGGCAGAGGACATCTACCGGGTACTGAGTAATTTGGAGAATCTCGAACGCGTGCGCGACCTCATTCCCCAAGACAAAATCCAAGAGATGGACATCACACCCGACCGGGTGCGGATGAAAGTAGATGGCCTGGCGCAGAAAATATCCATCGCCATCGTCGATCGGATTGAGAACGACACCATCAAATTCGGCGCGGAAGGAATACCGATGCAGGCTAATTTCTGGATCCAGCTGAAAGAACTGACCCCCACCGACACACGCATCAAACTGACCGTCAAAGCCGACATCCCCATGATGTTCAAGTTTATGATTGAGAAGAAACTGCAACAGGGTCTGGACCAAGCCGCCGACATGCTGGCGCAATTCCCCTATGCACAATGGAAATAATACAATGAAAAAATTTAAAATACACCGAGAGGGACGAAATCTCATTAGCGGCACTGTCCTGCTGTTGTTTATCATCAACGTACCGATTTATCTGTTTGTGCAGCCGCATTGGATCTTTGCCGTCACGCTGATCCTGACCGCTACGCTGCTGGTGTTTGTCACCTATTTCTTCCGAAACCCCGTGCGCGTGCTGGAGATCGACGACCCCAATTTCATCATTGCTCCTGCGGACGGACGCGTCGTGGTGGTCGAACCCACCGAGGAGGACGAGTATTTCCATGAGAAGAAGCTGCAGGTCTCCATCTTCATGTCGCCCTTCAACGTACATGCTAACTGGTACCCCATCGAAGGAAACATCCTCGTTTCCGAGCACCAGAAAGGACATCACAAGGGGGCTTGGCTACCCAAATCGAGCAAGGAGAACGAGCGCTCTCTGGTCGTCATTGAGACGCCCAGCAAAGTGCAGATCGCCGTTCGCCAGATAGCCGGAGCGATGGCACGACGCATCGTCACCTACGCCAAACCCGGACACCAGGCGCACCGAAACACCCACCTCGGTTTCATCAAACTCGGTAGCCGCGTGGACATGTACCTGCCCCTCGACACCGAGATGTTCGTCGCCGTAGGCGAACACGTCCGCGGAAACGAAACCATCATCGGACGCCTTAGCGACAATTGAAAATGTGAAAATGTGAAAATGTAAAAATGTGAAAATGTGAAAATTGGATAATACTATGAACTTTGAAGAATTATTTGCGCAGTACCCCTGCCCGTTTACCGATGAGCAAGTGAAGGCTCTGGTAGCTGAAATCGAAGAAAAACACTTCGCTGAGAACAACAACGTAGAGGTGTGGAAAGAGTGCCTCCACCAGATCGACTACACCACCCTCTCTGCCGACGACACGATCGCCAAAGTGGAGAAGATGGCGAACGCGGTCAATAACTTCGAACGCGACTTCCCCGGTATTCCGAACGTAGCTGCGATCTGCGTTTACCCCGCGATGGCGGAGTATGTGCGCAAGGCGCTGAAAGACCCGAAATTCAATATCGCCTGCGTCAGCGGTGGTTTCCCTGCTTCGCAGACTTTCCTCGAGGTCAAAGTGGCAGAGACCGCGATGGCTATCAAAGCCGGTGCAACCGAGATCGACATCGTCCTCTCCGTTGGTAAGTTCCTCGAGGGCAACTACCAGGAGTGCTTCGACGAGATCAGCGAACTGAAAGCGGTCTGCGGAGACAAGCACCTCAAAGTGATCCTCGAGACCGGGCTGCTCAAAACGGCAGAGAACATCTGGAAAGCGTCCATCCTCTCCATGGCTGCCGGCTGCGATTTCATCAAGACCTCGACCGGAAAGATTGCTGTCAACGCTACGCCGGAGGCAACCTTCGTTATGTGCCATGCCATCAAGGCTTGGCGCGAGAAAACGGGCGTCAAGATGGGCTACAAACCCGCCGGAGGCGTTTCCACCACAGACGAAGCCGTACAGCATTTCACCCTCGTCAAAGAGATCCTCGGCGAAGAGTGGCTCAACAACGAATCCTTCCGCTTCGGCGCTTCCCGTCTGGCGAATAACCTGCTGAGTTCGATTGTAGGAAAAGAAACAAAATATTTTTAAATAATGAATAAGATTCTCTCCAAGAGATTTTTCTCAGCCAATGTAGCGGAGCTCGTTGTGGAAGCTCCGCTCATTGCTCATAGCCGCAGAGCCGGACATTTTGTGATCATTCGTGTGGACGACAAATCCGAACGTGTGCCCCTGACCATCGCCGGAGCAGACATAGAGAAAGGTACGATCACGCTGGTCGTGCAACAAGTAGGTGCCTCCACCCATAAACTGCTGGCGATGGAACCCGGCGAGTGCCTGCACGACATCGTGGGTCCCCTCGGACGCGCTACGCGCATAGAGAAATACGGAACGGTCGTGTGCGCGTGCGGAGGCGTCGGTGCTGCGCCTATGCTCCCTATTGCCGAAGCACTCAAGAAAGCCGGAAATAAAGTCATCACAGTCCTCGCTGCACGCAACAAAGACCTTATCATCCTCAAGGATGAACTCGCACAATGGTCCGACGAACTGATCGTCATGACCGACGACGGCTCCATGGGCAAACAGGGCGTCGTGACGGTCGGCGTGGAGGAAGTGATCAACCGCGAACCGGTGAACAAATGTATCACCATCGGTCCGGCGATCATGATGAAGTTCGTCGCCCTCACCACCGCCAAATATAACATCCCCACCGAAGCATCGCTCAACACCATCATGGTGGACGGAACGGGCATGTGCGGCGCCTGCCGCGTCACGGTAGGAGGCAAGACCAAGTTCGTCTGTGTGGACGGACCTGAGTTCGACGCCCACGCAGTGGATTGGACCGAAATGCTCAGCCGAATGAAGTCCTACAAAGCCGAAGAGACCGAGGCTATGGAGAAGTATCGGAACAACCCCACCCCAACCCTCCCCTCAAGGGAGGGAATAAAGGATGCCCGCAAAGAACCTGTCTCCTCCCTTGAGCGGGTGAAGAGCTCTGCTCGATCGGACTGCCGGTGGCCGTCCGTAGAACTCGCGGGAGGGGTTTCCAAATTCACCGGAACCGCCAAAGACCGCGTCGCCATCCCGCGTGTACAGATGCCGGAGCTGCGTCCCGAGGTGCGCGTGAAGAGCCTGCGCGAGGAGGTGAACCAAGGTCTGACCTTCGAGCAAGCCATCACGGAATCCCACCGCTGCCTCAACTGCAAGAACCCCACCTGCGTACAGGGCTGCCCGGTCAACATACACATCCCCGGATTCATCAAGAAAGTCGAAGAAGGCGACATCCTCGGAGCAGCGGCAATTATCAAAGAGAGTTCGTCTCTCCCCGCTGTCTGCGGACGCGTCTGCCCGCAGGAGAAACAATGCGAAGCGCATTGTATCCATCTCAAGATGGGTCACCCTGCCGTCGCCATCGGCTATCTGGAGCGCTTCGTAGCAGACTACGCCAATGAACAAACAACTTCAAACTCTCAAACAGGCGAAGCCGCAAACGCAAGCGGAGCTTGCAATAAACCGGCAACGAAGATTGCTGTCGTTGGTTCCGGTCCTGCCGGACTGACTTTCGCCGGCGACGCAGCCAAATACGGCTACGAGGTGCATGTGTTCGAAGCCCTGCACGAGATCGGCGGAGTGCTCAAATACGGTATTCCGGAGTTCCGTCTGCCGAACGCCATCGTGGACCAAGAGATCGACGGTCTGCGTGCGCTCGGCGTACAGTTCCACACAGACACCATTATCGGCAAGACCATCTCCGTCAAAGAGCTGGAGGAGCAAGGCTTCAAGGGCATTTTCGTCGGCTCGGGAGCAGGTCTGCCGCGATTCATGAACATACCCGGAGAGAACCTGAACGGCGTGCTCTCCTGCAACGAATACCTGACCCGCGTGAACCTCATGGACGCTTCGAACCCGGAGACCGACACACCGCTCCTGTACGGCAAGAACGTAGCCGTCATTGGCGGAGGCAACACCGCCATGGATGCCGTTCGTACGGCGAAACGGTTAGGCGCTGAACACGCCATGATCATCTACCGTCGCAGCGAGGAAGAGATGCCGGCGCGTGTCGAGGAGGTCAAGCATGCCAAGCAAGAGGGCATTGAGTTCATGACGCTCCATAACCCGATTGAGTACCATGCGGACGAGAACGGACGTGTCTGCGAAGCTGTGCTGCAAGTGATGGAACTCGGCGAACCCGATGAATCAGGACGCCGCAGCCCGGTCCCCGTGGAAGGCAAGACCCTCACTATTCCGGTCGATTTAGTGATCGTAGCGGTCGGTGTAAGCCCCAACCCGCTCATCCCGTCCTCCGTGGAAGGACTGGAGATCGGCAAGAAAGGCACGATTATTGTGAACGAACAAATGCAGTCCGCTATCCCGACCCTTTTCGCCGGAGGCGACATAGTACGTGGAGGCGCAACGGTCATCCTCGCTATGTCCGACGGACGCAAAGCTGCCAAAGCAATGCATGAGTATCTTTCTTAGCATATTACTCTCCGTCAACTTCCTGACGAGCCACCCGATCACAGGGCAGGCGAATATGTCTGTGCTGGTCCAGAACCTGACGACCGGAGAAGTGATCGACAGCTACCGGGAAGACTATGTCGTGCCGCCGGCTTCCGTCATGAAACTGCTGACGACCGGAGCGGCTCTGGAGACACTCGGACCCGGATTCCGCTTTCCGACGACCCTCGAATACAGCGGCACGATCGAGAACGGCGTGCTCCGCGGCGATCTCTATATCCGCGGAGGGTGCGATCCTTCGCTGGGCTGGAAAGGCAGAACGGCTTTTCTGGATAAATGGGTGAAGGCGGTCCAAGCCGCCGGCATCCGGCGTATAGAAGGAGCCGTGATAGCCGACATGACCATGCTGGACGGCGAAGCGCAGAATCCCAACTGGCTCTGTGAGGACGCAGGAAACTACTACGCACCGGGAATCTTTGCGCTCAATTACTACGGCAACACGATGAACATTGTGCTGCAGAGCGGCGAACCGGGCAGCGTCGCCAAAGTGATCAAGACCGAACCCGCGGTGGAGGATGTCTATTTCATCAACCATATACGGTGCGACAAGATCACTTACGATGGCGCTTTTGTGAGCGGTCTGCCCTACAGCCGCGAGCGATACCTGACCGGAGCGGTGCCTTCCAACTTAGGCACGTTCGGCGTCAAAGGAGACCTGCCGAATCCCGGTCTGCTGCTGGCGCGACACCTGACCGCCAAACTCAAAGAAGCAGGCATCCCGACCCTGCGCGACGCGAACTATACCGCGGACTATAACCCGCTCACGCCACCCCGGACGGAACTGTACATCCATTATTCGGAGCCGCTGTCGGAGATCATAAAGGAGACCAACGTCAACAGCAACAACTTATATGCCGAGGCACTATTCCGCTATCTGGGCACGCGCTACACGCTGCCCGGCACGATCCACAACAGTCAGGATTTGCTGCGCGACTATTGGCGGAAAAGAGGTGTCTCTATCCAGCGCGCGATCATCAAAGATGGCTGCGGTCTCGCGCCGCAAGATGCTGTCAGTGCCAAGACGTTTGTGCAACTGCTGACGATCATGTCCGGCAGCGAGAACAAGGACGCGTGGTTCGCTTCGCTGCCCGTTAGCGGACAAAGCGGAACACTCAAAACACTCTGCCCGCAGACCGAATTAGAGGGACGCATTCATGCCAAGAGCGGCACGATAGCAGGAACAAAGAACTTCGCCGGATACATCGACATGCCCAACGGAGACACCTGGGTCTTCGCGATTCTCATTAACTCCGCGCCCGGCAAGGCAAAGAATATACAAACCGTGATCCAACAATACCTGTTAGATGTATATAGAGCGCACCAATAGTACCAACACGCTCATGCGCGAAATGATCGCCAAAGGCGAATGGCAGGCAGGCGAGGAATACCTCTATACCGGCTTTCAGACTGCCGGCAGAGGACAGAGCGGCAACGGATGGGAGAGCGAAGAAGGAAAGAACCTGCTGTGCTCCATATTATTGAGCCATCAGCCATCTGAAGTCAGCGGGGTCAGACCTGCTTTCTACCTCAATGTAGCGGTCTCCGTCGCGGTGCACAAGGTAATTCGGTCTGTACTCTGTCAGGCGGAGCCGGTCTGTACTCTGTCAGGCGAAGCCGGTCTGACGATCAAGTGGCCCAACGACATCTATTGGGGAGACCGAAAGGTCGCAGGAATATTGGTGGAGAACACCCTCGTCGGCAGCGAAGTACTATACTCCATCGCCGGAATAGGGCTCAATGTGAACCAGACGGAGTGGCTCACCAACGCGCCCAACCCCGTCTCCATGCGACAGATCAGCGGAGAGGAGTACGACATCCATGAGTTGATGAGAGCGCTGATGGACGAGATACACACCGTCCTCGCCATGGACACGGAAGAAGTGTGGACGTATTATCGCACCCACCTCTACCGCCGCGAAGGCTTTTGGCCCTTCGTGGAGCGCGAAGTGAGTATAGCACCCACTATGAACTACTCCCCCTCTCTTGAGAAGAGGGACGGGGAGAGCTTAGAACGACCGATCTTCCTCGCGAAAATAGAAAACATACGGGCAGACGGGGAGCTGGAACTCCGGGACCAAGAAGGCAACCTGCGTATATACCACTTCAAAGAAGTGAGATACGTGCTGTAATTTTTGATTCGTAATTTTTAATTTATAATTATATGCAATCCATCATTATCACCGGCGGAGCCGGATTTATCGGAAGCCATGTAGTACGGCTCTTCGTCAACAAGTACCCGAACTACCGGATCATCAACGTGGACAAACTGACTTACGCCGGCAATTTGGCGAACCTCAAGGACATCGAGGACAAACCTAATTACCGCTTCGTGCGCGCAGACATTTGCGATTTCGACACGATCTATGCGCTCATGCAGGAGGAGCACGTCACGGGCGTCATTCATCTGGCGGCGGAGAGCCACGTGGACCGTTCCATCAAAGACCCGTTCACTTTCGCACGCACCAACGTCATGGGCACGCTCTCTATGCTCCAGGCTGCCAAACTATACTGGGAGTCCCTGCCGGAGAAATACGAAGGCAAACGGTTCTATCACATCTCCACCGACGAGGTCTATGGTGCGCTCCAACTGACCCATCCGGAGGGGATCGAGCCGCCCTTCACCACCAAGGCTTCCTCCTCGGAACACCATCTGGCGTACGGCGAGGATTTCTTCTACGAGACCACCAAATACAACCCGCACTCGCCGTACTCGGCATCGAAGGCATCGAGTGACCATTTCGTCCGCGCCTTCCATGACACCTACGGCATGCCGACGATCGTCACCAACTGCTCCAACAACTACGGACCCTACCAGTTCCCGGAGAAACTGATTCCGCTCTTTATCAATAACATCCGCCACCGCAAACCGCTGCCTGTCTATGGCAAGGGCGAGAACGTGCGCGACTGGCTCTACGTGGAGGATCATGCGCGCGCAATAGACCTCATTTTCCATAAAGGCACCGTAGCCGAGACCTACAACATCGGCGGTTTCAACGAGTGGAAGAATATCGACATCATTAAAACGGTGATCAAGACCGTCGATCGTCTCCTCGGTCGTCCCGAAGGCGCAGACCTCGACCTCATCACTTTCGTCACCGACCGCGCAGGACACGACATGCGTTATGCCATCGACTCCACCAAACTGCAAAAGGAATTAGGCTGGGAACCTTCTCTCCAGTTCGAGGAAGGCATTGAGAAAACCGTCCGTTGGTATTTGGAAAACCAAGCCTGGCTGGACAACATCACCTCCGGCGACTACGAACACTACTACGAAGAGATGTATAAAAACCGCTGATTTCTCAGCGGTTTTTGTTTGTGCCTATGCATTCCGATAAGCCTTTGGGGTCACGCCGACGCGGGATTTGAAGAAGCGGTTGAAGAATGCCACATTGTCAAATCCCAGACTGAGCGCGATCTCTTTCACCTGCAGATTGGTGATCTTGAGCTGGCTCTTGGCGTCCGTAATGATCGCCTCGATGATAATATCTCCTGCCGTCCGGTCGCCGACAGACTTGATCGTGGAGCATAGATGCGGCAAGGTCAGACGCATTGCCTCGGCATACTGGCTCACATGGTGCCACTCCTGGTAGTGCTTCAATACCAACTGGCAGTAATCCTGGTAAATCTCCGTTTTCCGATCCAGCGGCTTCACCACATACTCATCCTGCTCATGCGCGTACTTGGCATAGCTGGTGCGCAGCAGATTGAAGACATGCACCATTTTCTCCGTGTCCAGCATAGAGGGCTCCGCATTGAGCGCAGCTACCACCGCATCATACATCTTGCAGATCACTTGCGCATGGTTTTCACTAATACTCAGTTTGGGTGAATGGAGCTGAAGCGCCGAGAGGGACATCTTGTTGTTCACCGTGTATTTCTCAAGGAACTTACTGCCGAAAACAATCCAATAGACCAAGGCATCCTCGGAGGTCTCGCGGATAAGGAAGAAACTTCCCGGCTCGAGCAGCAACATATCGTTCGCCTTAAAATAGTAGTCCGTCACGTTGATGGTAGCGTGCGCCGTTCCACGTACCAGAAGAGCATACACACCGCACTTGATTTTACACGGATACCGACCGTACTCGTTCATCAGTTTACCACTCGCGTCGCCGATCATATAGTCGCCATAAGGGCAGTCCACAATAGGTATATTATTCTCTTTCATCTTAATAAAAGTACTAAAATTCGCTGCAAAGGTACTACTTTTTTTTGATACATGCAAATATTCGTGCATTTTTATGGCACAAAAAAAAGAAGAATCACTATCGTGATTCTTCCGTTTGACCTAATGCGTCTCCAATCGTCTTACGCCATTTTGTTCACAAAGCGAGCCAGTTTCGATTTGAGATTAGCAGCTTTGTTCACATGAATGATGTGACGTTTAGCCAGCTTGTCGAGCATGGAGCTAACTTTGGGCAGTGCAGCAGCAGCTGCAGCTTTGTCAGTAGCCTTGCGCAAGTCACGCACAGCATTACGTGCGGTTTTTGCATAATAATGATTGTGTGCTTTGCGCGCTGCCGTCTGGCGGATACGCTTCAAAGAGCTTTTATGATTTGCCATCTTTGTTTGTTGTTTTGGCTGTCAGCCTTCAGCAATCAGCATTCAGCTTTCAGCGGTTCAGTAATATCCGTTGGCATTGAGAGGATTTGCCTCCGGACGTGACTTTAGGGAAGGTCTTGTAGTGCCAAGGGGAATCGAACCCCTATTGCAAGAATGAAAATCTTGAGTACTAACCGTTATACGATGGCACCCGGAGCGGTTTCCCGTTAAACGGGAGAAGCGGCCTCCGCCCCAAAGGGCTTAAACACGCTAACCGTCAAAAGCGGCTGCAAAGGTACTACATTTTTTTGAATTGACCAAATATTTTGGTATTTTTTTACGATTTTTGGCATTTTTCTGCCATAAAGTGCGCCAAATACTCCTGTTCCGGCTGTCCTGAAGTGGGAATAAACTCAATGGAAGCCCCACCCGACTTCCCCATAGAGGGGAGGAGAGAGAGAGCATCCAAGTCCATAATCGTAGAATATCCGGAGCGAAAGATAATATGTTTGGCGCCCTTCAAAGCCGCCGCCAACTCTTCGTCCCCCATATAAGGCACGATGGTAATAGCTCCTCTTTTGATGCGTGTGTTGGGTCGGTTCAAGAGTCCCTGCACGATCAGCACTTTTTCTTGGGAGTCCCTGTATCGCGCTACCAACTCCCGCTCCAACATCGTCCGTTGCGGCTCCAAGCCGCTGAGTACAGCAACGACACCGTAAGTCGTTTGTGGTTTGCAGTTTGTACTTTGCGCGAACCGGCTCAACGGACCGATGTACTCGATGTTGCTGAAGGCTGATGGCTGATGGCTGATAGCCGGATGTCCCAATTCGCCACTCAGGCTCTTTTCCGGCTCCTCATAATCAGGTACCCACACCTTATTATATCGCGTGTATATGCGTGCGTGCAGGCGCGCAACGAGCGGCTCCAGCCACCGCCAGCCCTTCGGCAGAAAGATATGAAGTTGATGCGTGATATAAACGGTGATTGGGGATGAGGGATTTGTGGTTTGTGATTGGTGACTGGTGTATAGTCCGAAACGGTTGTCGGAGACCACCATGTCGATCTTTTCTTCGCGGAGGACGGCTTGCAGCATCACATGGTCTTTATACGCCCATGCTACCAGTTTCGGCAGCGCTTTGATCATTGCCCACACCTGCCTTTTGCCCTTGCCGTAACGCAGGTTCAAGGGAGCCAGAAAGACATACCTGCATTTCGGAAAATGCCGCCGCAGTAACGTCAGACTCATTCCGTCGCCGCCCAAGATCACTTCATTTCCTTCGTCCAGAAAACGCTGCACAAGAGGCACGCAACGGCTTGCGTGTCCCAATCCCCAGTTCAACGGTGCGACTAAGATCTTCATGCGGAAATAATGACTTCGTACCCTTTTTCAATCAGCGGCGCAGCGATGCACTCCATCTCCTCGCGGGAGATCTTCTCCAGATGCTCCTCGGGCGTCTTGCGGTCGATGACATAGATCATGATCTGCTTCGGACGCAACTTTTCCACGGCGCTATACCATGCCTCCAGCTCCTCCGGCGTCGTATTATCAATCACCAGCCCGTTGTGCGAACCACGCAGGAAACAGGTCTGCAGCGTGAAATCGCCGTTAAACACCGCCAGCCATTCCGCGATCCGCTCAACGGTCAGCCCGCTGTTCACAGGCTGGTCAATCCGCCGCATCATCTCGTCCGTTCCGGCGTCTAATTTGAGAATCCTATTGTCGCACAGACGCAGTGCTTGCACCACTTCCGGTCTGCCCAACTGGGTCGAATTGGACAGCACACTCACTTTCGCCGCAGGACAATACCTGTCCCGCAAAGCGCAAGTGTCCTCTATGATCCCCAAGAAATCCGGATGAAGTGTCGGTTCGCCGTTGCCGGAAAAAGTGATCACATCCGGAGTGGTCTCCGGCAGGATCGCGCGTAACTTCGTCTCCAATGCAGCCCGCACTTCTTCGCGTGTCGGAAGCTTGGGATGATCCACTTTCTCATTCCATCCGCACTCGCAATAGACGCAGTCGAACGTGCATAATTTATGCTCTAGCGGCATGATCTCCATGCCGAGACTGACGCCTAAACGGCGGCTATGAATGGGTCCATATGCAATCTCTCCGAATAACATCTCCACTAAACATTGATCACTCGGTTTCCGAGAATTTTACATATCTGGTTTCGCTGCTCCAGCAACTGCGGCTGGTATGCCAATAACTGCATCTGGCGGTCTATATCATTATTCGCCTGCGCGTCCTTCAGACCCTGCTCCAGATCGGCTATCTGCATATTGATGACGGTCAGCTTGATCTCGAACAGCAACTGCGTCACCAGCTCACCCAGCCGCGCTTCGAAATCCGGCGAAACGTCTTGGTATTTCTCGGCAATCATGTCCACCGCCATGGCGCTGATCAGTGGATCCGAATGGAATTTATAGAACGTCTCCGCCTTGAATCCCGGATCTTTGTAATGGCGTTTGAACTCGTCCATGATCGTCTGGAACACCTCGTACGGCGGCTTGATCTCATCGCCCTCCAGCGTATAAATGATCACTTCGCCGATCGTATAGACATTCCCGTCCACCTCGATCGGGCGCTCGCCGTAACGCACCAGCAGTTGCAACAGGTTGTAATAATTCTTCTCCAACTGCGTCTGCGGAGTCACTTGCGGACGCTGCGGATGAATCGGTTTAACCGCCACTTCCGTTTGCGGCTCTTGCGGTTCCATATTCGTCTCTCCGCTCTCCGTCCGCTCCTCCTGTTTGCGGCGTTCCTCCATCCGTTTGCGGCGCAGTTTGATCACCTCGTTGGTCAGTACTTGCTCACCTATATGCAACCGCTCCGAGCAGTCTTTGATATACACCTGGCGGGTGATCATATCCGGAATGATGGCGATCGACTCGGTGATGTCTTTGATCAACGCCGCACGCTTCTGCGGACTGTCGCCTGCGTCCTTGCTCAGTAGCGCGGATTTGAAACGGATGAAATCCGTCTGGTGTTCCGAAATATAACGGATAAACTCCGTCGAATCGTGGTTTTGTGCATAGCTATCCGGGTCTTCGCCGTCCGGCAGCAGCACTACATTGACATTGAACCCTTCCTCCAGGAACATGTCTATACCTCGCAACGCGGCGTGAATACCGGCGGCGTCGCCGTCATAGAGCACCGTGATATTACTCGTGAACCGCTGAATCAACCGTATCTGCGGCTTCGTCAACGCCGTTCCGCCACTCGCCACCACGTTCTCGATCCCGCTCTGGTGCATGGAGATCACGTCCATCTGACCCTCCACCAGATAGCACATATCTGCACGCGAAATCGCCTGCTTGGCTTGGAAAAGGCCGTATAACTCGTTGGTCTTGGAGTAAATGATCGAATCCGGCGAGTTGACGTATTTGCCCACGTTCTCTTTCTTCTTCAGTATTCGTCCGGCAAAAGCAACCGGCTTGCCGCTCACGGTGAAGATCGGGAACATAACACGGTCGCGGAAACGATCATACAGCCGTCCGTCCTCGCTCTTGCCCACTACGCCCACACCGATCTTGGTGTCCACATCATTGACGATAAACTCCTCCTTGAATCCTTTCTCTTTCAGCGCTTTAGCCAGCGGATTTCCCTTCTCCGGCGAATATCCCAACTGAAATTTGCGGATGATATCGTCGCGCAGACCTCTCTCGCGGAAATAACCCAAACCGATGGCTTGACCTTCCGGCGTCTCCCAAAGCTGGGTCTGAAACCATTTGTTGGCAAAATCGTTCACCACGAACATGGACTCGCGGTTGTCTTGCCGTTGCTGCTCCTCCGCCGTCATCTCGCGCTCCTCCACCTCAATATGGTATTTCTTGCCCAGCTGCTTCACCGCCTCGACGAACGTGCATTGCTCTATCTCCATCACAAACTTCAGCGCGTGTCCGCTCGCCCCGCAACCGAAACATTTGTAAATACCTTTCGACGGACTGACCGTAAAAGACCCTGTCTTCTCATTATGAAAAGGACACAGCCCAATGAGGTTCGCGCCGCGCTTTTTGAGCGTGACGTAATCGCTTACGACCTCTTCTATCTTAGCCGCAGCAAAAATCCTGTCTATCGTCTCGCGAGGAATCATTCAGCGTACCCGGAGCGTCTTCCCGTTAATCGGGAAGAGCGGCCTCCGCCTAGTAGGGTTATTAATCGTTGTACCATAAATAAATACCGACTTTGATATTCCACTGATCCAACCGTCCGCGGGTGTGACGTCCGCTCACGAAATCCGCATTCCTATACGGATTCAGCAAACCGAAATCATACCCTCCGCGCAAGAAATAGCGCCTGTATTGGAATCCCGCGCCGACACCCCAGGTCACATTGAACCGTCTGAGCGCCTCGTCGTTCACCGTCGTTGTGTAAGCGCTGTTTTTGGCGCCATACGTGGTGGTAATATCGCCGGTGTTGAAATCCTGTTCACGCGTGTCCTGGCGCATCGTGAATGCCAGACCGCATTGGATCGTCGGACCGGTATAAAGCATCAGATACGTCTCTTTGGCGATCTCAAATTTGTACTGCCAGTCCACATACACTTCCAACTCCTGATAAGTGATCAATGCACGGTCCTTCGGGTACTCGTTAAAACGCGGATTGCGTGATTTCCAGCCGCCGTTCGACATGCCGAAGGTATAGTTCAATCCGATGGACGAACCGAAACCCTTGACATAACTCGCGTCATACACCAAACCCACTTTGAAACCATTCAGCTTGATGGTATTTGCCAGCGAATCACTGGGGAAAGTGGTGTTCGGGCTATTCAGTCGCAATATCGGCTGAGCCCAACCGATTTGCAATCCAAAACCCTGCTTCGGCATGTCCGCCGCACTCATCCCGATAGCCATCATAGCTACCATCAACGTCAAAAATACTTTCTTCATATATCCTTTATCCTTTCAATTTTCACCTTTCACCTTCCGAAACACATCCTGCGCATCTTTCGGCCGCACTTCCTCTGCCCAGAAGAACGTAGCCAGTTTGTCGCCGCCGCTCGGAATCTGGTCCATCGGGTAAAGCACACCCGTCGTCTCCTTGGTAAACCGGATATGATGGATCTTCTGGTCCTCCATATACATCCGGATAAAACTGCTCTCGGTGGTGTTCATTCCCACGAAATCGCCGTCATCCTCTTTGGCATAATAGATCGTCAGCGCATTGCCGCTCATGTCGATAATATCCACCTCGCCGTCCTTCACATACGCCGTCACTTCCTTGCCGCCCATCTGGTTGAAATACTCCAGTGTATCGTGCATCACACACAGCGCATTTCCCACTCCGTGCATATGCTCCACAGCGCCGTTCACGATATAAATCGTCATGCTGTCGGCGGAAATCTGCTGGTTGTCGCTCCAACTGATCGGTTTGATATACAGGTGCATCGTCGAGTCCGAACCTAAATAAACCATCGAGTCGCACACCATCTGCGCATCATTCCGGTAAACCCGCACGCCGTAATGTCCGCGCACGCGACGATACGTACTGTCCGCCATCGCCGAATCGGTATAATGCAACTCCTCTGTAAACAGCGTGTCCGCGTGTATATAAGTAATGTGCGCCGTGTCCGACCAATCCACCATCAGCGCGCTGTCCGTCGCATACCCCTTGCTGTCCTCTTCCCACATCTGACCGTACTGTCCGTACAGCGTCGCCTCGCGCGTCGAATCGCGCATCTCCATGTCGCCCAGCACTTCGCCGAAACCGATTTTCTTGTCGTAATAAATGGTGTCGCCGGTCATCAGCCGCCCGTCTTGGTGGTGAATCACAGACCGCTCCAGCAACATTGAACGCTCCGTTTCGGTATTGTACCACCCCTGCGAAGTGTGAATATCCGTCTCTTCCTCGTAAATGATCTCCGTCGGGCTTACAATATCTGCTATCTTCGTCGCCGTGTTATACAGTAGCGTGTCGCTCGTCAGCACAAAACGCTCGTTCACCAGTTTCACCTCTTTGCTGAAGATCGCCTGCTTGCTGTCCGGACGGTAATTACCGCGCACGGAAGTCAACGTATTCAGCGAATCTTTCACCTCGCCGCCTGTGAAATAATAAGCCACTCCGGCGGCGCGGTCGTAGTTCAGACTATCGGTCGTCAGCACCGTCGGGTTCTCGTCCTTGCGACCGTGAATCAACTTCACATGCCGACGCAAACGAGCTAACTTGGTGTTGCCGTCGTAGAACAACTTATCGCCAAAACCCTCCAGTGTGTCGCCTTGCACCATCCGCACATGACCGAAAGCGTCAAACGAATTGCTCTGCTCGTAGAAATACGCGCTGTCGCAATACATCAGCGCATTCTCATGCCGGAACATCACATTCCCTTTCAGTATCTGCGCATCGGCGATCCGCTCCTGGTCAAACTGCAAATTCTCCGCCCGCTCCAGATACACCATCGTCTGGGAAATTGAAAATTGAAAATTGAAAATTGAAAGGACTACAAGCCCCAGCAACCTAATACTATGTCTCCTTTCTACTCAAAATCGCAGCCTTGCCATTCGGGCGAAATCTGTACGAACGTCGCCTTCTGCTTCTTCAAGATCCATTCGTGGATAAAATCGGCACTCAGCTTCTGCTCCAGCATGCCCTTAATCGCCTGAAAATCGTCCGTCAGATTCGCGCGGTGTACATCCGTTTTCTTCTTCACACGCACGATCGCGCAAACCTCGCGGTTCTTCGTCTGATCCATCATCACAAACGGCTGCGACACATCCCCTTCGTTCAGATTGTAAATCTGCTTCGCGATCTCCGGCGCCAGATCTTGGTATTCGAACTTACTGCTACCCGTGTTCGGGTTGATCATCAGACCCGCATTCATCACCGTGTTCTTGTCTTGCGAGAAACGAAGCACAGCTTGTTCGAACTGCAAACTGTCGCTCTCTATCAAACCTCGTATCGTATCTAACTTATTGATTGCGTTGATCTTATCGGTCGCACTAATTCTCGGTCTTAACAGAATATGCCGGCAGTTGATGCGCTCGCCTTTCTTCTCTATCAGCTGAATAATATGGTACCCGTATTCGGTCTGCACGATTCGGCTCACGCGCTTCGGGTCGTTCAGGTTAAACGCCACGTCCGCGAACTCCGTCACCAACTGACCGCGACCTACAAAACCCAGCTCGCCGCCCCTTTTGGCGCTCTCCGTGTCCTCCGAATAAAGGCGCGCTAACATGCTGAAATCGGCTGTCCCGTTTTGCACACGCTCCGTGAACTCACGCAGCCGCTGTTTGATGCGCTCCGTCTCTTCCGTCGGTACAGGAGGCTCGAAACTCAAAATCTGCACTTCCACTTGTGCCGGCATCATCGGAATCGAATCCGCAGGAAGCGAGTTGTAATACCGCCTAATCTCTGCCGGAGTCGGCTTGATATCAGAGGTCAACTTCTGCTGCATCTGCTGAATGATCATCTGGTTGCGAACGGTTGTCATCATCTCCTCCCGGATCTCGCTGCTTGGCTTGCGGAAATATTCCTCCATCTTCTCTTTCGATCCGATTTGGTTGATGTAGTAATTCAGTCGCATATCTACTTGGTGGCTCACGCTCGACTCGTTCGCTTCCACCGAATCGATGAGCGCTTGGTGCAAAAATAACTTCTGTACAGCCATCTGCTCCGGAATGACGCAATACGGATCGCCTTTGATCTGTTGACCCTCATATTGCGCGCGCAGACGTTCTTCTTCTACTTCGCTTCGCAAAATAGCCTCATCGCCCACTACCCAAATCACTTCGTCTATCACGCCCTGCGCTCTCAACGCCGATATCGAACCAATAGACAATAAAAATATATATATATACTTTTTCATAATCTGTCCCTTCTCCTCCTCTCCTCCCTTGAGGGGAGGTCGGGTGGGGTTATTCAATAAAACTTTACCTTCTGCTTTTGGATCGCCTCGTTATACAGCCGCTCGCGTTCCTTGTTCAAAAACTCCACCTGCCGAGCACTCAGCACGATCTTTTCTATCGTCGGACGGGCATACTCGATCGGCATTTTCTCGCCCGCTAACTGTTTCTCCGTCACCTGCAGAATATAGGTCTTCAGGCTGTCGCTCACCTCGATCTGGTTCTTGCTCTTCAGCTCTGCCTCCATCGCGCTACGGCTCAACGGAATCTGGCTCATCAACTCGCTGGTCGTCTTCCATCGGTCGTCAAATAACTCATATCCGTTCGCGCTCTTGTACGCAAATTTCTCTATCTCATCCATCTTCCCTTTGCTCATCCACCCGCGCAACTTAGCAATATCTTTTGCGTCTTTGGGCACAACTACCAGCATTCCTTTCACCACACTCTCTTCCAGCACAAACTGCTCCGGCATCTGTTCGTAAACCTGCATCACAACCGAATCCGGCACCACTTTAGGCATTTTCCGCTCCACTAAATATTCCTCGTACGCCTGCACGTACAACATTCTTCGGTACTCTTCCACCATCTCATCTATCTTCTTCGTCCTTTCGCCTTTCATTTTCATCCTTCCCTGCGCTTCTTCATACACCAACTCGTCCTTTGCCCATTGACTCACATATTGCTGTACTGCCCTCAGACTGTCCTCCGCACTCATGCCAAGCGTCAGCGAATCCAAAGTCGAACGGTATAGATACACACCGTTCACTTCTACCGCCGCACCACTCTGAGCTTTCTTCTCGTACGCCGCACAACTACTCAACAAAAATCCTGCCAATAGGAGCAAAAGAATCTTATTCTTTTTCATAAATCTGCACATTATTCCAATTTCGGGCACAAAGGTAATACATTTTTTTGAAATATGCAAGAAATTCTATTTTTTAATGCTTTTTTTTCGTCAAAATAATGCACCTCTTTGTATTATATACATAGTATATAATACTGTATAGTGTGAAATGCACAATTTAGTGCGTGATAAGTGCGTGATAAGTGTGTGATAAGTGCGAGATAAGTGCGAGATAATTGGGGTACATTGCTATGAGATGCAGAATTATTGCAGCTCAAGGATTAAGTATCGTGTACATCTTATGCCCGTCGCAGCACTCATACCTCTCCGGCAAACTGATCTCTGGAGCCTTCACTCCCTCGCCGATAGTGATCTCCGGCGCTACTTCCACATGTATCTCATCCCATACACCGGACGCCAAAATAGAGTTCAGCAGCGTCGTACCGCCTTCCACCAAAATGGAATGAATACCTCTCTCTGCCAGATCCGCCAACACATAATCCCACTCCGTCCGCTCGCGATAGACAATAACCGGATCTATTCCCTTATATTCGCTCTCGGTAGGTGCAAAAATCCTCGATTTCATCGGCAGTTTTCCGTGTCTGTCAACCGTCACACGAATAGGATTTCTTCCCTCCCAATGAGTGTTCATTAGACGCGGGTCATCCAGCAAAACGGTATTCGTCCCAACCATAATTGCCATATTCTCCGCACGCATTTTATGCACTAACCTCTTCGTCTCCGCCGTCGATATAGCCAACGCTCCATTTAAATGATGTTGCGCACCGTTCTCCCTCTCTTGAGGAGAGGGCCGGGGAGAGGTTTCCCTCCTCCTGTCTATAAACCCATCCGCCGTTTGTGCCCATTTCAAGATCACGTAAGGACGTTTCTTCTCATGCAGACACAGAAAACGCTTGTTCAACTCGCGGCACTCTTTCTCCATCACACCCACTTCCACTTCAATCCCTGCCTCGCGCAACATCTGCACACCTTTGCCTGCCACTAACGGATTCGGATCCAACATACCCACAACAACGCGCCCCACACCTTTCTCAATAATCAACTTGGCGCAAGGAGGTGTCTTTCCATAATGCGAACAAGGCTCCAGACTCACAAACAGCGTACACTCCGACAAATTGATATCCCGATATTCCGATTGCTCGAAATTCCGGAAACAATTCACCTCAGCGTGCGGTCCTCCGAACCGCTCATGCCATCCCTCAGCAATAATTATCCCCTCATTTCCTCCCGTTAAGGGTCTTCCCCCCTGCATGGGGGGACAGAGGGGGGCGACCAACACCGCTCCCACCATCGGATTCGGCGCAACAAAATACTCGCCTCTACGGGCAATTTCGATACAACGGGCAATATAATTTGCGTATTCCATTTATTTTTTGTAATTTTGCAGCCGATTTGAAGAACCTGATAACACATATTGCCTCCCGACTCCAAGACGTTTACCCTGCCGACGAAGCAGAAGCTTTGGCGTGGTGGATTGCCGAAGAATTGACCGGGCGCACTCGCACCGAACTGCTTTTCGACTGCAAAAGTACTACAAATTTTCCACATTTGCAAATCGGAGACCCCTTTTTAGAGCAAATTATTGCACGTTTGTTGCATTTTGAGCCGATTCAGTATATTTTCGGGCACACAATCTGGAACGGTCTGGACCTCAAACTCACCCCTGCCACACTCATTCCCCGCCCTGAAACCGCGGAATTAGTAGAGCGCATCAATAATCTTCAAATCTTTAAATCTTCAAATCCTCAAATACATCTGTTGGATGTCGGAACCGGTTCCGGCTGTATTGCTATCGCGCTCAAAAAAGCGCACCCGGAATGGCAAGTTACCGGCATAGACATCTCCCCTGAAGCCGTCGCGGTAGCAAAAGAAAACGCACTCCGAAATAACGTATCTGTAAACTTCCAAGTAGCCGACATTTTCTCCGATGGAATCGAACAAACTTTCAACGTAGTTGTCTCCAATCCTCCCTATATCTGCGAAAGCGAGAAGAAAGACATGCGCCCGAACGTACTGAACCACGAACCCTCCTCTGCGCTCTTTGTGCCCGATTCCGATCCGCTCCTCTTCTACCGCCGCATCGCTACTCTAATCGCAAATCACAAATCACAGATCACAAATTCCTCCCCCTTTAGGGGGACCGAGGGGGCTTATCTCTTCTTCGAAATCAACGAATCATACGCCTCGGAACTATCCGCCATGCTCGGCGGATTAGGCTATACCGACATCCTAATAACAAAAGACATCTATGGCAAAGACCGAATTATCGAAGGCAGAATGGCTTAGTAAAGCAGAAGCCTATTGCGCACGCGCAGAGCATTGCGCAGCAGACGTTCGCCGGAAACTCTTCGAATGGGGAGCACCCGAAGAAACCGAAGAAGGACTAAATCTCTTCGATTTCATCGAGCAAAAACTCTATGAGAATGACTTCTTAAACGATGCCCGTTTTTGCCATGCGTATGTCCATGACAAGGTCGAATACCAATCTTGGGGAAGGCTCAAAATCCAAGCAGGACTACAAGCTCTCCAACTACCCTATTCTGATATATACGAATCCCTCAAAAGTATCGATGAAATCGCGTATTTTCGCAATTTGCGCAAATTAATTGCCTCGCGCCCAAACGACCCGGAAGAGAAACTACTCCGTTTCCTCTTACAACGCGGATTTACGTACGACGAGATTAAAAATTGCAAATAAATTTGCGTATGTCGCAAAAAAGTAGTATCTTTGTACCCGCTTTTATAAATCGTACATCGTAAATCGTAAAAATCGTAAATAATTTCATGGATATTATCAAAACTCCCATCGAAGGGCTCTTGGTGATTGAGCCGCAGGTTTTCAAGGACGCACGCGGATATTTCGTAGAGACATACAACGAAAAGCGTTACCGCGAGGCGGGCATTGAGGCGGCATTCGTACAGGACAACCAGTCTTGTTCGTCTTACGGAGTGGTGCGCGGGCTGCATTTCCAGCGCCCTCCTTATACCCAAGCCAAACTCGTTTCTTGCACCGTTGGAAAAGTGCTGGACGTAGCCGTGGACTTGCGCAAAAACAGCCCCACTTTCGGCAAATGGTTTAGCGTCGAGCTGAGCGAAGAAAACCATCGACAGTTCTATATCCCTCGGGGATTTGCGCATGGCTTCTCTGTCCTCAGCGAGAAAGCTGTTTTCTCCTATAAATGCGATAACCTCTACCATCCCGAGGCGGACGGAGGACTGCTCTTGAGCGACCCGGATCTGGCTATCGATTGGCGAGTGCCCGCAGAAGCACGTATCCTCAGCGAAAAAGACACCAAACACCCGCTGATGAGCGAGTTCGCAAGTCCGTTCTAATCTTCAAATTCTCAAATCTTCAAATTCTCAAATCTTCAAATCTTCAAATAAGATGAATATCTTAATCACAGGCAGTAATGGTCAATTGGGTAATGAGGTGCGCGTATTGAGCGCAACACACCCGAAACACACCTATTTCTTTACGGACATCGTAGAATCAGAGGGCGTACAAGCGCTGGACATCACCGACAAAGCCGCAGTCTCTGCTTTCGTTCAAGAACACGAGATTGATCTGATCATCAACTGCGCCGCATATACCAACGTGGACAAAGCGGAGGAAGACGAAGTGACGGCTATGAAAATCAATGCCGAAGCGCTTTCTGTATTGGGCAACCAGGGAATACGCGTGATTCATATCTCTACCGACTACGTCTTCTCCGGAGAAGAACATATCCCTTGTCGCGAAACAGACCCCGTAGCGCCGCGTACCATCTATGGAATCACCAAATACGAGGGAGAAAAACGTCTTCTGGCTTCGTGCCCGGAAGCAGTCATTCTCCGCACGGCATGGCTCTATTCCTCTTTCGGTAATAACTTTGTTAAGACCATGATGCGTCTGGGTAAAGAGCGCAAAGAATTAGGAGTAGTCTTCGACCAAATCGGCACGCCGACTTATGCAGCCGACCTCGCTTGGGCAATTTTCACGGTTATCGAAGCGTCGGTATGGCATCCCGGAATATACCATTTCACCAACGAAGGAGTCTGCTCATGGTATGATTTCACGATCGCCATCCTGGCTTTGGCAAATATCACGGAATGTCAAGTCCGCCCGATTTTATCGGAAGAATATCAATACAAAACCCCACGGCCGCACTATAGCGTACTCGACAAATCGAAGTTCAAAAAGACATTCGGCGTCGCGATACCTTATTGGATGGACGGATTGCATCGGTGCATGCAGAAAATGTAAATCCTCAAATCTTCAAATCGTAAATCATCATGCGTGATACCCTGAATTTCTTAGCCGAACTGGCGCTCAATAATAATAAGGAGTGGTTTGATGAGAACCGCGCTTGGTATCAGGCATGCCGCGAGCGCTACATCGCCTTCTGCACGGAATACCTCGCGCGCTTGGCAAAACTCGATCCGGCTTTGGCACCTCTTCAACCCAAAGACTGCATCTGGCGCATCAACCGTGACATCCGCTTCTCGGCGGACAAACGACCCTATAAAGAATGGTTCGGGTGTTTCCCAGCTGCCGGTGTACCGGGGAAACCCAAGACGTGGGGAAAGAAATCCATGCGCGGTGGATACTACGTACACATCCAACCCGGTCAGTGTATGTTCGCAGGTGGTATTTGGGATCCCTCCAAAGAACTGCTCCAAGCGCTCCGCACGGAGATAGAAGCCAACTACGAAGAGGTGGAAGCAATCATGGCTTCCAAACAATGGAAGAAATATTTCGCACAGGATTTTGATCCCTATTGGGGACAATTGAAGAAAGTACCTGCGGGCTTTGACCCGGACTTCAAGCACCCCGAATGGCTCAAGCACAAGACCTATACGTTCTCCGTCATGCTGAGTGACGAAGAAGTATGTTCGCCCGATTTCATCGACAAAATAACGGAGATCGCTAAGGCGGCTAAACCGATGAATGACTTCCTTAATTACACCTTTGAGGAATACGGCGAATTCCCCAGCAGGTGCTAAAGCAAGAGCACGCGGTCTGATAGTTCAATGGATAGAACGGGGCTCTCCTAAAGCTCAAATGCGGGTTCGATTCCCGCTCGGATCACCAATTACCAAGGACAAACCACAAAGGACCAATTACTAATGACCAATCCCAAATCCCCCATTTTTCCTGCCCTCGCGGTAGATGCTGCTTGTTCCGGCAACCCGGGTGTCATGGAGTTCCGCGGCGTGATAGCCGATACCGGAACCGAGGTCTTCCGTCGCGGTCCGTTCGTTCAGGGAACCAACAACATCGGAGAGTTCCTCGCTTTGGTATTGGGATTGGCGTATATCAAGAAATACAACCTCCCTTGGGTGATCTATACCGACTCCGTCACCGCGCTCGCGTGGGTACGCCAGAAACGATGCAAAACCAAGATCGAATGGAATGCCTCCAACCAGGACTTGTTCTTCATGGTACGCAAAGCGGAGATGTGGCTGCACGATAACACATGGACCACTCCTATCTATAAATGGGACACCAAAGCATGGGGAGAGATACCTGCCGACTTCGGTCGTAAGTAATGCAAAGTCAGCTTTTTTGATAAGCAGAAATAACAAAATTAAGATTTTTATACGATTTATTTTTGTATATCGCAAAAAAAGTGTACCTTTGCACCCGCAAAGGTTAAGAGAGACAAACACAATTAATACACAAATAACTTAAATTATTCTACAATTATGACAAAAGTAGCTATTAACGGCTTTGGCCGTATTGGTCGTCTGGCATTCCGTCAGATGTTCGAGGCAGAGGGTTACGAGGTTGTTGCTATCAACGACTTGACCAGCCCGAAAATGTTGGCACACCTCCTGAAATACGACACCGCTCAGGGTGGTTTCGCAGGTAAGTATGGTGAGGGCAAGCACACTGTTGCTTACAAAGATGCTGTTCTCGCTGAGGATGGTAAGACTGTTGTTACTCCGGGTTCGATCACGGTGGACGGCAAAGAAATCACTATCTATGCTAAGCCGAATGCAGCTGAGCTGCCTTGGGGTGAGCTGGGTGTTGATGTAGTGCTCGAGTGCACCGGTTTCTATACCTCCAAAGCTAAAGCTGAGGCACATATCCAGGCTGGCGCTAAGAAAGTAGTTATCTCTGCTCCTGCAGGTAACGACCTGCCGACCATCGTTTACAATGTAAACCACAAGACCCTGACTCCGGCAGACAAAGTTATCTCCGCAGCTTCTTGTACGACCAACTGCTTGGCTCCGATGGCTGCAGCGCTGAATGCCTATGCTCCGATCCAGAGCGGTATCATGTCCACCATCCACGCTTACACCGGCGACCAGATGATCCTCGATGGCCCGCAGCGTAAGGGTGATCTCCGTCGTAGCCGTGCAGGTGCGCAGAACATCGTTCCGAACAGCACCGGTGCTGCTAAAGCTATCGGTCTCGTTATTCCTGAGCTGAACGGCAAACTGATCGGTTCTGCACAACGCGTTCCGACTCCGACCGGTTCTACTACGATCCTGGTAGCAGTTGTTAAGGGTAAAGACATCACCAAAGAGGGTATCAACGCTGCTATGAAAGCTGCTGCTAACGAGTCCTTCGGTTACAACGAGGATGAGATCGTTTCCAGCGATGTTATCGGCATGAAGTTCGGTTCGCTCTTCGACGCAACCCAGACTATGGTTGCTAAGATCGACGAGGACACCTATCAGGTACAGGTTGTTAGCTGGTACGACAACGAGAACAGCTACACCAGCCAGATGGTTCGTACAATCAAGTACCTCGCTGAGCTCCACTAATCAGGCAATCCGCCATGCATGGCGGGTAACAAAATAGACGTCCGTTCGGGCGTCTATTTTTTGTTGTGCTATGCGTGCGCGTGTATTTAATAAGGAGTGGACGCGCCCGTCTCTGCATCGGTCTTGTCTGATTTTTGAGGGCTGACGGCTGACTTCGGCTGGCTGACCACTTCCGCCGGCTTATGAATCTTCTCGAACGCCTTCAGCAGCGTCGGCACATCTGTCTTGTTGGCATCAAAAGTGACGGTTACCGTCTTGGTCTCCAGATCACAAACGATGTCTTTCACGCCTTTCTCAAAGGCGATATTTTTCATGATCTTGTCGCAGCAACCCTGGCAATGCAGATCGCAAGAGAGCACAACTACCTGCTTATTCGCCTTGGCGAAACACGCTGAATACTGAAAACCGAAAACGGACAGCAGCAATACTATAAATAGATATCTTTTCATAATTGCATTTATTATAGTTTATCTAGTTATACTAGTAGTGATCCGATCTGATAGACGAGGAACGACACCAACCATGCCAAACCCAAACTATGGAATACGGTGAACCATGCCCAGACCTTGCCTGCCTCTCTTCGCAGAGTAGCGATCGTCGCCACGCAAGGAAAATAGAGCAGCACGAATAGCAGGAAGGAGAACGCCGTAAGCGGCGTAAAGCCCGCAGTGGCAATGTCTCCGCCATAGAGGATCGCGAGCGTGGACACGATCGCTTCTTTAGCCGGTAGTCCGGTAAGCAGACAGACGGACATCTTCCAGTCAAATCCAAGCGGCGCGAGAACCGGCGAAACCGCTTTGCCTATTGCCGCCAGATAGGAGTTCTCGAGGTCGTTGAGATCCTGCGAGGGGAAGTATTCAAGTGCCCAAATGATAATTGACGCCCAAAGAATAACGGTACAGATCTTTTGAAGGTAGTCCTCCACGCGCTCCCATATATGCGCCGCCGTGACTCGCGCCTTAGGCAAACGGAATGTCGGCAACTCGTTTACCGAATCGTCTTTCTCCTGCTTGAACCAAGGGGTTTTCTTCATCACAAACGCAAAGAGCACCGACAAGCATATACCTATCGCGTAGAGCGAGATCATAACGAGCGCTTTGTGGTCTGCAAAGAACGTGTCCACAAAGAGCATATATACCGGCAGCCGCGCCGAACAGGACATGAAAGGCACCATCAGCATCGTCAGCACGCGATCTTTCGGGTTATGTATATCCCTCGCCGCCATGATCGCCGGTACGTTGCATCCGAAACCCATCAGCATCGGTACGAACGAACGGCCGTGCAGTCCGATACGGTGCATGATTGTATCCATGATAAACGCCTCGCGCGCCATATAACCGCTGTCCTCCATCAGCGAGATGAAGAAGAACAGGATGATGATATTCGGCAGAAAAGCGAGCACCGCTCCAACGCCCTGCAGCACTCCGTCTATCAGCAGCCCGCTGAACCAGCCGTCCGCCATGTGGGCGTGCGCCGTTTCGCAGAGCCAGTCTATGCCGGCAGCGATCCAATCCTGGGGATAAGCGCCCAGCGTGAACGTACACCAGAACACAAAATAGAGCACCGCCATCATAATCGGGAAACCAAGCCAAGGGTTGGTTAGCACCTTATCTATCTTCTCCAGCCGCGTCTGGTGCGCATCATTAGGCGCGTGGGTCAGAGTCTGCGTCAGCACACCATGTACGTACGCCCGATATGCCTCGTCATCTGCCCGATCGCGCAAGTGGTAGATAGGGTGCGCCGTAGAAAGCGGCTTTGCCGCTGTATCCTCTATTAATGCCAGACACTCCTCCAATCCGTAGTTCTTGCGAACGGACACACGGCAAGTCGGAACACCGATCAACTGCTCCATCTTCGGTATATCCAGCGAGTGGTCGGTAGCCAGCAGCAGGTCATATCGACCGATTGCCAGCACGATCTTCTCATGCTCATCAATGATATGCGGTGTCAGCAGCAGCGACTCCTCCAAGCGCGTAGAGTCCAATACCTGAAGCACCACATCAAAGGTATGACCATGCAATTCGTCGGGGTTGTGTACCTCGACAAAATGCATGTCTCTTGAACCTTGTTCCGCCAAGGTCTGCAAGGCTTGAGAGAGGGACGATTTGCCGCTCTGCGGAAGCCCTATAACCGCTATTTTGATTGGTGATTGGTGATTTGCCATCGGTAATTAAATTTTGCGGGTGCAAAATTACTGCTTTTTGACGACATGTGCAATCCCCAATTATAGGGATTTTAGCGTTTGGCAGAGCCAAGCGTAGCACCGCTCGGTAGAAGGAATCGAAAGACGCTCCTGAGGCGAGTGAACGCCATACATTTGCGGACCGATGGACACCATATCCAGATACGGATATTTCTCCAGGAACAGACCGCACTCCAGCCCGGCATGGATTGCCAAGACTTTAGGCTCGGATTTGAAAAGATTTACATAGGCTTTCTTGACCACCTCCAAGAGCGGCGAATTGGTATTCGGCGCCCAGCCTGGGTAACCGTCTCCGTGGGTCACTTCGTCGCACGCCATAGCCAGAGCCTGCTCTACGACCCATTTGAGGTGGTGCTTGGACTCCTCTTTGGACGAACGCTGCGAGGTATTGATTTCTACATAACCTTCCTTCATTTTGATCGAGGCGAGGTTGGTGGAGGTCTCTACGAGCCCGGGGATGTCCCGGCTCATAGCGATCATACCGTGCGGGCACTCGCAGAGCGCCATGATAAGCCGATACGCCTTCTCGGCAGGGATGAAACACTTCGGCATGTCGGTCGTCTCCAGTTCCAGCCGCATGTCTTTTTCCACCTCGCCGAAGACGCTCTCCATCTGCGCGACAAATCTATTCCACTCAATGCGGATCTGCTCTTTGTACGCCATCGGAACAGTAATCACTGCCTCCGCTTCGCGGGCAATTGCATTGCGCAGGTTTCCTCCGTTGATCGAAGCGATCTGTACCTCCGTCTGCGGCAGTATTCGCGCCAAGAACCAGACGATCAGTTGGTTCGCGTTCGCGCGACCTTTGTTGATGTCGTCACCCGAATGGCCACCCTGCAATCCCGTCACAGAAAGCCGGATGGCTATTTGAGATTTGAGATTTGAGATTTGTGATTTATCTATTGCCTCATAGTGCATCTTCGCAAGCGTGTCTATACCGCCGGCGCAACCGATGAAGATCTGACCGTCGTCCTCGGAGTCCAAGTTAATGAGTTTCTTATGCTGCAACACACCGTCCTGCAGCTTCATCGCACCGGTGAGTCCGGTCTCTTCATCCACGGTGAATAGGCACTCAATCGCCGGGTGTTGCAGATCCGGATCCGTGATAGCCGCCAGCGCCATGGAGATACCGATACCGTCGTCTCCGCCAAGGGTCGTACCTTTGGCTTTGAGCCACTCACCATCGACATACGTCTCGATCGGATCGGTCATAAAATCGTGAGCGACATCGCCGTTCTTCTCGCATACCATGTCCATATGAGCCTGCAGGATGACTCCCTCATGATCCTCGTATCCGGGCGTGGCGGGTACACGCATGATCACATTCATCGCTTCGTCGGCGAAACACTCTATACCATGAGCTTTAGCCCATTCTTGCAGCCAGCGGCTGATTTGCTCCTCATGCTTCGAGGGACGCGGCACTTTGCATATCTCAGCAAAGATGTCAAAGACTTTATTCTTCATTATTCTCTATTTTTAATTCGTAATTCTTGATTTTTAATTTCTTATATTGCCTATTGAATCGTATATGGAACAAGATAGCAGGAATGACGAGCGCGATGACGAACGCCATCCACATACCTTTGGCACCGAGTTCAGCAGGGAAAGTCAGGTACAATCCCAACGGCAGCGCAACGCCTATATACGCAAAGAGGGCAATCCGCATCGGTACGCGCACATCTTGAATACCTCGCAGCATCGCTGCTCCGATACATTGCAGACCATCGGCATATTGGAAGAGCGCACCGAAAATCAGCAGCGTCGAAGCAATCTCTGCTACCTGCGGGTCGTCGGAGAAAATATACGGGATCTGATACCGGAAAAAGAACATGATGGACGCGCCGATGGTATTCATCAGCAGGCATAGATGGATAGAGGCACGACTCGCCATACGCACGGCGTGCAGGTCACCTTTTCCGAGCTGGTGGGAGACACGGATGGTCGTAGCCGCTCCGATACCTTGCGCCAGCATGAAAGTCAAGTCGCACATCTGGTTCGCTATATGGTGCGCCGCCAGCGCTTCCTTACTGATCCAGCCAATGATAACAAACGAAGCCGTGAAAAGGAACGCTTCGGCAAAGGACTGCAATCCGATCGGTGCACCGATAGCTATCAGACTCTCCACTTCGCGGCGGCTGACAACTGACTTCTGTCGGCTGAGGGCTAAATAACGCCGCCATTCCGGCTTAATCACCATTGCCGCCAAGAAACAGACAGGCATCAATGCTCGCGAGATCAGCGTAGCCCATCCTGCGCCTTCCGCTCCCATGGGCGAAAAGCCCCAGTGACCAAAGATAAACACCCAGTTCAGTACTATATTCAAGAGGTTGCAGCCCAAGGTGATTCCCATCGCCACCATGGTATTCCCCAACCCCTCCAGGTATTGCTTGAAGAAACAGAAGAGCAGGAAGGGGATGATAGAAAGCACTATTAGAATATAGTACGGTCGGGCGCACGCGATGACTTCGGGTTCCTGACCAAACGCGTCCAGATAAGGGATACAAGGAGCCAGCAAGAGCAAAGCAAAGAAGCACATGATTGCCGTGAAGACCAAGCCGTTAACGAGATACGAAGCGATCTGCTCGTGTTTATGAGTGATCTCTTCCTCTGTTGTTCCGGTTTGCATCAGTTTTTCCAGCCGTCCGTGCGCATGCCCCACCAGCGGTGTGACACCCATCAATGCACCCATAGCAAAGACCATGACGGTAAAGAAGATAGCGTTGGAGAAACTGACCGCCGCCAAATCCGCCGTGCTGTAGTGCCCCACCATGATACTATCCGCCAAGCCCACCATGGCGGCGCCTAACTGGGTGAACATCACCGGCATCGCCACCTTGAGGTTGCGTTTATAATAGGGCAGATATGAAGAAAAACTATACACTGGTGATTGACGATTGACAATTGGTGATTGGTAATCGGACTGCAAAGGTACTGCTTTTTCGCGACATATGCAAAAAAAAGCGCCCCGAAGGACGCTTTTTTTCAGTTTTCAGCATTCAGCTGTCAGCATTACAGCTTCGAGGCTTTGTATTTCATCTTCTTCGGAAAGTTGAAGTGGTAAGCCACTTTCACTCCCGCGTCGAAGAAACCGAGCTTGTCCGTGTATGCATGCGTGGCGGACAATACCTCCAGTTGCGCCTTGGAGTCATTCGTCGGGGCTGTCAGATTGAACAGACCTTCCGAATTCGGGGTGTTCTTG
>CADAZU010000027.1:0-24632 GCA_902792535.1 uncultured Bacteroidales bacterium
CGCTACGTCCGGCAATCAATTTGCCGTACTACCGCCTTACAAAAATATCCCTTCGGGATGGAAAATAAAGAAAATCCATGCGGATCATTCATTTTCTTCTGTTTAATCAGAGCTTCTTCGAGGCGTCGTAGGTCTCGGTCGTTTTGGACTGGATGACGATGGAGGTGTCGTTGCGCTGGATGTAGCGGCTCTCGTTGGTCACCGTACGGGTGACATTACAGGAGGAGAGAGCAACGGCACTGAAGGTCAGCAGGAGGACGGCGAGGGCACCGTGCCGGATAGTATCCGAAATAATTGACATTGATTTTTTCATCGTTGAGTCCCTTTCTTAAACGAGTTTGGCATATTCTCTGGCAAGGACGAAACCGTAGAGGGTTTGGTACTTGGATTGGGATTTGAACTCCGCTTCGTAGGTGGCGCGGGTGGTAGGATCCGCTAAGGCTGTCTTGGTGGCAGCAGCTGCCTGACGGAACTTGTTCTGGCGTGCCAGTTCGGCTTCCGTGAAGGGTTTAGTGCGCGGATTGCAGATTTGCGAAGTGAAATTGGTCTGGCGCACTTTCTTGAAGATGATCTTCGAGTGTTTGCAGACTTTGCCACTGAAGGCGGTGAATGGTACTTCCAAATTGTACTTTGACATAACTTTAGATTTTTTAGGGGCATCTACTGCCGCACCTCTACGTTCAATCTCGGTCATTATGGTCCACATAACTCCCTTGATTGTGCGTTGTATCTGCCCCCTAAAAAATCTAAAGGAGAAGATAAGTGCAGTGCGGCGGTTGATGCAAGTTAATAAATAGTGTTAATTAATAGTATGGAGTGTGCACGTCAATTCGTGGATGAAGGTGAGGGACTGGGCGAGAGTCTGACGGATGATAGAACAGGCTTCGTCCGGAAGGAAGAGTTTCGGGTCTAGCGGTGGCACCGTGACTGTCAGTGTGTTGTTGACTGTCTGGAACTCAGGATTGAGGGTCTCCAAGTGATAGAGAACAGCCTCTTTGGCTTTCTGCATCTCCTCTGCCGATTGGCAGTGGATGGTGATTTTGACTAAATTTTTATTCTTCATACTTTTAATATTATTTTAGTTAAACAAAAACCTATTAAACCCTTTTGTGTGCTTTTGAGCTGCGCTCTGACTGTGCTTAGTTGCCAAAATCTTCTTGTGAGTAAACTCCCAGATAGATTTTTGCACCTAATCCCATGTCCCAAGGGACCAAAGCACACAAAAGCAATAAACATAAAAAACAAATTCGTTTTCGTGGCAGGTCCTTTTGGAACGCATTTCCATAAGAAGGGAGAATGAGCCTGATTCTGTTGTCAAATTAGAAGGAAATGACAACAAGGATGTGAGACAAGGTAGGGACAAGTATATAGAAAAATCGGAACGCACTTATTTTCAGTACGTTCCGACTATACAGATAAAATCAAAAAAGTAATAGAAAATTATCTTGTTGACAACACGTGTGACAACAGGGATAGTTTTAGAGGCTATTTGGTGCGACTATTGATGTCTTTTGTAGCATGTAGTCCATCCTCCAGATAGTTCCAAGAGGTGTTGCTCATATCGGATACATCGTTAGTGAAATCCTCTGTTTTAGTAGGGAGTTGCTTTTGCGGATTGATTATTAGAAGTAGCCGGTTAATGATTCTTTTGTTGTCATCTGTTATGCGCTTCTCATCCGCTCTTGGATTGGAGAAATGAAATTGGTTCATCATGAGTGAGCGCGCAGAACAGCCTGTGACTTTTTCTATGTAGGGTTGTGCCAGCAGTTGCTGGAGAAAGTAATAGACTGTGGCTTGGTTGAGCGTGTCCGTCCATTTGATGTTGCACTCGCGAGGCTTGCCATCGAAGAGGTCTATGAAATCATCTGCACTTTTTGGTTCCTCTATCCATTTCAAGTTTTGCAGACATCGCATTAAGAGCTGCAAGCGTTGTATTCGCGATTGGTCATTCGCGTTAATATAGCGGATAGTATATGGGATAGAAGTATCGTGCTTTCTCGTAGAGGAGGCGGACGGTTTTATGGTAGTCTGTTTGCCATTGACGAACTGGATGCCGATGCCGCCGGCTTCGACGTTGTTAATCTCGTAGTCTACATGCTTGGATTGCACGTAGTCTCCGGCGACATTGATAATGGTTTTAGCGTTATCTTCCATAATATTATTGCTTGTTATCCTCAAAAGGTATTGTAGGCAGGACGAAACGATCGAAGTCTGATTGGTAGAGTGCATCTTGTACGACACGGTATTTCTCAAATTCTGTTTCTGCTTTCATTTGTGCCAGTTCCGCTGAGATTTTTCCTGAGTCTTGCAGGATCTCTCTATCCCATAGTTTCAGGAAACTATTCAGCCGCTCTTCCCAATCTGCCATTGTCATGGGGATGTGTCTCATAGCTTGTAATTCTGCAAAGTCCAGATATGCAGATACAATACGTTCCAATTGCTGGAGTTCGTCTTCGGTAAGATAATTTTTGGCGATAGAAACATCGTATTTATGAATTTTACCGTTAGGGGCACCTTCCCAAGATGTCAAGCCCATGTGTTCTTTTTCCGCATCAGCCCTCTCGTATATTAGTTCCGCAGCCGTGTGTTGGTGAATGGAATAGTGCATCTTGTTTTGCACCGCAGCGAAGAAGCGTAGTGTGGCTGTTGCTGTAGGGTCATAGTCAATGCTGGTAGCATATATGTCCGTGATTTTTTGGTAGAAACGACGTTCGGAGATGCGTATCTCACGTACCTTCTCCAATTGTTTCTCGAAGTAGTCTTTGGTGAGGATTGTTCCACCATTTTTCAATCGTTCGGAGTCCATCACCCATCCCTGGATTGTGTAGTCTTTCACAATGGCGTTAGCCCATTTGCGGAATTGTACAGCGCGCTCGTTGTTTACTTTAAAGCCCACTGCGATAATCATTTGCAGGTTATAGTGCTTAACATCGCGTGCAACCTGCCGATTACCTTCCGTTTGAACTATCCGGAAATTCCGGATGGTTGCATCTTCTTGCAATTCGTTGTCGCTGAAAATCTTTTGAATATGCTCGTTTATAGTGCGCACATCGACCCCATATAATTCCGCCATCAGGCGTTGGGTTAGCCATAGATTCTCATCCTGGTAGCGCAATTCCACGCTATCCGGTTGGTCTCCTATAGTGCTAGCAAATGTAAGATACTCCGCTGCAGAAGAGCGTATAGTAATTTCTTGAGTTTTCTTTTTTGTTGCCATAGTTTTAATCTTTGGTTGTTTGAGCACCGATAGCTCCGGGAGAAACATTGTCTATATGGGCACCGACATGCTTGTCTCCGGCGATGTAATCGCCTTGGACGTTATATGTGGTGTTGTTTTGCGGTTGGGGATGAAGATTAGCTATCTTCCAATTTAGATAATCGATAAAATACTGAATCATTTGCAATACTTCGGGTCTACCTCTGTACCAGCGATCATGGTATGCTTGCGAACCGCGGAAGTCTTCAAACATCTGTTCCCGATTAACCACACTACTTTCTTGATTATACAATTCCTGATATAAGTCATCAATTGTAGGGTCAAGTAGTAGCGAGTTATCTTCTTCCATCTCCGCTTCTATCTGTGCTAATCGTAAACGGATATATTCCTCAAAGCAGGCATTGCGCAAACGGCGTTTGATGTCTGTAAAAGCTAATGGAGCAGATGTGTTCATCTTACCGGTGACCAAGTACTGTCGGAAACTCTCAGCAAGAAACAGATTACGGCTGAAATCGTATATGTTATCGAACGGCAGTTGGTTGTAATTGCGATTACAATAGAGGAAATACTCAATCACAGGGTCTTTTTCTCCGTTACTTACCGTCTTATGGATTTCCGAGGCTAACGCTACAAGGTCTTTGCCTTCTACATATCTATCTGACCAAAGCAATGCCATTTCGTTGAGACCTTTACCGCCATCTATATCATCGTATGTGTGTGGCATCTGTGCACCTTGCAGCAGTATCAATCCACGTAGATGAATATTGACCATTTTGAGACATTCAGCATCTGCATAGAAGGAATCGCTGGCCTCTTTTGTTGGGAAACACTGTGGTGCAAGGCCTTGCCATTTGCTGAGAATGTCGGCACGTCTAGAGAAATCATCTATTTCCTGTAAGAGTGCCCACGCGCAACCGATATATGAAATAGGTGGATTCATTAGACCAATCATCTTGACAATGTCGGAGAGAAATTTTTCCCAATTGACTTTCTCTATTTGTAATGCACCGCTATTAATAGCACGCAGGATGATGACCTCTACTGGCTCCTCTTCTATTTGCACTTTCTTTTCACTCATTTATTCCCTCATTTATTCCCTCATTTATTCCCTCATTTATTCCCTCATTTATTCCCTCATTATTAGCAATATCTTCATTAGCAATATAATATCCACCTGTTTTCTTCGCTCCTCGATATTCAATAAGACCAGCTTCTTTTAGAACTTTTATATGACGTTCCAATGTTTTATTAGGGATGTCTATTAATTCTTGAAGAGCAGAAATGCGTGTACCAGGTTGTGATTGCAGAGCGAGCAGAACAGCTACAAGTTTCTCTTTAACATCAGCACTAAAAGCATAAAAATGTTGGTTGACAATCATTGCGTAATCAGTACTATGAGCCGCATTTATAACATTATGTTTCAATTTAGGGAAAATTACGCTGATAATACCTTTCTCTTCTTTGAATATAGGAAGCGAAAAATTATTATTTTTACAATCTTGCTTTATTCTCGCGATGCCGGTTCCCATCATTTCTATCAGTCCTCTATAGTAGCACTGGTGGGCTATATCAGGATTGCGTAGTATAGAATAACTATTACTCTCTATTTGATCAAAAGAGATAGATGTTGGGATAGAGCCGGTATTTTGAATCTCCAATCTATTAGAAAAGATTTTGATATTTGTAATTGCGCTAGGCGAGCTATAATCTTTGTGGACCAATGCGTTCATTATTCCTTCGCGTACTGCGATGCGTGGATAATTCCATCTGTCTTCGCGAACAGGACCGTCTATATGCAAAGTTTTTGCATAGGTAGCATCAAAATATTGAAATATAGCATCAATATTTCGGAATATGTTACTTTCAAATATTTTTGTATCTACTAAATCAGCAGGATTATCAGAAGCAAAAACGGACAACCTCACACTCACTTGAGGGATATATCGCATTGGATTTTTGGCATAGAGCAGAATGCAGGCATTGGTTAGTTCTCCATTTTGAATCAGTCCACAACGCATTAAGAACTCTTCTTCACTGAGCTCTTTAATCCCTAATTGCTGCTGATAAGCTTGTTTTGTTGCGCGCAATTCTTCAATATCTAAGTCCTCAATATCAGTATTGAGAACTGGAATCCTTTCCCAATTTGACTCCGCTAATGAACGCTTAGAGATCATCTGTTCTATATCTTGTTTAGATGCTTCTCTTTCGTGCGCATAATCTGCAGTTCGCTGATATATTTTTCCTCCGTAAGTATATGGTTTTTGTGAGCCTTCCCATACACTTATTAGAATGACTTGTTTACCTGAATAATCAAATTCAGTAATATTTATGGGTGCAGTAGGTTTAATAGTGGTCATTAGTCTCATTCGTATTCCATCAATATCTAGATGTGGAGAAACGCCCTGAATTTCTTTATTTTCATTTATTCCTACTAAAATATCCCCACCTTTTGCATTCAGCATAGCGACAATCTGCCTTGCTATAACAGTTTCAGAAAAATGCGACTTAAACTCCAAACGTTCACCTTCGTTTTGGCGGAGTAGATTATTTACGACAAATTGATTATCCATATTTATGATTTTTGAGGGATTATTATACTATTTATAAACTCAATATCCTGAAATTGAGTTTGGATATATGTGAGTATTTCGTCCATTCTGTAGAATTTTTGCGCCCAGTTGCCAGTACGTTTAGTAACTTCTTCTGCATCTTTTGTTACCATATTAAACATTTCCACAGATTTGTAATCGAAAAAGTTATTTGCACGTATCATCTCGGGCTTGAAATCTTTTATTTTGTTACATAACTTGCGTGCAAACATCACATCACCATGCACAACAAACCAATACGGTTTCTTTAATGTTATTGCTAATTTCATCTCCTCAAAAGTGATATTCTTATTCCCAATATTTCCAGTTCCACAATAAGGACGTATGACTCCTAAAAACAAATCACATTCTCTTACTGCTTCTAGACAATTGTCAAGATTAGAGAGCCCGGGATGAACTTTTATTGTACCGATGTGTGAATTAAGTACCTCATAATTCATACCTGACAAAATCGCACATATCTGTTCTATCTCTGATTCAAATCCATAGACAGCAGAACTAACCATTATTTTATATTTATGATTATTCATATTAAGAATTTTTGTTATGAAATATGCAGTATGTTAAAACCAAAGAGACTCTTTAGTTATTCATAGCCATTATTCTTTTTCCATGTTTTAACCCTTTGAACAAAATCATTTTTCCATGTTTGATACTCCGTAATATCAGTATGTATATCACTTTCCGTTAATGTTTTGGAAACCGTTTCGGGAGATCCATCATGTATAACTTCTGAATATTTGCTATATAAACCTAACAAGTAGTCAATATCAGCTTTAGAGACAAGAATCATATTCGCTAAATCGCTCCTTTTGAAACTAATATTTTTACTAAAACGCGAAATAGCATTGTTGACAAGGATATCTTCTACAGTTCGTTCCAATAACTGTCGCATCTTGTCTTTCAAATCATTTATGATACTGTTCTTTTTATCTATTTGTGTAATGTTAAGGCTTTTTATTTCTTTTAGTCCAGACATTATTGTATCTATTCGCTCTTGTACGTTCTTTACTAAATAAGGTATTTCGTCTGATACAATACCGCAATGATTTTCTACAGAATTCAAACAAGTAACATAACATTCGCAAGAGTGTTCTTTCTTATAGGCATCCTTTAATACTCTTAAGAAGTATAAATCATGCGTAAAAACAATAATCTGTTGATTGAGTGCAATGTGTGATATAATCTTTGCGACAGTTTCTCGATAATCCATGTCCAGCGAATTTATCGGATCATCAAAAACAATCGTGTTATTAGCATTGTCAACATTACTTTCTGCTAAGAAATTGGCAATCGCAACAACCTTCTGTTCTCCTTCACTGAACACTTCGGTTATGTTTTCGGAAATAGAATTGAAACTGCATTTTTGATATGTTACCCCAGATGTAGTACGCGTTTTCTTCAACTCCATTTTTGCAGCAATCTGAGGGTTCATTTTGTTCAAATATTGCAAGAATAATTCTTGCTGAGCTGCTATCGCATTGTTCTCTAGTAACTCTCCCATTTTTGTGGAGATGCTACGTGTGTTAAGAGCAGATAGGCATTCTCCGTATTTCTTTTTTATTAAACTTTCATCATAGTACTTCAGGATAGAGTCTCGCTTTTGTACAAGGAAATTTAAAGCATCTAATTCAAGATACTCTTTTTCAATTTTTGAACGATTCTCTAAAACTTCTTGGTTTGTTTTAATACGTTGGTTAATTTTTTCTATTTCTTCTAAAACCATCGCGGATAAACTATGTGTTGTACAAGCACACACAGAAAGATCTTCATTCTTATTGTCAATATGGTTTAAAACATTGTCCTTCGCATTTATAAGTTGTTCTATATATTCTGAGATAGTTGTGTCAAATATAGGGTCATCTTCAATCAACTCATTCCTTAATTCAGTAGCAATTAATTCGTTAGGAATACTATCATATCTCTTGCGCTCTTGTTCCAACTTTCCTTTTGCCAAATCCAATGCAGTGCTTGTAGTGTCTTGAATGTAGGACTCAAATTTTTGTAATCGAGTTTTAGCATCAGTGGATAATGGTTGTTGACACAACATACAAAATTCTACGCCATCTTTAGAACCGATAGGGTGACCTGTATGTATTTCGGAAATTGCATAATTCCTCGCAGCTTCCCATAAAGTCTTCCATGCTTGACTTTCTATAGAGAAAACAAGTCCTTCTTCATATGACTCTCTTGCAATTTTGTTTGCCGCTTCTTTTGTTAATAAGTCATGAATTAAAGTGGCAATATTTTGGAGATTTTCAATATCGAATAGTTTGTTCCACTCATTAATCTTTATTAATAAAGAGTTATACCTATTCAATTTGTGTACCAAATTCTTATTAGTCTCTGCCGGATTAGCGTCTTTTAATGACGTCTCTAATGAAAGCTTATGATTAATTTGTTCTGTAGTAAGTGAAAGTTTTGCCTCAATGTCAACCCGGTTGAGTGTTTCTAAATTTTGATACCATCTGTATGTTTCTGTATTTCTATATTTTTCAGGTAGTTCATCTTTCTCTTTGACGAGTAATGATATATCCTCATTTATTAGACGTGTTAGTTTTTCATAAAGTTGTAATAAACGTTCCAACACTTCTATTCCGGCTGGTTTGTATTCGGCGGGATTATCTTGATTTAAATATATACCAGCACACTTTGTATCAAATATATATACTGAATTAAGGTTCTTGTCTGCTGGTTGCCCTTCTTGCCACACAAAATTTGTTTCGACATCTCCTTTCGTATATTTAATAGAAACAGATTGAGCCTCAGTGTTAATAGTATATACATTTTTCTTCAATACGACTCCATTATCACGACTCCAACATAATTTTTTTAATATTTTAGAGAAACTTGATTTTCCTGAGCCGTTTTTTCCATATACAATTGTCAAACCATCCAGCGAGAAATTTAACGCGGTTGATTCATAAAGAGCTGATATGTTGTGCGGGGAAGAAATTTGCTTTAATCGAACTTGATTAGTAGATGTTATGATCGGCGGAATATCTGCATTTGTAGCAGGAGATGGTACTAATGTTATCCCTTCAAATCCGTGTTCTTTCTTCAATAATTCTTTGATCTCTTGAATATCTTGCGCGGTCAATACAGTACAATGTAAAATGCGCCTAATTGCATCCTTGATAAAAAGAGCTTTATTATTTGACCATGTAATAATATCAGAATATACAGCCATAGTGTTTCGTTAATTTTATTTTCCAAATTTAATGATAATGTTATTTAGTTGTTAGTCACAATAGTTAATGATTATCGTCTTGATTAGCTCGTTTTGAATGGGTTATTGCTTGTTTTATTTGTCTTTATGGTGCGCAGTTGCATCATCAGTTGCGTTCCTCTTTCTGTTAAATTCCAAAATAAAGCCATATCTCCTTTGGTGGTTGGCGAATAGGAAACATTTACCAAGCCAAGAGCCATAAATTGTATTTTTATAGTTTGAAAATCTTGGCTATTCATATATAATGTATCGCTCGTAGGTTTCCCTACATAACTATATGCTATACTTTTTAATAAGGATTCAACCCTTTGATCATTCGGACAGTCTAACAAATAAGGTGCAATGCTCATGAACAACTGTTTCCATGTGACCTCACATTCCCAATTTTGCGATGTCACTTCTTGTCTCCAAATATGAGTTTTTGTCCCTCGAATACGTACTTTTTCGTCAATACCAGCAATATCACTATATGGTTTGTACTCCCCATGTTTTCTTTTGTATTCTCTTAACTCAGCAACTTCTTTGCGTAATTGGCTTAGTTCAACGAGATTCTCACTAGAAAGAACCTGATTGGCGCGCACCCATCCAATTGCAGGGTGTTCACGCATTTCTTTGTTTAGACTTATAATGACTGAAGAAACCAAATCTTGCTTATTGTCCCACTGGCGAACAAGCCTTCCATTTTGTACCTTAGCTTTGAAGAGAGATAGTTTTTGAAGTTTTGTAAAATCAGTATCTTTATTATTTTCTTCTATTGCATTTTCATTACGAACAAAAGCCAGAACCCGAATACCTTTGCTAACGGCATAATCATATTCCTTTTCGGTATAACTGATGCCGTCAGGAGCCAAAGAGCCATATCTGCCCGCTACAATCACAACATAATAATCGCAGTTGTCAATGATGCGTTTAATAAAGTTAAATTGTTCCTCATCCGTAGCAGGAAACATCTCCATTCCTGATGGAATATGTTCAGACTCTTGTACTGCGGTTAAAACCGCTTGACGTTCCTCTTTTAAGTCAACAAATGTGGAACTTACAAATATTTGATATTTCTTATCCATTTCTTATAACACGCACTTAAAGATGCCTATTGTTTTGTAGTCGCCGAACTCATCAAGTTCGATAGGATCAAAGTCTGGGTTGAGGGGTTGGAGTTCAACTTTGGAATGTTGCCAGCCTTCATCGGTAACGGTTTTCTCGCTATGGTAGCGTTTGATGGTATAGCGACCACCATAGGCATCATCGTACTCACTACTTTGCGTGAGAACAATCTCACCATTACGTGAACCAGCATTGTACCACTCGAAGATACAAATATCGCCATCTTTGATTTTGGGTAGCATGGAATCGCCCTTTGCATGAATCGCAAAATGGCGTTTTGGGTCAGGAGTAAATCCTAATTCGGAAGCATCTATCCATCCTTCCTCTTCCGGCAGTTGACCATCTTCGAAATATCCACAAGCAGCGCGGAGTGTATACAAAGGAATGCGCCCCGGCTGATAGATGTCATAAATATGCAGAGGAGTGATGGCGGGCTCTTGTCGTTCTTCTTGATTGTCGATAACTTCTTGCGTAGCTTCCAGATTGCGGGCAGTATATTTGGCAACATCTGCAATAACAATCTTTTGCATGGCAGCAATCAGTCTTTCCATTGCGTTGAAATCCGGTTGCTTGCCATCTAAAGTTGGGAGCGTAATAGTATCTCCCTTTATCTTTGCTTTACTAACGCTATCACCCCATGTGTATTTATGCCCAAGACTTTTTCTTACAAAGGTAACTAAAGATAGTAAATTGGCTCTCGTGGGAGCGTAATCCTTTAGGTACAAAGCAATGTTATGACTATCATTTGAGTAGAAATCTTCTTTCTGATAACTTACAACAAAAGTCTTGCCTCCAATAAACACACAATTCCCCTGTTCCAACAAATCGGTGTTATACGATATGTATCCATTAACGCCGTTATTTTCAGCACTTGCGCATAAGTATGGCGTGGCGCCGGAATTGAGTTTTACATCAGAAGCGAGAATGTTGTGTGTGTTATGAATTGTAAATATCTTTGTAATTGGGAATTCTTTCCATTGCAGATTTTTATAGTTGCGAAGTGCATCTTTGTCTGCTTCGGTAAGTTCATAATTATCAAGCCCGGTAGCCTTTAAGTAAGCCTCGAGTTCGCGCAAGCGCGCCCTCTCGAGTTCGCGCAAGCGCGCCCTCTCGAGTTCGCGCAAGCGCGCCCTCTCGAGTTCGCGCAAGAATTCTTCTATAAATGTAAAATTTATTTCTCCGTTGTCAGTTTGAGGTAATTGTACATTAATATTGCGAAATGTCTCATCAACATTGCGTACAAGAACTTGTAACAAAACAGACTTTTGCATGTTTAGAATAGTCTGAAAAAACAATATAGCCCTTTGGGGTATATGAATCTTAGGGACAATTTTTCTAACAAATTGTCCTGCGTACCAAGGTTTATTGCGATAAAAGAAGTCCATTTGAAGTAAACCAAGGCTCCAAGTACCAGCAGGATTGATATTCGTATCATTTACAAAACCAGTAGTTTGCAATATTCCTTGATTGAGAGAAGTACGAGTGACATAGTCATACTCATTGCCTTTTGTTAATCTATCTGTGTTAAAACTTGACGTGTTTTGTATTTCAAACAATTCATCAAGCCTATATTGGCCCCACTTGACATTGCGTAGCTTAATGTCAAGTGGGGCTAAAATTTTCCCAGGCCATCCTCCTCATCTTTTTTGTTTTTGAGGAGATTAGATACTTCCCATGCGAGATAGTCTGCCACGGTGCGGCGGAAATCACTTAATGTCGGACGAGTGTCGACAGGCGCAGACTGGTTCCAGTCATCTCCTTTTGTCGGGTCAATATGCCCTTCGTAGAAATTCTTAGGATCAATGTATTTGATAGCAGATTTGCCAATACGAACTATATCCACAACTTCTTTGTAGCGCTCACGAGCATGGTTTGTATCTCGCAAATTGATAGATGCTTTTTTACGATTCGTGCGTGTATAACCATCATTGCTAAAGTCAATGAAGCGTACAATGTCATCGCTTTTATGCGCTTCGCCAACGCGGAATACATATATGTAAGTCTGTACATTACTTTTGCCGATGAAAAGATCTAATGGCATTTTGATACTTGCCAATAGAGTAGAGTGCTGAAGAATGCGTTTGTTGTAATCAACAGCCTTTCCACTACCTGCCGAGTTTTGAATAATGATGGCCGCATAGCCATGGCACATCATGGAAAGTGCACGTTCTACGAATACCATACCATTTCCCGGAGCAGAATAAGGCGGGTTTAGCACGAATGCATCAGCAGGGAAATATTCATTGGGTTTAGAATATAAATAGTTGCCAGAATATCCATTAAGAGAGTCTTGGTTTAGAATATTAGAACGACCGTCTCCCATGAGTATCATGTTAATGATAGCGAGCATGTATATATCGGTCAATATTTCAAGACCCAATAATTGGTTGGCTTTAATTTCTGCTTCCTTACGCGCAAGAGCTTCGGGGGAATGAATGTTTGCTTTGGCATCCACAAGCATTTCGTTCATAGCCGCAACCAACAGACCTGCGCTACCTGTAGCAAAGTCCCATACGTAACTATTGCGGTTTACGCGAGCTAAACGAACCAAAAGTGTGGCTACGTATGAAGGTGTAAGCACTACATCATTCAGTTTGTCTTTTGTATATCCGAGCCATTGATACATTTCGTTGAATAGACGACCGGTGAAATCAGTAGTAAGACCAATTTTATAGTACATTCCTAAATCGTCATATATTTTCACGAAAACACGCTTGAGTTGGCTCTCTCCATTTTCTGCACGGTTGATGTTTTCGTTCGTTAGCGTATTCTCCAATGTGCGAACAATCAAAGACTGTTTGTCTGCGGGGATTCGCTTGTCTTCATCTGCAAGAAAATTTTTAATTTTCTGAGTTATGATGTCTCCGTCACGGCTACCAAGTTCTTGTGAAGACCGTAAGTCGCTTTTCTCCAACGGTTTTACTTTATTAGGAACGCCTAATGTAGCAATAATCGTTGCAGCAACAAGGTAGATTCTGTCCTTCTCTAATAGTCCCTTTTCTTCTTTGAAAATCTCATTATTTAGTTTGACAAGACTGGCATTGATCTCTTGTTCTCGGTGTTGCTTAAGCTTTTCTAGTTCGTCAGGATCAATGCTCAAATTACGAACCTTCTCTATGAAGGATTCGAAATGTTTTGGTGCAAGAAATGACAAATCGGTATAATCGCCGATGCGTTGTCCTACACCAAAGTTGCTTTTTCCTACATAATAAACGCCCAACTCATGATGCAACTCAAGAGTGGCAGAATCCTTGTAACCAGTGATGCCGATGGCAATAACATGCTCATAGGCGGTGTAGTGCAATAACGCATTGGCGTAGTGAACAGCACCGTTGACAGCATACTGGCTGATATTTTTGTATTCAGGATTTCCCTTGGTATTCCGATTGGCAACTTGTCCTTCCTTGTCCAGTTTGACCAATTTGTCCTTGTAGCCTTTGTATTCGATAAGAACAGGCCACCACTCGCCTTGACTATCTTGGAGCAGCAAATTGCAGTCGGGACGATTGCCGCCACTACCGCCTTGTTTGGACTCATATTCATGCAGCGCATTCTTAATCTCATCATTTGGAGCGTCCTGCTCAATATGATATTCAAGCTTATATTGTTTGAGCCAACCGTGTGCAAGGTCAGCGATTTGCGGTTCTACGGATTGTTGTGCCATATTTGTATTCTATTTAGGCGTTAATGTTTTCTATATACTTCATCTAAAGTCTTTCCTTCGGCATCTTTCCATCTGGTCCAGCCGTTGGAACTGCCACCTACAACCATTGCTGCAGCTGCCGAAGGAGATGGGAATGTATAATCATCTTTGAGAATAATCTTACCTTTTAATAGTGAGCAATACGTTTTGACAAAAGATTTTCTTTTCTCCTGAGAATTAGGTTTGAGCGAATCACATTCGCCTATACGCAGTTCGCTTCCGGCTAACACAACAAACTCTTCACTCTCGCACAGATAACCAACGGCATCGCTTCCGGCTCTCTTGCAATAGAACAGATGCTTCTCTTTTGCTACTTTTGCTTTTGTTTGCTTTGGACAGAAGATGTCGCAACCGATAAACTGCGCAAGCGTTTCTACATAACGGAAGAACTTATCTGTTTTGCCTTTTAGCATCACATTCATATGCGGTTGCTTAGGGCTTTGTGTGTTCTCAGAGAGATCAAAACGCTGGAGTTCCAACGCTTTGTTGTACGTCAAATACTCCAAGTATTGAACTTCTGTTTTGCTGAGTGTGTCTTCATTGCTACCTAAAAACACAAGCACTTCGTCCCAGAAATCTTTCTTGATCAAGTGCTGTGCAATGCGTTTTACGAAATCGTCCGTCTCGCCGATATAAGCCTTGCGCGTCTCTCTATTTAGAAGGATATACAAGGCAGGTTTCTGTAAATCGCTGTTGAAATCATGCATGAAGGCTGAGTCGTTGCGCTTGATATTGTATAACTTGCACATACAATCATCCATGCTCACGATACGCGAGCCGTTCAAATCATCATTGTGTAGATAGGTATAGATAGTGGTTGCCATATCTTAATTGTTTCTATTGCTCTGTTATCGTTGTTTTTATTTGCATCGCACGCAAAATTGCGTGCAAAGGTACAAAAAATATTTGACATGCGCAAATTTATTGCTTTCTCTCGTTGTTTGATGTCTTGCTGACTTGCCTGTTATTTTTCAATTATCTCCCAATGACCGCCAAAATCGCCACCAACACGACGTATGATGCCTAGTTCGCGGAGTTTTTGTAAATGTTTGTCTATTCCCCGTGGACTCTTTCCTAACTGTGTCGCTATCTGCGAAATGGTAACATTAGCGTTTCCCGATATAATCTCCACAATATTCTTCCGCGTACCTGTCAACGAACCTGTCAACGAACTCTTCTCCGAATTTTCTACTGATAGGTCTTCTGCTTGATCATCCGGAAGTTTGTTGTAATTAAATATGGTGTGAAAGAAATTCGGGCTGACGACAAAGATGTCAGGAGTATAGACTTTCATCATTCGGTTCATACCGGTTCCTAATTGCTCTACCAGATCCACATCCTTGAAGATGCGCATAATCTCTCGGTTGCGTGGGCGTGAACAGCCGGACACCAGTTCTTCCTTCGACATACCATCAATCAAACCGCCATACGACACAATCTCCAGATGGTCGGCAAAGATGTAGAACGCCGGACTCATTAGGTCAGAATAGTCATTATGAACAAATGCATTAATGACCGCCTCACGCAACGAGTCTGCATCAATAAGCCGAGTCTCCTGTCGGAACGGGTATGTGATTCGTGCAAGTATGCGATTCTCCACATTCAGTTTGTCGAGAACGGCTTTGCATGATTTGATGATTGAGCAATAGCCGTATTCCTCTTTCTCGATGTCGAGTTCGCGAGTCAGTTCGCGCTTAAACTCTATGCGGTTGGATTCTGTCATAGTCGTCTATTTTATACATCGCACCCAAATTTGCGTGCAAATTTACTGCTTTTTTTCGAGATATGCAAGGGAAATCATGGATTTTCGATTTTTCGGGGTGATTTTTTGTCTCGGTCTTGAGTCGGTTGTAAGTCGGTCATCGGTCGGTCAAAAGGGTGGCTTCGGTGATGCGCCATTTGTCACTGTTAAGTACCACTTCTCGCAGAGGGTGCGGAGACGGGGTTCGTCGCGGATGATGGCGCGCAGAGTCTCCAGAGAACGCACATTGCGCTCAGAATTGAGCCACAAGCGCATATATCCGCCTTCGGCATACTTCTCCAGCAGGTGCTCGCGAGAACGCGCGTAGAGCGTCTCAAAATCGCCGTCAGGGTATAGTTTGGCGGAATACGCCATCGTTCGTGCGATGACGGTCTCGGGAATGATCTGCCGGTCGGCTTCCGCCACGATAGCTCCGTAGAGGGTACGTGGCGGATTCTTTCCGCTGGCACGGTGGTCTTCTATGGCATCGCGCATGACGAGCAGTTGCTCCTCCGTGAACCATTGCCGGAGATTGGAGTCCGCCATGAGGATCTCGCCCGAACGGATATGATGGGTCTCCCGGTCGAAACGCAGCCCAAGGTCATGGTATGCGGCAATGACATATGCCATCTGTTCGTCTGCACCATGTTCGCGCGCTAAGATGAGTGACTCGCGAATTACCGCCTCCGCATGATCGCGTTTGTGCCCTCCATCAAAGGCATCGTACTGCGGCAGGATCTCCTGCTCGATATATTGTTTTAGGTCCATCTTTGGGGCTGTTTGCATAGTTGTGATTCTAAATTTATCGCAAAAATAGAGAAAAAAACTGACATGTGCAAGAATAGTTTCTTTTTTTTTGTTTATGTCGGAAAATTGTAGTACCTTTGCCGTCATGAAAACGATAGAAGTAGTAGCGGCAGTTATTTATGACGCGCAAGGGCGGATCTTTGCCACGCAGCGAGGATATGGAGAGTGGAAAGACTGGTGGGAGTTCCCCGGCGGAAAGATAGAGCCGGGAGAGGAGCGAGACCAGGCTTTGAAAAGAGAGATCCGCGAGGAGCTGGATGCCGAGATAGAAATCGGGGAGTTGATGAAGACGATCGATTATGACTATCCTTCATTCCATCTGACGATGCATTGTTTCCGATGTACCTTAGACAGTGCCGTGACGCTCAAGGAGCATGAGGCAGCCAAATGGCTGAAGCCGACGGAACTAAATTCCGTTCGGTGGTTACCAGCGGATGAAGGATTTATCGCGGAGCTAAAGTAGAAGGTATAAGCAACCCCCACCTCACACGCGAGGTACGCTGTGAGATGGGGGATTTTTCAGCTCAAAGATATACTTAGTTTACTCTTTTGGTTGTTCGTCGTTCTCCGACATATTGCGGAAGAAGAGATCGACCACGCGTTTGGTAACGACGGTCTTGCGGACGGCATGACGCACTTTGTCCGCTGACGAAGGTCCTTCATCCTTGGATGCGGTAGCCGCTGCTTTCTCCGCCTCCTCCACCTGTTTCTCGCGTGCGTCGATCTTCGCTTTGAACGAGTCGGAAGCGTGCGCGTAGAGGAAGTTATAACAGGGTTCGGCAGCCTTCATGATATACGGCGTGAGGAAGGTCGTGAGCACCGACGCAGCCACGATAATCGGGTAGATAACCGGATCAGTAACACCCAGTTTGGAACCGAGGGCGGCGATGATGAAGGAGAACTCACCAATCTGAACGAAGGAGAATCCGGTCATCATAGCGTCCTTGAGCGTCTCGCCTCCCCACCAGCAGCCGAGGGTACCGAAGAGGATCATACCGATGATGATGACTACAGCCACGAAGAGGATTGAGTCCCAATAGGTTACAAGCGACGTGGGGTTGATCATCATACCGACAGAGACAAAGAAGATAGCGGCGAAGACATTCTTCAGCGGTGTCATGAGATGCTCAATGCGATGTGCCTCTTTGGTCTCGGCAAGGATCATACCCATGACGAAGGCACCAAGGGCGGAGCTGAAACCTGCTTCTTCTGCGGTCAGCACCATACCGAGGCAGAGACCGAGGGAGAGGACGATGAGGATCTCATCGTTGAGATATGAGCGCACCCAGCGGAAGAGGGTCGGGATGATCAGGATTCCGACGACAAACCACACAACGAGGGTGATCGCCAAGATGCCCACTTTCTCAAGCAGCTCGGTACCCTCGAAATTGTTTCCAACCGCAATCGAGGAGAGCAGAACCATGAGAACAACCGCCACGATATCTTCGAAGATGAGAATGGAGGTAGCTCCTTTGACGAACCGCGCTTTGGACAGTCCCGCTTCGTCCACCGCCTTCATCACAATCGTCGTAGAAGACATACAGAGCATAGCGGCAAGGAAGATAGAGTTCATGTTGTCCAGCAACGCAAACCGTCCGACGCCGTACCCGAGGACGAGCATACCGAGCACGATGGTAGCGGCACCGACGAGCGCCACTTTGCCGGACTCGAACATGTTCTTGAGTCGGAACTCCAGTCCGATACAGAACAGGACGAAGAGTACACCGATGTTACCCCAAGTCTCGACATTCTCCATGTCAACGAGTTTCTCGCCGAAGAGGTGAGGACCGACTAAAATACCGGCTACGATATAGCCGAGAACAACGGGCTGCTTGAGCAGCTTGAAGAGCAAGGCAACTATGCCTGCTGTGATCATTAAGATGTAAAGATCGTGAACCATATTATTTATATTTTGTGGTTTGTTGTTTTAGAAGGGATAGCCGATGCCGAAATTGAGGCGGAGGGCGTCAAGGGCAGAGGGGATGTTAAAATAGGTGGTGATGGGTTGCGTCTTGTCCACCTTTCCTTCTTTGTCGTATCGGAAGGTCTGGTATGGCGAGTGGATAGCCACGCCGAGGTCCAGCCGGATGACGAGTCCCTCTATGTCGAGTCGGAGACCGGCACCCGTTCCAAGGGCGATCTGTTTGGCGAAATCGGGGTTGTTATAGAGTCCGTCTTTCAGATCCTCGGGTATCTCCAGCCGCGTCAGGTAATCCTCGTATCCGGCAGCTTTGAATAGGTCCACGGTCGAGTACCAGTTCCAGACGTTTCCAGCATCGACGAAAGCGGCTCCGTAGAGTTTCCAGACGATGGGGAAGCGGAGTTCGACATTCGCCTCCAGTTTGAAATCGCCTGCATGGAAGAAGTTCTGGTTATACTTGGCGGAGTAGAAGTTACCAGGGCCATAAGCGTACGGCGTAGCGGCACGCATACCGTTCGGTCCGCCGGCATAGAAAGCCTCGGAGAGGGGCGCTAAAGTGGAGTTACCTAATGGGATATTCGCTCCCGCGAAGAGGCGCGTAGCCAGCGATACTTTCTCCGTAAAATTGAATTTATTACGCAGCTCCAGGGAGAGTTTGACAAACTGGTTGAAAGTGATCTTGCCGAGCGGTTTGTCCTGCTCGTTCCACTTATGTCCGAAGGCGCAATAGAGCGCGTTGATGAGGTTGCCGGACTCCTTGACGCCGAAATCGAACATGGTGTTGACGGCGCGTTTGGAGCGGTAGTTATTATAGATGAAGTTATACCCGATGGAAGGCACGAACTCGTTTCCGGCGATGACCTTGATGAGTTGCGGGTACTCCGCCGCCTTGTCCAACAGATCCGCCGACTCCGCCTTCATCAGCACAACCGAGAGGGAGAAGGGCGTGAAGGCGTGGGTGATATAGGGGTTGTTGGAGGAATGGAAGAAATAGGTGAACGAGCCCGAGAGCTTATGCACACCATACCCTCCGGCGATGTTCTCGTATTGGTATCCCATCATGTATTTGGTGTCTCCTTCGGGGTTGTTCTTTCCTGCCCAGTGGAGGTAGGGGAGGACGAGCGCTGCGTTCACGCCGAGTTTGTAAGTATCGGTTTTCTTCGGGTCGCCCGGATGGCGGTTGCGGAGCGCCCAATAATAAGCTCCGTTCGCTTTGACGGTAAAGGTCTCTCCGTTGCCGAGGACATTCTTGAGGTCATACTTGAGGCTGGCGTCCGGACCGAGGGAGTTATTGGTTCGGTATGCTATTCCGGCGTCTCCCGTAAGGCTGTGTGTGCGAGAGATGGTGTCGCCCAGATAACTCTCCCAACGTCTCCAGGACTTGGTCGCGCGGACACCGAGACCGGCTTTGTAGAGCTCGCCCTCCAGAATATTGTTGTAGTCGCGCTGGGAGTACAAGCGGACGGACAAACCGGGCAGGATACGGTAGTCGGCGGTCAGAGAGGAGAAGAGTCCGTTCGTCCTGTTGACCTCGGGATTGTCGGAGATAGTGGAGCCGAGGGTGATTCGCAGGCGGTCTTTGAGGAAAGACTTGCTGATGGCGATATTCATATCGTTGGATTTGCCGGAGGCATGCCGTGTCTGTCCGGAACTGATGTCAATCTCCATGAATTTGCCTACTTTGGAGTTCGCCATGGCGGCATTGATACGGCTGTTGATGATGGAGGAGAGGGCGTATCCTTCGCGTTGCGCGGCTACGTTGCTCTCGCCAACGTACATGCCGGTAGCGAGGAGGGTGGCAGCGAGTCCTTCGCGCGTGCCTTCATCAACGGACGCCAGCTCACGCGTGATGGCTTCGTCATGCGGCGCTTCCAGAAAGAAATCGATGGACTCCAGACCGAGAGAGTCCAGCTCTCCGTTGACGCGCACGCCGGTTCGGAAATCCACACGCCGGGTGTCTTCGCCTTCGGACTCCACGTCGGCTTTCACTTTCTGCGAAGCAGAGACATCCAGCCGGGTCTTGCCAATGGGACCATGGAAGGCTATATGGCTGCCGGAATCGACTTTGAACGGCATGACGGGGTATATCTTAGGCGAATAGCGGAGAGTACCGTCGTCCACGTTGATCTGTCCGCCCAGATTGAGCGGAAGGGAGTCGGCGGTAGCAAACCGGACGTTGACAGCGCCGTGCGGCTTGACCTGGGCGAGGTTTTTCTTGTCGATAGGGTAGGTAAGGTCGGTTGTGGGCAGGATGGTGACATCTAAGTCCGCGACGATGGAGTCGAGCGGTCCTGTGACCTTGCCGCGGATGTCGGTCGCGAGGTCGCCATAGACAGGTATAGGTCCGCCTTTGGGCAGCTTGACCGGAGCGAAACTGTCGGCAGCCAGAGTGACCTCCATCCGCATGGTGTTCAGATCCAGACCGCCTGTGAGGGCGATGTACGTGCTGTCTGCGCCATAGACCGGCAGTCCGTTGAGATCGATATGGTTATGCTCCATGATGATGGGGGTCTCGCCCAGACTGATACCTGCTTCGAAAGGTTTGTATTCGGCTTGTACGCCGATGGGCTGCACTTCGGCGGAGATGTCAGTCTTGCGTGGCAGTCCGTCCACGGCTGCTTTGGCTCGCACGGCTCCGTGCAGGGCTGTCTCTTCGGGTAAACGGACAATCCCTTTCACTATGTCCAGCGGAAGATCATCGAGCCGCACATCGGCTTTGAGCGCGTGGGCGTAGTTCTGCGAGGGCTCGATCCGGATGTCGGCTGTGCGCGAACCTAAGTCCATCGTGCCGTAAGAGAGGCTGTCGAGCGTTAGTCTTCCGTCTCCGCGGAGGATATTCTCTGTCCGTTTCAGATTCATCCGCAGTATCGCATCGGTACACAGTCCTTCGACCGCTGCCACTCCGTCCGAAAGGCGTGTGCGGGCGTCGAGCGCGAGATCCGTTTGCCCTTCGGTCATATGGATGTCCAGCGTGGCGTGAGCAGAGGGCAGGCGGAAAATAGTACTGTCTTTCGTACGCTCTATTTCGGGCATGGCGGCGGCAAGCGAGATGCCGGTCTGCAGCGAGTCGGAAGCGAGGGCGAGGTTGATTCGTTGGATGTCCAGTCCGAGGCGTTCGATAATCGGCTGCGCCGGACTGTCATGGAAGAGCGCGATGGTGGCGTCGATGGCAGGGAGGAGATGGCGGAGTGTGTCCAGCATCGTGAGGTCGGAGAGGGAAGTGATCGGCGTGAGGACAGCAGAGTCTCCCACGGCTCGAAGCAAGGGCTGGAGACGGTTGACGAACGCGAGTGCGTGCATCGGCGTGCGGGCAGCGAGGTTCAGCCCGTCCGCAGCCAAGTCCACCATAGTCGTGCTGTCCGTCGCAAAATCCAGATTCAGTTTGTCCGAAGCAAAGTTTTCTCCCCCCACATGTGCTTTCACTTTGCGCATTTGGGTATGGTAATCGACGCGCATTTGTTCGGGCGTCATAAATTCCGCTACGCGGAACTGATGCTCGGTCTGCGCTTTGACTCGCAATTCTTTGCCGCTCATCGCGAACGGCAGAAGGAGCGTCCCTTGCACTTCCTGGTTCGCCAACTCGGCATTCAATCGCAGTCCTGACGCGTTTATGTTGCCATAGACGGCATCGTCCAGCCGGATGTCCACTTTGCTCCGCATCGCGCGGGAACGCGGGTCGATGCCTTTGCCCGTCGCTTCCAAGTCTCCGGCAAGGATGACGCGGGTCGAGTCCTTGAGGAAGGGCGTGAGGTTGACGCGGTCGATATGGATGGTGGCGTCATAGATTTCGTCGTTGATGTCGTAATACGCGCGAAGTCGCGCTTTGGAGCCGCGGAACTCAGCTTCTCCGACCGTCTGAACACTCATGGAAGCGAGGCTCATCTCGGTGGTCTGCAGATCCGCTTTGGCGCCTATCTCGGACGAACGGACATGGAGCCCCGGACTGGTGATGAGGCTGTGCGCTATATCTGCGCAGGCTGCGCCGTAGATGGTGTCGGCGGGGATGCGCAGGTTATTGAGGGCGAAGACGAAGCCTCCGACATTGAGCCGCCGCGCGTCATAGCAGTTCGCTCCCACATCGACGATAGCGTTGGTAGAGAGCGTGCGGGTGTCGATATCCATCCCCAGCGGCATCAGGCGGAAATGGATGTTGTGCAGTTCGCCATCTGGCAAATCAAAACAGAGTCGGAGCGGCGCAACCGAGTCCGTCGGAGGTGGTGGAGCCAGTGTGTCCGGTCTCAAATCAATCCCCACATCCGCGTCGTGGATCCGCAACCCGTGCAACGGATATTTGCCTTCGGCAATAGAGATCTCAGGACTGGATGTCTCCAGCAGTCCTACAATCGCGTCCACACCTACGGTTTTGATGAGGCTGTCGGAATGGAAAGTGGTGTTCTCCAGATGTAGATAGTCCACCTGGATAGGTGGAATGATGAAAGACGAATCGTTTTTGGCAGGTGGAGCTTGCGTCGTGCGTACGAGTGCGCTGAGGTGCAACGCGCGCGTATAAACTAACGTGTCCACACCCCGATGACCTACAAAAAGGCTGTCTATCTCTACCCGAATCGGCAGATCCTCTTTGCCTTTGTACGCTCGGTAGAGCACCTTCGGCGAGTGATGGAACGGAGAGAGATAAATCCGCCCAAGATCGATGTCCCAACCGGTTTTCTCGTTCGCAACCGCAACACCTTTTTCTACTATTTTACTCCGCACAGAGTCCACATAAACTCCTGCTCCCACCGCAATCAGCAGCAAGAGCACTATTCCCAAAATGACGCCCGTAAGCGCCACAGGAATCTTCCATATTAACGACCTCCCTTTCACCATTCACCTGTCAAAAGCTTTTCTGCACACCGAATTTGATGCCGTATAATCCCGGCGTGAACTGGTTATTGAGCAGGTTGCTCAGCTTGCCCGAGAAGATGATGATATCATTCGTGTATTCGCGGCGGTCTGTGTAGAAAAACGCCGTCCCGCTGTAACCCAGCGAGAGGATCGAGAAGAAGATCTGGAACGTGCTCTTGCGGTTGAACTGGTACGTAATGACCGGCGACACCTGGAATCCGTAGGTTATTTCATGACGTAAGCCGTCGTAATAGGTATGCGCGGCGTTGCCCTCTGTCACTCGCGGAAACGCCATTCCCGTGTAGAGGTGCGCCTCCAGCCATATACCCACCTTGTCGTTGAAGAGCGTCTTCATCTTGTAACGCACATACGGCGTCACCTCCCATGAGCCTACGTGAACGCGCAGATCCGCTCGGATGGTCGTGTCCGGTTCGGAGACAAGAAACGAAACCCTCGAACTGGCATAACTGCCGCCGAAGCGCAGACCCATATGCCATTTCTCGTTAAGACGCCAGCCTAACCCCGGCGTCAAGGATAACGACCATCCGTTCTCATTCACTTGGTCGCGCGTGTCGTTATGGAAATAAATGTCGAAATTATAGCCGTAATAAAGTTTCTGTTTCCACAAGGGAATCTCTTTCGCCGGCATGGCTACTTGGGCTGTGTCTTGGGCGGCACTTATGCTGTCCTGCGGCGTCTCGACCGTTTTCGTCTCGCCTGCGATAGCCGCCACATCCGCCAGACCTTCGGCGACACGGTCTTTTTGAGCCATACCGGGGAGTGCAAAGCACACTACAATCAGCAGACCGATCGAACGGATCGATTGCAAGGGAAAGAAAAAAGAACGCATATCAGAATTGCAATGCTACCGCCATTGCGCCGTTTCGGTTCATACCAAAGACCCAACGCAGGTCCGGACGTTTCGCTTTTTCTATGTTATAGAGATTGACCGCCTTGTGCATTCGCGTGTAGCCGACCGCAAGGCAAGTAACACCCGCTACGGTCACACCTGCGCCGAGGGTGGTCAGCGAGTAACTTATATCCAGCATGTAATCTTGCGTGATCTGACCGCGCAGACAGGAGGTTAGAATCGAACTACCAACCGAGTTGATCGCCAATCCAATACCGAAGCAACTCCATCCGGCGATACTTAACTTATGACCGTTGTTGAACAGCTCAAACGCTTCCGGACAAGTGTTCTTCAGATACCCCTTGAACTCGCGTTTGTCCATCATCTCACCGTTCATCATGTATTTGTCTCCCACACGATAAACCGGCGATTGCGCCATGGCTCCGAGCGACAGCATTGCCACCAGGCACATTGCTAAAAATTTCTTCATAATGCAGTAAGTTTATGTATGTATTTTCGTTTTGCACGTAATTGGGTGCAAAAGTACACTTTTTTTTTGATATATGCAATACTATATTAAGAAATTATATACTTTTATTAAGAAAA
>CADAZU010000027.1:24648-28718 GCA_902792535.1 uncultured Bacteroidales bacterium
TATATCGCTTGCGACATTAAAATAAAAGTTGTATCTTTGCACTCGATTTAAAACGCGTGCAATATATGAAACATTTATTACTAATATTACTTACTATATGAACATCTATGATTTTACGGTGTTGGACACCAAGAAAAATGAAGTCAAGTTGGACGAGTACAAAGGCAAAGTCCTTTTAGTGGTAAATACCGCTACCGGTTGTGGTTTCACCCCGCAATACGAAGCGCTGGAGAGCCTCTACAAGAAATACAAAGACCAAGGGCTGGTCATCTTGGATTTCCCTTGCAACCAGTTCGGTCAGCAGGCTCCGGGTACCGAGGAGGAGATTGTTTCCTTCTGCCAGCTCAAATACAAAGTATCTTTCCCGCAGTTTGCGAAGATCGAGGTAAACGGCGAGAACGAGAGCCCGCTATTCACCTTCCTCAAAGAGCAAGCTCCGACCGAGGAATACAATGGTCTCGGCGCCAAAGCTACCGGCGCGATGCTTAAAGGCATCAGCAAGACCTACAAGAAAGAATCGGACATCCGCTGGAACTTTACCAAGTTCCTGTTGGATCGCGAGGGCAAAGTAGTTGGACGTTTCGCGCCGACCACCAAACCCGAAGACATCGAGGCAGAAATTGTAAAATTATTGTAATTAACTTTTAAAATCAATAAAATTATGAGCAAAGAAGAAGCAGTACCTCAACTATATCGACAAACTGGGTTACGAGAACTTCCTAATCGAAATGATGTAATCCTGTCTCCGGTACAATGAAAAAATTCCGTATATCGCAACTCCCTATTATCGTGCAGGTTTTCCTCGCGATGTTTTTGGGCATGTCACAAGGCTGGTTTATGCCGGCTTGGTTTATCCGTATCTTTGTGACATTCAATGATTTCTTCGGACAATTTATAGGATTCCTTGTACCGCTGATTATCTTGGCGTTGGTAACAGCCTCTATCGCCAACTCGCAACATGGTGCCGGCAGAATGCTACGCATCACTCTGGCAGTTGTGCTGCTGAGTACTTTTCTGGCGGGAGTCGCCTCTATGGGCGTTAGCGAATGGATCATTCCGATGTTTGTCACCACCGGAGAAGAGGTCGTGCTGGCGCCCCGGGGAGGCGAAGAGTTGGCACCCTTCTTCACCCTCCAGTTGCCTCCTGCCTTGGATGTCATGAGTGCATTGATGATGGCGCTGATGATGGGATTAGGAATGCGTGCCGTCCAGGCTGATTCGCTGCGCAAAGGTATATCCGAACTCCAGAAACTGGTGATGCTTTCTATCGAGAAGGCGATTATTCCGCTGCTGCCGATATATATCTTCGGCGTTTTTCTGAAGATGTCTGCTTCTGGCGGTATAATAGAGTTGGCAAGTGATTTTCTTTGGGTAATTCTGTTGGTGATTGCAATGCTGGTGGTGTGGACATTGTTCCTGTACAGCATAGCCGGCTTTCTCTCGCATCGCAATCCGTTCAAGTTGTTATGGGCGATGATGCCTGCCGGTATGGTCGCTTTTGCCACCTGTTCTTCTGCGGCTACCATTCCTGTATCGCTCGAAAGAGCCAAACACCTGACACGCGATGAGAACACCGCTTCGTTCGTCATTCCGCTGTGCGCCAACCTGCATATCCCTTCTGTCAGCATCCATTTTGTCATCTGCGCTATTGCTGTGATGATGATGGTCGGACAGCCTGTAGAATTGGGTTCGTTCATTCCCTATATGATTATGCTGACGATGACTTGTGTCGCTGTTCCGGGCGTACCAGGAGGCGTTGTGGCGGTCTTGCCGGTTATGGCAAGTATGCTCGGTTTCACGCCGGAGATGCAGGCATTGTGCCTCTCATTGGGCGTGTTGCTGGACGCACCGCTTACGGCTATGAATGTCCTCTGCGACGGAGCGGTATGTACGATTGTTGATAATCGAGTAAATAATAGTTAAAAATCACATTTATTATGAAAGAGCAAGTTTTAGCTGCCATGCGTGCAGCAGGTAAGCCGGTTTCTGCTGGCGAAGTGACCGCCGCTCTCGGCGCAGACCGCAAAGAGGTGGACAAAGCCTTTGCCGAACTCAAGAAAGAAGGCGCCATCGTTTCGCCGGTACGCTGTAAGTGGGCTCCGGCGAACTAAATGACCAAATGGTAAATCTTATTGGTCTTCTCATCCCGTTGTTAAACCGTTAAACTGTTAAATTGGTAAAACGCAAATACCATGACCCTCAAACTTTTCTTTCAGGCTCTAACGAAGTTCCTTGCCGGCTTGTTATTGGTCGGTTTGCTGCTGTTCCTGCCTGCCGGCACGTTCGATTACCCGCAGGCATGGCGGCTCATCGGGCTTTTGTTCACGCCGATGCTTATCGCAGGTGTCTGGCTCATGTGTAATCAGCCGGAACTGCTACGCAGACGGCTGAGCGCCAAAGAGGAACAGCACGAGCAGAAATGGGTCGTGGCTTTGAGCGGATTGCTTTTTGTGGCAATGTTCGTTGTGGCAGGGCTTGGCCGTCGTTTCGGTTGGTACATGCTGCCTGACTACGACTGGATTACGTACCCTGTTATCGCGCTTTTCCTTACCGGCTACGGGCTCTATTTCCAAGTGCTCCGCGAAAACGTGTGGCTCTCACGAACCATCGAAGTACAGCGCGACCAGAAGGTCATTGACACAGGTCTCTACGGCAAAGTCCGCCATCCGATGTATGCGGCTACGCTGCTGCTTTTCCTGAGTATGCCGCTGGTGTTGTGCTCGCCGTGGGCGTTTGGTATCATGTTGCTGTATGTTCCGATAATCGCACTCCGTATCCGCAACGAGGAGCAAGTGCTCGAACGCGACCTGAAAGGTTACAAGGAATACAAGCAGCAGGTCCGTTATAAGGTCATTCCGTATATTTGGTAAGATGAATTTCCAACTCTTCGGCACAGATAAAGCCCCGATTTTGCTGCTCATTCCCGGTCTGGGAGTGTCGTACGAGATCTTCCTTCCGCTCATTCGTCTGACGGAAGGCCGGTTTCGTATCATCGCAGCCGAAGTGGACGGTTTCACGCTCGGCAAGCACACCCGTTTCACCTCCGTGGACGACCAAGCCGCACAAGTTATCGCCTATATAAAAGCGCATTTTGACGGACATCTGGACTGTGCGTACGGTCTTTCGCTGGGCGGTAAGATCCTCTCGCGTGTCTTGGAACGCGACGAACTAATCATCGACCATGCCATCCTCGATGCCGCGCCGCTGCTGCCTTTGCCGCGGTGGCTCGTCAATCCGTTGCGCTACTATCAGGCGGCGAATGTCTGGACGTGTTACCACTGGACGGGCTTCTGGAAAGCGGTCTTCCGTTCGCACTATTTCGATGTGCTGCTGGACGAGTGCAAGAAGGTCTGGCCCTTCGGCGGAACGCAGGCCGTGGTGGATGGCTACAAGTCGGTTTACACCAACCGCCTGAACGCCATTCATGGCGCGGACATCCATTTCTGGTACGGCACCAAAGAAGCCTTTGTCGCCAAACCGCAAGTGCGACACTTGCTTTCCCTCTGTCCGCAAGCGCACATCGAAGTCTTCCCGGGCATGAACCACGGCCAGCTCCTCATCGACCACCCCGAAGAGATTGCAAAGCGAATAATTCACATAACTGCTTGGCACGGTATTTGTTCTCATAGCCGAGGATAAAAACTCGGCTGTATGAAACACTTCTTTGGGGCACTCAAAGTGCTGTTGGTATTGGTTGCAGCACTATCTTATTTCTGCATGATAAAAGTGCTGTATTGCGGTTGTTGGGCGTGCAATACGTGCATCGTCATCGGCGTGCTGGCAACGCTTCTCGGATTGTACGACCGCTATAAAGAATTCCGTGCCTTGTGATGCTTTCCTGTCGTACTGCCATAACCGCTCTGTTACTGCTTCTTTTGCTTCCTTTGGCGGCGAAGAAACGGCAGCCTGTGCCCGATTCATTGCAGACGCTCACATATGAAGTGAACGGCGTGCCTATTCAGATGCAGCGAGTGGAAGGCGGTTCGTTTGTGATGGGTGCTACGCCCGACCAGCACGACCCGGACACCTATACCGACAAGCCTGCGCACCTCGTTTTTCTCTCCCCTTAC
>CADAZU010000028.1 GCA_902792535.1 uncultured Bacteroidales bacterium
TACGTTTGCGTTAGTGAACGCGGATAGTGTGGTAATCGACGGATTTATGCTGCAGGACGCCAATACCCACGGGGTGGTTAGCGCAACCGCAGCGAACGATGGTGGCGGTATCGTTGTCAATAACTCAACCATCGATCCCAAGTACCGCGTGAATATGGTGTATAACCAGGTTCGTAACTGCGTAATCAGTAACTGCTGCTCGCCGAAAGGTGCCGGTATCTACGTCAATGCCGAATGGCCGAAGGCGAATGGCGATACCTGCTATTCGGAGCTGAAAATCATCAATACGGTTATCCGTAACTGCAAGGCCGCCGATGCTTTAGCAACGGAGACCACCAACAACGGCGGTATCATCACCGCCAACGGACGGTCGTTCATCCATCTGGACCACTGTAACATCATGAACAACGTAGGTATTCCGTTCAAGACCGACAACAGACGGACGGATAATACGACAACAGACGGACGGATAATACCGCGATGGGCTATCACGGCTATATCCGTGTGGATAACTCCATGATCTATTGCAACGCGAACCGGAAATACGATATGTACACCGATATTCCGGCGAACAGCGCGCTGTCGGTGAATGATGCGGGCGATAGTTTCATCTACGGAACATACAACATGTTTGACGCTGACCTCTATGTGCCGACGGGGCATGTTGAGGCAAACCACCCGGAGGGCTTTTTCCGGAGCGACTATACGGTACCTACTATCATTGCGGGTTTTGTGCCCGATGGGGTGGACTCCAAGTTGGAGGACGACGAAGGAAAAACACCGAGCCGCACGAACAAGAAGAATCTGACGCGCGTCAATACCGACGGGAACTATCCGTCTTTCGTCAACCCGTCCCGTATCATCGGTAACTCACCGACGGGCGACAAGGCGCTGTACGGTGGTACGGTGTCCTATACGCCTATGACGACCAACCCCTGTGTCAATGCGGCGGGAAATACATACGAACCAATTGAGAACTTCGACCGAAGCGATGTCATCGTCCGTAACTACGGTGGTGAGCCGGATATAGGTGCGATTGAAAATACCGACCTGCCTTTAAGCGGTACGGTTATCTATGTCACACCGAATGGCGCCGGCAAACGCGATGGTTCCTCTTGGGCAAACGCTATCGCCGGAAACACGGTGTATATGGTCAACGGCATCGTGGGTCCGGGTTTGGCGGAAGGCGACCGGATTGACCCCGAGGCTACATGTAATCGTTTGCTTGATAGCGAGGGAAATCCGATTCTCACCACCAACGAGAAATACAACGGAGGTTGGGGAAGAGCATGGTTTACGAATAAGAACTCTCAAACTACCACCACTCAGACTACCCATGCGTATATTACCGGAACAAATACCTATACCGGAGGCGGGCCGAATGATCATAGTGAGCCAGTTACTCCGTATTGGGAGACTACCTCGGAAACGACACCGGACGGCAGTACACCCGAACCGTGGGTTGCAGGGTCTGCCTACAACCCGCTCTATCCGTATGGAGAGATTTCCGGCGGTTCACGTTCGTTCTGGCGTGCTAACATTTATCATTCTGATACTACGGAATGGAATAACGGAAAAGGATATAGTCAAGCCCAGTTTATAACCGCTTGCAATGATAATGGCTGGATTAACAATACGCGCGCCGAGAAATACGTCAGCGGTCTGCAGTGGGCAGTCGAAGAAGCAGCGCGTCGCAACCACGTGGCTACACGCATCCCGGGCGAAGCATACGATACGCTTGTTCAGGTATGGGTAGGAGCCGGCAAATATACGGACTATAAGGGTTATTTCATGCGCGACAGTGTGTCTGTATATGGTGGATTCCCTGTCGGCAAGTACACGACGCCGGGTATGAACGAGCGTCATGCCTTGATGTCCAATGTGGTTTCTATCCCAAAGGCAGCGGATGCAGAGAGCTTTAATCCTGCTGACTATGAATGTATTTTGCAGATATCGGATATAAATCCCAAGGCTAATAATGATAGTTTGGATGAAGCAGCTATCAAGTACTGGGATGACGATTATTCGCTTAATGAAATACACGATACCGAGACCATCGATACCGTCAATATTGCCCGTACGGCAACCTATACATGGAAGAAGGACACCAACTATGTTACGGCTACTTATATCCGTTATGCCGATATGTTAAATGGTAGTACCAATGTATGGTCACAGCGACATAAAGACATGACTGGTGGTACCGGCAAGGTAGATAACTATACAGAGCCGGCAGAATGTGGTGGTGTTGATTTTAGCGAAGTGAATCCAGTTGGTTATGTATATCAGTATTTTGGAGATTCATGGAAGGATAAGTATGAAAACCATGGTTGGGAACTTGTGTATGGAAATGGCTATGATAAAGCGAATGTTAATTACGACTCATTTAGATTCGATGATACTAAAAATGTAGTCAATGAGTCAGGTACAACAGTAGGTACGGATACTAAAGGCATGTGCTTATCCGGCTATATGAAAGACATGAGTGCCTGGCAGACTATGAAACATGTGCCAGCCGGTTCCTATTGGTTGCAAATTGACCTTGGGGCTTACTATACCGAAGATCAAAATAACACGGAAACCTGTGTCACCTTCTATATCCTTGCCTCTAATGGAGACACCGTTGCCGAACAGCCGATCTATTGCAAAGGTGATAAGTTGAGACGTTATGAGTTTACTTTTGACCAACCGGCTGAGGGCGATTTGACGGTTCGCGTGATGGCTACTCCTGGAGTACGAAACGCAACCCCTACTAGTACAGCCAATAATCGAAAAGTGTATATGGATAATGTCCTCTTAGGTAAATTAGAGGGCACGGCCTATGTCCTGACCAATCAGGAGGATGATACAACCATAGTTAGCACTTCCGGTCCTCAAGAGAGTACCAGTGTTGATTTAACGGTACAGAGGCATCGTACATCGCTCCGTAAGCGTGTGCTGAGCATGCCTGACGTATGTGTACCGACGTATGGTGCCGGTTCTGTAGGTGATCCAACAATTCAAAACCGTGGCGCGTATGCCGATGGTTTAGCTCATACGCATCGTGTAAAAGGTCCAAGTAAAGCGAAACGCTCCTCTTGGGAAAATACCGGTTATGTAAAGGAAGATCCCAATTACATAGAGTATCAGGAGGCGAGCTGGGACGGATTTACGATTCGTCATGGATTTATAGCCAATGAGAATATGGCGCATGGAGGCGGTGCTGGTGTGAACCTATATGAAGGAGCGCACTTGCGCAATAGTATTGTTATTAACAATATGTCCGCTTGCGACCGTGTGAAGGGCGGTGGTATTTACAGCGACGGAGCTACGGCTACTATAGAGGGCTGCTTCGTATTGAACAATACCTCTACGCATGGCAAGAAGAACGAAGAAAAAGATCAGACTCAGGTCTTTGCCGGTGGTCTGTTTATGTACGAGGGAACGAGTTTTAACTCCCTCTTTGCCAACAATTTCTCTAAAGGTTCGTCCGGTGGCGTTGGTTTCTGCGTAGGTAAATTCTATAACAATACCATTGCCTATAATACTTGTGACTTAAAAGAAAGCAGTCAATACAGCGGTGGTGCAATCTCGCTGGCTACTTCTTCCAGTCCGAACCTATTCGTAGCCAACACGATTATATTCGGTAATAACGGTATAGCCATCCGTGACCGTAATACCGGTGTGAACAAGGTCAATCCCTATTTGCATTGCTATGTGCAGTCTGCTGTGAAGCAACCCTATGATGCCACCAACAAAAACGTAAGCAATTGGACCGAATCCGATAAAAACAACTTTGGTATAAACAATATCTATTTGAACGGTGTTGCGCCTTCGGCGGAGAATACGCCGTTTGCCGCGGACTTTGATGATGAAGGTAACTATGTAGCCGGTCGTGCCGCTTCGCTCAACGACTTCCGTCTGCGAATCGATATTCCTTGTGTCAATAAAGGTACAGAGGAGTTCGGTCCGGTATTCTATACCGCTTTACGGCAGAAAGGCGTGAAAGATGCGGATATTCAAAAATCCATCGTGTACCAGAGTGTGAAGGATGTGGTATTGCCGCCGTATGATGTAGTGTTTGCGAAGCGTATTCAGGACTGTCAGATTGATATAGGTGCGTACGAGTTCAACGCGGCGTACTCTATCAGACCCGATACGACGACTCATCCGGGTCAGGCGATATTTTACGTGACCTTCGATGCGCAAGGTGGTGACGCTTCGGCTAATTCGCCGGCGAACGCGGCTTGTAAGCAGAAACTGCAGTTGGTACTCGATGCGGCAGGACGATACAAATACAACCTGATGACCCTAGCTATGTATAACAAAGGCGAGGCAGGTTCGTATGTGGCGGATCAGCCGAATAAACACTGGAATGTAGAAGTGTGGCTGGAAGGTGATAGTACCAATAAAACCGTCAGCGGCGAGTACGCCGACTGGTACACGGCGACGCGTTCGACCAAGCATAATATGGCGAACTATATCGACAATACGCTCGACTACTCGTTCATCATCCCGCACGGCATACAGGTTAAGGGCGGTTATAAAACGGATTTCACGGGACGCGACCCGCTGACCTATCGTACCGTCCTGTCTGGTAAGATCACTTCTTCTACCGGCGCGGAAGGAAATACATTCCACGTAGTGACCTTCACCAACGACCTCTTCACGCCGGATGAGACCTATTATACCAAGGATGAGGGAGGATTAGAGGTGCCTGTTAGCAATCAGTTGGATACCCTGAAGGACGAGCGTCATCGTGCCGTGTTGGACGGAGTTTTCATCGAGGACGGCTATGCTAACTCGTCCGATCCGGAGGATCAGATAGGAGGCGGTGCGGTAGTGACCGACTTTGCCCATATCCGTAACTGCGTCATCCAGGATAACCAGGCACACGCCAACGGAGGCGGTGTGCGGTAGTGACCGACTTTGCCCATATCCGTAACTGCGTCATCCAGGATAACCAGGCACACGCCAACGGAGGCGGTCTGTACCTCAAGCCGCTTGCTCTTGTCAGCGGTACGATCATCAAACGGAATACCGCATCTATCGGTGGCGGTATGTATATCGAAGCGCCCGCTTCGCACAACCCCGACTCGCTGGCGCGTATATTCACCACCACTATCTGCGAGAACAGCGCCACTACCTCCGCCGGCGGAATGTGGTTTGACAATACGTATGCGCGTGTCAACTCGACCGCGCTGTGGCATAATTCGGCGAACGATAACGCGAACGTGTCTGGTTTGTTCACGCGGTCGGATGTCAATACCGAATATCCGTTTAATTTCTGCGCGGTCGAGTCCCGCCGTCTGGAGGGTCAGGGTAACGTAGAGCTCTCGCCGAAAGAGACGGAGGGTGTCCGTTGGGACAGACAGGATCCGTTTGATGCCATTCTCTATTACCCGATAGAGATGTCCTCGACGTTGAGCCGCGCCGGAATGACCTATCGGGAGTGGGAGAGGATGATGGGAACCTACAAGACCCTCGAATTATTCGATATAGCCGGTGTGAACCGTATGGGATGGACGTCGGACGGCTCGGAGCGTGGCTTCGCATGGGGCACAGATACGCTTGTGAGCAAGAAGAACGACTTCATTGAGATCGGCGCCCGCGCGCGGCGCGTGACCTGCAGGATAATATTCTCAAAAACGATACGGCGAATATGTACCGCCAGATGGGATCGTGTATCCTGAATCCGTTCCACCGTCTGGGTGATGCGTTTGACTATATCATTGCGGCGCGTAAAGCCGATCCGGCTACCTATCGCAACCGCGTCTTCGAGGTCTTCATCGAGCAGGGAACTTACTATCCGTATCACAACGCGTATGGCGAACAGGACGAGGTGCGTAACAACACCTTCCTCATCCCGGAGGGTATATATGTCATCGGAGGTGTAGATTCCCGTCCGGAGGATCACCATTATGGTCAGGAGGGGTACTATGATGATTACACCGGCGCGGCGTATGGTACGAAGAATGATGTAACGGTAGCTGTGCGGCTTCCCAGTTTTGAAGATACCTCTTATGTCATCAACTCGGCACCCTTGGATACGATTCGTCTGCGCGACGACCGCCATCGCCCGATGCGAGACCACAACCTCAACTCGGTTATCGAGCCGTGGGAGCTGGAGCGTCAGACGATTCTTTCCGGTAACGCGGTATCCGGTGAGGACTTCACGCACGTCTATCACGTCATCACGATGCATGCCGACTCTACCAAGGTCGGTCCGCAGCCGCTCAAGTTCCGCAGTCTGAATGATGACCGCGAATCTAATCCGGCACTGCTGAAAGACCCGATTCCGATGGATAGACCGGATCTTTTCGCTGAAGAGCACCCCATCTCTATCCTTGGTCGTACGACCGAGTTTGACGGCATCCAGATCAACGGTGGCTATGCGAACCACCTGGACCCCAAGGATACGGTGAAGCACCACTATGTAACCAAGACCTATTTCCGTGGCGGCGGTATCTTCGTCGATGGTAACTGGACGAAGAGCTTCGATGATGTGGGAACGGACCGTATCCCGAACGTAACCGATCCTGCTCCCTACAATATCCCGATTGTGGTGGAGAACTGTATCTTTACCAACAACATGGCGGGTAACGGCGGCGGTCTGTATTCCAACGGCGGTATCTATATGTTCGGCTGCCATTTCACCCAGAACTACAGCCAGGGCCCGATAACGCAGGAGGACCAGAAATGGATACCCTGGACGGCAGGCGGATGTATCGCTACCAATGCGTTCTGCGGTGTATCCAATACCCTGTTCGATAACAACGAGGCCCGCCGCGGTCTTTATCCGCTGAAGGTGAAGAATGCGAAAGAGATCATCCCGAATGCCGATGCACGTCAGGGATTCGGCGGATGTCTGTCTGTAGCTACCGACAGCCGTGCGCGCGTGGTCAACTGCCACTTTATGAAAAACAAGGCGGTGGCATACTCCGCAATCTATAACTTCACCCCCAATAACGAATATACCAATAACGACAAGAAGCAGTTTGCATTCAATACCATCTTCTGGGGAAACGAAGTATTCGAGGTGGATAGTTTGGATGATTTGGAGAAAGGCAAGGATTGGACTGATGAAGACACAGAAATATTTAAGACCTCATGTGATACATTTTCTCTTAAATACAAAGGCTCGCGTACCGGTGTGTTCCACTACGATCCGGTGGAATGGGACAAATATGAGAAATTATTCCATGAGTACGACAGTGCGTATGCGTATTGGGCTGCAAAGGGAGATACGTTCAATACGGCAGTAACAGATACCTTCCTCATGAAACTGCGTGCGCAGGGCGATAAGGTCGAGGGACTATTTTTCTGTTCGTACCGCAAGACTTATGGACCGTCCCAAATGAAACCTTCCTCGGACGGCTATCTGCTGACGAAGGCGGAGCAGCGCAACTTTGTTGATCCGCGTCGGATGCCGGTTATGCTCAAGGACGGTAATCAGGTAGAGCGATACGACACCCTCTTCAGCCATGTGCATGGCAACAATAATACGCTGATTAACCGTATCAATAATGCTACGGACGGTCCGAACTTCAAACAACCGACCTATGTAGCCGGTATCGATGGCTACATGCAGAATGCGGACTGGGTGCTCGCCCGTATGAACCTGACGACCGACCAGGGTTGGGGACACCTGAAGCAGACCGTCAAACGAGATACGGCATATTATATTACCAAATGGACAGGAGCTGCGCATTTTGAGACGAGGGAATTGGCAGAGGCAGCCTTGGATACCGTGACAGTCGGGGAACCGAAAAGCAAAGATATCTACCCCGTCACAGGTCTGCCGGTGGCTAAGTTTGACGCTGTGCAGTCTGACACCGGTGCGATCTATAACTGGTACTCAAGATATTACGGTGCATTTATGTCTGATGTCAATGCCCCGCTGCCGCTCAAGGACCAGTACTATATGGCTTATACCCGTTCGACGAGCGACGACGAGATGTTCGGTAACATGGAGCGTATCTCCCGCCACCCGAGGTTGCGAGAGACGGATGTCTATATCGATGTCGGTATCTATGAGTACCAGTACGCGCAGTTGGATATCAAAGGACGTGATATCGATACGATGTGGGTGGCAACGAAGGCGAAGGACCCGTTCCGTCAAGACGGTCTGACCTGGGAGACGCCTACCACCGACCTGCAGACCGCTATCGACCGACTGATGTCGTCCCATAACAACCACGACAAGTATGTCTGCTTCCTGGGCGACGCGGAGGGTACGTTCTCACCGGCGAATGTGATTGATAACCGCCGTGCGTTCATCATCACCTCCAATACCTTGGAGCCGCTGATGCCGGATAGTGCGTTGGCGGACTATGACTACGGTGTCAACAGTCTTACGTTCCTCGGCGGTTACAGTTATGATGTAAAAAATGCTCCCCGTGACCCGCAGGCGAACCCCGTGGTTATCGAGATGCCGAATACGGGCGTGGAGAGCCAGCGCAACCAGTTGTTTATCGTGGAGGATATGACGCGACAGATGACGCAGCTGAACTGGTTAGGTGAATATACATCGCGCGACAGCGTGGTAATCCCGATCGTCTTTGACGGTATCACCTTCATCAACCCCTATTCGACCAAGGACCGCTCTTCCGATGTAGGCGGTTATAACAACCAGGGAGGTCTGATGTCCAAGAAAGGTGGTGCCGCCATCTATTACCGCTGGCAACGCCGTTATGAAGGCGGTGACGGAGGTTCTACTGCTGCGCCGAATTTCAATATGGCTTTGCACCCGGATTCGGCATTGATTGACGGACGGAAAGTGACGCTGCCGAAGCTGACGGTATCCAACTGTATCTTCATGGACAATGGTGCGCGTACTGCGGACCCTGCGGAGCGTTCGGCGGCGGTGCGTATTGACCATGGTGCCGGTTCGTCGCTCTTCGTCAATACACTCTTCCATTCGAATGCCGGTGCGCCGATTTACGCCAGAACGTTTGATGTGCTGACAGAGGAGAACGACTTGGCTTCCGTTCCGAACGATGTCTTTATCATCAACTGTACCTCGGCGCTCAATGACGGACATATCCGTCTGGAGGGGGAGAACAGCGAGGTGCATAACTCGCTTATCTGGCTTGATGACCTGAATAACGATACGACGGTACAGCTCCAGATGGGCGCATCCGATCAATGGGATAAGACGGATGCTAATAACGACCGACAGGGTATAGGCGGCCGTATGACCCATAATGCCGTATGGGGGTGTTTCGTATCGCATGACGGAAAAGACGACCCGGGTGATACGTGTTATAATCATCCGCTCTCTACGGCGAATAATAATATCTACCAGGGCCCGGGCTTCGTGCAGCCTCTTATTCATGCGACCACTTCAGCGGAGCGTCGTTCCCGTTCGTTCCGTCTGAACCCCTCTGTCCGTACCATCGGAAAAGCCGATACGACAATCTATCGTGACCGCGTCTTCTTCCGTGTTTATCCGGATACCTGCGCCGCAACCGATGGTAAATTATGGCGCCGCTCCAACGGATTCAAGTCCGTCTATATTGTGGCGCTGGCGAACGACAGCGATTTGGCATCCAAGCCCCGTCTTTCGGGTCCCGGTCTGGACCGTGGTGCGTATGAGTGTCTGGCGGTGCTGCAGCGTGTACTTTATGTAAATCCGAACGCGCCTTCTTTCTCCGCAGGAGACGGTTCGTCATGGGCGAAAGCCTTCGGTCAGGGCCAACTCCAAAACGCTATTGATGCTGCCTCCGTATATACCTATCTGGCACAGGACAACCCTGTCCGTGAATCGAGAAAGGCATACGTCTTCGTCAAAGGTTCTGACTATAAAGACCACCGTATCGATGCCCGCGACGGCGTATCCGTCTTCGGCTCACTGCCGCCCGATTTCCTCGATATGGCTGACTCTACGCTAAATGGGACAACCGGCAAATATGAGTTCACTGACGCGGAATGTCAGCGTTTTGTGAACTATGTGCGGGCGTATAACAACGGTGTGGCTGCACCGAACATCACGCCGACGTATATCGGTTCCGTCCAGGTGGAGGGTGGCGATGATGAAGATGCATTCACCACCGGCTTCCTGCTGGAGAACTTCGTTATCGACAATACGGGCCTGGCGCCGACCTCGCCGGCAGTGCATATGCATAATGACTCCTCAGCCGTCCGCAACTGCATCATCGTCAATACGCATATGGGCGAGGGCGGTGAGCCGGTAGCCGAGATAGATAACGGTCTGCTGTATAACTGTCTGTTCTATGGCGATTCGGCATCCGCTATCGTCAAAGTGGGAACCAAGGGTCTGGCGCTCAATAACACCATCGTGACCAACTGCAAGGACGTAACGCCGCTCGATACGACCCACGCAAGGCCGCGAGCCGCGGTAAACAATATCGCCCTCAACGGCACGACCGATGCCTTGAATTGCTTTGCTCCCTATATGACGGACAATAACCCCTATGACCTGCCGGCCTTTATCAGTGCATATCCCGCGCTGGCGTACCAGCTGCATGAGCACAGCAAGCTGATCAATGCCGGTACGGATGACAGCGAACTACCGGCGATATTCGACCGCTACGTAGCGGACAGCACCATCGCCTTCCGCCATGACCGCGATATATTGGGTAACCCGCGTAAGATCAGTACGGGCGTCGATATGGGTGCGTTCGAGACTTGGCGCGTGGAGAAGAACAATGCACAGGAGATCACCGCTCTGACCAATGAGGTGCTGAGCTCTTCTACCAGTGATCCGGAGAAAAAAGCGGCGTTCCTGGAGCACTATGGCGGTAACAGTTACCCGCATCCGGGATCGGTGGTCTATCTGATGGACAGCGCCGTAATGACGATGCAGTACGAGACAGCCAATGATTTCAAGGACCTCAAGGGTTCCACTATCTATCTCCGTCCGGGCTTCCTGTTGCTCAAACCCGGGGCGTCGTTCTACGGCAATGGGCATAACGTGCAGATTGGTTACATAGCGGCGGAGAAACGGTTCCAGGAGCAGCGTTACGCCATGACGGCGATGCCGTTCAAATACTCGACGGACAACATCACCGTCACCGCATACGACGCGGTCAAAGACTCATTAGGTCATATCCTTTCGCCGTTTGCGTTCAATACCTATCAGTACGCAGGCGCGGCTCGTTCGGCGAAGGACTATGTCTTCCAGACCGATAACTCGACGCTTTGGCAGAAAATAGACACGCTAAACCGCACCGCCACCGATGGCTACCTGATGGACTTCGGCGATACCAGAGACACCGTACTGCGGTTCAATGCCTTCAGTACCGTATCCGGACAGTATATCTATACCGAGGGCGAAGATGCCGACGGGGACGGCTATGCGGACGACAAGACTATTGAACTCGTGCAGCACGATAACCGTACTCCGGGCATCGGCGAGGAACTCAACTTCACCCGCCAGGAGGATATGGGATGGAACATGAAGGGTCTGCCGTGGCTGGTGACCAACTACCGCACCGACACCATTATCTGGGCGGGTAATTTCCTGCGGCAGATGTATATCCCGCATGTGCTGTACCAGATGAACGGCGCGGGCGAATATATCAAACAGGGCGGCAATATCTACACTTCGCGCTCGTGGGACAAGGGCTCTACCCTCTCGATAGGCAATGCATTCTTCACCCAGACGGCGACGACGCAGGCGAGCGAAGAGGTGATTTTCCACCTGCCGCTGTACAGCCGCAATGAGAAAGCCAGCCGTCCGCTGTTGCGCATCCTGTCCCGTCCGAGACCGGCTCCCGCTCCCATGCGGCGCAAGATGAAGGCGGAGGACGGCACAAGGGAGTTCTCCGACCTGCTGACGATCATCCCGGACAGCACTGCGTCCAAACGGGTGGAGTATGTGTTCGGACGTGACGGCCTGAAATGGATGTCGAACGAACCGACCGCACAGGTTTACCTGTTCGATGCCCAGCGCAGTTCGCGTATATCGCTGCTTGGCGCTGCGCCGACGGATGTCGATATACCGCTCGGCGTGAAGATGCCGGCGGACGAGGAAACGATGCCGCTACTCTTCTCGCTGCCCGAGAAAGAAGCGTTCGCCGACTACGACTACGTATGGCTGATCGACTACAAGTACAACCGCTATACCAACCTTAAGAACGCCGACTACGAGACCGAGGTGGCAGGCGAATGCAATGACCGCTTCGCCGTCCGCATAGGCAAGTTCCCCAAGACCGACGGCTCGGGCAGAAGACAGTACGTGGTCTATACCTACGACGGCAACCTGTATGTGCGCGGACTGATCGAAGGCGACAAGATCACCGTCTATTCGACCACCGGCCAGCTTGTCCACCAGGCTATCGCCACCGGCACGGAGTACAAGACCCCGCTCGTCCTCCAGACCGGCTACGTGGTCAAGGTCAACGACGTCGCCCACAAAGTGCTCAATATGTAAAAAATCGCCCTTCGGGGCGTTTTTTTTTTGCGTATGTCAGAAAAAAGCAGTAAATTTGCACCCGCAAATTATAGGCTAATAAATTTACTATATATTCATGAAACATTTTAACGAATACAAACAGTTGAACTTGCCCGCCTTGAGCCGCGAAGTGCTGGCGCAATGGGAGCAAGAGGGGTTATTTGAAAAAAGCATCACCACCCGCGAGGGACATCCCCAGTTCCTCTTCTTCGAGGGACCTCCTTCCGCCAACGGCATGCCGGGCATCCACCATGTCATGGCGCGTACCATCAAGGATACATTCTGCCGGTTCAAGACCATGCAGGGCTATCAGGTCCGCCGCAAAGCCGGATGGGACACACACGGTCTGCCCGTGGAGTTAGGCGTGGAGAAGATGTTAGGCATCACCAAAGAGGACATCGGCAAGAAGATCTCCGTCGATGAGTACAACGCAGCCTGCCGCCGCGAGGTAATGAAATACACCGCCGAGTGGACCAACCTCACCAAGCAGATGGGGTATTGGGTGGACCTGGAGAACCCTTACATCACCTACGATAACAAGTATATCGAGACCCTCTGGTACCTGCTGAAGGAGTTGTACAAGAAGGGCTATCTCTACAAGGGCTATACCATCCAGCCGTACTCGCCCGCTGCCGGTACGGGTCTGTCCTCCCACGAGCTGAACCAACCCGGTTGCTACCGCGACGTCAAGGATCTCACCTGCACCGCACGCTTCAAACTGAAAAATACCTCCCTCCCTACGGGGGAGGGCCGGGGAGAGGCTTATATCATCGCGTGGACGACGACGCCGTGGACATTGCCGAGCAATACCGCTCTCTGCGTCGGACCGAAGATTGACTATGTGGAGGTGGAGACGCCGGGCGGCGACCATATCATTCTCGCGGAAGCGCGGCTGGATGCATACCGCAAAGAGCTGTGCGGAGTGGACGAAGAGGGCAAAACCTTAGAGCCGAAGATCGTTTGGCGCGGCAAAGGCGCTGACCTCGTAGGGTTGGAGTACGAACCCCTCTTCCCCTGGGTGAACCCGGGCGAAGGTGCTTTCCGCGTCATCCCCGGCGACTACGTGACGACCGAAGACGGAACCGGTATCGTCCATATCGCGCCTACGTTCGGTGCGGACGACAAGAAAGTGGCGGACGCTGCCGGTGTGCCGGGGCTGTATATGCAGACCAAGAACAACGGTCCGCGTCCGATGGTCGATTTCACCGGCAAATACTGGAATATCGAAGACCTCGACGAGGAGTGGTACAAAGCGAACGTCAATGACGAACTGTACCGCAAGTACGCCGGCCGATGGGTGAAGAACGCCTATGACCCGCAGTTCACCGTCGATGGCAAATACGACGAGGCGGCTGCCGCCAAAGCCGAGACGCTCGACCTCCATCTGTGTCTGGAGATGAAAGCGGACGGACGTCTGCTGCGCAGCGAGAAGCACGTGCACACCTATCCCCACTGCTGGCGCACCGACAAACCTGTCCTCTATTATCCGCTGGACAGCTGGTTTATCCGTTCCACGAAGGCGCGTGAGGAGATGATTGCGCTGAACAAGACCATCAACTGGCAACCCGAATCGACCGGCACCGGACGCTTCGGCAAATGGCTGGAGAACCTGAATGACTGGAACCTGAGCCGTTCGCGTTACTGGGGCACGCCGCTGCCGATCTGGCGCACCGAGGACGGAAGCGAGGAGATCTGTATCGGCAGCATCAAAGAGCTGTTCGATGAGATAGACAAGTCCGTCCAAGCGGGCTTCATGAAAGCCAACCCTTGGCCCAAGCATATTGTAGGAGACTATTCGAAGGCGAACTATGACCCGTCTGTGATCGACCTCCATCGTCCCTATGTGGACAGCATTGTCCTCGTTTCGCCGAGCGGCAAACCGATGAAGCGCGAGCTGGATCTCATCGACGTATGGTTCGACTCCGGCGCTATGCCGTATGCCCAGAACCACTACCCCTTCGAGAACGCAGACCTGCCGCGTACGGCGGACTTCATCTCCGAGGGCGTCGATCAGACCCGCGGGTGGTTCTTTACCCTCCATGCCATCCACACGATGATTGAGGGCAAAGTGGCATACCGGAATGTCATCTCGAACGGTCTGGTGCTGGACAAGAACGGCAACAAGATGTCCAAACGTCTGGGCAATGCCGTCGATCCGTTCGGAGCACTCAATACCTACGGAGCGGACGCCGTGCGGTGGTACATGTTGACCAACAGCAGCCCGTGGGAGAACCTGAAGTTCGATCCCGAGGGAGTGGATGAAATCCGCCGTAAGTTCTTCGGCACGCTATATAACACCTACGGTTTCTTCGCCCTCTATGCCAACGTGGATGGTTGGGAGCCTTCCTCCCTCTCTTCGGGAGAGGGTCGGGGTGAGGCTTCAGAGATTGACCGTTGGGTGCTCTCGCGCCTGAATTCCCTCATCAAAGAGGTGACGGAGGCATACGAAGCCTACGAACCGACCAAAGCCGGACGCGCTATATCCGATTTCGTGCAGGACGACCTGAGCAACTGGTACGTGCGTCTGAACCGCAAGCGTTTCTGGGGCGGCGAGATGGATGCCGACAAACAGGCGGCTTATTCGACCCTCTATACCTGCCTCAAGACGGTAGCGCAACTGATGGCGCCGAACGCGCCTTTCTTCGGCGACCGCCTCTACCGAGATTTAGTAGAAGGTCAAAAGTCGAAAGTCGAAAGCCCTGTAAGTGTACATCTTTCTGAGTGGCCCAAAGCCGATGAAGCACTGATTGACACGTCGCTGGAGCGCCAGATGTACCTTGCGCAACAGGCGACTTCCACCATCCTCTCGCTGCGCAAACGCGCGGAGAAGAACGTGCGCCAGCCGCTGCAGAAAGCGGTCATCCCGACGCCCGACCAGGAGACCACCGACGCACTCCTGCACGTAGCCGACCTCATCAAATCCGAAGTGAATGTCAAGGAACTGGTAGTCGTTCCGGCGGAGCAGTCCGAGATACGCCTCGTTAAGAAGATCAAACCGAACTTCAAAGTGCTGGGCAAGAAAGTGGGCGCGAACATGAAAGCCCTCGCTGCCGCTATCTATGCCATGTCCCAGGACGACATTGCCAAGATGGAAACAGAAGGTGCTTTTGACTTTCGACTTTCGACTTTCGACTACACAATAGTGCCCGAGGACGTGGAGATCCTGACCGAAGACATGCCGGGCTGGCTCGTGGCGAACAACGGCGTGCTGACTATCGCGCTGGATATCGAGCTGACCGACGAACTGATCGAGGAAGGTATTGCGCGCGAACTGATCAACCGCATCCAGAACCTTCGTAAGTCCTCCGGCTTGGAGATCACCGACCGCATCGCGATCGTGATGGAAGACCGTCCGGAGATCCACAACGCCGTCCTGCATTGCGGCGAATACATCGCTTCGCAGGTGCTGGCTACTTCGCTCAGTCTGACTTCTGACAGCGAAAGCGGTCTGACAGGCGAAGCCGGTCTCACATCTGTATTGGAGATGGACGGATATAACGTAAAGATTAACATAACGAAAGCATAATTATGAGAAAGTCAATTCAATTTCTATTCCTTGCCTTTGTAGCCGTAGCCTTGGCGAGCTGCGACATGTTCAACAAGACTACGCCTTCGTATTCCCTGAGCGACATCCAGGCTCTCTGGCAACGCAATAATACCCAGGAGTTTGTGCGTTTTACCACCGAGCAAAGCGACGAAACGGGCTATTTTTTAGGCTGCGAATGGGACGAAGCGGAAGACGTCACGGAGCAGGATCGTATAGACGCCCGCAATGAACTCGGACACCCCGGAAACGGATGGTTCAAATACCAGTTCAAGACCACCGGAGACCTGACGGAGATCCATTTTATGGACAACGGCGGAGCCGAGATACCGAAGGTCTATGTGGTATCCAAACTGACGGACACCGACCTCGTCTATTACGAGAAAGACTATCCGTCTATTAAATTCAACTTCACCAAAGTGGTAACAACGAAATGAAACGCGCGCTGAAGATATTCGGCTGGACGCTACTGGGTGTCGTGCTGACCGTAGTGATCGCAGTGACGATCGTCTGCTACGTGGTCTTCACGCCGGAGCGGCTGACCCCTATTGCCCGCCAAGCGGCGGACAGGTTTATTACCGCCGAGCATGAGATAGGATCGGTGGATCTGACCTTCTTCTCTACCTTCCCCCGCTTCGGTCTGCGTGCCGACGGACTGCTCATCGTCAATCCCAAGGCCGGTGCGCAGAACGACACCGTCGTAGCGGCGCCCAAACTGGTAGCTACGGTCGATGTGATGGAGTTTATCAACCATCGGAATCTGCATGTGCACGAAGCGATACTGGATGACGCGTTCGTCAATTTCTATATTGCTTCGGACGGTACGACCAACCTGACCGATGTGTTTGTCACCTCGCCGGACACGACGGAGGAGGACACCACCGCTTTCTCGCTGCCGTTCGACGAACTGAAGGTGGACGGACTGCGTCTGAAAGCCCGGTATATCACGTTTGAGGACGACAAAGATACAATCTCGGCGTCGCTGGGAGAGACGGACCTCGCTGTGCAGGCAAATAGTTGGGAGGATATGTTCGTTTCGCTGGACGCCCGGGATGTATGTGCGTCGCTCAAGGGAGAGACTTATGCCGACTCTCTGCGCGTCAAACTGGACGCACCTATGGCGATGAACCTCGACTCCATGCATTTCGCTTTCCGCAGAGCCGAACTGGCGGTCAATGAGTTTGCGCTGGTACTCAGCGGAAGTGCAGATATACAGGACTCGATAGGCGTGGATCTCGGTCTCGCTACCAAAGGCACATGGCAGATCAAGCCGCTCATGGCGCTTATTCCGGCTCAATTCGCCCGGTCGCTCAGCGATCTGGATGTGGACGGAGAGGCGGAGTTGGAAGCCACCGTACAGGGCTATGTCTCCGAAAAACAGATGCCGCGCGTGCAGGCTCACCTGACGCTGGAGGACGGCGAGGGTAGTTACAAACCGCTGCCATATACTCTTCGCGATGTAGAATTAGACGCTACCGCGGATATCCGTTTGACGGAAGGAGAGGTAAGTAATGTGGTGATAGAGAACTTGGCAGCGAAGACCAAAGAGAGCAAACTCGCTGCGCGAGGAAGAGTGGATGACCTGATGGGTAACATGCTGCTCGATCTGGCGCTGAACCTCGATGCCAACCTGCCGGACTTTGCGTATTTCCTGCCGGAAGCTATGACGCTGAACGGCAAAGCCAAGGGTACAGCGAAAGCGAAGATCCGTCTGGACGACCTGACCGCGATGCGGCTGGAGAAGGGTAAGATCAGTGCCGACCTCGACCTGAAGGAGATTCATTATGCGATGGACTCGATGGTAGCCGACCTGCCGAAGACCCATGCTACGATCCAGTTGCCGAACCCCAAACCGTCCAAACCCAAAGTCAACTGGGCGCGGATTGACCTCACGACCGACAAAGTGGATTTCGAGATGGCGACGCCGCTGAAGGCTGCGCTCAAAGCGTCTGCGATCCAACTGGAGGCAGGCAACGTGCTCTCCAAAGATCCCGTTCTCTATGCTGCCGTAGGACTGCAGAGCGAGCGTCCGGTAGAGGTGGAGATGGACTCGATGGGCGGCACGATCGACGCACCGAAGCTGAGCCTTTATGCCGAGTATAACACCAAGGACACAACCGTCATGCCTGTAGCGCAGGCGACGATAGACTGCGATGCGCTGGATGGGTTCTTCAAAGATATCAAAGCCGACTTGGCTGCTTCCCATCTGGAGGCTGCGCTCTCCGGCGGACGCAAAGACAAGTCCGCTCCGCGGCTGCAAGCCAAGCTGAAGACGCAGGCACTCAATGCCCGGATGGGAGACGAGCTGGCTGCCAAGACCGGTAAGCTGGACCTCGAAGCCGCTGCGCGGTACAAAGCCGGAGAAGAGAACATCCTGCTGCAATGGAACCCGCGGCTCAAAGTGAACCTGAAGAGCGGCGAACTGAATATGCCCGAGCGGCTGCCGGAAGCAGTGGTCATTCCTTCTATTGAATTCAGTTATTCGAATCGCGAGATGGAGATTGCTAACTCCCGGATCGAGTTGGGCAACAGCGATCTGAACCTCAAAGGTAATGTCCGCAATATCGGCAAATGGTTCCGCCACGAGGCGATCCTGGAAGGCGAACTGGATGTCGTCTCCGACCACTGCGACGCCAACCAGCTCCTGGCATGGTTCTCCGCAGACAGCGGCAGCGAAGAAGAGAGTCCGTCAGCCAAAGAGGATAAAAATGACCAAATGGTAAATGACCAAATGGTAAATGATACCGATCCCTTCCTCGTTCCGACCGACGTCAACCTGGCTCTCATGACCCACATGCGTGAGGTGGAGATCTTCAACCAAGTGGCTTCGGACCTCAAGGGAGGACTGTATATCAAGGACGGAACGGTGATCCTGGACGAGATGGGTTTTGTCTGCCGTGCAGCCAAACTGCAACTGACCGCCATGTACCGCTCGCCGCGACGCAACCACCTCTATGTCGGCTTTGACTACCATATGATCGACGTCGATATAGACGAACTGCTGACCATGATCCCGAATCTGGAGGAGATGGTGCCGATGCTGGCTTCCTTCAAGGGCGCAGCCCGCTTCCATCTGGCAGCAGAGACCTACCTCAACAGCCAATACCAGCCGAAGATGTCCACCCTCCGCGGTGCCGCTTCGCTCACCGGAAAGGACCTCGTTGTGCTGGACGGAGAGACCTTCTCGAAGATATCCAAACTGCTGCTGTTCAACAAGAAAACGGAGAACCGTATCGACTCGATCAATGCCGAGATCACCGTCTATAAGAACGAGATCGACGTCTATCCGCTCTGCGTGCAGATGGATAACTACATGGTCGCTCTCGGCGGACGGCATAACACGGACATGACCTTCGATTATGACATCAATGTTCTCTCCCCGATCTACCTCGGCGTGAACGTCAGCGGTAATATCGATAACCTGAAGATCAAACTCGCCAAGTGCAAGTTCGCCCAGGATTTCAGACCCCATTGGTACCAGAAGGCAGACACCCAGTCCCAAGAGATCCGCCAGCGTATCAAAGCCTCTATGGAGAAAAACGTCAGGATTAAGTGACAAAGGGACTAAGTACCAAGTACAATATTAATTTAAACTATATGAGAAAATTATTTCTATTAGGAGTTATTGCTATGAGTTTATTAGCATGCAACCACACCAACCCGCTGTTGGACCAACCCGCTACGCCTTATGGCGTACCGGCGTTCGACCAAGTGAAAAATGAGCACTATCTCCCTGCTTTCGAAGAGGCGATCCGCCGGAACAAAGCGGAGATAGAGGCTATCGTGAATAATGAAGCTGAACCGACGTTCGAGAACACGATCGTAGCGCTGGACCGTTCGGGTCTGTTGCTGGACCGCGTGACCGGCGTCTTCTTCAATGTGCTTGAAGCCGACGGCAACGACGAGATGAACGAGATCGCGGAGAAAGTGAGTCCGATGCTGTCTGAGCTCTCCGATGGTATTATCCTTAACGAAGCCCTCTTTGCCCGCGTCAAGTTTGTCTATGACCAGCGTGAGCAGTTGGGGCTCAATCCCGAGCAGATGCGCCTTGTCACGGAGACCTACAAGTCGTTTGCGGACAACGGAGCGAACCTGCCTGCGGACAAGAAAGAACGTCTCAAAGAGATCAACCAGGAGCTGGGTCTCCTCTCTCTCAAGTTCGGCAATAACGTAGTTGCCGAGACCAATGCATGTCAGTTCTTCGTGACCAACGAAGAGGATCTGAAAGGTCTGCCCGAAGGCGCGAAAACCGCTGCGGCAGAAGAGGCTGCGGCTGCCGGTCATCCGGGTGAGTGGCTCTTCACACCCAAGCGCACGTCCTTCACGCCGGTGCTCCAGTACTGCGAGAACCGCGAGTTGCGCAAGCAACTGCTGATGGACTATACCACCCGCGCCAACCACGACAACGAGAATGACAACAAGGCTGTGATCATCCGCGAGATGGAGCTTCGTATAGAGAAAGCCAAACTCTTTGGCTACGACAACGCAGCGGACTATATCTTAGCGGACTGTATGGCGAAGAACCACCGGACCGTGGACGCCTTCCTGCAATCCGTTTGGGCTCCGTCCCTCGAAGCAGCCAAACGTGAGGCTGCGGCGCTGCAGGAGTTGTTGGAGGCAGATATGCCGGGCGAGAAGTTGCAACCTTGGGACTGGTGGTACTATGCCGAGAAACTGCGCAAAGCCAAATATGCGCTGGACGAGGAGGAGTTGAAGCCTTATTTCGAGCTCTCCAATGTCCGCCGCGGTGCGTTCGGAGTGGCTACCAAGCTGTACGGTCTCCAGTTCGAACCGCTCACCGACATGCCGGTATATAACAAAGAGGTAGAGGTCTTCAAAGTGACCGAAGCGGACGGTACCTTCGTAGGTATTCTCTATACCGACTATTTCCCGCGTGCGGGCAAGCGTCCGGGGGCTTGGATGAACAATATCCTGCCGCAGTATATCGATGCGGAAGGAGTGGACCACCGTCCGGTGATCATCAATGTCGGCAATTTCAACAAACCGACTGCCGGCAATCCTTCGCTGCTCTCGATGGACGACGTAGAGACCCTCTTCCATGAGTTCGGTCACGCCCTCCACGGCTTGCTGAGTAAGGCGCATTACAAGTCCCTCTCCGGCACCAACACGCCGCGCGACTTTGTCGAACTGCCGAGCCAGTTCATGGAGAACTACGCCTACGAGCCGGAGGTGATGAAGACTTATGCTTTCCATTATCAGACGGGCGAAGTGATCCCGGACAGCCTGATCGCGAAGATCAATGCGGCGGGTAAGTTCAACCAAGGGTTCGTGACCACCGAACTGCTCTCCGCGTCTATCCTCGATATGGACTTCCATGAGCTGGAGACGGCGGAAGGACTGGATGTCAATGCCTTTGAGAAAGCTTCTCTGGAGAAGATGGGTATGATCGACGAGATCATCGTGCGCTATCGTCCGACTTTCTACAACCATATCTTCACCACGGGTTACGAAGCCGGTTACTACAGCTATACCTGGGCGGCGGTGCTGGATGCAGACGCTTTTGCGGCATTCAAAGAAACAGGAAACCTGTTTGACGCAGAGACCGCTGCGCGGTTCCGCCACCTCTTGGAGCAAGGCGGCACACGCGATGCGCAGGAGCTCTATCTGGAGTTCCGCGGCAAAGAAGCCGACCCGAAGAACCTCCTTCGCCGCAAAGGATTTATTGAGTAATTGAGAATTGACACGCAAAACTCAAACGATATTGTACTATCTGTTGCCGGTGGCCTTCTGGCTGCTGGCAATAGGTGGTGCGTTGCTGCCGGTCCTCCTTGCCCCTTCCCTTGAGGGAATGGATGGGGAGAGGGTGCTTGCTTATTTCCTTCCTTCTGTTTTGGTTCTTTTGGCTACGCTCCGTCTCACGCATATCCATCGCCATGCGTCGGCGGTAGAGCCGGCTTTCCAAGTGGCGGTGTTTCTCGCAATCGCTTCGTATTGGCTGCCTACGGTGCTCTTTCTGCTCCTTCCGGCGTGGATCTATCTGGCGTACCGTAATCTTATGGAGTGGAGAGCGGTATGGGCGACCCTCATCGGTCTTGCGCTGGTAGCAATATGGGTAGCCGTCTTCGTTTACGTTGGATTAATAGAAATGCCCTCCCTTGAGGGGAGGGCTGGGGTGGGGTTCCTGTCTTGGATTCCCACCGGCGCATTCCTCATCGCCTATATCGCTTCTACCATTGTACGACAAAACCTGCGTGAACGTTGATACCCGCCTGCGGGAAATACCAGACGTAGGTGCCGTCGGTGCCGCCGTTGTTCACATATTTGGTGTTAAAGAGGTTGTTCACCTGGCATTTAAGCGTAATGTCAGGTATGTTCTTTGCGTTGGGCAGTTTGTGGAACGGCAGGGTATATGCCATCATAAGGTTGGTAACCGTGTAGGCTTTCAGCATCGCGTCGGTCTTTTCGTTGTTGCCCAGATACTGGTTGCTGACCACGAGCGTCTGCAGATCCGCATTGAATCCGGCGTGGTGGAAGGAGAACACATTGCCTGCCGTCCAGTCCGGCGAGAACGAGATAGTGCGCCATTGGCTGCCGTCTTTCCATTTGTTGCGGCTCCATGTCAGGTTGCCTTTCCAACTGAACCAGCGTGTCCAGTCCACCCCGAACTGGAACTCCGCGCCGGTGCGGTAGGAGTCTTTCACATTGGCGGTGATCAGGTAGCCTACCGAGCTCACGTCGCCCGTAGCTATCAGCTGGTCGTCGTAATCCATGAAATAGAGGTTCAGCCCGATGGTCCAAGGAAGAGCGTATCCGCTCTTGAGAACGCCTGCTGAAGCGTAGCTGTAGCCTAACTCATAGTCGTACAACCGTTCCGCTTTGGGGTCTGACGTGCCGTCCGAGGTGACAAAATTGTTGCGTGTCGGCTCGCGGTGTGCCATGGCGAAGGTGGCAGAGAGACGGTGACCGTGGTTGTCGTAGGTCAGGCCGGCTTTGGGGTTGAAGAAATGCCAGGTGTTGTGTTTGTCGATGGCGACAGGGGCGTCCAGTGCGCTTGTCTCCTCGTTGTCTCCCCAGATTCTGTAATCCACCATCCGGTACTGCAGATCGCCGTAGAGGCTCAGTTTCTCATGTCCGCGGTGAAGCACACGCCAGTTGGCTTTGGCGTACACGTTGCCGTCCGTCTTGACGCCGAAACCCTCGTAATAAGGCATGAAGGACCGGGCGGTGCAGGTTGTGTCGATATTGCCGTACTGCAAGCCGCGGTATTGGTTGAGCGCCAGACCGAACTGCACATCCACTTTTTCATGGACGTACTTGGAGGTCAGAATACCTCCGTAGAAATGGTTGCGCAAGCCTTTTTGGGTGATGTTGTCCGCCTCGTAGGTCGTCCAGTCGGTCATCATCATCTCATAATAACCCGTGCCGTAGGTGTAATGGGCGGTAGCGGAGAGAGTCCAGTGCGGGTTGAAACGGTGCCCGATATGCAGATGGACATGGTGCTGCTGGTAGTTGTCGGTCTGGTTGTCATAGTAGGCTGTGTTGCCGTTCTTGTCGATATACTCTCCGGCGGGGTTGTAGCGTCTGTTGGCGCCTCCTATACCCCATGCCGTGGCAAAATCCACTCCGTACCATGCCATATAGGTGCGTTCCTTGCCGCCGAAGGCGGTCAGCGTGACTGCGGTACGGGTGTTCTGCCATCCTATCTCGCCCTGGTAACTGAGCAGGTCGGATTTGGCGCGCTCGATGAAACCGTCGGAATTGACCTTGGAGAAACGCGCGCCGATATGCCATGCGCCTTTCTTCTCCAGCCGGTCGCCCAGATAGACATCGGCTTTGACCATCTCGCGGAACGTGTTGTACATACCTCCGTTGAAATCCAGTTCGGCGCGCACGGGTCCCGGATGCACGCTCTCGGGCACGGACGCGTCCAAGGTTCTCAGGTTCACGCTGGCGCCGAAACTGCTGCCGCCGTTGGCGCTGGTGCCTATGCCCCGTTGTACCTGCAGGCTGTTCACACCGCTTGCCATGTCCGTCAGATTAACCCAGAACACCGCCTGGCTCTCCGCGTCGTTGAGCGGCACCTCGTTGATGGTCATGTTGATACGTGTCTGGTCCGTTCCGCGGATGTGGAAGTAGGTGTAACCTACTCCCAGACCGTCATCGCTGGTTGTCACCAGGGACGGCGTCACCGAGAGCAGATACGGCAGGTTCTGACCCGCGTTGTGGCGGTTCAGATCCGTGTGCTTCATCTCCTGCTTGCTGTTGGTCACTTGCATGACGGGAGCGCTCACCACAATCTCTTGCAGCCGGAAATCGCTCGCGTTCAGCGTGTCGAACGGAAGAACTTGCGCAGAGTCCTGCGCGGTGGTCTGCGCACTCACTTGCGCAGCAAAGAGCGTCCATGCGCCCAAAAACATCAACCATGCATGGTTGATAAAGAATGTGCTTTTTTTCATTTCCTTTAACAGTATTATCTGTTCAAGTTCCGCGGGTATGATCTCAGCCGAATAGGACGTTTGTCCCTGCTTCCAGCACCCCGAATGAATCTAACAGAATGTAAATCGGGTGCAAAAGTACTGCTTTTTTTGCAAATGTGCAAATAATTCTTGCGTATATGATTTTTTTTTACTAATTTTGCACACAAAATTTATCTAAAATAACAAGTTTATGATACTAGACAAATTAGAAAACGCTGATTGGTATTTCGACAGCGTACCGGGTTTGAAAGAGTTTATGCAGTTCTACAACGACAATGATCTGGAGGAGCTGCCGGCGTGCAAAATCTATCTGGACGGCAAGGATCTGTACGTCAACATTGTGGATTTCAAGGGCAAAGAGGAGTCCAAATGCCGCATGGAGGCGCACCGCGACTATCTGGATATCCAGATTCCTCTGGGCGATGACGAGGTCATGGGATGGAAAGCCCAAGTGGATTGCCAGGACGTGACTCAGGAGTATGACGAGGGCAAGGATGTAGAGTTCTACGGCGACAAAGCTACCGCCAAGTTTACAGTCCCGGCGGGTCATTTCGCTGTCTTCTTCCCTTCGGATGCCCACCAACCGGGTATCGCTCCGGGCAAGGAATACCGTAAGCTGATCGTCAAAGCGAGAGTGAATCAGTAATTTGAAGATTTGATAATTTGATAATTTGATAATTTGAAGATTAATACCATGGCAACGAAGAAAGAACAACATCTGCCGATTGTAGCGCGTGATCCGTATCTCGCGCCGTACGAGGGCGCTCTGCAGGCGCGTGCGGAATACGCGGCGCGCAAGGAAGCGGAGATAACAGGCGGCGCCAAACTCGCCGATTGGGCAACGGGATACCTCTATTTTGGTTTGCACCACCAGAAGCCCTATACCGATGCAAAAGGCAAGAAAGTAGCCGGCGAATGGGTGCTCCGCGAGTGGGCACCGAACGCGACGGCGATCTATATCAAAGGTGATATGAACGGCTGGCAGAAAGACGAGGCGTATCGTCTGCAGCCGATAGGTAACGGCGTATGGGAAGCCAGATTGCCGGAAGAGGCTATCAAGCACGAGCAGTTATACAAACTGCTGGTGGAGTGGAACGGCGGTTACGGCGAGCGTATCCCGAGTTACGTGCGCCGCGTGGTGCAGGACGAGAACACCAAGATCTTCTCCGCGCAGGTTTGGGACGAACCCGAATACGAATGGAAACATCGTAACTCCGCCAAAGCGAAGAAAGCCGGCAAAGACGGGGCGCTGTTTATCTACGAATGCCATATCGGCATGTCTTCCTCCGAACAGAAGGTCAATTCCTATGAGGAGTTCCGCCGCGACGTGCTGCCGCGTATCGCCGAATTAGGCTATAACTGCGTCCAGATCATGGCGATCCAGGAACACCCGTATTATGGTTCGTTCGGATACCATGTGTCCAATTTCTTCGCTGCCAGCAGCCGTTTCGGTACGCCGAACGAGCTGAAAGCGCTCATTGACGACGCGCACGGCAGGGGTATGAAGGTCATCATGGACCTCGTACACAGCCACGCGGTGAAGAATGAGCTGGAGGGATTGGGTAATTTCGACGGCACGCCGTACCAGTATTTCCATGACGGCGCACGCCGCGAGCACCCGGCTTGGGACAGCCTCTGTTTCAACTACGGCAAGAACGAAGTGCTCCATTTCCTGCTTTCGAACTGCAAGTTCTGGCTCGACGAATACGATTTCGACGGTTTCCGTTTCGACGGTGTGACCAGCATGATCTACCTCAGCCACGGTCTGGGCGAAGATTTCAACGGCTACGGCTCGTATTTCAACGGCAACGAGGACGGCGACGCGATCATGTACCTGACGCTGGCGAACAAAGTGATCCATCAGGTCAAGCCCGACGCCATCACCATTGCCGAAGAGATGAGTGGCATGCCGGGGCTGGCGGCTAAGATAGAGGACGGCGGCGTGGGATTCGACTACCGGCTGGCGATGGGTATTCCTGATTTCTGGATCAAATATATCAAGGAGGTCAAGGACGAGGACTGGAAAGCCGGTCATATCCTGTTCGAGATGACCAATCGGCGTGAGGACGAGAAGACGATCTCTTACGCCGAGAGCCACGACCAAGCGCTGGTGGGCGACAAGACCATTATCTTCCGTCTCGTGGACGCCGACATGTACTGGCATTTCGAGCACGGTCATTCGACCTACATGGTGGACCGCGGTATTGCGTTGCATAAGATGATCCGTCTGGTGACGGCAAGTACCATCAACGGCGGTTACCTCACCTTCATGGGCAATGAGTTCGGACATCCGGAATGGATCGACTTCCCGCGCGAGGGCAACGGCTGGAGTTACAAGTACGCCCGCCGTCAATGGGAGCTGGTGGACAATCCCAACTATTTCTTCGCGGACCTGAACCGCTTCGACGAGGCGATGATCCATCTGCTGAAAGAGCACCTGCTGACCCAGAACCCGACGGAGGAGGAGAAGAAATACAACATTGGCAAACACCTGCCGTGGGTGATGAAATGGTGGGACAACGAGGGCGACCAAGTGGTGGCTTATTCCCGCGGAGAGTTGCTCTTCATCTTCAACTGGAACGGCCAGAAGTCCTTCACCGACTATGGCATGCTCGTGCCCGAGGGCAAATACAAAGTGGTGCTCAATACCGACGCGAAAGAGTTCGCCGGTTTCGGTCTGAGCGACGACTCGGTAGAACATTTCACGGAGCATGACGAGTTGTACGCCAAGGACGGCAAGGGATGGCTGAAGATGTACCTGCCGGCAAGAAGCGCAGTGGTATTACAAAAAGTAGATTAACTAGTAGAACCAGATGAACTAGTTAAACTAGTAAAACTAGATAAAACAACACAACAATGAAAAAGTACTTATTGATTTTGACAGCGGCATTAACGATCGTCGGCTGTACCAAGAAACCGGCGGAGCAAGCCGCTGAGAATCAGGAACCCCAACAAGAGCAGGCTGAGGCTCAGGAGCAGGAGGGGGACGACAATTCCTATATCGACATCACCGCGCTCACGCCGGAGGGCAAAGCGCTCTTGCTGAGCCAGGTAGTGGGCAAGACCGACTATGTGCTGCTCGATTTCTGGGCTTCATGGTGCGGACCCTGCCGCCGTTTTATTCCGGTGCTCAAAGAGATCTACGCTTCGCAGCCCGAAGGACATCTGCAGATCCTCAGTTGCTCTGTGGACCAGGATGAGATGGCTTGGCGCGTAGCGCTGCAAGAAGAGCAGATGCCGTGGCTGCAGATGCGCGAAGACGAAGCGCACTCTTGCGCCGACAAATACGGCGTGGAGTTTATCCCCTTCACCGTGCTGATCGACCGCGAGGGACAGATTGTAGCCATCAATCCGGAGGAGCCGGAGCTGGCAGAACTGCTCCTTGACAAATAAATTGTAAATCGTAAATCGTCAAATCGTAAATAATTTTATGCGTGTAATTATCGAACCTTCGTATGACCTGCTCAGCGAGTGGGCTGCGAACTATGTAGCAAAACGAATCAATGAGTTTGGTCCCAAAGAGAGCACCCCGTTTGTGCTGGGTCTGCCTACCGGCAGTTCGCCTCTGGGCATGTACAAACATCTGATTAAACTATACGAAGCCGGCAAAGTGAGCTTCCGCAATGTCGTGACCTTCAATATGGACGAGTATGTCGGCCTGCCGGAGGAGCACCCGGAGAGCTATCACAGCTTCATGTGGACCAATTTCTTCAGCCATATCGACATCCGCAAGGAGAACGTCAATATCCTGAACGGCAATGCGCCCGACCTGGCTGCCGAGTGTGCGCGCTATGAGGCGAAGATCAAGAACTACGGCGGTATTCATCTGTTCCTCGGTGGTATCGGTCCGGACGGACATATCGCGTTCAACGAACCGGGTTCGTCTCTCACCAGCCGCACCCGCAAGAAAGAGCTGACCACCGACACGATCATTGCCAACAGCCGTTTCTTTGACAACGATGTCAACAAAGTGCCGAAGACCGCCCTCACCGTAGGTGTCGGAACGGTTATGGACGCGCAGGAGGTACTGATCGTGGTGAACGGACATAACAAAGCCCGTGCGCTGCAACACGCGATCGAGGAGCCGATCAGCCACATGTGGACCGTCTCCGCGCTCCAGATGCACCAGCATGGAATTATCGTCTGCGACGAAGCAGCTTGCGAGGAACTCAAACTCGGTACATTCAAATATTTCAAGGACATAGAGAAAAACAACCTCGACCCCGCTACACTCTTGTAATTCTTTTGCGTACCTGATACGCTTTTGTTGTATTGGTGGAGTTGAAATCATAAAATGATAAAACACATTAATCTTAAAATCTTGTCAGTCCTGTTGCTTCTTGCAATGGGATTGACTTGTTTTGCCCAGACTCATTTCTCGGGCATAGTGAAAGACACAGGCGGTGAGCCCCTCATTGGCGTAAGCGTCACATGGGGAGAAGGTCAGGGAACGAGTACTGACCTGAATGGCGAGTTCAGCATAGAAGCGCCGCAGGGTACCAAACTAACATTCTCCTACATGGGCTTCCGGAGTACCTCTGCCGTAGCCGGCGAGAACATGGTTGTTGCCATGGAAGAGGACGTGACGACCCTTGATGATGTCGTTGTCATCGGTTATGGCACCACGAGCAGGAAAGATCTGACGGGATCTGTTTCGTCCCTCAGTGGAGATGAAGTTCTGGCTGTTCCGGTAGCAGATGTGACGCAGGCTATACAAGGTCAGATAGCGGGTGTGAGTATCAGTACGCAGGACGGAAGACCC
>CADAZU010000029.1 GCA_902792535.1 uncultured Bacteroidales bacterium
TGCCCGTTTCTACCAATACACATACGTCTCCATCTACCGCCAACTCCAAGCCGAGCGCAAGAAAGCCGCCGAACCGGAACCCGTCTCTTTTGAACCTGTTTCCATGGATCAACCTTTCCGTCTCCGGCAACACACCTTCAAAACCGCCACAAGCACGGTTCTGAATGCTTTCGCCAACCCCGAAAACACCCCTTGGGAAGCTAATTTACCCCCTCCGATATAAAAAAATCGCTTAAAAACTTGCGTATATGAAATTTTTGTTGTACCTTTGCAGTCGATTTTGCGGTGTTAGCACATCGGTAGTGCATCAGCTTCCCAAGCTGAGGAGGCGGGTCCGACTCCCGTACACCGCTCACAGCAGATCGGTCTATCGCTGCGGAGGGAAAGAAAGTCGTTGCCTGTATGGGCGTAGAAGAGTAATCTTCAGCGGCTTAATCTCATCGGCAGAGGAAAGTCCGGGCAGCACAGAGCAGCACAGCGGTTAACAGCCGTCAGGCAGAGCGACGATGAGCAACCCTCCCCACCCACCCCGCTCACGCGCGAATGTTTGGTCCCTGCTACAGAGACGAGAGAAGTGAAACGAGCATACTGTGCGCTGCAATTCCAAGTAAACCAACGTTTGAGCGCTGCTCGCGTGAGTTGGAGGGTAGGAAGCGAGAGAAGGACATGGTAACATGTACCTCGAGATTAATGATAGACGCCCGCAAGGGTACAGAACCCGGCTTATAGATCTGCTGCCCCCTCGGGGGCTTCGCAAAGCGTTAAACTGTTAAGCTGTTAAAGCGTTAAATTGTCAGACCGTGAAAAAGTTTTCCGATATCATTCGATTTGTACGCTACGACATGTGGCGCGTCACGGCGACTGAGTTCGACGGGGTATTTCAGAAATTAGGCTACAACATCATCCGCACGATCGTTCTGGTCGTACGCGGTTTCGGCAGCAAGAACCTGAACGACAAAGCCAAATCCCTCACCTATTCGCTTATCTTCGCCATCGTGCCGATATTGGCGATGATCGTTGCTGTGGCAAAGGGTTTCGGCGTGGCGGACGTGATTGAGACCCAGCTGAACAAGTCTTTTTTAGGCGAGACGAACCTTGTACCGACGATCATGGAGATGGTGCAACGATACCTGGACACGGCGCAAGGCGGCGTCTTCATCGGCGTGGGTATTCTGATCCTCCTATGGGCTGTCTATTCGTTCTTTGAGTCCGTTGAGACCGCATTTAATAAGATATGGAACGTCAAGAAATCGCGTTCCATCCTTCGTCAGGCGACCACTTATATCGCGATCGTTGTGCTGATTCCGGTTATGGTCGTTTGCTCGGCAGGTATCAATATTTTCCTCAATACCACGATCGAGAGCACCGTGCATGTGGAGGCACTTCATAATTTCGTGCATACATCCGGCGTCAAGTTCCTCCAGTTCGCTATCTGCTGGCTGCTGTTTACCGTCATGTATATTGGTATTCCGAACACCAAAGTGCGGTTTATGAGTGCGCTTATTCCGGGTGTGATCATGGGCACGTTGTTCCAGTTGCTGCAGATGTTGTCGGTCTATTTGATCACTTTGTTGAGCCGCACGAGCATCGTTTATGGAGCGTTTGCGACGATCCCAATTCTGATGACATGGCTGCAATACACCAGCCTCTTGATTCTCATTGGAGCGGAGATGAGTTATGCTATCCAGAACAACGAAGAGTTTGAGTACGAATCGGACCTCAAAAACATGTCGCGGCGGTACAAAGACTTCATTATGCTCTATCTGCTATACACTATTATTCGGCGTTTCGAAGCAGACGAAGAGCCCATGACGGCACACGACATGGCTGTTCGCGACCATTTGCCCATCCGGTTGGTAAACCAATTATTGGGACGAATGGTGGAGACCGGAATCCTGCGCGAGGTGTATGTGGAGGGCGAGGAAGAGAAGACGTTCCAGCCTGCGATGGACACGCATAAGATCAGTCTTGGTATGGTGATAGACCGGATTGAGAAACAAGGAAACGAACTGTTCCTGCAATCGCCGTCAGACGAGATGCAGCAGTTCTGGCAGAAATACACAGCGATCACCGAGAAATACGATGCGCTGGGAGAGATTATGATTGATGAGATTTGAGATTTGAGATTTGATAATTTGAGATTTGACATTTGTTAATTAATATTTATATGAAAAAGACATTTTCCCTCTTAGTAGGTGTGCTGTTGGCAGGATGGCTGACGGCGGCGCCGAAGATTGAGCAAGTAGAGCCGCTCTGCTGGTGGACCGACATGCAGATGCCGCTGACCGTTATGTTTCATGGTCAGGATCTGAAGGACGCCGAAGTGAGCGTACAACAAGTGGTGAACGGCAAAGTGATGCGCGGAGCTTGTCACGGGCTTGTGCCTCGCAGCCAGCACAACGCCGAGAGTCCGAACTACCTGTTTGTGGATTTCGGAGTGTTCCAACCCGGCACATACCGTATTACTCTCAAGAAAGGCAACAAGAAAGCGACGTACGACTACTCTATCGCTACGCGTCGTGAGGGCAGCCGGAACCGCGAGAGTTTCAATACATCCGATGTGGTCTATCTGATCATGAGCGACCGTTTCGTGGACGGAGACGAGAGCAACAACTCTACCAAAAACACCCGCGAGAAAGCTAACAAAGCAGATGTCAACGGACGTTGGGGAGGCGATATTCAAGGTATCATCAATAGTTTTGACCATATCGCCAAGCTCGGTTGTACCGCAATCTGGCCGACGCCGATGCTCTGCGACGACGAAGAAGCATGGTCGTATCACGGCTACGCTTGCTCCGATTACTACCATATCGACCCGCGCTACGGCTCGAATGCGCTGTACGCAGACATGGTTGCACAGGCGCACAAGAAAGGGCTGAAGATTTTGATGGACATGGTGCCCAACCATTGCGGCGGTGCTCACTGGTGGATGAAAGATCTGCCTTACCAGGACTGGATCAACCAGTTCCCGGAGTTCACCAACACCAATAACTGCTTCACCGCCAACTACGACATCAACGCTTCGCAGTACGACAAACAGCTCTCCAACCGCGGCTGGTTCGACAAACCGATGCCGGACATGAATCTGGAGAACAAGGATCTGCTCAAATACTTCCAGCAATGGGCGATCTGGTGGATCGAATATGCCGATCTGGACGGTCTGCGCGTGGACACATATCCGTATATCGAGAAGATCCCGGGCAGCGAATGGCTGGCTGCGATCCGCAAGGAGTATCCGAACATCAATATCGTAGGCGAGTGCTGGACACGTCCCGCTCCGGCTGTAGCTTACTGGCAAAGCGGCGCAAAGAATTTCGACGGCTTCGACTCCAACCTGCCGACTGTCATGGACTTCCCTGTAGAAGAAGCTATCCGCCAAGCGCTGGAGAACGACGGCAATTATTGGGGAGGCGGTCTGACCAAAGTGTATGACGCCATGACGATGGATTACATGTACGCCGATGTCAACAAACTGCTGACATTCCTTGGCAACCACGATATGAGCCGTATCCGCGACGCCGTCAAAGACAAAGATGTCCGTCGTGTCAAACTGGCTTACGTGCTGCTGGCTACTATGCGCGGTATTCCGCAGGTGCTCTACGGCGATGAGTACGCAATGGTCTCCAAGAGCGAGGATCCGAGCAACCACTCGTACCTCCGTGCGCCGCTGCCGCAAGGCAATGAGGTGAACGAAGAGATGCAGGATATGTTCAATTTCCAGAGCCGTCTCTTCAACTGGCGCAAGAAAGAACCGGTTCTTCACACCGGCAAGACCATGCATTTCCTCGCGCGCAATAACACATACGCATTCTTCCGCTACAATGACGAAGAGGCTGTGTTCGTGTTTGCTAACGCTTCCGACGAACCGCGTATTGTGCCTATTGAGACTTACCAAGAGATCCTCAGTCAATACAACCCGAAGGGTTACAATCCGCTAACAGGCGAAGAGGTTGATCTCACGCTCAAGGACATTAAGGTAAAGGAGCTGTCCACCCTCGTAGTCAAACTGAGAAAATGAGTATAGATAAAACGTGCCCCCGCTGCGGGGCACATTTTGTATGCACGCATGACGCGTTCTGCCAATGCGTGGGAATCAAACTAAATGAAAAAGCGCGCGCATACCTGCGCACGCACTATGAGGATTGCCTCTGCCGGAAGTGTCTCGAAGAGATCGCTCATCTTCTAGAATCCTAGGATCCTAGGCTCCTAGTATCCTAGTACAATCTATTGGCAAAATGGAGCACGGAATCGGGGGCGTTATTCAAGATATGAATGACGTCCTCGAGCATTTCCTCGGGGTGCACTACCCCACGCTCCCAGAAATTATTGGCGCCATTCGGCAAACGCTGCTTGCGCCAGTTATAGACGCGCCCTTCCTGATACGCTTTGAACCAAGTGTGCTTCTCGTCCATCTCGGCGAGTTCCGCCAGACTGTTACCACCGGCTCCCACCCATACATCGGCGTCGTGGAAGTAACGCAGGGTCTCCTCTACTGTCAGCGGAATAGAGGTCTCGCGCTCATCGTCATAGAAAGGATATTGCGCTCCGGCGTCCTTGAAGAGGTATGCCAGGTAGTTCTTGCCGCTCGGCACATACCATGTGCCGCGGAAATTATTACCGGACATGATAGAGACAGATTCGGAAACCTCGCGCGTCAGACTCAAATACTTGCTTTCGACCTCATTGAAGATGGAGTCGGCTTGGTGGAGTTTGCCGGTGAGCGCACCGAGGACACGGATCCACTCTGCCCGCGCGAGCGGAGAGTGCTCCTGCCACTCGTTGATATAGAGAGTGAAGACTCCTAATTTCTCCAAACGCGTGGCTTCCAGATTGTCGTATTGACCATAATTGACCGCCAGCAGTACATCCAGTCCGGCTTGGAGCGTGCGCTCGGCAGAAGGTTTCATCGAGTCCCCAAGGTCAATCTCATCGCCCTTGACAGGCGTATAGATCAGCTCGGGATTGCACACCGCAACCAGATTGTCCATGGCGTCCAGCGCATAGAGAAAACCGACCTGCACGGTACTCATCGTGCCAAGTCGCTTCATCGGTTCGCGCACGCAGACACGCTGGTAAGGCTGAAAGACCTCTACTACCACGCCCGTGTCCGTCTCTTGGAGCCGAAAGCCCGTGGCGTATTTGTTTCCCTCCGGCACACTCCCCTGCTCCGCCGAGTGCTGCGCGCACCCGACGAAGCATAGAAGCGAGAGAATAAATGCTATTTTAGAAGCGACTCTCATTATTTGGATGCACCGAGGTCATCGATACAGAAATACGTCGGAGTGGTCAGCCCCATATCATTAGTTTTTGTACCACTCATAGTGAAATGCAGTTCATCCACTTTGCCGAGCGTGCTCAGGTCCACATAAGTCCATTGATTTACAATGTTTGTTCCCTTCGCCAGATAGAACTCAACCGTGCTGTTTACTTCCTTACCCTCCAGCGAACCGCCAATGGTCAGCAGAAGATGGTCGTTCTCGGTGAAGCCACCGACAACAGAGGACATTCCATCTCCCAATTTAATCATGGATTCCACCAGCGCAGTATTGCAAACGTACATGCCCGGAACCGTTGCTGCCTTGGTCAGTTTAATGACGTTCGGCGAATACGAATCAGAGTACCAAACGAGGTAGTTCTTGCCTGCAAAAGCACCTCCTGCAGCCGATTTATAAGCATCGGCATAGCCGTTTTTAACATCTGTTGTTGTTTGGTTGGAAACAACGCCTCCTGCTGTCATCATACCTCCCCAACTAACGGTTTGCTGGATCTCAAAGTTACCGCTTTGCAGGAACGCAAGTGTGTCATTGGAATACTTGAAGGTACTCTCAATGGCCGCAGGAGTAATGGCCGCCTCCTCAAAGGTAGCGATAGTGTTGTTCTCCACGTCTGTGCGCGGCTGGCAAGCAGCGAAGGTCAACGCCAATGCTGCTACGAAAAGAAATGATTTTTTCATAACTCTTTGTTTTTTTAAATTGTTAATAATTGTTGTTAATTATAATAAGTGTTATACGCACTATTCGATATGCAAGTCAATCGCTCCGGTAACCTCTGTACTGAGTTCGCCGGTAGCATCATATGCTTCATCTACCGCAGTGTAGATACGGACGAAATCTATGCATGGCAGTGAAATAGATTTGCCGTCCGCATCTACAGCCCACGATATATCAAAACTTGTCCCTTCCTTGTCCGTGTTGGGCTTGTTGTCCACATATCCGAAATCCAAGATACGCTGTACGCTCTGCTCGCTGATTTTTTCGGTCAACGGGGCAAGGCGTGCGCCCGTGAACGTGATACTTTCCGCCTCTATCCATTGCGGGTAATAAGGCTGTTTATGGAAGGCATTGCGTATCGTATCGCTCTCGCGTGTATAAGTTTTTGACACATGGTGTTGCGTCGTTGGATCGTCGTACATGGATCCCTTCAGTTCATACCATTTATCGTCCGGCAGACCGTTTTTGTTGTCATCACGGCTGACCATCACAATACCGGGTTCGCTGCTGCCGTACGCCTCATTGCCGCTCATCAGAAAGGCATTTCCGAGAATCCGCAGGTCATAGCCCTCCTTGTTCTCCACGGCATGGTCAAAACCGAAAGTGACGTATCCACCCCATCCGCCTAAACAGATCATGCCTCCGGCATTGTTGGCGATCGCTTGTTCGCATTTGCGGCACATGGCTTCCGCATCGTCTCCTTCTTCGTATTTGGGGAGCACGTTCACAAACTGCCCCATCGCCGGCAGGTACTCATACACACGCGTGATATATGGAGAAAAGGCTTTTGCCGTGTCCTGCTTCGTCGTGTCTGGGTGGAGTTCATATGCTCCGCTCACGCGGCATAAATGCCCCGGAATATCGCCCGTCTGGGCTCTCCAATGCTCCTTGCCGTCATAGCCGTAGCAATGCAGCACGCCGGAAGAGACATAATTCTTCGCGTCCGTGATATAAATCACATCATTCGTTGCCAAGAGACCGTACGGGTTTTCGTAGCTGCTGATATCTATCGGCTGATCCAACTCCTCGAAGTCAATGGTCGAAAAAGCACGCAACTTATGTTGCTCTTTATCAATCACATAGGCAGTTGAACCATTGATGGAGATATTGGAAGCGTGCAATGTTAATTGCTTTTTTTCATGAATAAAGTCTAGGATTGACAGGTAACTATCTGTACATACCCACAATTTGCCACTGTTATCGACTCTTACCCGCTGCGGGTTCGGTCCCACGGTGATTTTCTCGGTCTCCGTGAAGGACGGCAGATCAATGACGGAAAGCGTGCTGTCATGGCGGTTGGTGATATATCCGCCGGAGTTGACGACATAGAGTTTGTCGTCCACTATGCATAGTTCGTCCGGCTGGTGACCGACTTTCACTTCGCGAGTGATTTCCAGCGTAGCGGTATCCACCTCAAAGACCGAACCAAGCAGTTCCGGCGTTGCCACCGAACCGACATAAGCACTCACGTACATCTTATCACCTTTGAACGCCAGATAGCGGCAGTTGGGAATGTCCACTTGACCAATATGTCGCGCTTTCCTGTCCATCACTTCCACCTTATGCGAGCAGTTAATTACCGCATAGAGCCGTCCTCCATAGGCTTGGATATCATTGCCGACATCGCCTAATTCCTTCAACTGACGCGGGTTTTGCGAGCCATACCAATTGGCGTAATACTCGCCGGAATGGAGGTTGATGTAGTCCAAACGCGCTTTGTTAGAACCCATATTCCCTTCACAAAGGACATACAGACCTCCCTCACGCACTTCGTCCGTCACATGCGTGCCGATCGTGGGATAGACCACCTCGTCGTGACGGCACGAGAAGTGACTAAGTGACAAAGTACAAAGTACTACATTCAGGATATTGCTCAATATCTTACGGCTAATGTGCATCGTACATTTTGTTTTGGCATCGGGTAGTTCTGGATTACTTCGTAATCCTGCCCGAGCAAGTTATTAATCTCTAAATTGGCTTTCAGCCACCAGCGTTTGATTCCCCACTCTCCATAAATCGACAAGTCGTGGGTGTACCACGGCTGCACGTGGTTGTAAATGATGTTCTCCTGCTGGCTGTAGCGCTCGCCGACGTAGATGAACGAATAGTTCAGTCCATAGTGGTCGCCGCGTTTGCTTTGCCAATCCAGCCCGACTACCACACTCCCGCTATGCCAAGGAATATAAGGGATCTGGTGCCCGTAATAGGTATCATTGGGATTCGTCACATCGATTGCTGTCTGGTACGTGTAATTGAGTCGTCCGCGCAGCACAAAACGCAGCGGCAGGAAGAGCGACATGTCCGCTTTGGCGTCCACTCCGTTGATCTTCACTGTTCCGAGGTTCAACATCGTCCATCGGAACTGCTGACCCTTCGGATACGCAATGATCTTATCCGTCACGCGGTTGTAATAATAAGACGCGGAGATATTTGCAGTCAGCCATTTATGGCTGACACGATATGCCAATTCAACGGAATGCTGTCGCGCCAACTCCGGACGAAGAGAGGCATTGCCGAGGTCCGTATAATAAAGGTCATTAAAAGTCGGATAGCGATAGCTCTGCTTATAGAACGCATTGATACTCAGGTCGATAGCCGGATAAGGACGGAACGAGAAGAACACTCCCGGAGTGACCCGCGGCGTATTGCGATCGACCGCAGTCATCAGCACGGAAGCCTGCATTCGCAGGTATTCCTTGATATTAAACGCAGTCGCTGCCGAGAGCCAATGTGAGTGTCGCAGGAAAAACTCCGGTCCGTCGTCCAGCAGCAGATTCAGCCTGTTGAGCGAGTTATACTGGTAGTCGTACGCCAAGGACAGATCCCACCAATTGAAGACCTGCACTTTGTTTGCCAGCGAGAGATAGACCTCTTGCTGGGTGTATTCGTTATTGGAAGGCAGCAGGCGCTCGTCGTAGTTCTTATAATGGGTGTAGTCGTTGGCGTATTTAGCCAGCAGGCGCGTGCTCCAGCGACCAAACCACTCGTCCTGCCACTGCGCTTGGACAAAGGAATTGCGATCCCAGAGACGCTCGCCATTCCGCCACACATTATTGACGATCGCGCCCGGCACACCGCGCTCGGAATAGTAATTATACGCATGCACGCGCCAGAAGCCCGTCGTGCGATAATAATGGTGCAATCCCACTTCCGCCCGCACAGCATTGACGTCGCCGTTCTGGCGGATAGCGGTCGTGTCATAGGCGGTCTCGCCCGTGGGAAGAACTCTCCGATAGCGGAAGGGATACTTGCCGTCCGAATAGACGTACTCGGCATCCAGCGTCAGCGAGAGCGCTTCGGTCAGTTTCACATCCACACCGATATTGGGATTAGCCAGCGCAAACGAACCAAAGCGCATCTGTCCGCGTACATGCACTTTCTCGTCCGGCTTAAAATAGGGTTTGCGAGTAGTCAGATATACGTTGCCGGCAGAACCGAACTCGCGGGCGGACTGAAAAATATCGGATTTCTGACCATTGAAGAGCTGTATCTCCTCCATATTATCCAGCGAGAAACGCCCCAAGTCCACTTGCCCGTTCTGTGCATTACCCAGTTGCACGCCGTTGTAATAGACCGCGGTATGCTGGCTTCCCATGGAGCGCACATTGATGGTCTTGATACCTCCCACTCCGCCGTAGTCTTTCAGCTGCACACCGGAGAAATAGCGCAGCGCGTCTGCCACGGAAAGGGCATTGAGCCGCTGCAGCTCCGCTCCTTTGAGGGTCTGCGGCACAATCACATCTTTCGAAAGCGCACGCGCCGTGACCTCCACCTCCTCGATCTGGAAGCGGCTGTACAACGAATCTACCTCTGCCTCGCTATCCGCGAAAACAGAGTGCGCACATAGTGCAATGATTAGTATGAAAAATATACGTTTTGTCATTGTTCAGTCCTATTCCAGGAGGACTTCTCAATCATGCAAAGCGTAAGCGATCTGACTTAGGTCTCGCGACCATCACAGTTGCCGGTCAGTCCGGGATTCGCACCCGAGTTCTCTCACTTCTTTGCGGGGTCTGTTGTTAGATCTATTCCTAATTTCTTAAATGTCTTCCAGTCCACTTCCTTCAGCATCACCGTCGAATGCGCTTGGCATCCTTTTAGCAAAGGAAGTGTCTCCAATGCCTTGCGGCAGTTCTCGTCCTGCAGCGAGAGGACAGAGAGTGCCACCAACACCTCATCCGTGTGCAGACGCGGGTTTTGGCCATGCAGATAACTGATCTTGGTCTGCTGGATCGGCTCTATGATCTTCTCCGGAATCAAGCGCACGGAGTGGTCAATGCCTGCCAACTCCTTCATTGCGTTGAGCAGCAATGCAGCTGAAGAGCCCAACAGATCACCTGCTTCGGAAGTAATGATCTTACCATTCGGCAGTTCTATTGCCGCTGCGTGCGCAAAGGCGCCATCGTGCATCGCGCCGCTCAACGCCCGGCGTTCACGCGCTGCTACGGTCGTACGGCGGTATGCCGTCGTGATACCCACTTGCTGCTGCAAGAGAGCCAATTTCTTGATTTCTGCATCATTGCATCTGCCGTTCGCCAGATGGCAAAGGGCTTGGAAATAGCGGCGTATTATCTCCTGCTTGCATGCCTCGCGCACCACCTCATCGTCGCTGATACAGAAACCGACCATGTTCACTCCCATCTCCGTGGGCGAATGATACGGACTCTTGCCGTAGATCGAGGTAAAGAGCGCATCCAAGACCGGATAAATCTCAATATCGCGGTTGTAATTGACCGCAGTCTTACCCGTAGCCTCAAGATGGAATGGGTCGATCATATTGACGTCCTGCAGATCCGCCGTGGCAGCTTCGTATGCTACATTCAGCGGGTGCTTCAACGGCAGATTCCATACAGGGAAAGTCTCAAACTTAGCATATCCGGCATCTTTGCCGCGGGTATGTTCATTGTAGAGTTGGCTCAAACAAACCGCCATCTTGCCGCTACCGGGTCCGGGAGCCGTGACGACCACCAGGGGACGCGTGGTCTCGATGTAGTCATTTCTGCCGAAGCCCTCCTCCGACGCGATCAGCTCCACATTATGCGGATAGCCCTCGATGATATAATGATAGTAAACGCGGATCCCTTTTCTCTCCAGCCGCTGGCGATATGCGTCCGCCGAACGCTGGCCGGAATAGTGAGTAATCACAACCGAAGACACCATAAATCCTCGATTGATAAACTCTTCGCGCAAACGCAGCACGTCTTCATCATATGTTATTCCCAGATCCTGGCGCACTTTGTTTCGCTCAATATCTTCCGCCGAAAGGACGATCAGAATCTCCAGCGAATCGCGCAACTGGGTCAACATACGCAGCTTGCTGTCGGGCATGAATCCCGGCAACACACGGCTCGCGTGCATATCGTCGAAGAGCTTCCCCCCCAACTCCAAGTACAGCTTGTTGCCAAACTGCGCGATGCGTTCACGGATGTGCTCCGACTGAATGCGGATATATTTATCGTTATCGAAAGCTGTTTGCATAAATCGGGTACAAAATTACTACATTTTTTGCATATGTGCAAATTTTTTTGTATTTTTGCAGTCGATTTTGTAGAACCATGTACTCGCCGTTTGCACTTCCACCCCATCCTGCTGCGCAAAAAGCTGCGGATGATATAATAAATAAGGTTCACGCATACATGCGCGCGAACCCGTATAGCGAATTGCACCAATGCGGCAAGATGTTCGGTGTGCTGGTTGTGGAGCCGTCAGCTGACATTCCTTATCTGGCAGCCTTCTCTGCGCAGTTGGACGGATCGTATTATCATGAGGGCTTTGTGCCACCGGTATATGAGAGCCCATCGCTGCCAATAGGTAATTCACGCGAGGAGTCTCAGCGACTGCAAAGATTGCTGTTTGCAAACTATAATTTTCTTAATATCCGTGGTGAGCAAAAGAATCTGCTGGACATTTTTCAGACCGAGAAACGGATCGTCCCTGCAGAAGAATGGTTCTCCAAAACCGCCACGCAATCCTCTAAATCTTCACTCCCTCCGGCGGGAGCAGGTGAATGCTGCGCTCCGAAATTGCTGCAATATGCTTTTGCACATGGTCTGAAGCCGGTAGCTTTGGCTGAATTCTGGGTCGGTGCTCCGCCACGGAATGAACTGAGACGTGAGGGTGTTTTCTATGCTCCTTGTTCCGGCAAGTGTGTGCCGATATTGAGACATATGCTGCAAGGCATGGAGATGGAAGAGCCGCAAAGAATTGCGGCTGAGGAGTTGTGCCGCCGGATAGAGGTTCTCTATGAGGATCCGCATCTGATGGTGGTGAATAAACCTGCCGGATTGCTTTCTGTTCCCGGGAAAGAGGGGCAACTCTCGCTTGCGGAATACCTATTATCACAAGGAGCATATGCTTTTCTTCGTCCGGCACATCGTTTGGATCAGGACACCAGCGGTATTCTTGTATTGGCAAAATCGCCGGAGTTGTACACTGCATTGCAATCGTATTTCCAGCGGCGGGATATACTGAAGCGGTATGAAGCAATCGTGGAGAGTAATGCACCCCTTCCTTCCGAGGGGCAGATTGAATTGCCTCTGCTTCCGAATCCTTTTGACCGTCCACGACAGATGGTGGATTGCGCACATGGCAAACCGTCTATCACCCGCTATTCCGTGCGGGAGGTATATGCGGACGGGCGGACGTTTATTGACTTTTTTCCGCTCACGGGTCGCACGCATCAACTGCGGGTACACGCAGCACATCCGGATGGGTTGAATGCGCCTATTATTGGCGACCGGCTCTATGGCGGTGCTCCGGCAGAACGGCTGATGCTGCATGCCGCAGAGATACGGTTCCTTCATCCGGCAACAAAAGAAGAGATGCATTTCTGCATCCCTTCCTCTTTTTAATCTTTGTTTTCTCCTTCGGATTTCGACTCCTCGTCGTCCTCGTCATGGTGGTAATAATAGTACGACCGATATGCTTTGTCGTCCTTGACGAGTGCACCGTATAACTTACCATAGAGCCGACCGTATCGTTTGGACCTGCTATTAGAGCCTCCGTATCCATAGCCATAGCGATATCCGCCGTAGCCGCCATAGCCGAAATGGCCATAGCCATATCCGCCGTAGCCGCCATAGCCGTAGCCGTAGCCGGATCCATACGAGTGACGGCCTTCCGTCGGAATATCAGACAATATAATTTGGACTTTCTCAGGAGTATCAACCACTTCCTGCATCTGTTCCAAAGTCTGCTTGCAGAACGATTTATTGGTCTGCATACAGCGGATCACATAGAGACACATATCGCTTTGCTCGATAACAGCATAGGCGTCCGGAACCAAACCGATAGGCGAAGTATCAATGATGATGAAATCATAATTCTCACGGGCACGCTTGATCAAATCTGCCAGTTTGTCCGAGTGAACCAACTCTCCCGGGTTCGGAGGTATCGTACCGGCATGAATAAAATCAAAGCCGAAAGGCGTATTGCGTACATAGATATCCTCTTCCTCACAGTCGCCGATCAAGTAGTTGGATATACCGATACCATTCTCCATTCCCAGTTTGGTGTGGATATTCGGTTTACGCAAGTCCAAGTCCATAAGCAGTACTTTCTTTCCCGCCATGGCATAAAGAGCCGAGAGGTTGGTAGCCAGGAAGGTCTTACCATCGCCGGACTCCGTCGAAGTGATACATATCACCATCTTGTCCTTGCGTCGGAGCACAAACTCAATGCGGGTTCGGATTGCCCGTAGCATCTCCGAATAACTGGAGCGTGGCGAAGCGCGTACCAAGGTCGGGTTCTGGCTCTTGGCATGACGCAATGTGCCGATCAGGCGGAACATTTTCAGCTTCACAACATCCTTCGGCGAACGGATCTTATTATTCAGCAGCTCACTCAAAATAATCAGAATCATCGGAATCAAGAAACCGATGATGAGATACGTTGAAGTGGTCTTTGATTTCGCTTTCGCATTCATGATCGCGGTGGTACGCGCTTTGTCCATGATCGAGTTATCCGGCGTGTTGGAGGCTTTCTGGATCTCCGCCTCTGCGCGTTTCTGCAGGAAGAAGGTGTAGTAGTTATCATCGATGCGGTAGTTGCGCTCGATAGCCACCATTTGCAGCTCTTTCTGCGGCAGCGTGCGCAACATAGCCTCGGCTTCGTTTGTCCGGCGTTGCAGATCCTCTTTCTCTATATCCATCGCCGCGCGCATGGAGGTCACCAATTCTTCGATGGAGGCTTTTACGTTCTCCATATCCTTGGTATACTTGGCATAATAGACATTTTTCTCCGTCAACTCGCCGCGCTGGATACGCAGTGTATTCAGCTGCTGAACCAGACTCACCAGACTCGCATCGGTCACACCCATCGTTGAGGGCATGATCACAGCGTCGTTCTCAATATTGGTATGAATGTAATTGATCAGGTAATCGAAATATGTCTCTCGTAGCCGGATCTCCATTTTCTTCTGGTCGTACGAGGACAGATACCCCATGATCTGGCCGGCATAGGAATTGACATCAATGATCTTGTTCTCCTGACGGAAATCGGTCATCGCCCCTTCGCTCACCCGAAGGGAGGATTGCAGGTTTGCCAACTGCTCATTGATAAACCGGATGGAGTTCTCCGCCACTTCGTTTTTCTGCTCCAGATTCTGCAGCAGATATATCTTCGCCAGTTCGTCGATAAACTCGCAATCACGCTGCGGAGTCTCGCTTACCAGCGAAAGCGCCAAGACGGTCGATCCTTCGGTCACAAACGATAGTTTAAGTCTGCTCATGAACTCATCTACCAGCGACTCATGCGAGCGGAAGCGGAAATATATCTTACCGCTGTTCACCATCATCTCTGTCGGCCAGATGGTGATCTTGAACAGCGGACAGGAGACCGGCTCGCCATACCGTGCTTCCATATCCAGCGGTACATCTTCGTTGGTCGAAGCAATACGCATCGTACCATCGCCCTCAAAACTGAGTTGGTACAACACCCCGTACGCCCGCGGATCCAGACGAGCCGGCTCCACCAAGACAGGTGTCTGGCGGTAGAGCTGGCGGGTTTTGAAGCGGCCTTGCGTAATATACTCGACGTTCAGGAACGGCAGCGAATCCACCACTCGGCTCATCAAGTCGTACGAACCCAACATGATCATCTGGTTGTTGACATTCTTGAATCCGGCATCCACGCCGAAACCGCTCATCAATGCCGAAGCCGATCCTCCGTACGTACCGCTCTCCTTAATGACAATCGTGCCTTGGGAGTAATAAGTCGGGATCCAGCGTCGGTTTTTCAACATCGCCAGACCCAACGCAATCACCAACGCGATCACGAACAGATACCAGTAATGCAGGAAGGTGAAGATCCACTCAAGAGGGTTGAAATTCATCGTACCCTCATCCTCGTCGTTATTCTGTTGCTGTTGCGGATCCGCTTGATAATACTGCTGGTTGCCGCCTGGCATGTAATAATTGTTTCCTCCGGGACCGTAATACGGGTTATTTCCGCCCGGAGCGTAATATGGATTATTTGTGCTCATAGTTCTTATTTATAGATTAACGCCACATAGTTCAATACCGTGGTCAGCAGAGCTACGCTGCTGGTTATCAGACCGATAAATCCGGAATAGTTCGGCACTTTATAGAAACTGTCTTTCGTTCGTGCCACATAGATCACATCGTTCGGATACACATAGTAGTATTTTGAATCGATGATACTGTTGGTTCGCATATCGAATTCCAGCACTTCCGGTTCCTGACCTCCGTCGCGCGGACGGATGATACGTATATGCCGCCTGTCACCGGTATTCATCACATCGCCGGTCATTGCCAAAGCCTGGAAGATATTCATCTTCTCCTTATATATAAAATACCGGCTCGAATGCGCGTCACCCACTACGCAGAAATACTTGTTATACAGCGCTAATTTCACATCCGCATCGGGTATGATCTCGCGGAATGCCGCTCGCAGCGTGTCTTGTGCTTCGGCCTCTGTCAGTCCGACAATCTTCACCGGATGAAGGAACGGCAGATCGATCGTTCCATCCGGATAGACGCGGTATGAATTGGCGTATTGCCCGTTGACATTGTTATTGTTGGCTCCAAGAGCTTTTGAAATCGTAGCATCCATTGTGATCAGACGGTAAATGATCTCGTCGTTCACACGGATTCGGTAAGGTTCGTAGCTCACGCTGTCGTACACCGGCAGTTTGTTGGCTTTCGTCGGTTCCTGCAAATAGCCGATCACGCGATGGCTGTAGCAACTCGACATCAATACCGCCGTGAGGGCTAAAAGTATGATATGTATCTTCTTCATAATGCCCTCCTATTTTTTGTCGTAATCGCCGTTGATTCGTTTGTTCACGTGGTTGATACCCGTCTGAACAATCGAATAGATAAACACACCGAATGAGATCGTGGCTGCGGTCACACCGATCACGGTCGTCACATGGTTGATTCCGAAGCTGTAACCCGGGATCTGGCGGATATAGATAATATCGTTCGGCTCGATATAGTAGAACTCCGAATTGATAATATCTTTCGACCGCACGTCAAAAGTTTTGATTGTCGTCACGCCGTTTTTCTCGCGAACCAGTTTGATCTCTTTGCGACTGTTAAACTCTTTCAGGTCTCCGGCCATAGCCAGCGCTTCAAAGATCGTCATTTTCTCTTTGTTGATCATGTATCGACCGCTTTGTGCGCCGATGATGGAGAACGACCTGTTCACGATATTCACTTCCACGGAGACCATACTGTAGCCTCCCGGCAACTCGGCAATCAGTTTGCCCAGCTCCTCTTCCAGCATATGCTTCACTTCGCGAGTCGTCTTTCCGAGCACCTGCATCTTGCCGATTGTCGGGAAATCGATGAAACCTTCCTGATCGATCAAATACGTGTATAGATCGTAAGATCCGTACTGACCGTTTGCGCCGTTGCTGTTACCCATTTGGTAGCGCATCTGGCTCGCATTTCCTCCGCCGGAATTATACATTTTCATCACCTCTTCGTTCAGCGAATAGACATACACGTACAACCTGTCGCCGATTCGCAGTTCGTAATCCTCAAAACTCAAGGTGTCCGCGTAATGGGGGATGTATTTGTCCGGCTCCTGCATATAGTTCACTTTGCGCGCCGTCACACACGACGAGAGTGCAAGTCCGACTAATGCAGCAATAAATATATTTTTTATCTTTATCATTCAATAAATGATTAAATGGGAAATGACCAAATGGTAAATGACTTATCTCTTCTCGTCCCATCCGAACGGATGTTTAGCCAGCGGCAGTTTGGCTAACGGATGATAGTCTCCCACCAAGCCGATCGGTTCGGAATGACGGATTTCCGCTACGGTCTCGATACACGGTCTCGCTTCGCTGATACGGAAGCCGTTTCCTGCCAGAATCTGCTTGTAGCTCTCCGTGTGCAACTCCGTGAATCCTTGGCTGAACTCAAACTCTTCTCCGTCGATACTCAAGGTACGATATGTCCGTTTCTCGCCTTGTACAGCGTTTGCCGGCAAGCACTCGGCATTAATACTAAGGAAATAACGCACGCGCGCTTTCTCCAGCTCCAGATATCCTGCCACGCGGTCGAAACTCATCACATGCACGATATTCTTCTTCACCGGACCGAACACCCATTGCAGCATGTCGTAGAAATGCACGCCGATGTTGGTTGCAATACCGCCGCTCTTGTGTACATCGCCTTTCCACGACGAGTAGTACCATTTGCCGCGAGAAGTGATATAAGTCAGATCCACATCGTAGATCTTGTCTTTCGGTCCCTTCTCCACTTTCTCTTTCAGCGCACGGATCTTGTCATGCAGACGCAGCTGCAGGATCGTATAGGCCTTATGTCCCGTCTCGGACTCCAACTGAACCAAGTTGTCAATGTTATACGGATTCAAGACCAGCGGTTTCTCGCAGATCACATCGCATCCTAGTCGCAGTCCATAACGGATGAAAGCATCGTGGGTGTAGTTCGGCGTGCAAATAGAGATCCAGTTCAAGGGGTTCTCCGTCCGCATCTGCTTGGAGCAGAAACGGTCGAACTGTTCATTCTCGGTAAAGAACGAACAATCCGGGAACGAACTGTCCAGACGTCCTACTGAATCAAACTTGTCATACGCCACCAACAGGTTGTTGCCTGTGTCTGCAATCGCTTTAATGTGTCGCGGCGCAATATACCCTGCCGCTCCGATTAATGCAAAATTCAATTTCTTATCCATATCTTTTTAATACAATTCTTCATGTTTTGTAGGATCAGCTCCCGATACCATTCGAAGCGTCTGTTTGTCCAGCGCTGCGGATGGCTCGTGATCATCACATGCGGCGGCATTTTGCCTGCTTCTACCGCTTGAATCAGTTGCTGCGTCGTGTGCCAAGTGAGCCCTTGCGCACTCCATTGATCCTGATATGCAGGAATCTTGTCGCGTACACTCACTTTGTAACCGTCCCAACAGCGGCCTGTGTCCGTCAGATAGAACACATCGCTGAAGTCCGTGTCCATATAGGGTTCGCCGATGATCCCCAACGTACGGTAGTCATACCGTTTCCACAAGTCTTTGCCATCCCATTTGCTGGTCGGAGCGCCGTGCATGCAGATCGTCTCGACGGCATAGAAACGCCGGAGATTCTCCAGCCATGTCACGAAATGCGCATAAGCTTTCTCCACGTCTCCGTGGCTGAGACTCATGTCCTCGTAATGATACCCGATCTCGTGTCCTGATTTGGCGATAGCGCGGATCGCGTCCGGCGAAAATGCTCCGCTCTCGGACGAACGGAAATAATACGTAGCCCGTGCGCCGATGGAGTTCTCTATCTGTGCTGTCCGAACGCTGTTCTCCGGCTTTTTGTCCACGTCATGACGGAGAATCACAAATTTCTCAGGTCTCATTCCCTTGCAATACTCCGCATAAGAGATCAACTCGTATCCAGCTTTCTGCAGGCTCTCCAAGAGCACTCTGTATATGTCCAAACTAAAATCTTTCATCATCATCTTTTCTCCTCCCTTGAGGGGAGGTCGGGAGGGGTTATCACCTCTCTGCGCGCATCGGGTTCTCCAGAAAATCCTTGTATGCCAGCCGGATTCCGTCTTCCAGTTCGGTCTTGTACGTCCATCCGAGAGCCGTTGCTTTGGACACATCCAGCAGTTTGCGCGGCGTGCCGTCCGGACGGGTATGATCCCATTCGATACGGCCCTTGTAACCGATCACTTTAGCCACCAGCTCCGTTAACTCTTTGATCGTCAGTTCCTTGCCTGTTCCTGCATTGACGGTCTCGTTTCCGCTGTAGTTATTCATCAGGAAAACACAGAGGTTCGCGAGGTCGTCCACATACAGGAACTCGCGCAGCGGGCTTCCGGTTCCCCAGCAGGTAACGCTCTCTGCCCCGCTCTCTTTGGCTTCATGGAAACGTCGGATCAAAGCCGGCAGCACGTGGCTGTGCTCCGGATGGTAATTGTCATTCGGACCATAGAGGTTGGTCGGCATGACGGAAATGTAATCCGTTCCGTACTGACGATTCAGAAACTCGCAGTATTTGAGTCCGCTGATCTTTGCCAGCGCGTACGCTTCGTTCGTCTTCTCCAGTTCGCCTGTCAGCAGACAACTCTCTTTCATCGGTTGTGGAGCCATGCGCGGATAAATACAGCTCGACCCCAGGAACTCCAGTTTCTTGCAGCCGTTCTTCCATGCCGCATGAATGACATTCATCTCCAGAATCATATTGTCGTACATGAAATCCGCCAGCGCATTCTGATTTGCTACGATACCTCCCACTTTGGCTGCAGCCAGAAACACATATTCCGGTTTCTCGGCTTCAAAGAACGCTTCTACCGCTTCTTGGCGGCAGAGATCCAACTCTTTGTGCGTGCGGGTAATAATATTGGTATAGCCTTGGCGTTGCAACTCGCGCACAATCGCGCTTCCCACCATTCCGCGGTGGCCTGCCACATAAATCTTCGAATTCTTCTCCATTATTTCACAATTCCTTTCTCCAGATATTCGGCGAGGTTAAAGTGCTCGCGTGTCACTTTCTGCATGTCGTGCTTGACCATCAGTTCGACCAGTTGCTCGAACGAAGTCTTCTGCGGGTTCCATCCTAATTCTCGTTTGGCTTTGGACGGATCGCCAAGCAGATTGACAACATCCGTCGGACGATAGAAATCCGGACTGACGCGCACAACAATATCACCAATTCTGACAGCTGACTTCTGACTGCTGACTTCTGATGGCTGATGGCTGACGGCTACCACTATTCCCTTCTCGTCCACACCTTCGCCTTCCCATCGCAGTTCTATTCCCGCGTGGTGGAAAGCCAGCGTAGCGAACTCACGCACGGTATGCTGCACACCCGTTGCAATCACAAAATCCTCGGGTTTGTCGTACTGCAGAATCAGCCACATGCACTCCACATAATCTTTCGCATAACCCCAGTCGCGAAGCGAGTCAAGGTTGCCCAGATACAGACATTCCTGCGTTCCTTGCGCAATACGCGCGGCAGCCAGCGTGATCTTCCTCGTCACGAACGTCTCACCCCTTCGCTCGCTCTCATGGTTGAAAAGAATACCCGAGCAGCAGAACATATTGTACGCCTCACGGTACTCTTTGATAATCCAATATCCGTATAGTTTTGCAACCGCGTACGGACTATAGGGATGGAAAGGCGTGTTTTCGTTTTGCGGCACTTCCTCCACTTTGCCATACAGTTCGCTCGTCGAAGCCTGATAAATGCGGCATGTTTTCTCCAGATGGTTAGTCCGAACCGCTTCCAGAATACGCAGTACGCCCACCGCATCCACATCGGCGGTAAACTCCGGCGCGTCAAAAGAAACCTGCACATGGCTTTGCGCCGCCAGATTGTAAATCTCATCCGGCTGCACTTTCCCGACCAGCTTCACAAGCGACATGGAGTCGCCCATATCTGCATAATGCAAATGGAAATGCGGCGTGCCCTCCAGATGCGCTATTCGCTCGCGGTAATCCACCGAACTGCGGCGGATGATTCCGTGTACTTCATACCCTTTTCCAAGCAGGAATTCGGACAGATAACTTCCGTCTTGTCCCGTCACTCCTGTAATCAATGCTACTTTAGCCATATCAATATGTATTCAATTAGATTCAAAAAACGCAAATTGCGTGCAAAGGTACTACTTTTTTTTTATATATGCAAGCGCGCGCGCATTTTTTTATCTAAAGTGCATTTTTTCTCAAAAAATCACATACATAAACAGTATATATACATAGTATATATACTATAAGAATCGAAGAAAAAAAGCATTTTTTCTTCGAAAAGCGGGCATGTCCGAATAACTACCGCTATAACATAGTTATAGCGCGCTTATGAGGACAATGAACGCGCAGTGCGTGATAAGTGCGTGATAAGTGCGAGATAAGTGCGTCATAATCGGGGTAACTTGCTATTACTTTGCTATAATTTTTCTCTCCACTGCTTGCACATGTCATTTTTTTTTTGTACCTTTGCGCCCAAATTTGCGTCCGTACGGACGAATGAATGAGAAATCATTAAAAATATATATAGATAAATCATAAAAAATTAATAGATTATGGCAGACAAACAACAAAGCGGTATGATGTTTAACGCACTTACCGCAGGCAGTAAGATTGTAGGAAACATCACAGCGGATAGCGACTTCCGTATTGACGGAATGATTGAGGGCGAACTGAATTGCTCCGGAAAAGTAGTAATAGGTGAAAGCGGTCGCATCAAAGGAACCGTTGTGTGCGGCAATGCGGAGATTTTAGGTCTGTTGGAAGGCAAGATTACTTGCCATCAGCAGCTCTCGCTCCGTGCAAGCGGCAAGATCAACGGCGATGTGCATACCAAGACCTTAGTTGTAGAACCGGGCGCGGTATTCAATGGTACGTGCGCAATGGGAAATCAGCCCGCAACTACAGAGAAAAAGAACTAAAACCCCAAAAAACTACCATATCATGAAAATCAAACCGTTTAGAGGAATACGTCCTCCGAAAAACTTAGTGGAGCAAGTGAGCAGCCGGCCTTACGACGTGCTGAACTCGGCAGAAGCGCGCGCTGAAGCCGCAGGGAATGAGAAATCGCTCTATCATATCATCAAACCGGAAATCAATTTTGCCCCCGGAACCGATGAGCACGATCCGCGTGTCTATGAGGCGGCTGTGGAGCAATTCGCTAAATTCCGTCACGAAGGTTGGCTCGTGCAGGACCCAGAAGAGAAATACTATGTCTATGCGCAGACGATTATGGCGGACAATCCGCTCTCGGGAGGCAAGCAGAAAACCCAATACGGACTTGTGGTCGGAGCTTGGGTGGATGATTACCTCGAGGGACGAATCAAAAAGCACGAGTTGACGCGCAAAGACAAAGAGGAAGACCGAATGAAACATGTGCGTGCGCTGAATGCCAACATGGAGCCGGTTTTCTTTGCATACCCGCATCGCGACGATTTGGACGCAATTGTAGCAGAAGTGACGAAAGGTGAGCCGGAGTATGATTTTGTGGCAGCTCCGGAGGGATTTAGGCACACGTTCTGGGTAATCAACGACAAAGAGACCATCGCCAAGATCACAGAGATCTTTGCGCAGATACCGGCAATGTATATTGCGGACGGACACCATCGGAGTGCGGCGGCTGCAGGAGTCGGAGCGGAAAGGAAAGGGCAAAACCCCACCCCAAAAACAGATGAGAGACCGGAATATGAGTTCTTCTTGGCGGTTTGTTTCCCGGATAACCAGTTGAATATCATTGACTACAACCGCGTGGTAAAAGACCTGAACGGTTTGACGGAAGAGGAGTTTTTGGAGAAACTGAAAGAGGATTTCGAAATATCGGAATACCGGAATATCGAGCTTTCAACCGATTGCAGAGAAGTGCGTCCGAAAGCGCTCCATAATTTCTCGCTCTATATGGGCGGAAAATGGTATTCGTTGACCGCCAAAGAGGGACGATACAACGACGCAGATCCGATCGGCGTTTTGGATGTGACGATCTCCAGCAATCTGATTTTGGACAAGATACTCGGCATCAAAGATCTGCGGACCGACAAACGGATTGATTTCGTGGGTGGCATTCGCGGTTTGGGTGAACTCAAACGCCGTGTGGACAGCGGCGAGATGAAGATGGCGCTTGCGCTCTACCCCGTTACCATGCAGCAGATCATTGACATTGCCGATTCGGGAAATATCATGCCGCCGAAGACCACTTGGTTTGAACCGAAATTGCGCAGCGGCTTGGTAGTACACAGTTTGGAAAACTAGATAAACTAGTTAAACTGGTAAAACTAGACAAAGTAGATAGAATGATTAAGAAAATCATTTACATATTTTTAGCGTTGGGGTGCTTGACGAGTTGCAGCATTCAGCAACGGATCAAACGGGCGGATAAACGATTTGCTATCGGAGAATACTACGAAGCAGCAGATATCTATAAGTCCTGCTACAGCCGTCTTTCTGCCAAAAAAGACCGTGATCTGAAGGGTTATGTGGCTTACAGGCAAGGAGAATGTTATCGATATATCAATAATCCTCGTGCGGTCAATTGTTACCAGAATGCGCTGCGTTGCAAATACCATCTTCAGGACTCGACCATTTTCCTGAACTGCGGTTTGGCGATGCAATACCAAGGCAAATACAAAGACGCGGCCAAGAGTTACGAACTCTATCAATACAATCACTTCAACAAGCTGCCGCGCAAGGAGGGCGAGACCTGCCCGTTCTGCAAGTTGTCGCGCCGTGTTGAAATCATCTGCGAGACGGCTACGTGCGTCGCTTTCTACGATGGCTATCCCGTGTCGCCCG
>CADAZU010000030.1 GCA_902792535.1 uncultured Bacteroidales bacterium
CGAACATGGACGAGTGCGAGAACGGCCGTTTCAACCGGATGTACCCGGGTTTTCCGAACCTGTACATGCAGTTCAGCAAGGCAGTGGAATACCACCACGACCCGCAGTGGTACAAAGATATCGTTTATCGCAAAGAGCGCGACCGCGGCTATGCGTATAAAGAAGATTTGTTAGTACCGGGTTATTTCGAGTTGCCGATGAAGAAAGGCGAGAGTATCATTTTCGCCGCAGGTGTGACGGAATGCAAGACGAGCACGCTAAAAGCGACGTGGAAGAAAGAGCTGGAGCGTAGAAACCGCCGGGAGGACATGTTCTCTACGCTGAAGAACAGCGCAAGCCAATTCTACAAACGCGAAGGCGACAAATGCTATCTGTTAGCCGGTTTCCCGTGGTTCCACGCCGACGCGCGCAACACATTCTTCGCTACGCCGAGTTGTACGCTGGACATCGACCGTCCGGAATACTGGGACGCGATCATCAACAAGACGGCTGTCGATGAGATCCGTCTGTTCATGGCCGGCAAGATCCACGACATCAAGATGACCGGAATGGACGAGCCGGACGCGTTGCTGTGGTTTATCCGTGCTGCGCAGAAATACGCGCATAAATATACGGTACGCGAGGCGGCAGAGCTGTACGGTCAGTTATGTCAAGAGATCATCACTTGGTATCGCAAGCAGAATCATCCGCGTGCCAAATTGCACCAGAACGGCTTGCTCTGGGTGGACGGCAGACAGCGGCCTGCGACATGGATGAACGCAACCGAGAACGGTTGGCCCATTACTCCGAGAACGGGTTATGTGGTAGAGATCAACGCGCTGTGGTACAACGCGATGCGGTTCACGGCAGAGATGCTGCGCGAGATGGGCAAAGAGACGAGTGCCGACCTGATGGAATACCAAGCGGAGATCACCAAAGACGCATTCGTGAAAGTCTTCTGGAACGGCGTTTATCTGAACGATTTCGTGATCGACAACTACGAGAACCGCGAGGTTCGTCCGAACCAGATCTGGGCAGCCGGACTGCCTTACAGCCCGCTGGACAAAAAACAGCAGAAGGCTGTGGTGGATATCTGTACGAAAGAGTTGCTGACTCCGAAAGGCTTGCGAACGCTGAGTCCGAAGAGTGGCGACTACCGTCCGATCTACCGCGGCGGTCAGCAGGAGCGCGACCGCAATTTCCACAACGGTCCGGTATGGCCGTTCACGATTGCGGCTTATTCGCGTGCGTACATGAACGTATATAAATACAGCGGAATCAGTTTCATGGAGCGTCTGCTGGTCGGTTTCGAAGCCGAGATGGACCAGTTGACGATCGGAACGCTGAACGAGATGTACGACGGCAACCCGCCGTACAAGGGCCATGGCGGCATGAGTTACGCTCCGAGCGTAGCGGCTGTGATCAGCGTCATGGACACGCTGAAAAAGTATAAGCAGGCTGAAGCTGAACAAGAAAAGAAGGAGGCAGAATTATGAAAGCACTAATGTTCGGTTGGGAGTTTCCCCCTCATATCTTAGGAGGTTTAGGAACCGCCAGTTACGGTTTGACACGCGGCATGGCGGAACAGGAAGACATGCATATCACGTTCGTCATCCCGAAGCCATGGGGCGACGAGGATCAGAGTTTCTTGCGTATCATCGGCGCTAACAGCGTGCCCATCGTGTGGAAAGATGTCAATTACGACTACGTGAAGCAACGGATGGAAGGCAAGATGAGTCCGGAGGAGTATTACCACCTGCGCGACGGCATCCGTTATGACTACCGCCGTATCGGAACAGACGATTTAGGCTGCGTCGGTTTCTCAGGCCGCTATCCGGATAACCTGATCGAAGAGATCGGTAACTACGAAGCGGTGGCTTCCGTGCTGGCACACAGTCTGGATTTCGATATTATCCACAGCCACGACTGGCTGACTTATCCGGCAGGTGTGTTCGCGAAACATATCAGCGGCAAGCCGCTTGTGATCCACGTCCACGCGACCGATTTCGACCGCAGCCGCGGCAATGTAAACCCAACGGTTTATGCCATCGAGAAACGCGGAATGGACGAAGCGGATCATATCATATGCGTTAGTAACCTGACGCGCCGCACGGTGATCGAGAAATACGGAATCGACCCGCGCAAGGTGAGCACGGTTCACAATGCCGTTGAGCCGCTGGCTCATCCGGAGGAGTTCACCAAGCCGGAGCGGAAAGACAAATTGGTTACTTTCCTGGGCCGTATCACGATGCAGAAAGGTCCTGAGTACTTCGTGGAAGCCGCAGCACGCGTGCTGAGCAAGACGGACGGTGTCCGTTTCGTAATGGCAGGTAGCGGCGACAAGATGACGGAGATGATTGATCTGGTAGCCAAACGCGGTATCGCAGACAAGTTCCACTTCCCGGGCTTCATGCGCGGCAAGCAGGTACAAGAGATGCTCGCCATGAGCGACGTGTATATCATGCCGAGTGTGAGTGAGCCGTTCGGTATCAGTCCTCTGGAGGCGATGCAGGTCGGCTGCCCGTCGATCATCAGTCATCAGTCCGGCTGCGCAGAGATCCTGCAACACGCGATCAAGACCGATTACTGGGACATCGACGCGATGGCGGACGCTATCTACGCGATCGTCAAATATCCGGCGATGTACAAGAGCCTGCACGAACTCGGAATGGCTGAGGTGAACAACATCAAATGGTCCGACGCAGGACTCAAGGTGCGTAAGATTTACGACGGGGTCATAAATCATACCATTTGAAGATTTGAAAATTGAAAATTGAAAATTGAAAATTTAGTTATTATGAAAAATATATGTTTTTGCTTCCAGATGCATGCTCCTTATCGTCTGAAGCGCTATCGTTTCTTTGAAATCGGTCATGATCATTACTACTACGACGACATGGCTACCGAAGAACACGTAAACTGGTTGGTAGAGACGTCTTATCTGCCTCTTTGCCAGACATTGAAAGACATGATCAGCCTGAGTAAAGGCAAGTTCCACTGCGCGCTGAGCATCAGCGGAACGATGATCGAGATGTTCGAGCAGTTCAACCCGGAGATGATTGATATTCTGAAAGAGTTGGCCGCCACCAAAGCCGTTGAGTTCCTCGCAACTCCGTACAGTTATTCGCTGGCGTCGGAGTACAATGAGGCGGAATTCAAGATGCAGCTGAAGAAACAGGGCGAGTTGCTGGAGTCGATCCTCGGCGTGAAAGCACAGACGGTTTGGAACACGGAGTTGCTGTACACCGACGAGTTGGCTTATAACCTGAACAAGATGGGTTACAAGGCCATTCTGACAGAAGGCGCGAAGCATGTGATCAGCTGGAAGACGCCGAACAAGATGTATCAGTCTGCGGGTGCACCGAAGATGAAAGTGCTGCTGCGCAACACCGGATTGAGCGACGAGCTGAGTTTCCATTTCTCGGATCCGGGATGGGGCAATTTCCCGATCGACGCAGAGAAATATGCGAACCAGTTGCAGGCTCTGCCGGAAGGCGAAGATATCATCAATATCTGGGTTGGAGCGGAGACCTTCGGTATCCGTCAGAACGCCGGAAGCGGTATCTTCGATTTCCTGAAAGCGCTGCCGTACTACGTGCTGGAGCGCGAGATGGGATTCATGACTCCTGCTGAAGCGACCAAGAAACTGAGTGCCGAAGATGTGCTGTCGAGTCCTTATCCGCTGACATGGAGCGGCGAGGCAAAGGATCTGAGCGTCTATACCGGTAACGACTTGCAGCAAGAGGCATTGAACAAACTGTACGCCGTGACCGAGCGCGTGCATCTGTGCCAGGACAAGAACCTGAAGACCAACTGGTTGAGATTGCAGGACGTGAACTACGTGCACTACATGAACCATATCGATCAGGGCGAGACGCAGTTTGAGTCCGCTTACGACGCGTTCATCAATTATATGAATATCCTGTCCGATTTCCTGCAGACCGTAGAGGAGCAATACCCGACGACTATCGAGAACGAGGAGTTGAACGAGTTGCTGAAGACTATCCGCAATCAGGAGGAGGAGATTCAGGCTCTTCAGGCAAAGCTGAAGAAAGCGAAGAAATAAAAACGCTTGAACAAACGTATCGGAATAGTATTAGTGCTGTTGGCAGCGACCCTTGTGGCCGCTGCCAAGCCGCTCCGTACGAAGACGGTGGTACGAACCTGGCAGATGCCGGGTTATACCGCTGTCGCCGATACGATCGATTTCAAGGACACGACGGTGTTGAACTACCACGACGTGGACGTGCAGCAGCTCTATTCGATCAGTAGTGCGACCAACGGCAACGTGCTGGTTTCGCCGATCGAGAGCCGCGTGGTACAAGACCGGAAGAAGACGATAGACGACCCGTTTGCATGGAGTCTGACGCCGTACGTCGTGACGCCGCAGCAGCAACGATTTTTCAATACTACGACGCCTTATTCCACGGTGGCATACAAGAAAGGATTTGTGACCGGGCACGAGGAGAACGACATTGATTTTCTTTTCACCGGCAATATCGGCAAGCGGCTGAATTTAGGTCTGGAGATGGACTACCTGAGTTCGATGGGTCACTATGCCAATACGGCAGGCAAGTTATTCCGCGGAAGTGTCTGGGGCAGTTATACGGGCGCGCACTACAGCATGCATGGCGCTTTCGGCTGGAGCCGTTTGAGTTCGTTCAACAACGGCGGAATCCAGGATGTGAGCCAGCTGAGCAGCAGTCTGAGTTCCGAAGACTTGCCCGTCCGGATGAATGCCATGATCGGTTATCGGTATTTGAGCGGCTACCTGCACAATCAATATTCGATTGCCAATCCGCGTGAGTATCACGATTCGATTATGGTGATCGAAGACGGGCGGAGGGTAAAAAAAGACACCATCAAAGTGGAATATATTCCGCTGATGACTTTCAGTCATATTTTCGAGACCAACAACTCCAACAGGCGGTACATTGAGAAGAACGCCAACCAAGGTTTCTACGACACGACCTATTACGACACGAGCAAAACGAATGACTCGACGGACGTGCTGACCATCCGCAACACGGTCGCGGTCACTTTCTGCGAAGCGTATAACACGAAGTTGAAATTCGGTATCACGGCTTTTGCGATGAACGAATGTCAGCGGTTTTTGCAAGACACGCTGAGTGTGGGCGGCGTGATGCCCGGCAGAGCGGACAGTATTTTCAATTACCGATGGACGAACAACACCTTCGTCGGCGGCGCGATCCACAAACACAGCGGAGCGAACGTGCGGTATCATGTAGAGGGGCAAGTGTGCGTGCTGGGTTACAAGATCGGCGAGTTCGACGTGCATGGCAAGTTGCAGACGCGGTTCATGGCAGGCAAATATCCGCTGGAGATCTCCGCACGAGCTTACGCCAAGAGCGAGAAGCCGAACTGGTATCTGAACCATTTCAACTCCAACCATTTGCGGTGGGAGAACGATTTCGGGTTCACCTACCGGTTTATGGGCGGCGCAACGGTGAGTTACCTCTATAAATGGCTGAAGCCGCGGATTGATTTCAGTTTCGAGAACCAGACCAATCCGATTTATACCTCTGCCACGGACTGGAAGCCGCGTCAGTTCAACGGCAATGTACAGATCATCACGGGTGACGCAGGCTTGGATCTGACCACCCCGTGGATCAATCTGGAGAACCGCGCGGTGATTCAGGTATCGACTAATGACAGCGTGATGCCGGTTCCGCTGGTAATTTTGCAACACCGGCTGTATTATCACGGCACATGGTTCCGTGCTCTGGATGCCCAGATCGGAGTCGATCTGCGCTATTTCACGCGCTACCATGCACCGGTGCTATGCCCGAGCACAGGTCTTTTCGCCACCCAGCAGGAGACGAATGTGGGCAACTATCCATGGATGAACGTATATGCCAGTTTCTATGTGCGGTCCATCCGTCTGCGCTTCTTCGCGCACTACCAACACCTGAACCATTTATTTATGAAAAGCAACACGAATTACCTGACCATGCCGGGTTATCCGACCAATCGGGATGTATTCCGGGCTGGAATAGCATGGCACTTTTATAATTAAAAGATTTAAGATTTGAAGATTTGAAAATTATTGCCATTTTGGCAGACGGAGACTGACAAAAACAGATTAGCACGATTTTTGCTGTAGAGATAGACATGCAAGTAACGCAAAATTTAAATAAGATATTATATTACGCGCACGACGAAGCAGAGCGGTTGAAATGTTCGTCGGTGGAGGCAGAGCATCTGCTGCTGGCGATCATCCGTTTGGGCGAAGGCTCTGCGTACGAGTTACTCCGTCAGGCGGAGTTTGCGCCGGAAGAGGCGAAGAGTTATTTGGACAAAACTTTGCGCGTAGAGAAACATACGCTGGCAGAACCGGTCACCCGCAGCGCTCAGGTAGAGCGTATATTGCGGATTGCGGAGGGAATCAGCCGCGAGTATCAAACCGAGGTGATCAATTCCGCTCACCTGCTGTTAGCCATCATGCGCGAGCAGATCAACCGAGCTGCTTGTTATCTGGAGGAGAAATGGGGTATCAGTTATGGTCAGTTGGTTGATTTATACGGCCAGCCTCATTATTCGACAGAGATGCCGAAGGACGGTTCGGAGTCGATGGGCGACGTGAACGACAGCGGTTGGCAGCCGCAGCGCGGCAGCCGCAAGGGCAATGCCACGACCGCGTTGGACAAATACGGACATGACCTGACCCGCCAAGCCGAGGAAGGCAAGTTAGATCCGGTAGTGGGTCGCGAGGTAGAGATCGAGCGCGTGGTTCAGATCCTAAGCCGGCGCAAGAAGAACAACCCTATTCTGATCGGCGAACCGGGTGTAGGCAAATCGGCTATAGTAGAAGGATTGGCATTGCGTATCATGAGCAATGAAGCAGGCGCGCTGCGCGGCAAACGCATCGTGACGCTGGATATCGCTTCGATGGTAGCCGGTACGACCTACCGCGGTCAGTTTGAGGAGCGCATGAAACAAGTGATCACAGAGCTGGAGACCCATCCGGAGGTGATTCTTTTCATCGACGAGATCCACACGTTGATAGGAGCCGGCAATGCGTCCGGATCGCTGGATGCAGCCAATATACTGAAGCCCGCATTGGCGCGAGGCGAAGTGCAATGCATCGGCGCTACGACGACTGCCGAGTACGCCAAATCGATCGAGAAAGACGGTGCGTTGGAGCGTCGGTTCCAGAAAGTGCAGGTGCGTCCGACCACGACCGAAGAGACGGTCAACATTCTGGAGCGGCTGAGCGAGCATTATGCGAAATACCACCATGTGGTCTATACAGAGGAAGTAGTGCGCGCCTGCGTGAACCTAAGCGAACGCTATATCACCGACCGAGCATTCCCGGACAAAGCGATCGACGTGATGGACGAAGTAGGTGCTCGCAGCCATGCGCGGCAGAAAGCGATCGGTGCTCCGGGCGAAGCGCCCTACGAGATCACGACCGACGATGTGGCGAACGTAGTGAGCATGATGAGCGGCGTACCGGTTCAGCGCGTGGCGACGGGTGAGACCGAGCGTCTGCGCACGATGGGAGACACGCTGCGCAAGAAAGTAATCGGACAGGATCAGGCGGTGGATACGGTGGTTCGCGCTATCCAGCGCAGCCGTTTGGGGCTACGGGATCCAAAACGACCGATCGGCACATTCTTCTTCCTCGGTCAGACGGGCGTCGGCAAGACGTATCTGGCGCAATGTCTGGCGGAAGAGATGTTCGGCAGCAAGGATGCCTTGATCCGGTTCGACATGAGCGAATATATGGAGAAGCACACGGTGAGTCTGCTGGTAGGTGCGCCTCCGGGGTACGTAGCTCATGAGGACGGCGGCAAGCTGACCGAGGCTGTGCGGCGCAAACCCTACTCGATCGTGCTCTTCGACGAGATAGAGAAAGCCCATCCGGATATCTTCAATGTGCTGCTGCAAGTGCTGGACGAGGGCAGACTGACCGACCGACAGGGACATATCGTGGACTTCCGGAATACGATCATCGTACTGACCAGCAACGTAGGCACAAGACAGTTGCAGGAGTTCGGCAACGGTATCGGTTTCGGAGCGGAAGAGATGGATCGCAAGCGTTCGCACGATGTGCTGATCAAAGCCTTGCAGAAGCAGTTCCCGCCGGAGTTTGTGAACCGTATCGACAGCGTCGTCACGTTTGAGCCGCTGAGTCGCGAGACGATCGAGAAGATCGTCCGGATCGAAGTAGGGTTGCTGCAAGAGCGACTGAAAGCGCGGGGACACCAGTTGAGTGTCTCGCCGGAAGCGATCAAACAGCTGGTAGAGAAGAGTTACGACACCAAGAACGGTGCTCGTCCTGTGAAACGCGCTGTGCAGACATATCTGGAAGATCCGCTGACGGATATATTGCTGCGCAGACCTAATCAGAAAAAAATAACCATCAAAAATATATCATTATGACAGTAGAAATCACGGACGCTAACATCAAGGATGTGATTGCGTCAGGCAAACCGGTAGTAGTAGATTTTTGGGCTGCATGGTGCGGTCCTTGCAAAATGATGCTGCCGATCCTCGAGGAACTCTCGAACGAATACGAAGGCAAAGTAGTAGTAGGCAAGTTGAATGTGGATGACAATCCTGACACCTGCGAGGAGTACGGCATCATGAATATCCCGACGATGCTTTTCTTCCAGAACGGAGAGTTGGTAAATCGTCATGTAGGCGCGTGCCGCAAGCAAGATTTGGCACAACTTTTTGACAATTTGCTCTAAAAAACAGCCTAAAAGCAAAAAAAATACGAAATTACTTGCACAATTGAAAAAAAAGCAGTAATTTTGCGCGCTTTTTGCGCGCGGTCCGGTAGCTCAGCTGGATAGAGCAACAGCCTTCTAAGCTGTGGGTCTCGGGTTCGAATCCCGACCGGATCACTCGCGTTCGGCAAATGGATCGCAAGAGCGATACCGCTCCGCTAAATCGCAGGTGCGACCATTGCCTCCGCTCTCCCCACAGATTAAAATCTGCGGGGACCCCAATATAAGAGGGGAATAATATAGAATATAATAGCAATATTATATATGCGTCAATTAAAAATCACAAAATCAATCACCAATCGTGAGTCGGCAAGTCTCGACAAGTATCTGCAAGAGATCGGTCGTGAGGAGTTGATTTCGGTTGACCGAGAGGTAGAGTTGGCAGGTCGTATCCGTAATGGAGACCGCGCAGCGCTGGAAGAACTGGTCAGAAGTAACCTACGCTTTGTAGTATCTGTAGCCAAGCAGTATCAGAATCAAGGATTGAGTTTGCCGGATTTGATTAACGAAGGCAACTTAGGACTGATCAAGGCAGCAGAGAAATTCGACGAGACTCGTGGATTCAAGTTCATTTCCTACGCTGTATGGTGGATTCGCCAATCGATCCTCCAGGCATTGGCAGAGCAGAGCCGTATTGTCCGTCTGCCGTTGAACCAAGTCGGTTCGATGAACAAGATCAACAAGGCTTTGCAGCGTTTCGAGCAAGAGCACGAGCGCCGTCCGAGTGCGGAAGAGTTAGCGGAAGCACTGGACATGCCAGTTGACAAGATTGCAGAGACGCTGAAGATGTCGGGTCGTCACGTGAGTGTCGATGCGCCGTTTGTAGAGGGAGAAGACAACAGTCTGATCGACGTAATGGTCAACGAAGATTCGCCTAATGCGGACCGTGGCCTCATCAATGAGTCGCTCTCCACCGAGATCAACCGCGCGTTAGCTACACTCACCCCGCGTGAGGCAGACATCTTGCGTAAGTTCTTTGGTATCGGCACGCCGGAAAAGACGCTGGAGGAGATCGGCGATGAGCTGCATCTTACCCGCGAGCGCGTGCGCCAGATCAAAGAGAAAGCAATCCGCAAACTGAATTCCGGTCAACGTAGTCACATCTTGATGACTTACCTTGGTTAATGAAAAAGCCTCCCGATGGGAGGTTTTTTTTTTGAAGATTGATTAATCAAAGAGTGTCGGCTGGTCACTATCTATTCGCTTGAGTATCGCGCGCATGAGCGTTTCGCGGATGAGGCGGCTTCTGTTGGAGACGCCGTATTTCTCGCAAAAGCGATCCAGCGTCTTTATTTCGCTCTCGTTGAGCAAGATGGAGATTTTATATTCGCGCGGCTGCTTTTTCATTAGAAGTATAGCGCTAATTTGAGTCCGGAGGAAACGATATTGCGTCCGGATTGGTTGGTAAATTCTATGCCTTCTATCACCGTAGTCACGGGCACTTGTGCCTGCTGGAAAGAGGCGAAAGCAACTAATGCTATAGCGGTCTTGGGATTGAGTTGGCAGCGGTATCCCAGATCGACACCGGCATAGATACCGCCGAGATAATTCTTGCTGAGCGCGATGCCATATCCGAGACCGAAGCCGAATACCGGCGCATGTTTCGCCTCTATCATCGGCATTCGGAGCGCCACCTGGATTGGCAGGAAATTATATTTCTCCGCTCCGAGGAAAACGCCGTGGTATCCCAGACCGCCTCCAATGAAGATATGTTTGTCTCCTATATGGTGCGATCCGACGAGCAAATCTGCTGAAACCGCCCCTCCGGCAGACTGCGAAGGTATGACAGTTGCTCCGCCGGCTATCTCCAAAAGGATAGAAGCTTTCTTGGACGTAGTGATCTCTTGCGCCTCGTCCGACTCGGACGCTTTGGCAGAATCGTTTTTCTCCACTTCGTCGGAGAGTATCTCCTGCACATCGGCGCGCGGGTATTGGAATCGCGCACCTTCGGCATTGCGCACGACCACCACCTCTTCGTTCTGGAAGACGATTGTTCCTTTTACGCGCGCACCTGTGCGCAATATTATGGTTTCCGCGTGCGCGCAAGCGAGAGAAACACAAAAAAGTACTATGAAAACGAATAATTTCCGCATGGCTGTGTCAAATCGTCTGCAAAGGTACGTAAAAATTTGCATTTGTGCAAATTTATTTGTCATTTATGGTTTCCAAGGCGTTATTTTCCACTAATTCGAAGTCAATTTGCCCCTTATTGACGTCTGCGCGGATGACTTTGACCATTACCGGATCGCCTATAGTATAGGATTCATGCCCCTCACAGACGAGCCGGTAGTTTTTCTCGTCGTGCTGCCAGTATTCACCGTTGGGGCTGAGGTTCGCCATATGGATGAGTCCTTCGCATCGGGATTCGTCGAGTTGCACAAACAGCCCGAAATCGGTCACTCCGGATATATGCCCCGCGAGCGTTTCTCCGATATGATCCGCCATCCAGAGGGCTTGAAACATCTTGACCGAGTCCCGTTCCGCCTGGGTGGCGTCCTGTTCGCAAGCTGAGCAATGTTCGCACATCATTTCGAGTTCTTCGCGGCTCAGGGACAATTTCTTGCCTGTCAGGATATATTTCTCCACCAGACGATGTACCATCAGGTCGGGGTATCGGCGGATGGGCGAGGTGAAATGGGTGTAATGGGTGAAGGCGAGTCCGAAGTGGCCTATATTATAGGTTGAGTAAACGGCTTTGGCTTGTGCTCTAATCGTCAGCAGATCAATCGTTTGCGGAGAGACGCGCGAGCCCATCTTGCGTTTGAAAGTCTTGACTGCTTCCAGTTTCTCTTGGTCGGGCAGGTCGTGCACACGATAGACGAACGGTCGTCCGGATCCGGCTTCGCGCGCGACCGTACGGTTCGCCAGCAGCATAAACTCCTCGATCAGATGGTGCGCTTCGTTGGGTTGCTCAAAATAGATCTCCACGGGATGGTGGTGTTCGTCGAGTCGGAAATGCATCTCGTCCTGCTCAATGGTGAGTGCGCCGTTGGCGATCCGCTCTGCGCGCAGCTTGGCGGCAAGGCTGTTCAGGGTCGCTATAGCCTCCGCTATCGGTTGACAGGAACTTTGCTGCATATTTCTCTCAATTATCTGCTGCGCTTCGTCATAATTGAGTCGCGCGTCGGAGCGAATGACGGTTCGGCATATCTTGTGCTTGAGCACGCGCGCGTCGCGATCCATAGTAAAAATAACGGACATACAGAGTTTGTCTTCGCCCGGACGGAGCGAACAAAGGTCGTTGCACAGTTCCTCGGGCAACATCGGAATGACGCGGTCCACGAGATAAACGGACGTGCCTCGTTTGTACGCGTCGTCGTCTGTTTTTGTCCCAGGTTTCACATAGTGCGACACATCGGCGATGTGGACGCCGATTCGGAGCAAACCGTCCTCCAATTCCTCGAAGGAAAGGGCGTCGTCGAAGTCTTTTGCGTCCGCCGGATCGATGGTGAAAGTGAAGGCCTCACGCATGTCTCTGCGGCGTAGAATTTCTTTTTCGTCTATCATAGATTGTCAATTAAAGTACACAAAATCATAATATCAGGTGCAAAATTACAAAAATTTTTGCATATTTCAAAAAAAAACAGTAATTTTGCGGCGTTTTTCACGACTAGACCTCCCGGATGCCCCGGGAAGCCTGGTAAAATGTGTGCCAGAAAGACAATAATTCAATAAAAATATATACACATGAAAGTAAAAGTAAGTAATGTCAACCAGCCGCAGTGGGAGGAATGTAATATCCATGCTACTCTGCCGGCTGAACTGAGCAAACTGCAAGAGTTAGCCTACAACCTCTGGTGGAGCTGGAATGCAGATGCCAAGGATTTGTTCCGTTACATAGACAACGAGGCCTGGCATCGCGCAGATTCAAACCCGGTTGTTCTGCTGAACATTCTGAGTTACGACCGGATGGTGGAGTTGACGAAAGACGCCAAATTCATCAAGCAGCTGAACGAAGTCTATGCCGAGTTCCGCGCGTACATGGACACGCCGAAGGACAAGAAGAAACCGACAATTGCCTATTTCTCAATGGAGTACGGTCTGAGCCATGTGCTGAAGATTTATTCAGGCGGTCTGGGTATTCTCGCGGGCGATTATATCAAGGAGGCGTCGGATTGCAACGTCGATATGACGGCGATCGGTTTCCTGTACCGCTACGGCTATTTCACCCAGACGCTGAGTCCGGAAGGCCAGCAGATTGCGAACTACGAGGCGCAGAACTTCGCGAACCTGCCTATCACGCAGGTGAAAGAGAAAGACGGCTCGAACATGATTGTCGAGGTGCCTTATCCGGGCCGCGTGGTGAAGGCATACCTGTGGCAAGTGGCTGTCGGTCGTATGAACCTGTATCTGCTGGATACCGACAATGAACTGAACAGCGAATGGGACCGCCAGATCACCCACCAGCTCTACGGAGGCGACTGGGAGAACCGTATCAAGCAGGAGATCCTGTTAGGTATCGGTGGTATGCTGGCGTTGAAGAAACTGGGCATCAAGAAAGACGTTTACCATTGCAACGAGGGTCACGCGGCGCTCATGGGATTGCAGCGTCTGGTGGACTTGGTACAAGAGGAAGGTCTGACTTTCAACCAAGCCAAAGAAGTTGTCCGCGCGTCGGGTCTCTACACCTGCCATACCCCGGTTCCCGCCGGACACGACTATTTCGAGGAAGGCCTGTTCTACAAATACATGAGCGAGTATGCCGGCAAATTAGGCATCGAATGGCATGACCTGATAGGTATGGGCCGCGTCAATCCGGACGACAACACCGAGAAATTCTCGATGTCCGTCTTCGCGCTGAACACGTGCCAGGAGGCAAACGGTGTATCGTGGCTCCACGGCGAGGTGTCGAAGAAGATGTTCAGCCCCGTTTGGCCCGGTTATTTCCCCGAGGAGCTGCACGTGGACTATGTCACCAACGGCGTACACATGCCTACTTGGGCTGCCCACGAGTGGAAAGACATCTACGCCAAATATCTGCCGAAAGGATGGATGGCAGACCAGTCGAACCTTGAGATGTGGAAGCCGTACAACGACATTCCGGACGAGGTGATCTGGAACACCCGCATGAGTCTGAAGCGCAAGATGATGGACTATATCAAGGAGAAATTCCGTGAGGACTGGATGAAGACTCAGGGTGATCCGGCTCGTATCGTCCGCGCGCTGAACGAGACGTCTGGATAAGCTGGTAAACAACCCCAATTATCCGGTTCAGTTCCTCTTCACCGGTAAGGCGCACCCGGCAGACGGAGGCGGTCAGGGTCTGATCAAACGAATCATCGAGATCAGCCGTATGCCGCAGTTCCTCGGTAAGATCATCTTCCTCGAGAACTACGATATGCGTCTGGCTAAACGTCTCATCAGCGGTGTCGATATCTGGCTGAACACACCGACCCGTCCGTTGGAGGCTTCCGGTACATCCGGCGAGAAAGCCCAGATGAACGGCGTGCTCAACTTCTCCGTCAAAGACGGTTGGTGGTACGAGGGTTATGTAGAGGGCGCAGGCTGGGCTTTGACCGAGCACCGCACCTACGAGAACCAGGCTCACCAGGACCAGCTCGACGCGGCTACTATCTACCAGATGTTAGAGAGCGAGATTATCCCTCTCTATTACGCCAAGAACAGCAAGGGCTACAGCCCCGAGTGGATCCAGTATATCAAGAACTCCGTTACCAAGATCACACCGCGTTTCACCATGAAGCGTATGATTGACGACTATTTCAGCAAGTTCTATTTCAAACTGGCGAAACGTCACAACCTGCTGATGGCGGACCACTACAAGATCGCCAAAGAGATCGCGGCATGGAAAGAGAACATAGTAGAGCATTGGGACGAGATAGAGGTGGTTTACAAATCAGAAAACCTGCAAAACCTCAATGTAGGCATCCGCACTTCGACCCACAACAACGACAAACTCTACGAAGTAGAGCCGCTGAAACTGGTCAAGAGCGAAGGCAGCCACTTGTTCTTCGAGAACGTGTACCAGCTGGATTATGCCGGCGGCATGAAATTCGGTCTGCGTATGTATCCGCAGAACGAGCTCCTGCCTCACCGCATGGACTTCTGCTACGTCCGCTGGATCTAATTGCATTCAGCCGGATGGACAAAAAGGGAGATTTCGAACTTCGGAATCTCCCTTTCGTGTTTAAAAATGTAGATTTTTATGCTTTTTTTGGATAAAAATTTGCAAATTCGAAAATTTAGCAGTAATTTTGCACCGTTTATTATGGAATAATGCGCGCATAAGTGCATATTCCTGATAAACAAGCACCCACGCCGGAGGGAAATGTCTCTCACATGGGGTGGATATAAGACATAAAATAAAGACGTTTATTGACGTTGTTTGCGACTCCCAAGAACTTCGCAACTTTTTGTACAGAGCGAGCAACCATTAATGAATGTCCTCGGGATGTGTAATTCCTGTTTTCGTGCGTAACCCGCATGGAACCGGTTTGCATATTCGGCGTGGAATTCGGTTGTTTTTCTTCTGGTATTGGGCATTGCGAAGGCCTATGGGAGCGTGAAAAACGAATTGATTTTCACGCTTTTTTTATGCGTGTAAATCACCCAAAGATGATCTTTGACATAGTGAAAACCAAACAGATTAGAAATAAAACACCAAAATTATGGTATTTATTAATCTAATTCTTGCATATTTCGTAAAAAAGTTGTAACTTTGCGAAAAATTTCGCAATGGAGCAAACAATCAGACAAAACTACATCGATGAAGTAAAGCAGATACGCGAGGCGATCAGTATTGCTCGTTACCGTGCTGCCAAATTGGCTAACGGGGAGACACTACGGCTTTATTATTCTGTTGGTAAATTTATCTCTCTGAACACGCGTAATGCCAAATGGGGAACGGGTGCTCTTAAAAGCATCTCCAACCAGTTACAACAAGAGATGCCCGGTCTAAAAGGTTTTTCAGAAGGTAATATGCGTAAGATGCGTTTGTTCTATGAGGCTTGGCAACCGGTGTTTGAACCGCAGGCAGAAAATATGTTTGGCGTACTTCCTGTTACCGATCATATTGAGCTGTTTGACTTTCGTTCGCAGGTGGCGAACGAATTGGAAAGCGCAGAAAATCAAGCTATTGTAAAACGTTCGCCACTGGCGAACGAATTGGGGAACGAAAAATGTTCGCCAGTGGCGAACGAATTAGACGCGGCAGATATAGAACAGTTTTTAAGGGTTGGTTTCACGATGCATATTGACATTATTGCGCAAACCGAAAACGATGCTGAGCGTTGGTTTTATATAAGAAAAGTGGCAAGAGATTTTATCGGTAAGCGCCAACTTCACCAACTGCTCATTTCCGACCTTTATCATCAGCATGGCTCGATGCCGAGCAATTTTGCATTAACCCTTCCGGATGAGAAACAGCGTCAAGTAGCGATGCGAACTTTCAAGGAAGATAATGTCTTGGATTTTCTGGAGATACCGAATCCCGATCTGATAGACGAATTGGATGTTGAAGAACAAATCGTCAAGAACGTTAAGAATTTCATGATGTCGCTTGGCGGAGAATTTGCTTTCATGGGTGAGCAGTATCGCTTGATTGTCAACGGCAAGGAACGGAAATTGGATTTGCTCTTCTACCATCGGAGAATGCGATGCTTAGTGGCAATCGAATTGAAGGGGGGAGAGTTTAAGCCTGAGTTCGCCGGCAAACTCAATTATTACTTGTCTGCCTTGGACTCGTTGGTGAAGTTACCGGAAGAGAATCCGTCAATAGGTATTTTGCTTTGCAGGGACAAGGATAACACGGAAGTCGAGTTCACTCTGCGCGATATGACAAAACCGATGGGAGTGGCAACTTACCGTTCTTCTCAAGAACTTCCCGAACAATACCGGAATGTACTGCCTTCTGTGGAAGATCTAAAACGACTTTTGTAATTTTCGATTAATAAATATTCCCTAATCTGTTTGTAGATGATGCGCCTTGCGTGTCATCTACTTGTTTTTTCATTATGTCTAACACACGGATATAGCAATAATCGTTCCGTACTCAATGTACGGTATAGCAATAATCGTTCCGTACTTAATATACGGATAAGAACAGGACCATCACGGGATCATGTTCCGAGAACGACCCAAGAATAGTACAATCAGAACAATAACAACCCAAAAGAACAGGGCAATGCCCGCCTGATTGAAAGTTAGTGCTATGCGGGAAAAAGGAAAGAAATAGCAGCGGCTCGCTGCATAACAACGAGCCAAAGCGAACATTGACATACTGAAAAAGACTGAAAAATGCAAAAACTCTTGCATATCTCATTTTTTTGTTGTACTTTTGCAGCGTCAAATGAAAAACAACAAAATTATGGCAACTTATGCATTAACAATCAATGAGCGGAGTAATAGCGGAAAAGCCTTGTTGGAATATCTTGAGGCTTTAAAACTTGACTTGCAACTCATTCCGAAAGTTCGGGTGCGCAAAAGTAGTTATGAGCGTTCAATGGACGACATCAAACATGGCCGCATTGAGACATTCGACTCAGCGGATGAGATGTGTAAATCATTAGGGATTTAGGCTATGTATAGCGTCCAATTGACTAAGACCTTCCGCAAAGATGTGGAACGCTGCAAGAAGCGCGGATACGATATGCAATTGTTAAGTAAGGTTATTCACCTGTTGGAAAAAGATGGGTGTCTGCCTCCGGCTTATAAACCCCATAAGTTATCTGGGGATTACGCAGGTTCGTGGGAAGCGCATATTAAGGGGAATTGGTTACTGGTATGGCAGCAGAATGATGTCGAATTAGTGCTACTATTCACTGGAACAGGAACGCATTCTGACTTATTTTAGATTATAGAGAGTTTTTTACTTTTTAGTCTGACATGGAACGAAAGTTTCGTGTCAGATTTGTTTATAGTCTTTTTCAATATGCCCATATAAAAAAAGAACAAGCTGAAAACACAAGATAATTATGGCAGAAGCCAAGAAAGAAAATATGCCGACAATCAACGATCAATATGATCGACTGATAGCCGCTCGCAATTACCACTACGACAACCTCAATAAGTGGTTGATGTCGTTCTATGTGATTATAGGAGCATTACTTGTAGCATTTTATAATTTGTATCCAAAAAATATAGCCGCACTAATTGCAGTCCTTGGATATGTAATCAGTATTGGAGCGTTCTTATCAATTAAAGGATATTTTTATTGGGAAGTTAATTGGATCACACTGATTCACCATTTTGAAAAGGCACATTTCAAAAGTAAAGACGAACGAATATACTCTGTATTTGCAAACAAAAAGGCTAACAATTCCTTGAATCCGGTTAAAGGTGCTAATGTGTCTACGACCAAAGTAGCGCTTGTTATAACGACATGCATTATCGTGATATGGGGAATGATAGTTATTTTTATGGGTATAAACTGTTTATCTAATTTTAAAATTGTAATTCCAGAAAAGTTAATAACTATGATTATAGCGTTTGTGGTCTCATGTATTATGACAGTTGTTTTATTGCCATTAGGATGCATAACACTACATAGTGATTTAGAAAATCTTGACGATATGGAATTAACTAAAGACAATATGAGTAAACCTCAATAATCGAAAAATAATATAAACAGTAAAATATTATGGAGAACATTAGAACTATCAAATCATTGTCAAACAAGCAAATATGCTTTGTAAAGAGACTTTATTTGGAAAATTCCTTCTTTGGAGGCGTTGTGTGCTACACGCGGTCTTTATCCGATACATACAAGATGAATATCAAAAAGCGAAGTAAAGAAGAACTATATCTTTATCAATATGAAGAAGACGAATACCCCAAAGATGAATTAGATATAGCTATCCTTAACGCATTAAAAATAGATTATCAAAATATAGTTTGTAAAACGAGTTTACAATTCTTTGATGCTGAATTAGAGGAAAATCTGAGATGGAAAGATCAACGAGAAGTTATTACTTCACGTATTCAAATAGAAGAAATGGTTGAAGCTGTCAATACGCCATTTGCAACACCCCTAACATGCCCACGTAGAACATCGTTTTTAACTATTGAGATATACTTCTTAAAAGGTTTAAAGTTCGATCGAGCGAAAGCAGGGGCAGTTAGGTTATATCCATGCAATACGGCGAAATATGAGAAACTGGAGCGATTAATAAATAACACGTATAGTGTATTTAGTAACAATAAATAATCAATACTGAGATGGCCGATATAATCTATAGTAAGTTGCAAAAAGGAGCAATTTTCTCTATTCACAGAGTAGAATTAAAGAATGATAATGATGCTCTATGTGGAGTAGTTGTTTATGTGCGTCTTGGTCAAGTGCCCGATTCAAGAGATGAGTTGGATGAGACAATATTGATGGCTATGCAGAACCAATATCATAATTCTGTTGATAATCCTAAATATTTTACTAAAGACTCATTAACCGAACAAGATATTGAGGAATTGTGCGAAATAGACATTCACAAGACCAATATTGCTATGCATATTGACATTAAGGCAGAAATCTCTGATGATATAAGTGGATGGAAAAATGAATGTATATCTCAGTTGAGTATATCTCTTGTAGCCTATGATGTACAACATAATTTTACTACGGAGTATGCTTCTATCCTTAGTGATCTATCATTGAGGGAACATGGTAAATTAGAAACAGAGATAGGAGAGAACCTATTTATTTATCAAGATTTCTTACATTAGAATTTGTGAATATTAACATAAAAACATATAAAACAATGAAAAACTTTAAACTTAATCTCAAATCGATCGTGCAATCTAAAGCACGGTGGCTATTTACCTTAATCGCCCTCCTTACCCTCGGAGTTGGACAGATGTGGGCGACGGATTACGTTTATCTAAATCCGAATAGCGATTGGAAAAGTGAAGGAGCACGCTTTGCTGCTGCTTTCATGAATTCAGGAAAATCTTCTACTACTTGGGTGAGTATGGATGATGTAGGAGGTGGTTTATATCGCGCTGCTGTGCCTGCTTCTGACAATTACTACGTCATTTTCTGCCGTATGAAAGGTGATCAGGCAGACAACAATTGGAGCAACAAATATAACCAGACTGACGATTTGACTTTAAGTAGCAACACTGGCAAAAAATATAATATCACTGGGTGGGACAAAAGTGGAAACTGGGGAACTACTGTTCCTTTATTCACAAAAGACAAGGTTCTCTACCTAAAGCCTACATCAAATTGGAAAAGTAATAGTGCACGATTCGCCGTATTTTTTGCAGATGGAACAGGTACGTGGGTAAATATGACGCAAGAAGGTTCTTCCGACTATTGGTATTGTACGGTTCCGAATAATTTATGTGCTCATGCCATTTTCTGTCGTATGAATGGTAGTGCACCTGCTAATAATTGGGAAAACAAATGGAATCAGACAAGCGACCTTGCTCCTGAGTCAGGAAAAAACGGCGTAGAAATAACCGGATGGGACAATAGTTCCGATTGGATTACCGTCTATGATGGTTTGTCTGCGGCTCGTACTCCGACAGCCGCAGCTGATGCACCGACAATTAGTCCTACTATCACTTCGTCATCTGTTTCGGTAACAGCAGCAAGTGCCAACACTGGCTACCACTTTGTTAATTGGACATCTTCTAATGGTTCATTCGAAACTGCAACTAGTAGCAGTACATCCTTTACCCCGAGCGCACAGAATGCAGTTGCTACAGCCAATTATGCATTGACTAACTATACCATTACTTATAATTTGGATGGAGGAACTAATCACGCTAGCAACCCAAGTACATATAACTACGAGACTGCTACTATAACATTGCAGAATCCGACTAAGACGGGTTATAATTTTGGAGATTGGTACACAGATGCGGAGAAAACAGTAACGGGCAAAACTATCGTTAATCATTCAACGGGCGATAAAACTTTCTATGCGACATGGACACCTAAGACCACAACTATCTCGTTCAATGTAGATGGTGGTAGTTCTATTACCAACGAAACAGCCACCTATGGTGTCGCGATGCCGAGTATCTCAAAGCCCACTAAAGATGGATATTTTTTCGAGGGTATCTACGATGCGGCAGAAGGAGGAACGCAGTATTATGATGAAAATGCTGCGAGTGCACGGGCTTGGAATAAGGAGAATGCATCCGTCACACTCTATGCTCATTGGACTAAATCGGAGTTGAGCAGCATTGCGCTTTCGCCGGCATACGCCGTACAGAATGAACATCCGGACATCACAATCACACCGACGCTATCTATCTCTTCCGGCATTGGAACCACCAGTATCTGCTGGGGACTGTATTCGAATGAAGAATGCACAGGGGATCCTTTAGATGTAACCTTTACTCCCGATCCTTCATCCGGTGCGAACACTGTTACTTTCCCTGCTCCGGATGCCGCCGGAACATACTACATTAAAGCGGATTTCAAGGCAGGTAGTAGTTGCTCAGGAACACTCTTGAACTCTGTTACACAATCTTTCACCGTGTATCCGACCCACACGGTAACTGTTAAAGCCAAAGTAGGCGAAGCTCTTATTCCGGACGATGAATACAACCAGACTTCCAATACCGTCACAGCCAACACGACTCGCGCAGACGCTGTCAGCGCACCGGATATTGCAGGCTATGACTTTGTGGACTGGACATTGGGCGATAATATGGAAAAGACCGATGGCGAACTGACCGCCAACCCTATTCATATAACCGCTACTGCCGCTTCTACGCTGACGGCAAACTATACCTATCACTCCTATACGGTTACTTATCCGGACGAGGCCGGCTATACCATCAGCGGACAAGATGCATCTGTAGCCTACAAGAGCACCGGCCAGTTTACCATTCAAGCAACGGACGGTTATACGATTGTCGTTACTGCAGTTGATGCAGAAAGCAACCCTGTTTCACTTTCCCAAAACGGCGACCTCTATAGTTTCGTACAAGGCACATCAGCTGTTACGATCAATGTTGCTACGACGGAATTGAACAATACCATTACTATCGTTAACGGTACAGAAACAGGCGGTTCGGCAACAGAAGTAACCGCAAAAGCCGCTACCACGACCGCCTCCGTTACAGCCAACGCTGCGCCGGAAGGCAAGAAGTTCGCTTACTGGGCTATAGACGATGCAATCTCCATCACATCGGGCAGCACCACCACCCGAAGCATCACTTTCAATGCCACACGCAGCACTACGATTACTGCGGTTTACACCAACCGCGAAAGCAAGACCGTGCATTTCGCCAAACCCTTCGGCTGGAACACCGTAACGGCTATGTTCTACCAAGACGATGTTGCCAAAACCGAACAAGAACCCGCCACAAGCACCATGACCTACAAAGGCGCTAATTACTATACATTTACTTACTTTACAGATAATAACGGCGAGACAGGCGGAGATCAATCAGCACAAGCCAACTGGAACAAAGTGGTCTTCAGTGACGACGGAGATGGAGATAAGACAAAAACCATTACATCCATTACTAATGGTTATTACTATGCGATAGGTTCCGGCGAATCCGCAGGACGCGCTACGCCTTTTGCGGAATGGTACTTGCGCGGCAATCTGAACGGTTCGGCCAACTGGACTTCCGGAGAGGGAATTGATTTGTACAAATACCCGTTTGAGGTAGAGGGTACTTCCGCCACCTATGCGTACGGCGCAAGAACCGGAAACGCACAGTACTTCCGTATCTATCGCGTCTCCACAGATGAGTGGTTCAGGCAAACAACAGGTGCCGATGCACAATTTACGATAGGCAATACTGCTACTTTGACCATCTACAATGAAAATGCAGACTACATTAGCACTCCGAATGCCGAAGATAAAGGCGCTTATGTCTTCACATTGACTAATATCAACACAGCGGCTCCAAGCCTGACCATCACCCACCCTGCAGATACGAAATATACCGTAGGTAGCATTACCGCCGGAGAGCATGGTACTATCAGCAGTGCGACCGAAGCAATTACGGAATTAGGGCGCTACATGCCGACAGACATCTCCGCTACCGCAAATGCAGGCTACCGCTTCAAGGAATGGGTAGCAACCGGAGGTGTGGTAGTGGAAAATCCGACCAGCGCGTCCACCAGAGCAACAGCTACTGCCAACGGAGGTACCCTTACCGCCACCTTCACCAACGAAGGTATTGTCTATTTGGACAAATCTGCTATTAGTAGTTCATGGACGAATACTCCGTATGTATATTTCTATAGCGGATCTTATTGGAACAACGAAAAAGGCAGTGGCTCGAAAAACATTTTGCACGCAAGTGCTATGACGAACATTGCTGGAACAAATATTTGGTATTATGACTACTCTTCCGCTCCGGGTATTTCCAGCACAAGGAACTATATCTCTTTCACAAATGGTGACCAAACAAATAAAGATTACTTTGATCAAACAAGTGCTATCTACCGCGGCGACTTCTACCCCGAGATGAATATGTTTGTTCCACAGAATTACATAACGAACTATTTGAACAAACACGACAACAAGCAAACCGCTTATTACAACAACGGTTATTGGATGAAGTACAACGACGCGGAAGCTGGCTACCGGCTGCGTATCTATGACGGACAGGGACTGAACCTGCAACAAACCATACCGTTTATTACCGCCACTCCGGACAGCAGGGATACATACGAAGCAACCTTCCATGTAAGTGGTGCCGCGGATGCCAAGTTTGAATTAGTAGGCTACGACCAAGGCAACGTGAACGGTGTGTCATACGCCGGCACCTTCTATGGCAACACAGGCTCCATCAACTCGAACCTTGATAGTTGGTGGTACTTCGAGCCTGACAAAGGCAAAACCAATATCAAACTGATTTCCAAAGGAGACTATGTCTTTAAACTGCAATGCGGAACGGACGGTAAACTCTATGTCAAAGTGTCCTATCCGTTAGCGACAGGCGATTTCCGAATCAAGTACAACGGTCTGCGCACTACGAAAGACGCAGAAAAGACAGACGTCTATTCGGATGCTATTCCGCGCCTGAGGGAAGATGGCACACGTACGGACACCGTCAGCTTCTTTGTCACCAACGCTACTGGCAAAGAGGCAGCACTGAGTCTGGAGAAAGTCGATGATATCAACAGCGAAACAGGATACATCACATGGGGAGCCTCGGACGTCAGTCTGACCGATGCTGATATATCTTCGTTAGAAACCGATGTATATACCTTCAAGATTACCCAGACGAAATCCGATGACACGTACACCTTGAGTTATGAAAATCTGGGGGCTTACACCGGCAATTACTACGTCCGCACCGATTGGGCTAACGGCGGATGGGTGGATTACAAGCAAGCTGACAACACCTTGCACCCGACCAATTACGCCGGCGCAGGATACAATGCCTATTTCTGCCGGTACATACCGAACGGCAGCGTGAAGTTCTGCATCGCTAACCAATACAATTCAGCCCTGACGGAAGAGAAAGTAAGCGACATCAATGCCGATGCTTACGGTACGATCCAAGTAGAGGCGAACACGCGCTTCGAATATGATACCACCACCAATGTAATCAGCCGTTCCTACATCGGAGGGTCGAATGTAGCGACATATCTGTACATCCGTGACGCTGATCCCGATAAGATTTTCAAAGATAATGGAACAACCGAAGGAATCACATTAACCAATGATACGGCAAAACTTATTGACCAAGAGAACTGGATTTATATGCTGAATGTAAAAGCATCACCGAACGCCAGATACAAACTGGAAGCAGTAATCAATAGTCATAAGCAGTACTTCGTTGGCTCAGAAAGCTCATCGGAGACCTTGATTAATGCAGAGGGAGCATCGGGCAAACAAACACTGCGGCTGGTATATGATTTCAAGAACAATCATATGATTACCGCATGGCTGCCGAGTACAGGAGTTACAGGAACTATTCCTATCAAAGCTGATGTCATGTTGCTTCGCGAAGGACAAAATCAAGCAACTCAGTTGAACTTCACAGATGCGAATTCCAAACTGACACAAGTAAAGAATGTATATGGCGTATTGGGCTTTAAGAAATCCGATTTGACGGACGGTGATAAAGCAAGTTATGAGAGATCGCTTTACTGGATTTCCTTCCCGTTCGATGTTAAAGTAAAAGACATCTTCGGTTTCGGAACCTTCGGAAAAGATTTCATTGTACGCCGCTACAACGGGGTCAAACGTGCGCAGATTGGTTGGTTTAAGGACACCGACACATTCTGGGAGACCATGGACCCGAATAGCGAAATAGAAGAAGAAAACACCATGAAAGCGTATGAAGGTTATATGGTGGCGCTCGATAAGGGTTTGCTGAACAGCAGCGATTCACGATGGAGTGTGGACGGAAAAGCAATCTCAGAACTGTACCTCTATTTCCCGTCCACTACTACGGTAGGTACGTTATCTCAAACAAATAAAGAAATAACGTTAGACTCCCTTTCCTGCCGCATCGACCGTCCTTTTGCGCAAGATCCGAACAAGAATCACAAGATCACGGACTCCAACTGGCGTGTAATAGGTATCGGTAGTCTGCACAACTCGAAGCTGACAGCAAAAAATCTGAACGATGGAGACGTTACCTTGAGTTATTATAATTGGACTGCTTCTTCGAACTCATTGACTTCAACCGTATCCGATCCTGACGCCACTACCTACAAAGCCGGCCATGCCGTAATGGTACAGTTCGCAGGAAAAATAACATGGACCAATGCTTCTGTTCCGGCTCCCGTAGCGGCACGCCGTGTAGAAACGGAAAAGAAGAACTACACCGTTGAACTCGATCTGAATTACAACGGCTCCATGGCTGACCGCACCTATGTCGTATTGCAGGAAAATGCCTCCGCGGACTTTGTATTGAACGAAGACCTCTACAAGGCTACCAATGCCAACCTGCCGAACGTCTATGCCTACGCAGGTGCATATGATTGCGGCGTCAGCATTATGCCGATAGAGAGCACGACAGTGCCCGTAGGCGTTATTACCCGCAAGAAAGGTAGTTACACCTTCTCCATGCCGTCCGATTTCAGCGGAACGGTTACGCTCGTCGATTCCTTTGCGCAGACACGTACCAACCTCGCTGTTGAGGACTATACCGTGGATCTGGAGAAAGGCACATTCAATGACCGTTTCTTCCTGGAGTTGGATATCCAAGCCGTTACAACCAATCTGGATCAGACTTCCGATGGTTTCACAAAAGACAAAACACGCAAAGTCATGATTGACGGCATTTTGTATATCGTCAAGGACGGCAAGATGTATGACGCACGTGGAAATAAAGTAAAATAAGGAGTGAAATAAATGACTGAACACATGAAAACGAGATTTCAAATAGTTGTATTATTGGCATTTGTCTGCTTAGGCTTGAACGCACAGCCCTTCTCTGCTCCTGCGGAGAATAATGCCATCCAAAGTCAGCAGATCATGACTACCGGATCGAACTACAATGGTACTGTCTATGCGCCGTTCGACAATACGGTTCCTTCCGAACAGAGCACCGTCGGAGCAAGTTATTCACCGGCAAAAGCCCCAGGTCCCAGACGCGAAGGAGCATTTGACGGTAGTCCGGAAGTCAAAGAGCAAGACGAGAGTTACCCTCTCGGCGATGGCGTGCTGCCGATGCTGATCATGGCATTCGCTTTCGGCGGCGCGGTTTATCTGCGACGCAGGCGCGAAGCGTAACCCGCATCGCAGTTTGCACAACGAACAGAGAGAGCCCCGCGGGGCTCTTTTTGTTGCATATAATAGACACTCCACCGCAAAAACAAAAAAATATCGCGCTTTTTGGCGAAAAAATTTGCAAATGTGGGATTTTTTGTGTACTTTTGCACCGTCTTTCGCAGAAAGACAACGTTTGGGACTCCCAAAACTTCGCAATTTTGATATGTTCCAGTCCAGACGACACCTGATTAAGGTGTGGTCTTTGACGTATTGGATTTACCGCATAATTGCAATTTGGGAATGTATTTTTGGTAATTTTGGACTAAAAAACCCATTATTATTTGCACATTCCAAATTTTTGTTGTACTTTTGCGTCGCAAAACGCAAAAACCAAGTAATTATGGAAGCAACCGTACAACAGCCGACTTTTAATCCGATTCAGATTCATCTTTTGAAGATGTTTTCCATTGATACCGCGGAACAAGGACTTATTGAGCTGAAAGATGTCCTGTACAAGTATTATTCCGCCAAAATGGAAAGTCGTTTGGATGAGTTATGGGATAATGGCACTCTCGACCAGGCGCGCTTGGATGAAATCAACCGGATGGATCTGCATCAATTAAATTGAGCATGCGCATCGTTCTCGACACAAACAGTCTCATTCAAAGCGTCCCATCGAGGAGCCGCTATCATGCTGTATGGCAATCGTTGTTGGATGGACGCAACACACTCTGTGTCTCCAATGAAATCATCATGGAGTACTTGGAGATTTTGCAACGCCTGACAGACCATGATACAGCAGAGACCATCATAAAAACGATCATTAACAGTCGATTTGTAGAGTTTATCACTCCTTTCTATAATTTTGGTCTAATTCAGAATGATCCGGACGACAATAAGTTTGTTGATTGTGCCATTGCTGCCAATGCCAGATATATTGTTACGAACGACCACCATTATGATATCCTCAAGAATATATCATATCCTCCTGTCGATGTGATCAGTTTGGAGGACTTTTTGAGGTTAATACAATAATTGTTAAAATTATTATCACCAAGCGGTAAATCCAATTAAAAAGGGTTTGCCGCTTTTTTGTGCGCAAAGCCTCTCCGGCTATAACGGAGAATAAACGACCTTTGACATAGTGATTTAATAAAAAACAGGCAAAAAAGAAAGATTTTCGCCAAAATTCTTGTGTATGTCAGAAAAAAGTAGTACTTTTGCGTCGCAAACGCAAAACGATACAACTATGGTAGTAACACCTACAAAAGATCAGGGGGCAACGGCTATGCCATACATCCCAACTAATATCAATCTTATGGGATTGACAGAAATCCATGAGACTCAACTGATTGATCCTAATTGGAAAAATCAACCAATGCGTCAGTGGGATGAAGTGTATGATGGTCTTTGTCGCGAGGTGGGGGCTGCTTATGGTCTGAATGATATTCGCGAGGCGTGAGGATGAAACAGTTTCAAATTTCGCTTACATCAAAAGCTCTAAGCGATGTGGACAAGTTGCGATTTGCGATTGTCTTTAAGTTTCGAGCTCCGTTAACCGCCAAGCATTATCTGAAGGGAATAAATGATACGATTCAATCGTTGAAAGCCGGAGCCGACTCCATTCGGGTTGATCATGTATTGTCCGCACAATATGGGTTTGACATCAAAAGAATCAACTACAAGGAGATGGCAATACTTTTTTCTGTGGAAGATGATATTGTGTATATCCATCGTATTATGCCACAGAGCATGATAATTTACTAAAGATCAGCATACCTGACTTTTTTGCCTGACATGAGAAGAATCTCATGTCTTGCTTTTTATATATATCACTATAAAAAGGAACAAGTTGAAAGAATACACTACTATGTCAACCTATAGTTTGAGTCGACTTTTCGCTCGCCCCATCAACCGAGAGAAGACCGGGAGAAGACCGACCGATGACCGAGAAACAAATATCAACAAAAAAGGAACAAGTTAATGCAAACTGATTGAGAGTTGGTGTTATGCGTAAGCGACTAATAAACGGTCATACCCATTAGGTTGGATATTATCCGACGACAACAATAATAAAAACAATATACAAATAAAAAACAAATCTTAATCTAAAAAAACATCTTTGGATGCAGTAAATTTGCTGTCACTTCCAACGGTGAGCCGACGGTCAACCGACGGTCATAAATGACATCTATATAACGCAAATTACATATAAAACACCAAATAACATATAAAACAGAATAATAATAAAACTAAAAAATACGATGAAAAACGTTGTTAATCGTGCCTCTTTAAGGGCAAAGAAAACTTTAAAACTTAATCTCAAATCAATCGTGCAATCCAAAGCACGGTGGTTATTCACCTTAATCACCCTCCTCACCCTCGGAATGGGACAGATGTGGGCGAAAACGTTCTATTTACATCCAAGTGATGATTGGAAGAAAGATGGTGCCAAGTTTGCTATTTGTTATGGATATGATAATTCTAGTGATCAATCATTTGTTGCAATGACTCAAGTAGCAGGGACAGAATGGTATTCTGCAGAAGTGCCATCATCTGCAAGTTCCAAGTATGTCTATTTCATGCGTGTGAGTTCAAGTTGGACAACTACTAGCAAATGGACGGATAAGTGGAATGGTTTTGGTTGGTATTCCTATAACAATGGGGATCATTATGTTAATGAATCAGCTGGTGATAGTGGAGATAAACTTGACTATGGTTTTCAATTAGAGTATAGTTCTACCTATGGAAATGGTATTAAATATTATGACGGTTCGGATCAAGAAATGAGATTAACAACTTCAGTAACTTCATCTCAATCTAAAGATGTTAATTCATTAGCCCCAATAACTACTTTATATCTCAAGGAATGGTTTGCGCATATGTACGAAACAAAGGATTTGTGGAATAGTAATACTGTTCTGAAATACAGTATTCATCGCACTAATGCGTCAATAGGAGAATATACGACAGACAACCATAACTGGACTGATAAAGGCGGTTGGAATGGAGGAACTCCGTCTATGTGTTTTCCGAAAATAGGTCATAGTGCAACTGAGCAAAATTCCATTAGTGGCCTCAATGTAAACTTACTGGCAGGACTTGGTAGTGGCCTGTACACTATGTCTTTCTACTACTACGACCCAGATTTGATGTTGACTAGCCCTGTACATTCTCTAAACTGGAAAATTGCCGTTCCTGCGGTAAGTGGCGGAGCAGTCACTTCCAATGGAACAGGCACTGGAGCAGAAGGTTCTCCGTTCTCTGTGGCAGACGGCAACACAATCACTTTTACTGTTTCGGGAAGTCAAGCAAGTACAGATGCTAACTCGGTACTCTATGTTAAGTGGGGAAGCGATGAATATAGTACCACGACAACCAAAACTATCACCCCAACAACGACCAAGCAGTCGATGAGGGTAAAACTGAAATACTATAATAGTGCAGATGATTTGTCTGGCGCAGAGACTACACTAACCATTTATTATCAATCTACTGTTACTCCGAGTGTAGCCGTCAGCAGCTTCACTCAAGATGCAAGTACAGTAACGGCAGTTAACTCAGGCGAAACAGTAACTATCAATGCAAGTCGTCAAAATGCCGGTACTGCAAATATAACATATCAGTATAGTACGGATAACAGCAGTTGGACAACTATCGGTTCAGCTACCAGTTCGACTACACAAGCATGGACAATTCCTGCCGTAACGGCTACTACAACGTATTATGTAAAAGCAACTATGACATACGATGCCGTAACGTATAGCGACACCAAAACGCTTAAAGTGTACGGAAAGAAGACAATTAAAGTAAAGAACACCAACGGTTGGTATCCATTCTACATGCACCGTTGGGATGGAGATCGTGCAGATACGGAATTCCCGGGTGAGGATGACCAAATTTCCGATTATGGTTCCGGTCAATGGAAACAAGTGGTACTTTATTCATCCAACAACAAATTTATCTTTGTTGATGGTACCAATACGAATAACAAGAATAGTGACCAGACCTATGCGAGCATGGCAGATGGTGGTTGCTATGAGATTGCTTCGGGCACAGGTGTACTGGCTTTGAATAGTACTGTCAATTGCCCGGCAAAACCGACTGTAACTGCCAGTGCGGCAACAAGCGTGACCAATACAGCAGCAACGATAAACGGAAGTATCAGTTCCAACGGCAATGATGCTATCACCGATTACGGCTTCTATTGGGGCACAAGTTCAACTCCCGGAACTAAAGAACAAAAAGGGACAACCGACCACACAGGTGCCATTAGTCATAACTTATCTGTCACAGCCGGAACAACCTATTATTACCAAGCTTATGCAATTAACGGACAAGGCGAAACCAAAAGTAGCCCTGTCCAGAGTTTCGTAGCTCCGTATAAAGTGACTATCACACAACCAACAGGATGTAGTGCAATAACTCCTGGAACGGGAACGCAGTATGTCAAAGTAGGCGATCCAATTACAGCAACGGCTGCTGCTGGATATACATTCAGTTCTTGGTCTTTATCAAACGTGACTCTTGAGACTTCTACAACAATAGAAGGAGTAACAAGTACATCCATTGCTACTGCATCTAACGGAGGTACTATAGCACCGGCCTATACAGAAAACATGACGACCGTCAATCTGGTAGCCAGCCCTACAGGAAAGGGAACATTTACCAGCGGTGGTGGAGCTGTAATATCTGTTTCGGCAGGTGTGGATACTCATCCGACCGTGACCGCTGTTCCTGCAATCGGATATCACTTAATAGGTACTATTTGGAGCGAGAGCAGCGACTATATTTCTATAACTCCTGCCAATGCCGCTGCTACTACCATCACCGCCACCGGCACTACGGGCAATACTGCTAATTTGACTGCCACCTTTACACCAAATAACTATTCTGTTTCGTTTAATGCAAACGGCGGTACGGGTGATGCGATGAGTAATCAGGAATTCACGTATGATGTAGCGCAGAACTTGAGCACGAATACCTATACCCGAACCGGCTATAACTTTGATGGTTGGGCAACTGAAGCAGCAGGCGCAAAGGTATATGATCCGGGGCAGAATGTTAATAATCTGACAACCACCAAGGATGGTACGGTTGCTCTCTTTGCTCATTGGGTGCCTAAAAGTTGTACCATAAACTTCGACTTTGATGAGTCGGATACCGGTTATGGAAGCAAGACGGGGGCTACAAACTCTACTACTGCGACTTACGCGGCGGCAATGACATCCGTTACACCTCCTACCGCAGCAAACGGATGGGCCTTCATGGGATTCTATGACGCTGCCGATGGTGCAGGCACACAATACTATGACGGAACAGGTGTCAGCGTAACAAACTGGGACAAAGATACCGAAAGTCCAACCACACTCTACGCGTACTACAAGAAGGCGGAGATTACCAATCTGGTAGCAGCTCCGAGTGTTATTGCTCCGGGCGAGACGATAACGATCACTCCGACGATTGAACCGACGCCGACAGGAACGACAAAAGTATGTTGGGAAGTGCAATACAGCAACGGAACGCCGCTTCCTGAGCAGCCTACATTTACTCGAGAAGGCAATACTGTTTCATTCCCTGTACCGACCGCGAGTGCAACGTATATCATTCAAGCCAAATTAGCAAAAGGATCTACTTGCCCTGCTAATCCGGAGGATGTATTAAGCACCCGCACCACTACTTTCCAAGTAGCAGGAAGCCACACCGTAACCGTTCGCTACCAAGATGCAAGCGGCAGAACGCTGCAGGCTTCGGGGTCTGTAGAAGCTCGTCCGTTAGCATGGACTGAAGTCGAAAATGCTATTACTCCGCCGACGATTACCGGCTATACATTCGACCACTGGGACGCAGGCGACGGTGTGACTATTAAGGATGACGACTCCGATGATCCTGTGACGACCACTACTACTTCGTCCATCCAAATCAAAGCCAACTACCCCGGTACCCTGACTGCGGTGTATAACAAGAAGAATGTGCTATATTTCAATAATACATTGGGCTGGGAAGATGTATGGGTATATTTCTATAGTACTGATAAATACTGGGCTGACGACTTTGGAACCGGTGCATACAAAGGAAAAGAGTTTGAAAATAACAAACAATTCTGGGATATGCATTACGGTCAAATGACGCAGATTGCAGGAACAAATATCTGGTACTTTGATTATACCGCTCAAGGCTGGGACGGCTGGAGAAATGTTGCATTTGCCAACATGAACAAAGCTGATAGTGGAGAGGATAACACCAGCGACAATGACAAAGCGTTCTTTAGTAATACCGTAGAGAATCCTATTCAGGTTGTTCGTCGCGGAGACCACAGTACAAGTTTGCCGATGTACGTTCCGCTGACAGGATTGACTGCACAGAAGAAGAACAACAACAAAGCCGAATACTACTTTGAGGGTTACTGGATGAACTATCCGGAGAACACAGGTTATACGCTAAAGATTTACAATGGTACTACATATAATACAGTGGATGAACTGCAATCTATTCCATTTGAGTTTACGGCGGATTATACATTGCCGATGGCTCTATCCGTAGAACTGAACGCCGGAAGGGATTATGGATATGAGATTCACAGTGCAGATGGCACAGTTTATGGTAATAATTCCAAATTCATGACCAGCGGCGACAGCGGAGAAGAGGCTGCCTGGTCATTGACTTCTGGTCAGCGCGGTAAAATCAGAACCTCTGCTGCCGGCGACTATATCTTCACGTTGTCCTTTGGCAACAATAGTGGCTATAAATATCTTTTAGGCGTGCATTATCCGGCTGCCGTGGGTGACTACCGCGTGGTTTATCATGACGATGCAGCATGGTCGAAGGAGGCACACGCTTCCGGTTGGTGGCATGAGTCACGCGCTATACATAAGGAAAACGGAGCAAAGGACATTGTTTCCTTCTATGTCAGCAAAGCGACAGGAGCCAATGCCAGCATGAAGTTCCAATACGCAGAGAGCATCAATGCAAGCACAGGTGTGATTACTTGGACAGATGTACCAAGCGGTACTATAGATTTGAATGATATTTCCTCTTCAGGCGTATATAATTTCCACCTCACACAGGCAGATGAAACCATCAGCGTAGAGAAAATTGAACCTTACACAGGTAACTACTACATCCGTACGGACTGCGCCGGTTCTACCAAATGGGAGAACTTCCGCACGCTGGATCACCAAATGACGTATTCAGACTACGCCGAGACTACCTCGGGCTACAGCCATTATTACGCACACTGGGTAACCAACGGTACGAATGTGAAGTTCTGCATCGCTAACGACTATAGCATGTGTATCACGGATACGCTGGTTGAGGATAAAGGAACAGTTATTGCAAATATTACTGCAGAAGGAAATGACGGAGCTGGAAGTTTGAACAGCGCAAGTGCTAATATCCGCTTCATGTGGGATCAAGCAACCAACAAAATCAGCCGTGCATACATCAGCGGTTCAACAAATGTATCCGATCGATTCTTGGTATTAGAAGGAAGCGCAAAGATGTATGACGAGAATGGTAATGCTTTGAGTATATCCGGACTGAATGCCAACGAGATTAATTTGGTGGATGACCAGAACTTCGTATATGAGCGTACGATTAAGGTTAACGCCGGAGCGAATGCCAAATTAACCGCGAAATATAATAACAATATACAGTATTTCAAGGGTGGTTCCGGTTCTACTGTTGCAGACTCTGTTCAGTTGTTAGGTGGTAAGGCTGCCGGAAAGCATACCATGCGTATTGTCTATGACTTCAAGACCAACCGTTTGGTAACGGCGTATGTGCCTTCCAGTGAAATTACAGGTCCGATGGAGATTAATGCAGATCTCATGATTATTCGTGAACACCAAGGAGAAGGGCAACAATTGACCTTCACCAGTACGGGTAAACTTTCGGAGGTACATACGGTTTATGGTGTAATGCGATTCAACCGTTGGACGCTGAATAACAAGAGTACAGCTGACGGTCACTCTCCTGTAGGCGATCCGAAGTCCATCTATGAGCGTTCGCTCTATTGGATATCTTTCCCGTTCGATGTGAACTTGAGCGATGTATTCGGTTTCGGCACCTATGGTGTTGACTGGGTTATTGAATACTACGACGGCGCAGCGCGTGCCTTAGAAGGTTATTGGGCGGACAGCCCCGGTTTCTGGAAAATGTACACCAACCGCGCAGGTGTTCAACTGAAAGCAGGCAAAGGTTATGTTCTGGCTATAGATCTTGACCGGATGAAAGACAACAACACATCCTTCTGGACGAACAATATCGAGCAAGTAGAACTGTTCTTCCCGTCTGCAGCCAATATCTCTACTATTTCGCAGACCACAGCGCATACTACTGTTGAAGAACACACATGTACCATCGACCGCACCAATTCCGGTGGCACTAGTACGGATATTCTAAAGAACCGTACCAAAGCAGACGCTCACTGGAACCTCATCGGTGTGCCGAGTTATGCGAACTATGGCAATACGCTGACCTCTGACGGAAGTTCAGCTACCATTACATGGAATACCAACCCGTACACCAATGATCTGCCGTTCCTCTATGAGTGGAATGCGACGGATGACTCGTACACCGTACAGAGCGGTACCACCTATCCGTTCAAGGCGATGCATGCATACATGGTACAGTACCATGGTGATCTATACTGGAGTTTGGCAAGTGCTACTCCTCCGGTGTCTCCTATCGTAGCACGCCGTACCTATGCGGAGAAACCGATGTATGAAGAGTTCCGTCTGGAGTTGCAGCAGAATGAGAAGATGGTGGACCAGACCTTCGTCAAACTGAGCAACGATGAAGAAGCGAGTGCAAACTTCGTATTCAACGAGGATCTCACCAAAGAATTCAACAGCCGCAAGGGTAATATCTATACCCTGATAGAGAACTACTTGCCGGCAGCCGGTAACACCTTGCCGATGAGCGAGCAGACCACCGTCGTACCTGTGGGTGTGAAGATCAGCACCGAAGGCGACTATACCTTCGCAATGCCGGAGGGCACAGACGGTATCGGCGTAACACTCATTGATAATGAGACGGGCGCGCGCACAAGCCTCAGCGCATTGGACTACACCGTTCATTTGACGGCAGGCGAGTACACCAGCCGCTTCGTAATGGAGATCTCGCCGGTACAGAATACCCCGACGGACATTGAGGAAGTACCAAGCGACCAAGTATCAAGTACCCCGGCCCGGAAGATGCTCATCGATGGCGTTCTGTACATCGTCAAGGACGGTAAGATGTTTGACGCCCGCGGCGCGAGTGTGAAATAAAAAAGATAATGAATAATGCATAAAATATAAGAGTTATGAGAAAAAGAGTATATATTATTGCGTTGATAAGCGCCGTGAGCCTGCTGGCTCATGCGCAGACATTCTCGCCTGCGGCGGAGGACAATACCATTCAGAGCCAACAGATCATGCAGAGCGGTTCGAACTACAACAGCACGGTATATGAGCCGTTCAGCAACACCACTCCGTCAGAGCAAAGCGCAGTAGGCACCAGTTATTCCCCGGCGAAAGCGCCCACGGGTCCTCGTAAGGATATTATTACTCCAAGCAACCCGGGCCAGAAAGGCGAGTTTCCTCTCGGCGATGGAGTAATTCCTCTGTTGCTCATGGCGGCAGGATTCGCGGTGTTTGTAGCTGTGCGCAAAAACGCCCGCGTGGAATAAAAACCGGACACGAACCGTATTATGACAAGCAAAGAGAGCCTTTCGGGGCTCTTTTTGTTGCAAAAGTGCATTTTTTCTTGCGCATGTCAAAAAAAAGCAGTACTTTTGCAGCGAATTTCGATTACGACTTTTTTCGTAACGACTTTTTTCGTAATAGTACATTATATGGAAAATCCGTTTAAATTTGGGTCCATAGTAGAGAATGAATTCTTTACAGACCGCGTGAAAGAGGTAGCGTACATCCGTCAGTTTATAGAGAGTAGAAACCACCTCGTATTGATCAGTCCTCGCCGCTTCGGGAAAAGCAGCGTGGTATTAAAATCGGTCAAACAAGCGGAACGGCAGTACATCAATCTCAATTTGCAGGAAGTCACTTCCGTTGCCGATCTTGC